>NZ_JCBDGO010000001.1:0-728044 GCF_059834045.1 Vibrio sp. R12-SG2-ISO1 | reverse complement strand
ATTGAGCCTACATGTGTAGGATAGGTGGGAGGCTTTGAAGCAGGTACGCCAGTATCTGTGGAGCCGACCTTGAAATACCACCCTTGTATGTTTGATGTTCTAACTTAGCCCCGTTATCCGGGGTGAGGACAGTGCCTGGTGGGTAGTTTGACTGGGGCGGTCTCCTCCCAAAGAGTAACGGAGGAGCACGAAGGTGGGCTAATCACGGTTGGACATCGTGAGGTTAGTGCAATGGCATAAGCCCGCTTGACTGCGAGAATGACAATTCGAGCAGGTGCGAAAGCAGGTCATAGTGATCCGGTGGTTCTGAATGGAAGGGCCATCGCTCAACGGATAAAAGGTACTCCGGGGATAACAGGCTGATACCGCCCAAGAGTTCATATCGACGGCGGTGTTTGGCACCTCGATGTCGGCTCATCACATCCTGGGGCTGAAGTCGGTCCCAAGGGTATGGCTGTTCGCCATTTAAAGTGGTACGCGAGCTGGGTTTAGAACGTCGTGAGACAGTTCGGTCCCTATCTGCCGTGGGCGTTGGAAGATTGAAGGGGGCTGCTCCTAGTACGAGAGGACCGGAGTGGACGAACCTCTGGTGTTCGGGTTGTGATGCCAATCGCATTGCCCGGTAGCTAAGTTCGGAATCGATAACCGCTGAAAGCATCTAAGCGGGAAGCGAGCCCTGAGATGAGTCTTCCCTGGCACTTTAAGTGCCCTTAAGGGTTGTTCGAGACTAGAACGTTGATAGGCAGGGTGTGTAAGCGCTGTGAGGCGTTGAGCTAACCTGTACTAATTGCCCGTGAGGCTTAACCATACAACACCCAAAGGGTTTTGATGGACTCAAAGCAAGAACGAAACTTGATTGTGTGAATAAAAGAGACGAGTGCCTAGTTCCTAGTAGCTAGAAACGATAAACACAGCTTTCCGAATTATTAAGTTCTAGGAACTAGGGTCTAGGCACTAGGCACTAACTTCTAAAAACTTAAACAAAATTTGCTTGGCGACCATAGCGATTTGGACCCACCTGATTCCATGCCGAACTCAGAAGTGAAACGAATTAGCGCCGATGGTAGTGTGGGGCTTCCCCATGTGAGAGTAGGACATCGCCAGGCTTTGAACATTATCTATTTAAAGCACGATTGAGATAAGACTTTAAATAGACCACTGCGGAGTGGTAGTTCAGTTGGTTAGAATACCGGCCTGTCACGCCGGGGGTCGCGGGTTCGAGTCCCGTCCACTCCGCCACTTATATGAGAGTCGTCTCGATAAACACGAAGATAGGGGTGTAGCTCCAATTGGCAGAGCAGCGGATTCCCCAAAGTCCTCGAGAAGGCGCGTGTTGGGAGTTCGAATCTCTCTTCCACAAACAATTTGAACCTATTTTTTAGGGGTGTAGCTCCAATTGGCAGAGCAGCGGATTCCAAATCCGCGTGTTGGGAGTTCGAATCTCTCCACCCCTGCCATATCTAAGGCTCTAGTCGAAAGACTAGAGCCTTTTTGTATCTATAAAACCTCGTGGTTGTGACTGTCCTCAGAGCAGCGGATTATCCCTATTCCAAATCGTCGCGTATCGGGTGCTCGAGCCTATAGAGCAAGCCCCGTCTCTCTAGTATCTTTATTATGGACTCTCGTTTTCGAATTTTTCACAAACCAACACGTCACGAAATATCGATAACTAGCGTTCGGAAAGCCAAGCTTGCTAAAAGCGATATTGCCTTTAACCAGCATGCCGATGGGGATATCTATCGTTAGATACAAAAAAGCCCACTCGAGGAGTGGGCTAGAAATAGGGTGACGCTTCGGTTACTTCAGGATAGCTTCGTTACCATTTTCACGGATGTGCTTAAGCATACCTTTCACGCCACGTGCGCTTGATGCCACAACGTTGCCTGACTTCATGTACTCTGTGCCGCCTGCAAAGTCTGTCACGATTGCGCCAGCTTCACGAGCAATCAGTTCACCTGCAGCGATGTCCCAAGGTTTCAGTCCTAGCTCGAAGTAACCGTCTACGCGGCCGGCAGCCATGTAGCATAGGTCCAACGCAGCTGAGCCAGTGCGACGGAAGTCTGAACAGTCAACAAAGAGCGCTGAAAGGATTTTTAGGTAAGATTCAGAGTGCTGTTTTTGCTTGAATGGGAAACCCGTCGCAAGCACAGTACCTTGTAGATCTTTTAGCTGTTTAACACGGATGCGCGCATTGTTGAGCTGTGCACCTGCGCCACGTTGCGCTGTAAACAGTTCATTAAGCATAGGATCGTAAACACACGCTACTTCCGTTTTACCTTTAAAACGAACAGCGATAGAAACGCAGAAATGAGGCAAACCTTTCACAAAGTTTGTGGTGCCATCCAGTGGGTCGATGATCCATTGTACGTCTTTATCTTTACCTTCAATAACCCCATTTTCTTCTGCAACAATGCAGTGCTCTGGGTATGAAGCCTTGATGGTATCGATAATGATAGTTTCTGCTTCTTTGTCGACGTTAGTGACAAAGTCGTTCGTGCCTTTCTGAGTTGATTCGATCTTCTCAGCATTTTCTAAAGATTTAGCAATATGGTTGCCAGCTTTTCGTGCAGCACGAATAGCGATATTAAGCATTGGATGCATACTAATTTCCCAACGGATGTTAAAGAACAGAAAAAACGGGCGGGAGTATATCAGATTGCTCGATAAATGGAAGTGGTTATTTTTTGAACTCTTAACTTTTATGCTCTTAAGGGTCTGACCATTTTACTCAGGTATATGTTAATATCTCGCAGCGGTTTTTATCTTGGTACGGTTTGATGTTAAATAACGTTAAGGTTGTCTTAGTTGGCACCTCACATTCGGGCAATATTGGTTCTGCAGCGCGTGCGATGAAAGTCATGGGCTTATCCAACATGGTGTTGGTCGATCCTCAATGTGAAGTTGATGAACAAGCGATTGCGTTGGCGTCGGGGGCATCGGACATTGCGTTGAACGCCGAAGTGGTCAGCACCTTAGAAGAGGCAGTAAAAGAGTGTGTGCTTGTGGTAGGTTCGAGTGCCCGCTCCAGAACTCTTGAATGGCCGATGTTGACACCAAGAGAGTGCGGCAAAAAATTTGTCGTTGAAGGGCAGCAGGCACCTGTAGCGCTCGTCTTTGGGCGAGAACGAACTGGGCTAACTAACGAGGAGTTGCAAACGTGTCACTATCATGTGTGCATACCTGCTAACCCCGAGTACAGCTCTCTCAACCTCGCTATGGCAGTGCAAACCCTCAGCTACGAAGTCCGAGTGGCTTATCTCGATGCAGAACAAGCGCAATATGCCCCATCTGAAGCTGAATACCCCAAGCATAAAGAGTTGGAAATGTTCTTTGAGCACCTTGAAAAAGTCGCGACCGAGACCCAGTTTATAAATCAGCAGCAGCCCGGTAAAGTGATGAACAAGGTTCGCCGGTTGTTCAATCGAGCGAGGCCAGAGGCCCAAGAGCTCAATATTTTACGCGGTATGTTGAGCGCTATCGAGAAGCAGCTTTCCAAAGGGTAAAACCACAATAAGCTTAGGGATGAATACCTGAGTAAATTAGTCAATTAAATACTTGACCATTTTGGTCAAGTATGAAAAACTTCCTACCACATAAACGATGTGGATATGGTGTTATATGAGACTTACATCTAAAGGAAGATACGCAGTGACAGCCATGTTAGATGTGGCTCTGCACTCACAACAAAATCCAGTGCCGCTTGCGGACATTTCTGAGCGTCAAGGCATCTCCTTGTCTTACTTAGAGCAACTGTTTTCTAAGCTACGTAAAGCTGGCCTAGTGGCGAGTGTACGTGGCCCTGGTGGTGGTTACCGTCTTGGTGCAGAAGCGAATACTATTGCTATTGGTACTGTTATCGCAGCGGTCGATGAGTCGGTCGATGCGACGAAATGCAATGGTAAAGGTGACTGCCAAGGTGGTACTCGCTGCCTAACTCATACGCTATGGCGTGACTTGAGTTCTCGAATTAGTGATTTCCTCAACAACATCACACTCGGTGAGTTGATGAATGACAATGAAGTATTAGAAATTTCAGACCGTCAAGATATCGATCTTGCTGTCAACCATGGGTTTACCAACAAAAATACAAGCACCGCACCCATCGGTGTCAACGTCCGCTCTTAAGCGGTCTGCCTGTTACATTGGAGTAGAGAATGAAACTGCCGATTTATTTAGATTATTCAGCGACTTGCCCAGTTGATCCACGTGTTGCTGAAAAAATGGTTCAGTACATGACAATGGACGGTACGTTTGGCAACCCTGCATCACGTTCACACCGTTACGGTTGGCAGGCTGAAGAGGCGGTAGACACAGCCCGTGAAAACATTGCAGATTTGCTCAATGCCGATCCTCGTGAAGTCGTCTTTACGTCAGGCGCGACTGAATCTGACAACCTTGCTATCAAAGGCGCTGCCCACTTCTACGAGAAGAAAGGCAAACATATCATTACGTGCAAAACCGAGCACAAAGCGGTTCTTGATCCTTGCCGTCAATTAGAGCGTGAAGGCTTTGAGGTGACATACCTAGAGCCAGAATCAAATGGCATCATCGATATGAAGAAGCTTGAAGCGGCGATGCGTGACGACACGGTTCTTGTATCTATCATGCATGTGAACAACGAAATCGGTGTGATTCAAGATATCGCCTCTATTGGTGAGTTGTGTCGTGAGCGCAAGATTGTTTTCCACGTCGATGCAGCGCAGTCTGCGGGTAAAGTGCCTATCGATGTTCAAGAGATGAAAGTTGATCTGATTTCTCTTTCAGCACACAAAGCGTACGGTCCTAAAGGCATTGGCGCCTTGTACGTCCGTCGTAAGCCTCGTATTCGTCTAGAAGCGCAAATGCACGGTGGTGGTCATGAACGCGGATTCCGTTCTGGCACACTGGCAACACATCAGATTGTCGGTATGGGCGAAGCCTTCCGTATCGCAAAGGAAGAGATGCAGAAAGATCACGACCATGCTTTGGCATTGCGTGAGCGTCTACTCAATGGTGTGAAAGACTTAGAAGCCGTGACCATCAATGGTGACTTAGAGCAACGTGTACCACAAAACCTAAACATCAGCTTCGCGTTTGTAGAAGGTGAATCTTTGCTTATGTCGCTGAAAGATCTTGCGGTGTCTTCAGGCAGTGCGTGTACCTCTGCCAGCCTTGAGCCATCTTATGTACTGCGCGCTCTCGGTTTAGATGATGAACTGGCACACAGCTCAATTCGCTTCTCATTTGGTCGTTTCACCACTGAAGAAGAAATTGATTACGCAATTGAACAAATTCGCGTAGCGGTAAACAAGCTACGTGACATGTCTCCTCTATGGGATATGTACAAGGAAGGGGTCGACCTAAGCACTGTTGAGTGGGCGCACCACTAATAGATAGGTTTCCCCAGGGAATGAGATAGAGGATTCGAGGTAAATATCATGGCATACAGCGAAAAAGTAATTGATCACTACGAAAACCCACGTAACGTTGGTTCGTTTGATAAAGAAGATCCATCGGTTGGTAGCGGCATGGTTGGCGCACCAGCGTGTGGTGACGTAATGAAACTGCAAATCAAAGTGACCCCAGAGGGCATTATTGAAGACGCGAAATTCAAGACTTACGGTTGTGGTAGCGCGATTGCGTCTAGCTCTCTCGTCACCGAGTGGGTAAAAGGTAAGAGCATCGATGAAGCCGCCGCGATTAAGAATGCGGAAATTGCTGAGGAGCTCGAGCTTCCACCGGTAAAAGTACACTGCTCTATTTTGGCGGAAGACGCCATTAAAGCAGCCGTTGCTGACTATAAGAAAAAACACCAACAATAAGTTACAATGGGAGGCTCGCTCTCCCATTATCATCGTCAAATAAAAAAACTAAGGTGCAGTATGGCCATCACAATGACAGAGACAGCGGCAAGCCGCGTAAGAACCTTCTTAGAAAACCGAGGTAAAGGCATCGGCTTGCGCTTAGGTGTGAAAACGACAGGTTGCTCTGGTATGGCGTATGTGCTCGAGTTTGTCGATGATCTCAATGAAGAAGATGAAGTATTTGAGCATTCTGGTGTCAAAGTGATCATTGACAAGAAAAGCCTCGTTTACCTAGATGGCACCGAACTTGATTATGTTAAGGAAGGGCTCAACGAAGGTTTCGAGTTCAACAACCCGAACGCAAAAGGCGAGTGTGGTTGTGGTGAGAGCTTTAACGTTTAATTGATGATATGGGTAGGGCATGTCCCTACCGATTGACGACCAAGGACAGAATTCTTAATGAATTACTTTGAATTATTTGGGCTACCAATTCAGTTTAATCTGGATGGTAGCCTTCTTTCTTCACAGTTCCGTGAACTCCAGAAGCGTTTTCATCCAGACAACTTTGCCAGTGGTTCTGAGCGTGATCGTTTAATGGCGGTACAGAAAGCTTCTGAGATCAATGACGCTTACCACGTGCTAAAAAATCCCATCAGCCGGGCGGAGTATATTCTGCAACAGCAAGGGGTGGACATCCGCTCGGAGCAGCAGACGATGCAGGATCCGATGTTTCTCATGGAGCAAATGGAGCTGCGTGAAGAGCTAGAAGAAATGAGCCAGAGTGGCGATGTGGAGACGGCGCTGTTTGACTTCGATGCGAAAGTCAGCCGCATGCATCAGCAGCAGTTAGAGAGTATGCAGCAGCAACTGGATGAACAACGCTGGATAGAAGCAGCGGACAGCGTCAGAAAACTCAAATTCATTGCGAAATTAAAACACGAAATTGAGCGAGTCGAAGATAACCTCCTCGGCTAGTGAGTAACAAGGATCCATCATGGCATTACTTCAAATTGCAGAGCCTGGCCAGAGTTCTGCTCCCCATGAGCACAAACTCGCGGCGGGTATTGATTTAGGTACAACCAACTCTCTGGTGGCTTCGGTACAAAGCGGCCAAGCCAAGACATTAAAAGATGAGCAAGGTCGAAGCCTATTGCCTTCGATTGTGAACTACTCGAGTGACAAAATCGAAGTAGGCTATGACGCCGCCGCTCAAGCTGAGTCGGATCCGGAAAACACCATTATTTCCGTTAAACGCTTGATTGGACGCTCTTTATCCGACATCCAAACGCGTTACCCCCACTTACCTTATGAGATGCAAGCCAGTGACAATGGATTGCCAGTACTGCGCACTGCAATGGGGAACAAGAACCCAATTGAAGTTTCGGCAGATATTCTGCGCTCACTTGGTCAACGCGCAGAACAAAGCCTTGGTGGCGAATTGGCTGGCGTTGTCATTACTGTGCCAGCCTACTTTGATGATGCGCAACGCGCGGGCACAAAAGATGCGGCAAAACTGGCTGGTCTGCATGTGCTACGTTTGCTCAATGAGCCAACCGCCGCCGCGATTGCGTACGGTTTGGACTCCGGGCAAGAAGGCGTGATCGCGGTTTACGATCTTGGTGGCGGTACTTTTGATATCTCAATTCTCCGCCTCTCTAAAGGCGTCTTTGAGGTATTGGCGACGGGCGGTGATTCTGCGTTGGGCGGCGATGATTTCGATCACTTGCTCGCTGATTATCTGATCGACAAAGCCGGGATAACCACACGCCTTTCCAGTCATGATTACCGCGTAGCCCTTAATGTGGCCACTCGAACCAAAATTGCTTTTTCAGATCAAGAGGCCGTTGATGTCTCGCTGCTCAATTGGCAAGGTACGGTGACACGCGCAGAATTCGAAACATTGATTCAACCGCTAGTGAAAAAAACACTTCTGTCTTGTCGCCGTGCACTGAAAGATGCGCAGGTTGAAGCCAGTGAAGTGCAAGAAGTTGTGATGGTTGGCGGTTCCACACGAACGTTACTAGTGCGTGAAATGGTCGGTGAGTTCTTTAACCGCACTCCGCTGACTAGCATCAACCCAGATGAAGTGGTGGCGATTGGCGCAGGTATCCAAGCGGATGTGTTGGCAGGCAACAAACCGGACTCTGAAATGTTGCTGCTGGATGTGATTCCATTGTCGCTCGGCATCGAGACAATGGGAGGATTGGTTGAAAAAATCATTCCACGCAATACGACGATTCCTGTTGCTCGTGCGCAAGAATTTACGACTTTCAAAGATGGTCAAACAGCGATGAGTGTGCACATTGTGCAAGGTGAACGTGAAATGGTTGACGATTGTCGCTCATTAGCTCGTTTCTCCCTAAAAGGTATTCCGCCGATGGCCGCTGGTGCAGCGCACGTCCGTGTGACCTACCAAGTCGATGCGGATGGTTTGCTCTCAGTGACTGCGATGGAAAAGAGCACGGGCGTTCAGTCTGAGATTCAAGTGAAACCGTCATACGGTCTCAGTGACGATGAAGTCGCGAACATGCTACGTGACTCCATGACGCACGCCAAAGAAGACATGATGGCTCGCGCATTGGCAGAGCAGCGTGTAGAGGCTGACCGTGTGATTGAAGGCCTACTCGCCGCCATGCAAGCGGATGGCGACGAGCTACTTTCAGAACAAGAGCGCCAACAACTGTTGCACGTTATCGAGCAATTGATAGCGCTACGTAATGGTGATGATGCCGATGCGATTGAGCAAGGTATCAAAGAAACAGACAAAGCGAGCCAAGACTTCGCCTCTCGTCGTATGGACAAATCGATTCGCGCGGCACTGTCTGGTCAGTCCGTGGACGAACTATAAGAGAAACACGTTATGCCTAAGATTATTGTATTGCCTCACGAAGATTTGTGCCCTGAAGGGGCGGTGCTAGACGCTCAATCGGGCGAAACAGTACTGGATGTGGCATTAAAAAACGGAATTGGAATTGAACATGCTTGCGAAAAATCGTGTGCATGCACGACGTGCCACGTTGTGATCCGTGAAGGCTTTGATTCGCTCGAAGAGAGCGATGAGCTGGAAGATGACATGCTAGATAAAGCGTGGGGTTTGGAGCCAGAATCACGCCTGGGCTGTCAAGCGAGAGTCGCGGATGAAGATTTGGTTGTGGAAATTCCAAAGTACACATTGAACCACGCATCAGAAGATCATTAATCACCGTACCCCATGTGAGTTGAAACAGGAAGGTAAGCAATGAAATGGACAGATTCACGCGATATTGCCATCGAGCTGTGTGACAAATTTCCAGATACGGATCCTAAAACCGTGCGCTTTACGGATCTTCATCAGTGGATTTTAGAGCTCGATGACTTCGATGATGAGCCCAACCGCTCCAATGAAAAAATCCTCGAAGCCGTCATCTTATGCTGGATGGATGAGATGGATTAACGCGGGTTGAGAGAAAACCTTGCAGAGTTAACAAAACTTACTAAAAAAAACGGACCCTATGGTCCGTTTTTTTATCAAGTTGACACTTTAACCCTACAAAATGCTAACATCCGTCAAAGCATAGAATAAGAGCGTAGGCAGCGCTCAGATAAGACAAGGAGAAACCATGTCTACAACGATGTCTGTTTTTTTAAGCCAACAAGCCGCCGCACCACAATGGGGTGAAAAAGCCATCCTTTCATTCGTGGCGAATGGCGCAACGATCCACCTTAGCGACAGTCATGATTTAGGCGCGATTCAGCGTGCTGCGCGCAAGTTAGAAGCGCAAGGTATTCGAGAAGCTTCACTCGAGGGCGAAGGATGGGATCTAGAGAGCATTTGGGCTTTCCATCAAGGCTTCCGTACCCCGAAGAAAACCAGCCAGCTTTCCTGGGGCGCTCTGTCAGATGCGGATCAAGCTGAGCTCGATGCGCGCATCAAAGCGACAGAGTTCACCCGAGATATCATCAATAAACCCGCTGAAGAGGTGGCACCACGTCAGCTGGCCACTATGGCGGCAGAGTTCATCAAATCCGTTGCACCAGAAGGGACAGTGACGGCACGTATTGTTAAAGACAAAGACCTTCTCGCGGAAGATTGGCAGGGTATCTATGCCGTCGGTCGTGGCTCAGAGCGCACATCCGCAATGTTGCAATTGGATTACAACCCGACCGGTGATGAGAATGCACCCGTCTTTGCTTGCCTTGTAGGTAAAGGCATCACGTTTGACTCAGGCGGCTACAGTCTAAAACCTTCGAACATGATGACGGCAATGAAGTCAGACATGGGCGGCGCTGGCACGATCACTGGCGGACTTGCCCTTGCGATCATGCGTGGCTTGAACAAACGTGTGAAGCTTATCCTTTGCTGTGCAGAGAACATGATTTCAGGCCGAGCACTTAAACTGGGTGACATCATTACCTACAAAAATGGTAAAACCGTTGAAATCATGAATACGGACGCTGAAGGACGTCTAGTATTGGCGGATGGTTTGATTTATGCGAGCGAGCAGCAGCCAGAGCTGATTATTGATTGCGCGACCCTCACTGGTGCAGCCAAACATGCGCTTGGTAATGACTACCATGCACTGTTTAGTTTTGACGATGAGCTAGCGCATCAAGCGCTGACCTCTGCGAAAGCAGAGAAAGAGGGATTGTGGCCGCTACCATTAGCGGACTTCCACCGTGGCATGTTGCCGTCTAACTTTGCCGATCTTTCTAACATCAGCAGTGGCGACTATGCACCAGGTGCGAGTACCGCCGCCGCGTTCTTGTCCTACTTCGTTGCTGATTACAAAAAAGGTTGGCTGCATTTTGACTGTGCGGCCACTTACCGCAAGGGTCCAACGGACAAGTGGGCCGCAGGCGCTACGGGCGTCGGCGTACGAACCTTAGCGCGTGTACTGCAAGAGCAGGCTGGCGAATAGTGACATGGCCGTAAGGCCATGTTCTATTGTGATTACACAACACCCTATATTTTCATATAACTATACTAATGACTGAAGGATGACTTATGGCTCTAGAAAGAACCTTTTCCATTATCAAGCCCGATGCGGTAGAGAGAAATCTGATTGGTGAGATTTACCATCGCATTGAAAAAGCGGGGCTTCGTATCATTGCTGCGAAAATGGTCCATTTAACCCAAGAACAGGCCAGTGGTTTTTACGCTGAACACGAAGGGAAGCCTTTTTTTCCTGCATTGAAAGAGTTTATGACTTCAGGCCCGATTATGGTTCAAGTTCTAGAAGGGGAAAATGCGATTGCCCGTTACCGTGAGCTGATGGGAACAACAAACCCTGAAGAAGCCGCTTGCGGCACGATTCGTGCTGACTATGCGCTGAGTATGCGTCACAACTCGGTTCACGGTTCTGACAGTCCTGAGTCGGCAGCGCGCGAGATCGAGTTCTTCTTCCCTCAGTCAGAAATCTGCCCACGTTAATTGTTATTCGGGCAGAAAATCATCAATGCTGTTTGCCTTGGCAAGCAGCATTTTTTATCGCGAGATATCGAATCAATCCGGTTGAGATTAGCAAGAAAGACTGAAAATTCCTGCTAAGATTGATGGGAAAAGTTTTTTTGAACACAAGTGCACACGAGGGTATCAGTCTTGACAGATTGTGATATACTCTGCGCGCAATTTATACCTTATAAACAGAGTAAGACAATGGCAGATTTATCAAAGTACAGAAACATTGGTATTTTCGCGCACGTTGATGCGGGTAAAACTACCACCACTGAGCGTATCCTTAAGCTTACTGGTAAAATCCACAAAACTGGTGAAGTACATGACGGTGAGTCTACGACTGACTTCATGGAGCAGGAAGCTGAGCGCGGTATTACTATCCAGTCTGCTGCGGTAACTTGTGAGTGGAATGGCCACCGCCTAAACGTTATCGATACTCCGGGACACGTTGACTTTACAGTTGAAGTATACCGTTCACTAAAAGTTCTTGATGGTGGTATCGGTGTTTTCTGTGGTTCTGGTGGTGTTGAGCCTCAGTCAGAAACGAACTGGCGCTACGCGAACGAATCAGAAGTATCTCGTCTGATCTTCGTTAACAAACTAGACCGTATGGGCGCAGACTTCTTCAACGTTGTTGACCAAGTTAAGAACGTTCTAGCGGCTAACCCACTAGTGATGGTTCTTCCAATCGGTCGTGAAGATGACTTCGTTGGTGTGGTTGATCTGCTATCTCGTAAAGCGTACGTATGGGATGACTCTGGTCTTCCTGAGAACTACGAAATCCAAGACGTTCCAGCTGACATGGTTGATGACGTTGAACAGTACCGTGAAGAGCTAATCGAAACGGCTGTTGAGCAAGACGACGACCTAATGGAAGCGTACATGGAAGGTGAAGAGCCTTCTATCGAAGACATCAAGCGTTGTATCCGTAAAGGTACACGTGACCTAGCATTCTTCCCAACATTCTGTGGTTCTGCATTTAAGAACAAGGGTGTTCAGCTAGTACTAGACGCAGTGGTAGATTACCTACCATCGCCAACAGAAGTGGATCCTCAGCCTCTAACTGACCCAGAAACTGGTGAGCCAACTGGTGAAGTTGCAACAGTATCTGCAGACGAGCCTCTACGTGCTCTAGCATTTAAGATCATGGACGACCGTTTTGGCGCGCTAACCTTCATCCGTATCTACTCAGGTGTGATGAAGAAAGGTGACACAGTGCTTAACGCTGCAACAGGTAAAACTGAGCGTATCGGCCGTATGTGTGAAATGCAAGCTGACGACCGTAACGAGATCACTGAAGCGCAAGCGGGTGACATCATCGCTGTTGTTGGTATGAAGAACGTTCAAACAGGTCACACTCTATGTGATCCTAAGCACGAATGTACTCTTGAGCCAATGATCTTCCCTGAGCCAGTAATCTCGATTGCTGTATCTCCAAAAGACAAAGGTTCAACTGAGAAAATGGGTATCGCGATCGGTAAAATGGTTGCAGAAGATCCATCTTTCCAAGTTGAGACTGATGAAGACTCAGGCGAAACTATCCTGAAAGGTATGGGTGAACTTCACCTAGACATCAAGGTAGACATCCTTAAGCGTACTTACGGCGTTGAGCTAGAAGTTGGTGCTCCACAGGTAGCTTACCGCGAAACGATCACTAAAGCTGTTGAAGATAGCTACACGCACAAGAAGCAGTCTGGTGGTTCTGGTCAGTTCGGTAAGATCGACTACCGTATCAAACCAGGTGAGCCAAACTCTGGCTTCACGTTCAAGTCAACAGTTGTTGGTGGTAACGTACCTAAAGAATTCTGGCCTGCAGTAGAGAAAGGCTTCGCAGGTATGATGGAGACGGGTGTTCTAGCTGGCTTCCCTACGCTAGACGTAGAAGTTGAGCTATTCGACGGTGGCTTCCACGCAGTTGACTCATCTGCTATCGCATTTGAAATCGCAGCGAAAGGTGCATTCCGTCAGTCTATGCCTAAAGCGGGCGCACAGCTTCTTGAGCCTATCATGAAAGTTGACGTGTTCACGCCAGACGATCACGTTGGTGACGTAATCGGTGACCTTAACCGTCGTCGTGGTATGATCAAAGACCAACAAGCAGGTGCTACAGGCGTTCGTATCAAAGCTGACGTTCCTCTATCAGAAATGTTTGGTTACATCGGTCACCTACGTACTATCACTTCTGGTCGTGGTCAGTTCTCTATGGAGTTCGCTCACTACGCACCATGTCCAGCAAACGTTGCTGAGCAAGTTATCGCTGAAGTGAAAGAGCGCGACGGCAAGAAGTAATTCTTAACCGCGTATCACTTGTGTGATGATTACAAACCTTCGATGCGAAAGCATCGGAGGTTTTTTTATGTCTGTTTTTGACCACGTGTTCTCTTTAGACCAGCAGTTATCGGCGCTCGCTAAGCGATAACAAATATTGTTCATAACGATTAATTAATTTCCCTTTCAATTGATTAACAATTAAATAATTATGCACCCGAATCCCAGCGCGTTGCTGGACAGGTTGGATCGCATACCATGAAAGTGTTTTCTAAAGTAGTGGGTCTGAGCGCATTGTTACTCAGCCTTTCTTCTCACGCAGATAATAAAGTTTTGAACGTTTACGCTTGGGGTGGCTACTTGCCAGAAGCGTCATTAAAAGCGTTCGAGAAACAAGAAGGCGTAACGATTAACTATTCAACATTTGAAAATAATGAATCAATGTACACCAAGTTAAAACTGGTGAAAGGCTCAGGTTACGATGTCGTATTCGCTTCGGCCTACTTTATCGAGAAAATGGGACGTGAAGGACTACTGGCTGAGATAGATCATGCGCAAGTCCCGAATATGGGTGACGCGATGGAAGGGTTATTGGGCCAAGCTCATGATCCTGACAACCGTTACTCTTTGCCTTACATTTGGGGGGTGACGGGCATCAGTTACAATGAATCCCTTGTCGACGAACCTGTCACCAAATGGGCGCAGCTTTGGGATGCGAAATACGCACAACAGGTGATGCTGATCGACGATATTCGTGACGTATTTGGTATGGCGCTGAAATTGAATGGTCATAGCATCAACACAAAGAACGAAGACGAGATCAAGCAGGCCTACGAATCGTTAGTAGCCTTGAGAGATAACGTCCTACTTTATAACTCTGATGCACCACAAATGCCTTACGTTTCCGGTGAAGCCTCTGTTGGTATGCAGTGGAATGGTAATGCCTACCAAGGCCAAGTCGAAATGCCAGAGCTGAAGTTTGTGATGCCAGAAGAGGGCGCGGTATTGTGGATGGATAACTTTACTATTCCATCAGGCAGCCAAAACAAAGCATTGGCACACAAGTTCATTAACTTTATGTACCAAGCTGAGCAGCAAGCTGAGATCGTCAATAGCCTAGGCTATGCGTCCGCAACGAATGCAGGCCGCGCATTGCTCGCTGATGAACTTAAGAATAACCCGACGATTTTCCCAGCGGTGGAAGACATCAAGAAAGGGGAGTTCATTAACGATGTTGGTGCTGAGACCTTAGCGGTGTATGAGAAGTACTGGCAACGTCTAAGAACCCAATAATCGGGTCGGCTCTAAGCTTAAACGTAACACGCCCCTAGCGAGATATCGCTGGGGGCGATGTCATTCACAAGGGGCAATTTCATTACTCAGCCAGTGGGCGAAAGCTTGAATACGATCGCGCCTTGTCGATTCGCTATCGTAGAAGAGATTAAACTGAATACCCGGGGTCATGCCGATATCGAAGGGCTTCATGAGTAGTCCACGTTCGACGTAATCAGCCGCGAGTGAGTCAGAGACTAAGCAGGCGCCATGCCCGGCCATGACGGCGTTCATAGCGTGATCGAAGGTACTGACATCCATCCAACGAACCGACTCTTTTTCCATCTCTATACCGGCTTTAGCAAACCAACTTTTCCAAGGGTAACCGCCAGACTCATAGTGAATTAACCAACTGGCGAGCAGCTGTTCGGGTTGAGTCAGGTTAATGGACTTGGCTAAGTGAGGGGAGCAAAAAGGATAAATGATCTCTTCAAACAGGAACTCTTTGTGAAGTTTCGATGGGCACTCTTCACCCAACGTCTCACCTTGCCAAATGACCACATCCGCTTCACCTTGTTTTAAGTTTGGCGCGTCACAGCTAGTGATGATCCGAATGGGGATGTTGGGATGTTGGCTCGAGAACTTCCATAGACGTGGCAATAACCAGCGAGAGGCAAATGAAGGCGTAGAGCTGACACAGAGCAACCCTTCGACCGGCTCAGCTTGAATCTGATTGAGCCCCGAAATGATCTGTTCGAACCCTTGAGAAACATGCTTATAAAGCACCTTGCCTTGCTCAGTGAGGCGCATTTCTCGACCATCACGCACGAACAGTTTGCATCCTAAGCCATCTTCAAGTTGACGTATTTTTTGGCTCACCGCCGCCTGACTGACGAACAGCGCTTCAGCCGCTCGACTGTAGCTGTTGTGCCTCGCCGCGACTTCGAAATACCGTAACCCCGGAAGATGATGCAGCCTTGCATCCATAGACGATCCTTTTCAATCACATTTTGCTCGTCACTATACATGACGAAAAAAAGGAGAACCACGTTCTCCTTAACTTCTCGATAAGATAGAGCGACTAGCGTTACTCTTCCCAGACAACGAGTTGACCTTTCGGCCAGTTGTGGCCCATGTCGTGGTACTTCTGCTCCAGTACATGGCGTTTGATCTTGAGTGTGGGCGTTAGAATGCCATTTTCGATGCTCCACGGCTCTTTGATCATCAGTACCCCTTTGATTTGCTCATGCGATTCGAGCTCTTGGTTCATCCGCGCAATCACTTTTTTGGTGGTGCGTTCATAGCGAGCACGGTCAAAGTTTGGAAAATCATGCGGGACGACGAGCAAAATCGGGCCGGGCAGACCGAGGCCAATCAAACACATCATTTCAACGCGGCTGTATTCGAACAGTTTCTTCTCAATGGGCACTGGCGCGACAAATTTACCTTTGGCGGTTTTGAAGGTGTCTTTTTTGCGCCCTTGAATGGTCAAGTAGCCTTCAGCATCAATAGCGCCGATGTCGCCAGTATGTAGCCAACCTTCGCTGTCGAATGACTCCTGACTGGCAATGTCATTTTTGTAGTAGCCAGAGAACATCCCTTTACTGCGTACCATGATTTCATCATCGTCGGCAATTTTGAGTTCGATTCCGGGGCCAGCATTGCCGACACTGCCAATCTTATCAGCGCGGAACGGGTAGTTGAGTGTGCTGTAGGCAAAGGACTCAGTCATCCCCCAAGCCTCAGTAATATTGAGGCCGACACTGTGATACCAATCGAGCAAAGCGGGTGACACCGGCGCAGAACCACAGCCGAGCACGCGTGCTTGATCTAAGCCCAGGCCATCGGCGAGCTTTTTCTTGATAAGAGAATTAACGAACGGAATCTTGAGCAGAATATTGAGTTTCTTCTGCGGCAACTTATCTTGGATACGTTGTTGGAACAGAGTCCAGAGTCTGGGAACAGAGATAAACAGCGTCGGGCGCTGCATTTTAACATCTTCGATAAAGGTATCGAGCGACTCTGGGAAGGCCGTTTGGACGCCACCCATGATGGAGGATCCAAAGATGTACACACGCTCGGTAATGTGCGCTAAAGGCAGGTAGGAGAATAGGCGATCGTTCTCTTCAATGCCGATATGATTGATCAACTGCTGCGCAGACCAGCTGAATGCGCCATAAGTCAACATTGCCCCTTTCGGTAGACCCGATGTCCCTGAGGTATAAACTAGCGACATTAACTTATCATCGCAGTGCTCGGCGCGAAAATCCGTTGGAGCATGCTGCGCCATTAAGTCGTTGAACTGATGTTGACACTTTGGCGCAGTGTCATAGGGCAGCGCGATAGTAATCAAGTCTGCTTGACCATCAATCACTTCCTGAGTGGCGCCGGCATCATCGAGTTTGCCGCCAATCAGAGCTTTACTTTCACTATGGGTCACACAGTATTCAATCGTGTCAGCACCGGCAGTCGGGAAGATGGGTACGCTGACAAAATCGCCCAACATCATCGCCAAGTCACAAATGAACCACTCAGCGCAGTTTTTCGATACCAGTGCGACTTTGTCACGCGGTTTAAGACCTAGCGCTTGCAGTGCTGAGACTAATCTGAGCGCTTTGTCTGCAACCTCGGCGTAAGTGTATTCGACAAACTGGCGGTTGATGATCTGTTTTAGATAGACCTGATTAGGGCGTTCCTCTGCCCATTTCAAAATCATCTCGTTCGGTGGGGGGAGAGCACAGGACGGTTTGCGTAACTCGTTAGGCTGAATCATTCTCTAACTCCGTGTTATTGGCAAATGGGTACATTATTTTTATTGTTAACAGCTTGTTAACTTTAGCATGTAAATGAAAAGTGAGTGAAGCGAATCCTAGGGGGCAAACTGGTAAGATGTGATGAAACAGAGGATTTCAAGGTGAAGCGAACGGTGTAGATGTGAGCCGTCTGACATTGTGTTGTATATAGCGATACATTTGCGAGCGCTTTGCACGCTCGCAAACCCTGTGAGAACGACTAGAGGGTCAGGTGGCCGACCACCGCGCCTAACAGCATAAAGAGCACCACCATCCATACAATCGGTAGTTTGTATTGTTTCATCAAGTAAATACCGAGCACGACGAGCGCCAGATCCACCGAAGATAAAACCGCGCTACTAAACACAGGTTGATACAAGGCCGCCAATAATAATCCCACCACGGCGGCATTCACGCCTTGCAACGCGCCTGACACGGCGGGCCTTTGCGCCAGCGATTGCCAGTTTTTCAGTACGCCTAAGAGCAGCAGAAAACCCGGTAAGAAGACTGCTAGGGTGGCCAGTAGAGCCCCAAAAATCGGCGCGTTCGGCAGTAAGGCGTAGCCGATGTAAGTGGCAAACGTGAACATCGGACCCGGGACGGCTTGTGCGGCGGCGTAGCCGGTGAGGAAGAGATCTTGTGACAGCCTATCACCGACCAACTCTTGCAGCAGTGGCAGAACCACATGACCGCCACCAAAAACCAAACTACCCGCTTGGAAAAAATCATTAAATAGCTGCAATGCGTCAGAACGTGTTGCGACTAAGGGTAAACCCATGAACAGCACAGCAAAAAGTGCGAGAGGCCATAGGCTTGGAGTAAAGGCACTCGGCGGCGTTGACGTTTTGCGGCCTAAGAACTTCACGCCAATCGCAGCGGCCAGCAACAAAACCATCACTTGGGTGACAATACTCGGCATAACGAGCAGTGCGATCGCAGTCGCCACGCAGAGGCTGACGCTTAGGCGATTTTGGCAGAAGTTCTTGTACATCCCTAAGGTGGCATCGGCGACCACAACCACTGCCAGCAACTTCAGGCCGTGGACGATATGTTGAAACAACGGGGCATCGGTGACTTGGCTGCTGACCAATGCGAGCACCAACATGATCACGATGGAGGGGGTGGTAAAGCCAATAAAGGCAGCAAGGGCACCAAGCAACCCGCCTTGTTTGTAGCCTAACGCGAAGCCCACTTGGCTCGAACCTGGGCCGGGTAGAAACTGACTGAGCGCGACGATTTGCGCGTATTCCTCATCACTGAGCCATCGGCGTTTCTCTACAAAGGCATGACGAAAATAACCGATATGGGCGGCAGGGCCACCAAAGCTAATCCAGCCTAGCCAAAAGAAGGTTTTGAAAATCGCTAGCATTGCTCAACGCATCCTTAGTGTGATTGAAAAACAAGGCATTATAGAAAGAGGAAGGTTGGCCTCGTCAGTGAGGGCGTCATGGTCTCAATGGAATGTGTCACTTTTATGACAAAGATTGGCACTGAAAAGATCAGTAACAAATTGGGCGAGTGAATACGAGTGATAAAGAGAGGGGATAACAAACAAGGCCAGCCAAAGGGCTGACCTGTTCAACGTGAGGAGTTAAAACGCCTTACTCTACACGAAGGCCTTGGTCATCGAAGAGGTGACAGTCGCTTTGTTTGCAGCTTAGCGCCATAGTTTGGAACTTAGTGACCTCTTGATCGCCGGGTAGGTGCACTTTAAACCCATCAACGCCACAAGATTGACCAAACATGTAGGTGCTGTTGCCTAACCGTTCGACCACTTCACTTTGGAACTCAATCTGCACTGGGTTGTCATGGTTAATCTCTAAATGTTCAGGACGAATACCGAGAGTGACTTTATCGCCAGCGTGGAGTGCGCGTTGCACCGCGGGCAGATGGAATACCTTGCCGTCTTGACTCACCAAGGTCAGGCCAGAGCCATTGGCTTGCTCGACTTGAGTTGGAATGAAGTTCATTTTCGGTGAGCCGATGAAGCCGGCAACAAATTCATTTTGCGGCTTGTGGTAGAGCTCTAGCGGCGAGCCCACCTGCTCAACACGACCATCGCGCAGGACGACGATCTTATCGGCGAGCGTCATGGCTTCGACTTGATCGTGCGTTACGTAGATCATGGTGTTTTGCAGATCTTGATGCAGCTTGGCGATTTGCAGACGCATGTCGACGCGCAGCTCTGCATCGAGGTTGGAGAGGGGCTCATCAAAAAGGAACACTTTGGGGTTACGTACAATGGCGCGGCCGATAGCGACACGCTGACGCTGACCACCAGAGAGCTCTTTAGGTTTACGCTGCAACAAGTGATCAAGCTGTAGCGTTTTCGCCGCGCCGTTCACTTGCTTGTCGATGTACTCTTTAGGGTGGCCGTTCATTTTCAGGCCAAAGCCCATATTCTCTTCAACAGTCATATGAGGGTAGAGGGCGTAAGATTGAAATACCATCGCCACGCCTCGCTCGGCAGGATCAACGTCATTGACGATGTGGTTGTCGATACTGATTTCGCCTTCGGTGATCTCTTCTAAACCGGCCACAAGACGAAGCAGGGTCGATTTACCGCAACCGGATGGTCCAACAAAAACCACAAACTCTCCATTGTCGATCTCAAGATCCACACCATGGATGGTTTGAACGTCACCGAAACGCTTGATGACTTTCTTTAAGCTGATGTCAGCCATAAATACTCCTTGCCCATATGGCTTATAAGTTTCGTTTTATGAGCGAATACGCTCGTTTAACGTGAGTTGTTTTTTGTTTCTGTCTAAAACATACGCTTTTCCGCGATTTTTGTTAGTTGCTCAATGGCAATAGTTGATCCTTGTCATGGTTTTTGGAGGAAAATAGGTGAATTTTGTGGAAACGTTTACAAAATTAATTTCTCTCCCTATATAAAATAAAGTGGATGGCTAATATGTATTCGTAGATACGATAAAACTTCATCTTTTGGTTTCTTTTTGTCTACTTTTTATGAGTGAAACTTTAACGAACAGAAACGACGAGATGTGACAAGGAGTCACACAAAATGGAGCAATCTGTGAAAACGATATACCCAGAAAATCGTCTCCCCTCAGCCAGACGTAAATCTCGGGTGAGTGCCAAGCTCTCCCCTTGGCTGTTTTTAGCGCCTGCGATGGCGATTTTTGCCGTTTATGTTATCTATCCGATTCTAGACAGTATTTGGCTCAGTTTC
The DNA here is from genome assembly GCF_059834045.1 of Vibrio sp. R12-SG2-ISO1. Taxonomy (NCBI): domain Bacteria; kingdom Pseudomonadati; phylum Pseudomonadota; class Gammaproteobacteria; order Vibrionales; family Vibrionaceae; genus Vibrio; species Vibrio sp. R12-SG2-ISO1. The sequence continues at coordinate 707,299 of NZ_JCBDGO010000001.1, read as the reverse complement.
TTTGAATGGGATGGGCTAGGTGAAAAAACATGGGTCGGCCTAGACAACTATCGTGAGTTGTTTGATTCCGATGCGTTTTACACCTCATTGAAAAACAACTTCCTTTGGCTAGTGTTCTTTATGCTCGCCCCGCCGATTGGTTTAGCGATCGCGCTCTTTCTTAACCAACAGGTGAGAGGGATTCGTGTTGTTAAATCGCTGTTCTTCTTCCCCTTTGTTATTTCGCAAGTGGTCGTCGGTTTGGTGTTTGCTTGGTTCTATGACCCGTCGTTTGGCTTGTTCAATATTGTGTTGGGTGGTCTCGGTTTCGAGCCGGTTTCTATTTTGGCCAACGAAGATTACGTCACCTACGGCATCATTGCCGCCGGTCTGTGGCCGCAGATTTCTTACTGCATGATTTTGTACCTCACGGGTTTGAACAACTTGGATCCAGAGCAGCTTGAAGCGGCGCGTCTTGATGGTGCGAAAAAGTGGCGCATGTTGTGGTACGTGGTGTTACCGCAGCTTCGCCCTGCGACCTTCATTGCGATTGTGGTGACCGTGATTGGTGCGCTGCGCTCATTTGACTTGGTTGCCACCATGACAGCCGGTGGCCCGTGGGGCAGCTCGACGGTATTGGCTTACCAGATGTATGAAGAGTCCATTTTTAACTACCGAATGGGTTATGGCGCGGCAGTTTCCGTTGTGTTGTTCCTCATCATGGATGTGTATATCGCGTACTTCTTATGGCGTATGTTGAGGAGTGAAAAATAATGTACCCACAACCGATTCAAAAATCTGGCCGTTTTGTCAATATCAGCTATCGCGTCGCGTTGCCACTGTCGATCGTGATGTGGTTACTGCCATTGATTGCGGTGATGATGACCTCGATTCGCTCGATAGAAGACATCAACACTGGTAATTACTGGGGCTGGCCAAGCGAAATCCAGTTTCTCGAAAACTACACTCAAGTCTTTACCTCAACCGCAATGGGCCAATACCTGATCAACAGTTTGATGATCACTTTGCCTGCGGTTGCCGGGGCGGTGGCGCTGTCAACGTTGGCGGGCTTTGCTTTGGCGAAGTACAACTTCAAGGCGAACATCTGGATCTTCGCGATGTTCATCGCGGGTAACTTTGTACCCTTCCAGATCCTGATGATCCCAGTGCGCGATTTGACCATCAGCTTTGGTCTCTACGACACCCATTGGGCGCTTATTTTCTTCCATATCGCGTTTCAAGCCGGATTTTGTACCTTGTTTATGCGCAATTTCATCGTCGGTATTCCGGATGCCTTGATTGAAGCGGCGCGCGTGGAAGGGGTCACCGAATGGAAGATCTTCTGGCACGTAGTATTGCCCTTGGTTCGCCCAGCATTAGCGGCGTTGGCGGTGCTGGTTTTCACCTTCATCTGGAACGACTTCTTCTGGGCATTGGTCTTAGTGCAAAGTGATGAAGTCCGTCCGGTTACTGCGGGGCTTAGCTCACTGCAAGGTCAGTGGCTAGCGTCTTGGCAGCTGATGTCGGCAGGCGCGATCGTTGCGGCGATTCCACCTGTGGTGCTGTTTTTTACCATGCAGCGTCATTTCATCGCCGGCTTAACCCTAGGTGCGACCAAAGGATAACAGGATTAATAAATTGCTGGTGGGCAAAACCCCCATTTGGCTCACCAGCAGGTCTATGCAGTAACAGACTCTACACAGCAACAAAACAATAAATTGGACCAAGAGCCTTAGGCTCAATAACAAGGACCTGAATATGAAATACGTGAAACACCTTGCTGCTACCGCAATACTCGGTGCAACTCTTTCGACATCCGCATGGGCAGGCACTTTGGTGATCAACTCTGACGCCTCAGACCCTGCACCTAAAGAGGCGTGGGCTGAAATCATCAAGCGATTTGAGCAAGAGTACCCGGATGTCACCGTCAAATATAACCTCTACGATCATGAAGCGTACAAAACGACCATCCGTAACTGGTTGGTGACTTCGCCGCCGGATGTGGTGTTCTGGTATGCGGGTAACCGTATGAAAACCTTCGTTGATCGTGGCCTGTTTGAAGATGTGAGTGACATCTGGACAGACAACAACATGAAGCAAGACTTCACCGCTGCGGCGCCCGCGATGACGGTCAATGGCAAGCAATACGGTGTGCCTTACACCTATTACCAATGGGGTATCTACTACCGCCAAGACATCTTTGAGCAGTACGGTATTGCTGAGCCAAAAACGTGGGACGATCTACTTAAAGCCTCGGCGACATTGAAAGAGAATGGCGTGGCGCCGTTCACCATCGGTACCAAATATCTTTGGACGGCAGCGGGTTGGTTTGATTACATCAACTTGCGCACCAACGGCCTCGATTTCCATATCCAGTTGATGGACGGCAAAGTGCCTTACACCGATGAGCGAGTGAAGAAAACCTTCGCGAACTGGGCACAGTTGGTGGAGCCAGGTTATTTCCTAGAAAACCATGCGTCATATTCCTGGCAAGAGGCGCAGCCTTTCCTCTACAACGGTCAGGCGGCGATGTATCTGATGGGTAACTTCATTACTCCTAACTTCCCGAAAGAGTTGGATGGCAAAATGGGCTTCTTCCAATTCCCTGTGATCGACCCTTCCGTTCCGATGGCGGAAGACGCGCCGATGGATACGATTCACATCCCATCAAAAGCGAAAAACAAAGAAGACGCACGTAAGTTCCTTCAGTTTGTCGCTCGTGCGGAAAACCAGCAATTGATCAACGAGATGTTGTTGCAGATCCCAACCAACAATAAAGCGAAAGCGAAAGCGGATCCGTTCCTAGACAAAGGGGTGGAAATGCTGGCGAACGCGGAAGGTACGGCGCAGTTCTATGACCGAGATACCGATCCTGCAATGGCGAAAGAAGGGATGAAGGGCTTCCAAGAGTTCATGGTTCACCCTGATCGCATCGACGACATTTTGCAAAAACTGGATAAGGTCAGCAAACGCACCTTCAAATAAGGTTTTGATACGCTGACGGCGAGTCTATTCCCCTGTACATAGACCTGCCAGAGTCAGCCGACTGAGCGCACTGCTCCACTCGTGGCCTCTCGAGTCAGTGCGCTCTTTTTTATCACAGAGATTAAGAGTGTTGTTATGAGAACTTTTGCCGATATTCTGGCAGCGCGAGAGTGGGAAAATCATCACGTCACCCACCATCATGTTCTGCCCGCACATACCCCTTTCCATGCTTACCAAAACGAAGACGATGCCTTGCAAGGGAGAGGGTCTGCCCAGCAAACGTGCTTGAATGGTCAATGGCAGTTTATGCTGTTCTCGGCGCCGAGTGAGGTGCCAGAAGCGTGTGTTGAGAAAAGTTTTGATGACAGCGCTTGGTCGCCAATCACGGTGCCATCCAACTGGCAGTTACAGCCGCAGGTTGACGATCGGCCAATTTACACCAATGTCAAATATCCGTTTGCGGACACGCCGCCAATCGTGCCTAAGCACAATCCGACCGGGGTTTATCGCACCACGTTTGAGGTGTTGCCAGAGTCCAATGAGTTAACGTGGATCACCTTTGATGGCGTCAACAGCGCCTTTCACCTGTGGTGCAATGGCGTGTGGGTCGGTTACTCGCAAGATGCCCGTTTGCCCGCCGAATTTGATCTAACGCCTTATCTTCAGGAGGGGCGCAACCAGTTGACGGTCATGGTGATGCGTTGGTGTGACGGTTCCTACTTGGAAGATCAAGATATGTGGTGGCTAAGCGGTATTTTCCGTGATGTCACCTTAACCCGAAAACCGCGACTGCACATTCAAGATGTGGAGATTCGCACTGAGTTGGCGGCAGGGTTTCATCAGGCCACGCTTGGTGTGACGACCACTTTATCGCAAAAAGAGGTCGACAATCGCGTACGTGTGCGTCTGTTTGATGCCAAAAAGCAGCTGGTCGCAGAGCAAGTCAGCACGGCCGGATTACAGTTTGTCGATGAAAAAGGGCCGTGGAGCGATAAAGCGCAGCATGCCCTTGACGTTCAAGCGCCGATACTATGGAGCGCAGAGCGCCCTTACTTGTATCGCGCCGTTGTCAGCTTGCTTGATGAGCATGACACGGTGATAGATTGTGAGGCGTATTCGGTCGGTTTTCGTGAGGTACGCATTGAGCACGGTCTGCTGAAAGTGAATGGCGAAGCGGTGCTGATCCGCGGCGTCAATCGTCATGAGCATCATCCAGAGCTTGGTCATGTGATGACAAGAGAAGATATGCACCGCGACATCCAACTGCTCAAGCAAAACAATTTCAACGCGGTACGTACTGCGCACTATCCAAACCATCCTCTGTGGTATCAACTGTGCGATGAGTATGGTCTTTATGTGGTGGATGAAGCCAACATTGAAACCCACGGCCAGTTTCCGATGTGCCGCTTGTCCGACGACAGTGAATGGCTACCGGCCTACCTGCGCCGTATTACTCGGCTGGTGGAGCGCGATAAGAACCATGCGTGTGTCATCATTTGGTCGCTTGGCAACGAGTCGGGGATCGGGAATAACCATCATGCGATGTATCAATGGGTCAAACAGCGTGACCCTTCTCGACCTGTCCAATATGAAGGCGGCGGCGCGATGACGGCCGCGACCGACATCCTATGTCCAATGTACGCACGGGTCGATTGGGATCTGCCAGTCGTGAAGCATCAACCACAGGTCACGCCGCGTGTCGGGATTCGTAAATCCATTGCACTGCCTGATGAGACGCGTCCCCTGATTTTATGTGAATACGCTCATGCGATGGGCAACAGCCTCGGCAGCTTTACGCACTACTGGCAAGCGTTTCGAGATAACCCGCGCTTGCAAGGGGGATTCATTTGGGATTGGGTCGATCAAGGTCTAACTAAGATAGCGCCGGATGGCCAAACGTATTGGGCCTATGGCGGGGATTTTGGTGATGAAATCAATGATCGTCAGTTTTGCATCAATGGTCTGCTGTTCCCAGATAGAAGCGCGCATCCCACCCTGCAGGAAGTCAAAAAAGCGCAGCAGTTTTACCAGTTCCGCCTGCTATCGACTCAGCCATTGGTGATCGAGGTAGAGAGTGAGTACCTGTTTAGCGCCAGTGACAACGAGATACTTGATTGGAGTGTCACTTGTGAAGGAGAGGTGCTGCACCGTGGTCAGCTTGATCTCAATTTGGCGGCAAAATCGACGCAAAGCGTAACCTTGAGCGAGCAGCCCATCAGCAGTGGTCGCTGCGCTCCGTATTACCTCAACCTAGAGGTGAGCCTTCGTCAAGAGACGGCTTGGGCAAGCGCCGGCCATGTGACGGCCATCGAGCAACTGGAACTTTCAGTTGAGACGGCGCTACCGAGCCCGAGCATCAAGCCTATTGGCGCTATCAACACCTCGGACAGCGCAAAAGCCTTGCTGGTCTATAGTGATGATTTTGCGCTCGAGTTTGACAAATCAATAGGCGCGATCGGCAGTTGGAAAGTCAACGACAGCGAAAAGCTGACCGCACCGATTATCGATAACTTCTACCGGGCTCCGCTTGATAATGATATTGGCACCAGTGAGGCCAACAAGCTCGACCCCAACTCTTGGTTTGCGCGTTGGCAGTCGATAGGGCTCGATTCCTTGACCCGAGAGCTTGAGCAGTTTGAATGGTATCAAGCTGAGCAAGGAATTGTGGTGGTGAGTCAGCAGCGTTATTCCCATCAAGGTAAGGCGCTGATCCGCTCGACGTGGCGCTATACGGTGGCCAGTGATGGCAGTGTGAGTTTGGATGTCGATGTGACGCTTGCTCAGTATCTACCTCCACTGCCGCGTATCGGCTTAGAGGTGGCGTTGTACGATGGCGAACATCACGAGTCTATAGAACAGGTCTCTTGGCTGGGCCGCGGCCCACATGAGAACTATCCGGACCGATTAGCGTCTGCGCACATCGGACGCTATCAACAATCGCTGGATGCGATGCACACGCCGTACATTTTCCCAAGTGACAACGGCTTGCGCTGTGATGTCACGCAGGCCAAAGTGGGTGAGTTGCTCATCGAGGGGCAATTTCATTTTGCCGTCAGTCGCTACAGTTTGCACAACTTAGCCAGTGCCAAACATACGCACGAGTTAATCAAAGGTGAGTCCTGTTACGTGCGAATTGATGGTGCGCATATGGGCGTGGGCGGTGACGATTCGTGGACGCCTAGCGTGCATCAGGCTTATCTTCTGAGTGATAAACGCTATCGCTATCAGGTGACACTGTCGTTGAGCCACGCTCAAGCTGACGAGGTGTAGGGGATAAAAACAACAGGGATAGCGAGCGCTATCCCTGTTGTTTAACGACGGTCTGGTTACTGATGACAAATGGTCGATCACTGAAGGGTGTAACGTGTCCACACTTTTGAGCGCCAACGCCTTGCCATGATGATGCCGCGAAACCACTCGTCGAGTGCAATCGCCATCCAGGCACCGAGCACGCCATAGCCCCAGTAGACGCCAAACACATAGCTCATACCGACCCCGAATCCCCACATACTGATGATGCCCATTTTGACTGGGAATTTGATATCGCCAGCCGCTTTGAGCGCCGAGATAAAGATGAGGTTAAAGACGCGCCCCGCTTCGAGCACGATCGAACCGGCAATCAAGGTCGCGGTTAGGGCGGCGATCTCCGGCTCTGTAGTAAAGAGCGCGATGATGGGATCGCTCAGCAAGTAGACGATGACCGTCAACAGCGTCGAGACGCAAAAGCCAACCACAAAATACTTTTGCACTAGAGACAAAATCGAGTCAATCCAACCGCGGCCTATGTAGTAGCCCGCTTGAATCTGACTGCCTTGCCCGAGGGCAAGCGCAAAGGCAAAGGAGAGGCGCGCGATGTTCTGTGCGTAGGTGAAGGCGGCCAATGAGGCAGTACCCATCTGGACGATAAAAAAGGTGATGCAGATTTGCGCCATGTTGTAAGAGAGCACTTCTCCGGCATTCATGGCACCAATTTTGATGATGCGTGAGTAGATAACGCGAGGGATTGCTCGGTACTCGGCAAAAGGTATCTCGATGCCAGAGCGTTTAACCGCCGCCCAGAGGATCACGGTGCTGAGCACCTGACTGACGACAGTGGCAATCGCCACCCCTTGCACCCCATAGACCGGCAAGCCAAAAGGCTGATAAAGGGCGATGTAGTTACCGATGATATTGAGCACGCCGCACACCAAGTTGACCACCATGGGAGAGCGGGAAAAGCCGTTACTGCGCAAAATAGTGGTCAGCACGATGCCGAGGGTGACGTTAAAAGTCATCGCGCCGCTGATCAGCAGGTACTCTTGGGCGTACTGTTCGACCTGAGCTTCTAATCCATAGAGCGGCAGAAACGCGTAAGCGCCCCAGATCGACAGTCCACTCAGGCAGATACCGACCAGGGCAGAGAGAAAAATACTGGCGACGCTAACATGGGCGGAATCTTGTACACGGCCTGAACCATTGTATTGCGCAATCAAAATACCCGTGCCGCTGCTGACCATCGACGAGACGATAATCAAAAAGAACGACAGTTGAGAGATGACGCCCACCGCCGAAACGGCTTTATCAGAGAAACCACTGAGCATGAAGACATCGCTAGTATTGAGCGCTGTTCGCAGCAAGATCTCGACAAATAGCGGCCAAGTGAGCGCGACGATCTTCATGCGTTTATCTATCGTATTTGGCATGGGTGGTCCTAACTGTGGTGCCCCGGTGGCGAGTTTGCAGGGTGCGGTAGGGCTGGCAAAGGCAAAGTCACAAATTGTCCGGTGCTGGGCTGGATATGCAAATCAGTTTCTTCGTTATGATTCTTACTTGATGAGAAAATGTCCATAATTTTTCGCTTCTGTGAAAACGTTTCACAAAGTTTAGTCAGGGATTGTGACCTTGATAGAGATATTGATGGCTTTGGCTTCCTTAGCCTGCTGCCCTCTTTCTGATGGGCTAAAGAAAAGGGTCGGATAGCAGTCAAATCCATTATTGGTGAGTAATTTGTGGAAACGTTTACACAATGAGAAATTGATCACGGAAACTAGGCGCAAATGATTGCTAGACTTTTGAGCAAGCAGAGTCATTTCTGAGCGATTGCGAACCAGAGCGAGGCAAACAGTGAAAGTATTAGTAACGGGTGGAATGGGTTACATCGGTAGCCATACATGTGTACAGATGATCGAAGCAGGCATGGAGCCTGTGATTATCGACAACCTCTGCAATGCCAATCAAGAAGTGTTGAACCGTATTGAAGCGCTCACCAAGGTGAAGCCGATTTTTCATCAAGGTGATGTGCGCGATGAGGCGTTTCTCGATGGTGTTTTTGCTCAGCATGACATTGCCGCCGTGATTCATTTTGCCGGATTGAAAGCGGTCGGGGAGTCGGTAGCCAAGCCACTCGAATACTATGACAACAACGTGAATGGCTCCTTGGTGTTGGCGCGCTGCATGCGTAAAGCGGGCGTGAAAAGCTTAGTGTTTAGCTCTTCCGCGACGGTGTATGGCGATCCGACTAGCGTTCCGATCACCGAAGAGTCACCGACAGGCGCGACGACCAACCCATACGGTCGCAGTAAGTACATGGTCGAGCAGTGCTTATCGGATCTCTTTGCGGCGGAAAACGATTGGAGCATTACCTTGCTGCGCTATTTCAATCCGGTCGGCGCCCATCCATCAGGCTCAATGGGAGAGGACCCACAAGGCATTCCAAATAATTTGATGCCTTTCATCGCTCAAGTTGCGGTGGGGCGGCGAGAGAAATTGTCGGTCTTTGGCAGTGACTACCCAACACCCGATGGCACCGGAGTGCGTGACTACATTCATGTGATGGATTTAGCGGATGGGCACATCGCAGCGTTGAAATCGGTAGGGGCGTGCGCTGGGTTGCACATTTTTAATTTGGGGACCGGCCAAGGCTCCAGTGTGCTTGAGATGGTCAATGCCTTTAGCCAAGCCTGCGGTCAGCCGATTGCGTATGAGCTGTGCCCAAGACGCCCAGGAGATATTGCCCAGTGCTTTGCCAGCACCGAGAAAGCAGAACGAGAGCTGGGTTGGAAAGCGAGCCGCAGCGTAGCGGATATGACGGCCGATACATGGAAATGGCAGTCCACAAACCCTCAAGGTTACGGTGCGTCATAACGCACAGCGAGCCGAGCTGGGCATGAGTTAGGCAAAGGTTAAGCAAACAGTTAAGAGTTTTTGTGTTTAAGGTTGAGTAAGTAAGATGTCGAATATTGAATTTAATCCTGTGGATCACCCACACCGCCGCTATAACCCATTGACTGGGCAGTGGATATTAGTCTCGCCTCATCGAGCAAAACGCCCTTGGAGTGGCGCGGATGAAAAGCCCGCGCTGGATGCGTTGCCTCGTTATGATACGCACTGTTTTCTTTGTCCTACCAACACTCGTATCTCTGGCGATGTGAATCCTGATTACCGCGGCGCCTATGTGTTCAATAACGACTTTGCCGCCCTGATGGTTGATTCTCCTGACGCGCCAGAATCTGACAATCCGCTATTTAAAACCCAAGGTGTACGTGGCTTGAGCCGCGTGATCTGCTTCTCTCCCGATCACAGCAAAACCTTGCCGGAATTACCCGTGGCTCAAATTCGTGGGGTGATTGACACTTGGAATGAACAGATTGAAGAGTTAGGCCAAGAGTACCTATGGGTTCAGGCGTTTGAAAACAAAGGCGAGACCATGGGCTGCTCTCAGCCACACCCACATGGTCAAATCTGGGCCAACAGCTTTCTGCCGAATGAAATTGAACGCAAAGAGCGCCACCTTAAAGCCTACTTCGAAGAGCACGGGCGCAATTTGTTGGTTGATTATGTCCAAGCAGAGTTGAAAGACGGATCGCGCATTGTGGTCGATACTGAGCATTGGAACGCCGTAGTGCCTTACTGGGCCGCTTGGCCGTTTGAGACCATGCTGTTACCCAAAGCGCACATCCGCCGCATGAGTGAACTCAGTGATGCTCAGCGTGATGATCTCGCTCTGGCGATCAAAAAGTTAACCAGTCGCTATGACAACTTATTCCAGTGCTCCTTCCCTTACTCGATGGGCTGGCATTACGCGCCGTTTTTTGAACAAGGGACGGACATTGAGCACTGGCAACTGCACGCACTCTTCTACCCACCGTTGCTGCGCAGCGCCACGGTAAGAAAATTTATGGTCGGCTATGAGATGCTGGCAGAAAGCCAGCGTGACTTAACTGCAGAGCAAGCCGCGCAGCGTCTAAGAGACGTCAGTGACGTGCATTACAAAGAGGCCTAAGCCGAGTCTGTTACGCGTGAACGCCGCACGTGGCGTTGACCCACCGAATGCTATTTTTTAAGAGAAGAACCTTATGTCTGAACTGATCCAAAATGTGAAGAGCTCGTTCGAGAAGGTGCTAGGCTATGCGCCATCGCACATTATTCAAGCGCCGGGGCGCGTCAACTTGATTGGTGAGCACACCGACTACAACGACGGCTTTGTTCTCCCTTGTGCGATTAACTATCAAACGGTGGTGGCGGCGTCAAAGCGTGACGATAACCTCGTGCGCGTGGTGTCGGTTGATTACGGCAACGCCGTGGATGAGTTCGATATCACCCAAACCATCACCTTTGCGCAAGACAAAATGTGGGCCAACTACATTCGCGGTGTGGTCAAGTGTTTGTTGGCGCGAGGGTACACCTTCAACGGCGCGGACATTTCGGTCAGTGGTAATGTACCTCAAGGTGCGGGTCTCAGCTCGTCAGCCGCGTTGGAAGTGGTCATTGGTCAGACGTTTAAGGAGTTGTACAAGCTTGATATTTCTCAAGCCGAAATCGCACTCAACGGTCAGCAAGCGGAGAATGAGTTTGTCGGTTGTAACTGCGGCATCATGGATCAAATGATCTCCGCTGAAGGGCAAGAGAATCATGCGATGTTGCTAGATTGCCGTACGCTAGAGACTCAATCAGTATCGATGCCTGCAGAGATGTCCGTGGTGATCATCAACTCGAATAAAAAACGTGGGCTGGTCGATAGTGAATACAACACTCGCCGCGAGCAGTGTGAAGAGGCCGCACGTATTTTCGGTGTGCCTGCGCTGCGCGATGTCACTATTGAGGAGTTCAATGCCAAAGCATCCGAGCTAGATGCTGTGGTAGCCAAACGTGCACGTCATGTCATTACCGAAAACGATCGCACTTTAGAAGCGGCACAAGCGCTGAGAAACAATGACATCAAACGCATGGGTGAGCTGATGGCCAAATCGCACGCCTCGATGCGTGACGATTTTGAAATCACCGTCAAAGAGATCGATGTGTTAGTCGAGATGGTCAAAAAGGTCATCGGTGACCAAGGCGGCGTACGGATGACCGGCGGTGGTTTTGGTGGCTGTATTGTAGCGCTTGTTCCGCCCGCGCTGGTGGGAGATGTTCGCGCCGTCGTTGAGGCGCAATACGAAGCGCAAACGGGGCTCAAAGCGTCGATCTATGTTTGCCAAGCCAAGCAAGGCGCTGGCCTGGTTACAGCGGAATAAGGAAAACCCATGACTCATGCTCTATTTGAGACCATGACGGCGCAGCTAGCCTATGATGGTGAGGCAGCGCAGTTGGTCGAATTGAACAACGCAGTGGGGACTCGCGTTGTGCTGATGGACATCGGAGCCACTTGGCTCAGTTGTCGTTTGCCTTTGGCGAGCGGGGAGCAACGTGAAGTGTTACTTGGTGTAGGGGCCATGGAAGACTTCCAGTGCCAACAAGGTTACTTGGGGGTAACCGTTGGACGTTATGCGAACCGTATCGCCAATGGTCTTTTTCAGATAGAGGGTGAGTCCTATAAAGTGTCGACCAATCAAGCGGGTAATTGTCTGCATGGCGGCGCCGAAGGGTTTGATAAGCGACGCTGGCAGATCGTTGAGCGCAGCGAACAGCACGTTCTGTTTGCGTTGCACTCGAAAGATGGCGATCAAGGCTTTCCCGGCAATGTCACTGTTTCGGTGCGTTATCTGCTCAGTGACGACAATGCGCTGCACATTGACTATTTGGCGACCAGTGATAAAACCACGCCAATCAATCTCACCAACCACGGTTATTTCAATCTCAATGGCACCACTAGCGGGCTGGATGCGCGTGCGCATATCCTCTCTATTGAGGCCGACTACTACCTACCTACCACCGAGGTCGGGATTCCTTTGGGGGATCTGGTGAGCGTCGAAGGCACCAGTTTCGATTTTCGCCAACCTAAATCGGTTGCGGCAGACCTATTGTCTGACACGCAGCAACAACAAGCCAAAGGTTACGATCACAGCTTCTTTCTCGCTCCAGAACGAGAGGTGAAGGCGCCGATCGCAACCTTAACAAGCCAAGATGAGCGTGTCAGCGTCAGTGTCATCACCACGCAGCCGGCGATTCAACTTTATACTGGCAACTGGTTAGGCGGCGCGCCAAGACGAGAAGGGGGCGAATATCAAGATTATGCGGGCATTGCGCTGGAAACCCAGTTTTTGCCTGACTCGCCCAACCACCCTGAGTGGCCGCAACCAAGTTGCTTGTTAAAGCCGAAAGAGCAGTATCGTCAGCAGACCATTTATCAGTTTATGTGTCATTAATACAACCGCCCTCAATGGAGGGCGGTCTCATAAGGTTATCTCGCGGACAAGGTGTTGTTTATGACAGTCGCTCTACTGAGTTTCTGCGCACCACGGTGGGCGAAAAAATGATGGTGTCGTTCTCTTCCGGTTCCCCTTTGGCGAGTGCAAGGGCGAGTCTCGCGGCCTTCTCGGCCATCATCTGAATGGGGTAACGCACCGTCGTCAGCCTTGGATGAACATAGCGAGCAATCAAGCCATCATCGAACCCCATCATCGAAACCTGCTGCGGCACAGCAATGCCATTTTCATCGAGTACCGACAATGCTCCCGCCGCCATGTAATCGTTGTAAGCGACGACGCCAGTGATGGCCAACGACTTGGTGAGTAAGTTGGTCATTGCGATTTCACCGCCATCACTATTGGGCTCACCGTACTCAATGTACGCCTTGGAGAGATCGATCTTATGGTCTTTGAGCGCCGCTAAATACCCTTCAATACGTTGGCCCGAGTCTTCAATTTGATGCGAGGAGGCGATGCAGGCGATGTGTTTGTGGCCGTTACGAATCAGGTATTCCGTTGCGAGGTAGGCGCCTTTGTGGTTATCCAAAGAGATGCAACGTTCTGCGAGCGCAGGGATATGACGGTTGATGATCACCATGCCTTTCACTTCTTTTGCATAGCCCTGAAGCTCTTCATCAGATAAGGCTTTTGAGTGGATGACTAACGCATCGCAGCGGTTATTGATCAAAAGTTCAATGGCTCGGCGCTCATCCTCTAAGCTGTGGTAGCCGTTGCCGACCAAGATATGCTTGCCATGCTCATGAGCAACGTTGTCGACCGCTTTGACTAAGGTACCAAAAAACGGATCAGAGACATCCCCCACCAAGACGCCGACCGTATTGGTGCTTTGGCTCACTAAGGCTCTGGCTGCCGCGTTTGGGCGATAGCCCAGTTTGCTCATTGCTTGCGTGACGGCCGCGATGGAGGACTTGCTTGCTTTGGGGGATTTATTAATGACGCGTGATACCGTGGCGACCGACACACCGGCTTCTTTTGCGACGTCTTTGATTGTTGCCATCTTGAACCTCGTTTTCTGATGCGTTCATTAAACACCCATTGTGAAAATGACGCAATCATTGCGCGGTTTTAACGATGCAAATACGAGCCCTAGCGCTTGTTTTTACTGCTTTTAGGCTAGGTGTAAACGTTTCAAAATATCGCGCTTATTTCACCTGACGATAGCCACCAACGCATCGATATGCGGATGGTGCGCTTGGGTGACGCCCGCGAGGTTGCCATACTTCGGCTGGTGGCGATCATTTTCCAGTGGATGATGCCAGCCAAACGTTGAGTGGATAAACTGCTCGGCAAAGTTCTCGGAGATCTCCAAACAACCAGCCAACACGGTATCGACGTAGGTTTGCATGATGGGTATCAGTGAGCAAGGCGGCTCGGGCGCGTCTTTAATGTAGACCCAAACGCTGTCTTCGCGAGTAAGCGGTTGCGTCGTTTCAATATTGGCGTGCGGGATCGCCACACGATGATAGCCGCGCTCACGGCGATCAAATTCGCTTATCTCGCCCGGTGAGATGGCGAGCAAAACGCCATTTACTAAGCCTTCCCCTCGAACAACCACTAAGGGGGAGAGGGTGTAACTGTCGTCCACTTTTCCCCAATAGCGTTTAAACCCGTGCACGACACTGGGAATCGCTGGAGCGGTTTTGCCTGTGAGTTGGCGTGAGGCGGAATTCATCAAACTGCCGTAACCGAAAATGTAGTGCGCCATGACTTTCTCCTCTATTTTTTCTTTTAAGCTACCTTGCTCGCATATAAATGAAAAGCATCAATGTTGCGCATGTTCAGTTCGAGTTGATGTAACTAAGACATCGCTATATGTGTCATTTAGACATCAATGATTGAGCTAATTACGTTTATCTTATTGATTCTATTAGATTGATTAAATGGTCTAATTATTGCTGTTAGTGGAGTCTTACTGATAGGGCCGCGTGTGGAGATTTAGGCTTGATTACGATTACAGATAAACAGCAGGAAGAGCGCATTACGCCAATTTGGCGCTTAGGGTTTCGTCCATTTTTTCTACTCGGCAGCGTCTACGCCATCGTGGCAATCGTTGGCTGGGTGTGGATGTTTCAGACTGGCCAGCCAGAAGCTCTGCAAGTGCCAGCTTTGTGGTGGCATGTGCATGAAATGGTGTTTGGTTTTGCAATGGCGATTGTGGCCGGTTTTCTGCTCACCGCTGTGCAAAACTGGACGGGAATCCAGGGTACAAAAGGTCCCTGTTTGATGCTACTGAGCCTACTTTGGCTTGTGCCGCGTGGCCTGTTTTGGGCGCCTGTGCCTCTGTGGATCACTGCCACTATTGAAGCCCTATTTCTGCTGCTACTGGCCTATGAGGTCGGAAGGCGAGTGGTCAAAGTGAAAGGGTGGCGAAACCTGTTCTTTGTGCCGCTTATCGTGTTGGCGCTGGTGGCGAACTTTGCAAGTTATGCCACAGTCAAAGGCGTAGCGCCATTTGCGCCAAGTAGCGTCTGGCAGGCGATGCTGTGGTGGTTCACCTTGCTGTTGTCGGTCATGGGCGGCAGAGTGATCCCCTTTTTTACGGCGCGGCGTTTTGAGTTTAAGCAAAGCGCACGCCTAGTGTGGCTAGAGTGGTGTGCCAATGGGCCACTCATAGCCCTGTTCGTATTGAGCTTCTTCCCTTTAACTATGGCGCAATTTGGCGCGCCGCTGATGGGGTTGGCCGGTGCTGCGCAGTCGATTCGGTTATACCGCTGGCGTCCTTGGTGCACGTTTAGCGAGCCCTTGGTGTGGTCGCTGCATGCTGGGTACGCGTGCATACCGCTGAGCTTGTTACTGCGCGCGGTAATGGACAATCCTTTTGCCACCCATACGCTGCTGCATTTGTTTGCGATTGGCGCGCTTGGCGGCGTCATTTTGGCAATGATTGCACGCGTGACCATGGGGCATACCGGTCGCTCGATTTATCAGGGGCCTAATATGCGCTGGGCTTTTTCTGCGCTGTTGTGCGCGGCGTTAGTGCGTGCGGTGCTGGTCGTGATATGGCCGGAGCAGATGATTGGGTGGGTCAACCTCAGCGCCGGATTATGGGTATTTGCCTTTGGGCTTTATGTGGTGAAGTTTGTGCCGATGTTACTCAAACCACGAGTCGATGGTCACCCCGGTTGAGCGCATTGATACGAAGAGTGTGAGAATAAACAGAAGAGACGAATAGAAAAAGGGTTGGCATGGTGCCAACCCTTCATTGTCGTTGATGACCTAGTGCATCATTAGTTGTTGCTGTGCAGCTCTGAGTTAAGCTCTACCGCCGTTTTGTTGGCAAGGCACTCGATTTGACCGGTCACTGAGTTGCGGCGGAACAGAAGATCCGAAACGCCTGCGAGGTCACGAGCTTTCACCACTTCGACTTCGTTACCTTGTGAATCAAGCATGCGCACTTTAGAACCCGCCGTCACGTAAAGACCTGACTCAACCGTACAACGATCGCCCAGTGGGAAACCAAGACCCGCGTTCGCACCAAGTAGCGAGTTCTCACCAATCGAGACCACGACAGTACCGCCGCCTGATAGGGTACCCATGATAGACGCACCGCCACCGATGTCTGAACCGTCACCCACAACCACACCCGCAGAGATACGGCCTTCTACCATGCTCACACCTGTGGTACCGGCGTTGAAGTTAATAAAGCCTTCGTGCATCACGGTGGTGCCTTCACCGACGTGTGCGCCAAGGCGAACGCGTGAGGTGTCTGCAATACGAACGCCCGCAGGCACAACGTAATCCACCATTTTCGGGAACTTGTCGACACAATCGACCGTCAAAGTGCGACCTGCTAGGCGCGCATCCATTTGACGCTCAGCCAACTCTGGTAGATCGATTGGGCCTTCGTTGGTCCATGCGATGTTGTGCAGTAGGCCAAAGATGCCATCAAGCACCGTGCCGTGCGGCTTAACCAGGCGATGAGAAATCAGTTGTAGCTTGAGGAAACCTTCTGCCACGGATGCTGGCTTGTCATCTGTCGCAAGTACTACAAGGACCAATGGTTGAGCAGACTGCGCCGCTTTCTCTGCAAACGAGGCGTTCGCCACATCACCGTGAGCAGCAAAGGCAATGGCAAGCTCTGCACTTTGCGCCGCAGAGATTTCGATGGCCTGATTACCTTGCTCGTAACCTGCCACGGTCGCTACTGCGTCAACCAGCGCATCCGCTGGGTTGAGCACTGGGTTTGGAAAAAACGCTTCGATGATTTTTCCGTCACGGTTTTTAGTCGCGCTACCAAACGCAAGTGAGAAGTAAGCCATGTTGAATCTCCATTATCTAAATTAGGCATTAGCGGGAGTGCCGCTATCAATTGAATTCATCATAAAGAGAGCGACCCAGAACTTAAAGACCGAGGATCGATAAAGTCCGTAAGTCGATATTTTTTGTCTCTTTAGCGATATGTAGTCTCTTTAGAGATATATGGCCTCTTTAGCCATATAAGCTAACCCTGAATGAAAAAAGCCCACACCGAAGTGTGGGCTTGCTTTGAGACTTTACTAAACTGATTGGCGTTGCGCTTATTGCGCATTATGCGTTGTCGCTTTATATCGTCCAACCATAGCGCCCAGTGAGCTTGGACGCCGACGGCAAAATTACTTTTTGCCTAGGTCTGCAGAGTGCTCAGATAGGAATGCTGCCACACCTTTTGGTGATGCATCCATACCTGCTTTACCTTCTTCCCATTGTGCTGGGCATACTTCACCGTGTGTCTGGTGGAAGTTTAGTGCGTCTACCATACGTAGCATTTCGTCGATGTTACGACCTAGAGGAAGATCGTTCACAACTTGGTGACGAACAAGACCATCTTCATCGATTAGGAACGAACCACGGAAAGCCACACCTGCTTCTGGGTGCTCTACGTCGTACGCTTTACAGATTTCGTGTTTCACGTCTGCAATCAGTGGGTATTTCACCTGACCGATACCGCCATCTTCGATAGCAGTGTTACGCCATGCGTTGTGAGAGAATTGAGAATCGATAGAAACACCAATCACTTCAACGCCTTTCGCTTTGAAATCTTCGTAGCGGTTATCAAAAGCGATCAGCTCAGATGGGCAAACGAATGTGAAGTCTAGCGGGTAGAAGAAAACAACCGCTTTCTTACCTTTTGTAAACTCTGCAAAGTTGAAGTTTTCAACGATTTCACCGTTACCTAGAACAGCTGCTGCAGTAAAATCAGGGGCTTGACGACCTACTAGTACCATTTTTATTGCTCCTAAAAGTATGGTTTGTTCCAAGCATTGGAGTGGTCTCCTTTGCTTAGTCCGTGTTTTTGCGAGACAAAGTGTAGTACAAATTGTAGTATTGAAATAAATGAATTAATTAGATTAAGTTAATCGAAAAAAGCGATAATGCCAAAAGGGTTAACTGGATCAATGCCTAGCTAGAAGTTATCAATAAATCTATGAATAAGTGGCCTAGCCTCAAGCAGTTACATTATTTGGTGACTCTGCATGAAACCCGTCATTTTAGCGATGCCGCTGAAAAATGCTTCGTCAGTCAATCAACCCTAAGTAAAGGCATTCAAAACTTAGAAGATCTGATTGGTTGCCCACTCTACGAAAAGAAAGACAAAAAAAGCCCGTTAGTGTTCACCCATGTTGGCGAGCAAGTGGTCAAGCATGCACGTGAATTGCTTGCTCGTGGCCAAGATCTCGCCGAGCTTGGCCGTCTTTGCCAAGAAGATGAGATGCATGGGCAGTTAAAAGTGGGCTGCATACCGACGATTGCGCCGTTTCTGCTCTGTGACTTGGTGCAAGAGGTCAACACACGCTTTCCCAATTTACATCTTCTATTACGTGAAGATACCACGACCAATTTGCTTGCCGCGCTGCGTCAGGGAGAGTTGGATGTGCTGATTCTCGCCATGCCAGTGGACATTGGTGAGATGGAAAGCAAAATTGTGGGCAGCGATCCATTTCGTATGATCATCAGCCGCCATCAAGCGGACGCAATCCGCACTCCGATTAAGTACGCTGATCTGCCGGACGAATCGGTCTTCTTACTAGAACGAGAGCACTGCCTGACCGAACATGCTGTCTCTGCCTGTCAATTAACCGACAAAGAGAAGATCAATCCGTTCTCTGCCACCAGTTTACATACGTTAGTGCAGATGGTGGCGAATGGACTCGGTACTACTTTTATTCCACAAATGGCCATCGACCACGGTCTTATCGATAACCAAAACTTGGTGGTGGTGGATGCCCCTGGGCAGCAAGCCCATCGTCATATCGGGCTGGTTTGGCGTCCAAGTTCGTCACGTGTGGCGACTTTTCATCGTCTAGCTGATGTGGTTTCACAACTGCTCTAGCAAATAGTCGTAAGGCTATTGCGTTCTGTTGTTGCGATTTCTCGCTAAAATACACACTGCTTTTTCGGGTAAAGTTAGCATTTTATTCTGTTCGTAAACTTTGACGTGTAAAATTTCACAACAAAACTTTGATGAAGCTTTCATTAAATTGTGAAATTTCACACTGTCAATTTTACAGCCCAAACAAAAGAGGCTGTTTAATCTTTGTCCTTCTAGGCCGCTCAAAGCCATCTGAGACAGGCGTTACCCCTTCCTATAAAAAATCAAACGTTCGTTTGAAACGCGTTCACATGTCTAATTTTACTGTAATTAAATTACGTAACTTGTTACGAGTTTGGCGCAGAAATAGGGTCTTTATCTCGATCGGAATAAAACTTTGAATTTAACGTTTTGTTTACTTTAGGTCTTTTACTCTACCCAGGTTTGGTATAGCTTAAATGCAGGCCTAGTAAGACTTATGTCTAGATTGCAAATCCAGAGAAGGTTAGTGAAAGTAGAGCCAGACAAGAAAAAATAAGCGGATAAAAACAGCAGCAACACTGAGCAAGTCGGAATGTGAAAGTGTTGTTTAATAGTTACAAATGAACATTCGCTAAGAAACGTGAATCATACAAGAGAGCAAAAATAAGGGACATCACTATGCTTGCAAACACACCAGACAGAGACACCCTATCACAGGACCCAAATGGTCAAGCTCGTCGCAATAAAATGAGCGCCCAAGAAGGCATGCTTGAGGTTACTGGCTCCCTTTCGCCACAACATCAGGCAATTTTCCCTGTTGAAGCCCAAACCCTATTATCTCTGTTGTGTGAGCAGTTTGCGCCGCGTGTGGATGAGCTGCTGGCGGCACGTGAAGTGCGCCAAGCGGCCATCGATGGTGGGCAACTCCCAGACTTTTTGCCTGAGACGCAAGACATCCGTGAAGGCAGTTGGAAGATCTTAGGAATTCCAGACGATCTGCAAGATCGCCGAGTAGAAATCACCGGCCCGACGGACAGAAAAATGGTCATTAACGCTTTGAATGCCAACGTTAAAGTGTTCATGGCCGACTTCGAAGACTCTATGTCACCTGCTTGGGATAAAGTGTTGGACGGACAAATTAACTTGCGCGACGCGGTAAGAGGGGAGATCAGCTACACCAACCCTGACAATGGCAAGCACTACCAATTGAATGAGGATCCAGCGGTGTTGATTTGTCGTGTACGTGGTCTCCATTTAAAAGAGAAACACGTGACGTTTAACGGCCAAATTATCCCCGGCGCTCTGTTTGATTTCGCGCTCTATTTCTACAACAACTACCAGGCGCTTCTTAAAAAAGGCAGCGGCCCTTACTTCTACATTCCCAAGTTGCAATCCCACAAAGAAGCGCAGTGGTGGAGTGAGGTGTTCCACTTCACCGAAGATTACTTTGGTCTGGATACGGGCACCATTAAGGCAACCGTTTTGATTGAAACCTTGCCTGCGGTATTCGAAATGGACGAGATCCTCTTTGAGCTCAAAGAGCACATTGTTGGCCTCAACTGTGGCCGTTGGGACTACATCTTCAGTTACATCAAAACATTGAAAAAGCACCCAGATCGCGTCTTGCCAGACCGCCAAGTGGTCACGATGGACAAGCCGTTTTTGAACGCCTACTCACGCTTGTTAGTGCGCACTTGTCACAAACGCGGTGCCTTTGCGATGGGGGGAATGGCGGCCTTTATTCCAGCCAAAGATCCTGAGCAAAACCAGCGCGTGCTAGACAAAATTCAAAACGACAAATCGCTAGAGGCGAACAATGGTCACGATGGTACTTGGGTCGCTCACCCAGGTCTTGCGGATACGGCAATGGCGGTGTTTAGCCAAGTGCTTGGCGAGCGCCGAAATCAATTGGATGTCACGCGAGAAGAGGATGCGCCTATTACGGCAGAGCAGCTACTTGCCCCGTGTGAAGGCGAGCGCACCGAAGAAGGGATGCGACACAATATTCGCGTCGCGCTGCAATACATCGAGGCGTGGATTTCGGGCAACGGCTGCGTTCCCATCTACGGCTTAATGGAAGATGCCGCGACCGCTGAGATCTCTCGCGCCTCTATCTGGCAATGGATAGCGCACGGCAAAACTCTTGATAACGGTCAAGTGGTTACCAAAGCCTTGTTTGAACAATACCTCTCTCAAGAGATTGAGGTGGTAAAACAGGAAGTGGGCGAAGCGCGTTATCAAGCGGGGCGCTTTAGCGAGGCGGCTGACTTGATGGCTAAGATGACCACCAGTGATGAGTTGGGGAATTTCCTCACCATCCCAGGCTATGACTATTTAGATTAACCACGGATTTACCCATAACAACCGTTTACCTATAAGCATCGTTTACAGGTAACTATCGTTTTATTAATAACAATAACGTGAATGCAGATGGCGGGTAAGGTTGTACCGCCACACCATCTAACAAAAGAAACAAAAGGATCGTGCGCCGCCCCTACCGGCAAGCACTCAAAACAAGAGGGATAGACCAATGACAAACTTAACTCGTCGCCAACAAATCGAAGCTCTAGAAAAAGACTGGGCAACCAATCCACGCTGGAAGCATGTGAAACGTCCATACACGGCTGAAGAAGTGGTCGAACTGCGCGGTTCTATGGTGCCGGCTAACACCATCGCTCAGCGCGGTGCGGATAAATTGTGGTCATTGGTCAATGGCAGCGCCAAAAAAGGCTATGTGAACTGTTTGGGTGCACTGACCGGTGGTCAAGCAGTACAACAAGCCAAAGCTGGGATTGAAGCGATTTATCTCTCAGGTTGGCAGGTGGCAGCGGACAACAACACCGCGTCTACCATGTACCCAGACCAATCGCTCTACCCGGTAGATTCGGTCCCTTCAGTGGTAAAACGCATCAATAACTCGTTCCGCCGCGCTGACCAGATCCAGTGGTCAAACGGTAAATCACCAGAAGATGAAGGCGGCATTGATTACTTCTTGCCTATCGTTGCTGATGCAGAAGCTGGTTTTGGTGGTGTACTCAACGCGTATGAGTTGATGAAGTCGATGATCGATGCGGGCGCCGCTGGTGTGCACTTTGAAGACCAGCTAGCGTCAGTGAAAAAATGTGGCCATATGGGCGGTAAAGTATTAGTACCGACTCAAGAAGCGGTGCAGAAATTAGTGGCAGCGCGCCTGGCCGCCGACGTTTCGGGCACGACTACCTTAGTGATTGCACGTACCGATGCGAACGCCGCCGATTTGTTGACCTCTGACTGTGACCCATACGATGCGGACTTCATTGTTGGAGAACGTACTCAAGAAGGCTTCTACCGAGTACGCGCAGGCATCGACCAAGCGATTGCGCGTGGTCTTGCTTACGCTCCGTATGCGGATCTCATCTGGTGTGAAACCGCCACGCCGTGTCTTGAAGAAGCGCGTAAGTTTGCTGAAGCGATTCATGCCGAGTACCCAGATCAACTGTTGGCGTACAACTGCTCGCCATCATTCAACTGGGAGAAAAACTTGGATGCAGAGACCATCGCCAAGTTCCAACAAGAACTGTCGGATATGGGCTATAAGTACCAGTTCATCACTCTAGCGGGTATCCACAACATGTGGTTCAACATGTTCGAACTGGCGCACGACTATGCGAAAGGCGAAGGTATGCGCCACTACGTGGAGAAAGTGCAGCGTCCTGAGTTCCAAGCGGCAGAAAAAGGCTATACCTTCGTTGCGCACCAACAAGAAGTGGGCACTGGGTACTTTGATAAGATGACCAACACCATCCAAGGTGGTCAATCATCAGTGACTGCATTAACCGGTTCAACCGAAGAAGATCAATTCTAGTAGTCCCCACCCTTATGAGTCTTATGTGGGATAACAAAATGCAGGCTGTTATCCCCATGACTCAACTGTTTAGGCATTTGTATTGACATGCTTTTGAGCGGCCATCGGTCGCTCTTTTTTTGTTTCCCATCATCAAGTCACCAGTGGTACTCTGCGCATCTTACCCCTTATCAACTGATCGTCATGGAACTCACCTTAGATATTCTCACCCTGCTGTTTTTTGTCGCGGCATTCGCTGGCTTTATTGATGCGATGGCAGGGGGAGGCGGGCTTATTACGCTTCCGGCTTTGTTGGCCGTTGGCATCACACCAGCACAGGCGTTGGCGACCAACAAGTTACAAAGCTCATTTGGGAGCTTCTCCGCAACTTGGTATTTTGTTCGGCGCGGCATTGTTAATTTGAAAGCGATGCGCCTTGCGATTCTCTGCACCTTTGTCGGCGCTGCACTTGGCGCCCAGGTCGTGCAATACATTGATGCTGGCGTCTTAACCAGTTTGATTCCGCTGCTACTGGTGGCGATCTCGCTCTATTTTCTTTTGATGCCAAAGACTAAGGCGCAATCGGGTGAGCCTCGACTCTCTGAAGCGATGTTTGCACTCTCGGTCGGTGGGGGCGTGGGGTTCTACGACGGTTTTTTTGGGCCGGGGACAGGTTCGATTTTTACGGTTTGCTTTGTCGCGTTAGGCCACTACTCCTTAGTGGATGCGACGGCAAGAACCAAAGTACTGAACTTTACGTCAAACATCGCCGCGCTGTTACTATTCGTTCTGGCAGGTTTACCGATTTGGGAGCTAGGGCTAGTGATGGCGGTCGGCGGTTTTCTCGGCGCTAGATTGGGGGCGAAAGTGGTGATCGCGCAAGGTCAGAAGTGGATTCGCCCGCTGGTCATTATTATGTCGATGTTGATGGCGCTGAAGTTACTCTGGGAACAGCATCAGAGTACCTTTTTGGCTTGGTTTTAGAGTGCAGAATTCAATCAAAGCACTGTGAATAGATTAGAAAAAAAAAACAGTCGATTAGAGAATAAAAAACGGCGCGAGATGCGCCGTTTTTTTATGATGGTGTCGAGCTTACAAAGACTCGGTAAATGTACGAGCAATAACGTCGCGCTGCTGTTCAGGCGTCAGTGAGTTGAAACGCACTGCGTAACCAGAAACACGAATCGTTAGCTGAGGGTACTTCTCAGGGTGAGCAACGGCGTCTTCAAGGGTTTCACGCTTAAGAACGTTGACGTTTAGGTGCTGACCACCTTCGATCTTTGGTGCCGTTTCAATGGCTACTTCACGGCTTTCGTACTCACCCAATTCGTTAATCGCTACGACTTGGTCTGCTTCGTAGCCAGTGTTTGCCGCTACGCAGCGTGCTTCATTTTTCTCGCTGTCTAGTAGCCAGATTGAGTTAAGTAGTGCGTCGTTTGCTGCTTTAGTAATCTGAATGCCTTGAATCATTACTGTCTCCTAGTCCACTCTTGGGTGGTGAGTTGGTGTTAACTTTCGAATTTCGTTGAGCTACGTATTATATAGCGAATGTCCCTTATGATAGTATTGATTTAGGTCAAAAAACAACTAAAAACATTAATTACTTTAAGGTTAATTCTTTGCGATAAATCAATAAAACCTTTAAAAATAGTGTTTTAAAAAATATTTTATAATATTAACTATTTTTGAATGTCATAGATGTTGTAAATTTACTACATTTTGCATGTATTGATTGAGACGCAGACGATAAGTTGTTGTAATTCCATCCCCGAACTGAAAGTGTAAAGTGATTAAATGACAATCTCATCATCGAACAGTGATAGAAAATGGGTCGGCGCGCATGTTTCCGCCGCGGGTGGTGTCGATATGGCACCGATTCGCGCTCATGATATTGGCGCCAACGCCTTTGCTTTGTTCACCAAAAATCAACGCCAGTGGGCGGCGAAGCCGCTCGACGCAGAGACCATCGCGCGTTTTAAAGCCAACTGCAACAAGTACGGCTTTACGCATGAGCAAATCTTACCGCATGACTCCTACCTGATTAATCTTGGTGCGCCTGAAGAGGAAAAGCTCGAAAAATCTAGAGTGGCATTTATTGATGAAATGTGGAGATGTCAGCAGTTAGGACTGAGCTTGTTGAATTTTCATCCTGGGAGTCATTTAAAGAAGCTTTCTGAGCAAGCGTGTTTAGCGAGGATCGCCGAGTCGATCAACCTCGCCCATCAAGCGGTGCCAGATGTTGTCGCAGTGATCGAAAATACAGCTGGCCAAGGCACGAACCTTGGTTGGCGCTTTGAGCATTTGACGCAGATCATTGAACAGGTGGACGATAAAACTCGGGTGGGCGTTTGCCTCGATACTTGCCACACATTTGCCGCTGGCTATGATCTTCGCAGTGTTGAGGCATGTGACGCGACGTTTTCCGAGTTTGATCAAGTGGTTGGCATGCACTATTTACGGGCGATGCACATCAATGATTCAAAGTCGGCCTTGGGCAGCAAAGTGGATCGCCACCATGCGCTGGGCGAGGGGGAGATTGGCTGGCCATGTTTTGACTATATCGCCAATGATGCACGTTTTGATGCTATCCCTTTGATATTAGAAACAATTAAACCCGAATTATGGCCTGATGAAATTGCTCGTTTGCGCCGCATCGATCAAAAATCACCGGTAAATGTCTCAGCGTAACTAAAATTGGCACCAATCTTTCATAGTAAATAGTGATGTTACTCACAAGAGGGTGCCTATTATGCCTCATTCAGTTGTTACACCTGCGATCCGTTTTGCACGTTTACCTATGCCCAACCGTCATGTGAATGGTCAAGGACATCATCGTTCGCCGCAACCTAAGCGTTAAGTGGGTTTAGCTCGCCTAACAGAGGGCTTTGCTCTTATTGTAACTTTTGCGACAATCCGCTGACTGATTGGACAAAAGGAACAGACAATGACCCCTTCACTCACGTGGCAAGATGTGATTGGTGAGCAAAAGCAGCAGACCTATTTTCAAGACACTCTCGCGTTTGTTGACGCAGAGCGTGCGGCGGGCAAAGCGATTTTCCCGCCAGCGAAAGATGTCTTTAACGCGTTTCGAGCGACCGAGTTTGGCGATGTGAAAGTCGTGATCTTGGGCCAAGATCCCTATCATGGGCCTAATCAGGCGCACGGGCTGTGTTTTTCTGTCCTGCCGGGTATCAAGACGCCTCCATCGCTCGCCAATATGTACAAAGAGTTGGCGCAAGACATCGATGGCTTTCAGATTCCTCAACACGGTTATTTGCAACGTTGGGCAGAGCAAGGGGTACTGCTTCTCAACACGGTTCTGACAGTGGAGCAAGGTAAAGCGCATTCGCACGCCAAAACGGGGTGGGAGACCTTTACGGATGCTGTGATTGATGCCATCAACCGCCATCAACAAGGCGTTGTTTTCTTGTTGTGGGGCGCGCATGCGCAAAAGAAAGGCCGCTTTATTGACCGTAACCAACACCATGTATTGACGGCACCGCACCCTTCACCGTTATCGGCGCATCGTGGCTTTTTGGGCTGTGGGCACTTTTCGGCGACCAACGAACGGCTTGTCGCGCAAGGAAAAACACCGATTGATTGGCAGCTGCCTCAAACTGTTGAGGTCTAAAGCCATACAAAAATAAGGGTAAAGATGTTGTTTTTTCGAACAGCATCAAAACACGCTTTGCGTTTCTCTAATACACTGTTTACGTGTCGGTGTTAAGGAGAAACGCTATGATGATTGAACGGATAAGGCGAGAGCATGGATACATGGTGCGTTTGCTCGCCATACTTCGCCATAAATTGAACCAGTTAAAAGACGAGCGTCCCGTTAATTACGCGGTTCTTCGTGAAATCGTCGATTATCTGGCGACCCACTCTGAACGGGTCCATCACCCGAAAGAAGACATTCTTTACCACTACTACCACTCGCATTATGGTCAACACCATAAGATTGATGATCTTGAACACGATCATCAGGCGCTATCAGAAAAGACCCATGATTTTTTGCAAACGGTGGATATGGTCTTGCAAGATGCAGTGATCCCGCAGCAGGTTTTCATTGACCAGTTAGAGTCGTTCCTCAAC
Source organism: Vibrio sp. R12-SG2-ISO1 (assembly GCF_059834045.1). NCBI lineage: Bacteria > Pseudomonadati > Pseudomonadota > Gammaproteobacteria > Vibrionales > Vibrionaceae > Vibrio > Vibrio sp. R12-SG2-ISO1. The sequence continues at coordinate 680,520 of NZ_JCBDGO010000001.1, read as the reverse complement.
ATGCAAAAACAGCACCTCGAAATGGAAGAAAAGCAGGTCTTCCCATACTTAATGGATGTCTTTACGGTAGAGGATTGGCAGGCTGTCGAAGCTCAGTGGAGTGTGTGCGAAGACGACCCAGTGTTTGGTGAGACGATTGCAGAGCAATACCAACAGTTGGCAGAGCGCATTCATCAAACTGAGCACGAGTGTACGTGAGCTTTTGCTATTCCTAGCGCGTGAAAAGCAGAAAGAGAGGCTCAAGGCCTCTCTTTCTTAATTCTTAGTATTCGATGCTCTCCACATCGTCAAAACCGATATCCATATCCATCAGCTCTTTCTTTAGCCGTTGACGATCTTTGATTGCTTCGATTTCTCGCCACTTACGTTTAACGGGTTTAGAGCGCGCTGCTCGTGCGCGCGGCACCTCATAGTCCATAAAGTCATCAAAATTTAAGCCTTCCATAAGCTACCTCATTTTATCGTTATGACCGTCCTAAACGGGGTAAATTCTTAATACCACTCAACGTGGAGACTAACCATGATTCGTTTCTCATTTGTTACGTTTCGATGAAGTTTTTTCTGACTTTTCGTCACTGAATCACAAAAAATCGTGCTTGAGGTGGTTGAAATTTGTTCAAACGAGTTCACGCAAACGATTAAATGCGAAAAAAGTGGATGTTAAAGGCTTGTGGAGGTGATTAGGGTTGTGAGTGTCTCTTGTCATACAAGAGCGGTATTAAACCGTACTTCATTTTTTATCTTGATGCTCAGTGCATCGATAGCGTCGCAAGCTATGCGGAGTAAGGGGTTGTCTGTTGCTTTGGCGGCGTTGATAGGTCGTCATTGGCAAGACTCTGTGCGTTGTTAATTTTTTATTGAGTTGTTTTGTTGTTGTGTGGTTCTTGTGCTTGTTTGTGTTAATTATTGGTGATTTTACAGTGAAAAATAACAAGCTTAGTCTCACTGTTGCGTATTGATTTTTGTTTGCTCAGGTTGCATTATCGCGCCGTCAAAATTTCCGCTGAGATGTAAAGGACGTGCCTTTGGGACGTGACACGCTGAGGTTGCAGACAATGATAATATTTAGTTTGAGCTACACTTTGACACTCAACAGCGCAACCCAACGTAGGCTCGGATGCCTAGCCAGCGAACACTCACTATGAGGATCCTATGACAGACTTAATTAATTTGATGAATGACCTGCTGTGGGGGTCTATTCTCGTTTATCTACTGGTTGGTGTCGGCGTTTACTTCACCGTAAGACTGGGCTTTATCCAGTTCCGCCACTTTGGCCACATGTTCTCAGTGCTGAAAAACAGCCGTAAAGCCGACCAAGCGGGTATCTCCTCTTTCCAAGCCCTTTGTACCAGTTTGGCGGCGCGTGTCGGCACGGGTAACATGGCGGGTGTGGCCGTTGCACTGACCGTTGGCGGCCCTGGCGCTATTTTCTGGATGTGGTTGATTGCCATGCTAGGTATGGCAACGTCATTTGCAGAGAGCACGTTGGCACAGCTATACAAAACGAAAGACGATGACGGTAACTACCGTGGTGGTCCTGCTTATTACATGGAAAAAGGCTTGGGCATGCGCTGGATGGGCGTGATGTTCTCCATCTTCCTTATTATTGCCTTTGGTTTGGTCTTCAATGCCGTACAAGCAAACTCGATTGCTAGCGCGATGAATACCGCGTTTGGTTGGGATACCAAAGTCGTTGGCATTGCAGTGGTATTGCTGTCTGCTGTGGTTATCTTTGGTGGTATTAAGCGTATTGCAAAAGTGGCTGAGCTTATCGTACCGGTTATGGCGCTGGCTTACTTGCTATTGGCGATGTTTATCATGCTGACCAACCTTGAGAAGTTGCCAGGCGTGCTTTCACTGATTATTAAGAGCGCATTTGGTCTGCAAGAAGCGGCGGCTGGTGGCCTAGGTTATGCGATTGCTCAAGCGATGATCAACGGCATCAAGCGTGGCCTGTTCTCAAACGAAGCGGGTATGGGTTCTGCGCCTAATGCAGCAGCTTCTGCAACGCCTTACCCACCACACCCAGCGTCACAAGGTTACGTGCAAATGTTGGGCGTATTCATGGACACCATTGTGATCTGTTCAGCAACGGTAGCGATCATCTTGATGTCGGGTGAGTACCTAGGGACTGAAACGGCGGTGACAGGTATCGAGCTGACTCAGCGCGCGCTAAGCTCACAAGTGGGTGATTGGGGTGGCATCTTTGTAGCGGTAGCGATCTTCTTCTTCGCGTTTACCTCGATCATTGCAAACTACTCATACGCAGAAACTAACCTGATCTTCCTAGAGCACAATCACAAGGCGGGCCTTGGCCTGTTCCGTATCGTGGTTTTGGGTATGGTGATGTTTGGTTCTGTGGCGGCGCTGCCAGTGGTTTGGGATATGGCCGATGCATCAATGGGCTTGATGGCACTGGTGAACCTAGTCGCGATTATCTTGCTCTCTGGCACCGTGGTTAAGCTAGCAAAAGACTACAACCGTCAGCTTGATGAAGGCAAAGTTCCGACCTTTGATGCCAATGATTTCCCAGAGCTGAAATCTCAGCTTGAAGATGGCATTTGGGATCAAAAAGAAAAGAATTGATAGCTGAATACTATTGAAATGATTCATAAAGCCGTGCAGACATTGCACGGCTTTTTTTGTACCCTAAGGCAAACAATCAATAAGAGTAAAGTCATGTTAATCGTCGTTTCTCCAGCGAAAACCTTAGATTACGAATCACCCTTGGTGACCGAGACCTACACACAGCCTGAGTTAATTGACTACTCCAAGCAGTTGATTGAGGTGTGCCGTAAATTGACGCCAGCCGATGTGGCGAGTTTGATGAAGGTCAGTGACAAAATCGCCGATCTGAACGTTGGCCGCTTCCAAGAGTGGAGCGAGACATTCACACTCGACAATGCCCGCCAAGCGATTTTGGCGTTCAAAGGCGATGTCTATACAGGTCTTGATGCCCAGACACTCACAGAGGCGGATTTTGAGTACGCTCAGCGCCATTTACGTATGTTGTCTGGCCTTTATGGTCTGCTTAAGCCGCTTGACCTGATGCAACCGTACCGCCTTGAAATGGGCACTAAGCTTGCCAATGAGAAAGGCAGCAACTTGTATCAGTTCTGGGGGAATGTGATTACCGACAAGCTCAATCAAGCGATCACCGAGCAAGGGGACAACGTCTTGATCAACTTGGCCTCCAATGAGTATTTTAAGGCGGTTAAGCAAAAGAACTTGGATGCACAGGTGATTACGCCGGTGTTTAAAGACTGCAAAAACGGCCAATATAAAGTGATCAGCTTTTATGCCAAAAAAGCGCGCGGCATGATGGCGCGTTTTATTATCGAAAACCGTATCGAGAGTGTCGCAGATTTGACTCAGTTCAACACGGCGGGTTACACCTTTGCTGAGGATGAGTCGAGCGCGACTGAGTTAGTCTTCAAACGTGAAGAGCAGTAGTGCAGGCGAGTGGTCATCGTTGCTAGCATCGGGCAGGGGAGTCATGCACATGTGGAAGAGATTAAAACATTGGCTTGAGCGCTACGACGCTTGGTGCCACTCTATGGGCCTTACTCCTGGGCAAAAGCGCAGTTGCGTGCCGTACCGCTCTGATGATGCAAGGCAGAGCGACGCTGCCACTTCGTTCTCATCACCCACTTCAAAGGCGCAGCAGTAATGCGCCTTTTTGATACTCACTGTCATCTCGATTTTGCCCCCTTTAAGGCTCAATTAGGGGCAACATTGCAAGAAGCCAGTGAGCAAGGAGTCGAGCGTTTTCTTGTTCCTGCGATTGGCGAAAGCAATTGGAGCGATCTTATTGCGCTATCTCACCAGCACACGAGCTTGTACGTCAGTTTGGGGTGCCATCCCTATTTTGTTCACACCGACTCATTGATTGAGGTCAGTCGTCTAGAAGCTCAATGTGAGTCGGCAGGCTCGGTGTGTATCGCAGTCGGAGAGTGCGGCTTAGACGCCATGATCGATGTCGACGCTCTGCGACAAGAAGCGGTGTTTGAGGCGCAGATCAGCGTGGCCAAGAACCTGCGGCGGCCCTTGATTCTTCACGGGCGAAAAACCTATCACCGCTTGTTGCAACTGCTTAAGCAGCACCGTTTTCACTACGGTGGGATTTTGCATGGGTTTTCCGGCAGCTATCAACAAGCGATGCAATTTGTTGAGCTCGGTTTCTACATCGGTGTGGGCGGAGTGATTACCTACCCAAGAGCGAATAAGACGCGTCAAGCGGTGACGCAGGTGCCCATCGACCATCTTGTTTTGGAAACCGACGCGCCAGACATGCCGTTGTCAGGGTATCAAGGCCAAGCCAATCATCCTAAGCGTTTACCCCAAGTGTTAACGACATTGGCGCAACTGAAGCAGAGTTGTGAGCAAACGGTTGCGGAAAACGTTTGGAAAAACAGCTTTTTGGCACTGTCTATTTGTGAATGAATTCTAAATAAAATGTGCTTTTTATGATTCCTATGAACTTTAGTTGTGATTTTTGTCACACTTACGAGTGAACGAGTGGTGAATCTTATCAGAAACTGTGAACGCGGCATTACTTTATCGGTGGACGGATGAGTATAATTGCCCGTGCTTTTGAGCTCCATTTTGTAACACGCCAACAAATAACTTAATAAGGAAGTCATAAACTATGAGCCTGTTTATGAGCCTAGTCGGTATGGCAGTTTTGATCGCTATCGCGCTTCTACTGTCTGATAACCGCAAAGCTATCAATCTAAGAACTGTGGGTGGCGCTTTTGCTATCCAATTCATCATCGGTGGTTTCGTTCTGTACGTACCATGGGGTCGTGATCTTCTAGCTGGTTTCTCAGCTGGTGTACAAAACGTGATCGACTACGGTAAAGACGGTACTGGTTTCCTATTCGGCAGCCTAGTTAACTTCTCAGTTGACGGTATCGGTTTCATCTTTGCTTTCCAAGTACTACCAACGCTAATCTTCTTCTCTGCGCTAATTTCTGTACTTTACTACATCGGTGTGATGCAGTGGGTTATCAAGATTCTTGGTGGCGGTCTACAAAAAGCACTGGGTACATCACGTGCCGAGTCTATGTCTGCAGCAGCGAACATTTTCGTAGGTCAAACTGAGGCTCCACTTGTGGTTCGTCCGTTTGTACCTAAAATGACTCAGTCTGAGCTATTTGCAGTGATGTGTGGTGGTCTAGCGTCTGTAGCAGGTGGTGTACTTGCTGGTTACGCTTCAATGGGTGTACCTCTAGAGTACCTTGTTGCCGCATCATTCATGGCAGCACCAGGTGGTCTACTGTTCGCTAAAATCATCAAACCTGAAACTGACACGCCAAATGACGATCTAGGCGCGGACATCGACGGTGGTGACGACAAGCCTGCTAACGTTATCGATGCAGCAGCTGGCGGTGCGTCTGTCGGTCTACAGCTTGCGCTTAACGTTGGTGCAATGCTACTTGCGTTCATCGGCCTTATTGCTCTTATCAACGGCATCCTAGGTGGCGTTGGCGGTTGGTTCGGTATGCCTGAACTGACACTAGAAATTCTTCTAGGTTACATCTTCTCACCACTTGCATTCCTAATTGGTGTGCCTTGGGAAGAAGCGACGCTAGCGGGTTCATTCATCGGTCAGAAACTGGTGGTGAACGAATTCGTTGCTTACCTAAACTTCGTTCCTTACGTTGGTGATGCAGCTCAAGTTGTACCAGCAACCGGTGAAGTGATGTCGACTAAGACAGCCGCTATCATCTCGTTCGCGCTATGTGGTTTCGCAAACCTTTCTTCAATTGCGATTCTACTAGGTGGTCTAGGTGGTCTAGCGCCAAACCGTCGTCATGACATCGCTCGTATGGGTGTGAAAGCGGTCGCAGCAGGTACTCTGTCTAACTTGATGGCAGCAACCATCGCTGGCTTCTTCCTATCTTTCTAATTTAAGAAGCGATAGATTATATAGACGCCGTTTTATAAGACCCCGTAGTTGCATAGCTTGCTATGTACTACGGGGTTTTTTCGTTGTTTAAAGGTCTGGAGTATTTCCAGACAACAAGATTCATAACGTTTGTGCAGTGGATAAAACTCAGCAATCGTTAAGCCGGATCTTTTTTGAGATACAAACCGTTTGCGCTCTGTGTGCGACTACAGTTTTGCGATAAATATCTATACTGTATAGGTGTAAAGAAAATAGGCCTAAACTGATGAATGATGTGATTCTCGCGACCTTAGCGGGCTTTGTTGTCGGAATCCTGTTTTCCGCCATCAAGCTGCCCATTCCAGCACCTCCAGTATTACCGGGAGTGATGGGAATTGTGGGCGTTTATCTTGGTGGTGTAACCTTTCAATGGATCATTGAGCGGTTTTTTAGTTAACGCTAATTAATACAAGGAGTATGATTAGCGCGGCAACATCGCTTGCCTGAGGCGTCACAAAGCGCCTATACACGTTAGACACCGCAATCGCAGATTGTTGTGCCATAGACCAAATTGGTACTGTGCGGTGACAAGGATAGCAATTGGTACATGTTCGCTGTATGTAGCAAGTCTTCAAGGAACCAAGTCCGTTCATTAATGATTACACCTTAATCATAGGGATTAAGGCGGTGAAATTTTTGAATATTGATCGGAGATAGAAATGAGCGATTTAAAAGCAGCTGCACTACGTGCACTAAAACTTATGGACCTAACTACGCTGAATGACGATGACACTGACGCGAAAGTTATTTCACTGTGTCATGATGCAAAATCAGCGGTAGGTAACACAGCTGCCATCTGTATTTACCCTCGCTTTATTCCTATTGCTAAGAAGACCCTTCGTGAGCAAGGCACACCTGACGTTCGTATCGCAACGGTAACGAACTTCCCACACGGCAATGACGATATCGAGATTGCGGTAGCGGAAACCAAAGCTGCTGTGGCTTATGGTGCTGATGAGGTCGATGTGGTGTTCCCATACCGCGCACTAATGGCGGGCAATGAGGAAGTGGGCTTCGAATTGGTTAAGCAATGTAAAGCAGCGTGTGGCGATATCTTGCTAAAAGTGATCATCGAAACCGGTGAGCTGAAAGAAGAAGCGCTAATCAAGAAAGCGTCAGAAATCTGCATCAAAGCAGGCGCTGATTTTATTAAAACCTCAACAGGCAAAGTGCCGGTGAACGCAACACCTGAATACGCTCGCATGATGCTCGAAGTTATCCGCGATATGGGTGTGGCTGAGACCGTTGGCTTCAAACCTGCAGGCGGCGTACGTACCGCAGAAGATGCTGCCGCGTACCTAGCGATGGCCGATGAGATCCTAGGCGACAACTGGGTCGATGCGCGTCACTACCGCTTTGGTGCGTCTAGCCTGCTGACAAACCTACTCAATACATTAGAAGTAACAGACGAAACGGCGGATCCAAGCGCTTACTAAGCGACGCCGGTTTGTTCGGTGGCGCGTTGTTGCGCCACCTTACCTCTTTACCTTATTACCACCGCATTCAATGCGTGGGAGGCTCTAATGTACTTACCACAAGAAATTATTCGTAAAAAACGTGACGGTGAAGTGCTCACCGCAGACGAAATTAACTTTTTTATCCAAGGCGTTGCAAACGACAGCGTATCTGAAGGTCAGATAGCGGCGTTTGCGATGGCGGTTTTCTTCAATGAAATGACCATGCCCGAGCGCATTGCACTGACTTGTGCGATGCGTGACTCTGGCATGGTGATCGACTGGAGCCACATGAACTTTGATGGCCCGATTGTCGATAAGCATTCCACCGGTGGTGTGGGTGATGTGACCTCGCTGATGTTAGGGCCAATGGTCGCTGCCTGTGGCGGTTTTGTTCCTATGATCTCGGGGCGCGGCCTCGGTCATACCGGTGGCACACTGGACAAACTGGAATCGATTCCCGGCTACAACATCACGCCAAGCAATGAGGTGTTTGGTCAAGTGACCAAAGAGGCAGGGGTGGCGATCATCGGTCAGACCGGCGATCTAGCGCCGGCTGATAAACGCGTTTACGCGACGCGTGACATCACTGCGACGGTCGATAACATCTCCTTGATCACAGCGTCCATCCTGTCTAAGAAACTCGCAGCGGGCCTTGAGTCTTTGGTGATGGACGTGAAAGTGGGCTCGGGCGCCTTTATGCCAACGTATGAAGCCTCAGAAGAGTTGGCTAAGTCTATTGTCGCGGTGGCCAATGGTGCGGGCACCAAAACCACCGCCATTTTGACGGACATGAACCAGGTCCTCGCCTCGTCTGCTGGCAACGCCGTGGAAGTGCGCGAAGCGGTGCGCTTCCTAACGGGTGAATATCGCAATCCACGCCTTCTAGAAGTGACGCTGGCCTCTTGTGCAGAAATGCTGGTGCTCGGCAAATTAGCCGACGACACACAAGACGCGCGCGCTAAATTAATGAAGGTACTCGATAACGGTAAAGCGGCAGAGTGTTTTGGCAAAATGGTGGCAGGCCTAGGTGGCCCAGCGGATTTTGTTGAGAACTATGAGCAATACCTAGAAAAAGCGGACATCATTAAACCGGTTTACGCGCAAGAGTCCGGTGTCGTTTCGGCGATGGATACGCGCGCGATTGGAATGGCGGTGGTTGCTATGGGCGGCGGACGCCGCGTGGCCAGCGACAATATTGATTACGCCGTGGGCTTTGATCAATTCATTCGCCTAGGTGAGATCGCTAGCAGCGAACAACCTCTTGCCGTGATTCATGCACGCAATGAGGCTCAGTGGGAAGAGGCCGCGCAGGCGCTGCGCAGTGCAATCAAAATTGGTGGTGAATACACCCCAACCCCAGAGGTTTACCGTCAGATTCGCGCAGAAGACATTTAATCGACGACATCATTACATTAGGCCCATTCAGGCACACAGTGGCTGAGTGGGCGAAAGGAATACGCAATGAAAAGAGCATTTATTTTAGTCCTAGACTCATTCGGTATCGGCGCGACGGCGGATGCGGATAAGTTTGGCGATGTGGGCTCGGACACACTGGGTCATATTGCGGATCAGTGTGAGCAAGGCCTAGCGGACAACGAGCAACGCCAAGGTGCGTTGCGCTTGCCGAACCTGTCTAAGCTTGGTTTGGCGATGGCGCATAAAGAATCAACCGGGCGCTTTGCACCGGGGCTTGATGCTAACGCAGAGATTATTGGTGCCTACGGTCATGCGGCAGAGCTCTCTTCCGGTAAAGATACCCCATCGGGTCACTGGGAGATCGCAGGTGTGCCCGTTCTGTTTGATTGGGGCTACTTTAGCGACAAATCGAACAGCTTCCCGTCAGCGCTGACGGATCGCATTCTTGAGCGTGCGGGTTTAGATGGATTTCTTGGTAACTGCCATGCATCAGGCACGCAAGTGCTCGATGATCTTGGTGAAGAGCACATGAAAACCGGCAAACCTATCTTCTATACGTCGGCTGATTCGGTATTCCAAATCGCCTGTCATGAAGAGACGTTTGGTCTTGATAGATTGCTTGAGCTGTGCCAAATCGCTCGTGAAGAGCTTGAAGATTACAACATTGGTCGCGTTATTGCGCGTCCATTTATTGGCTCGGGTAAAGGTCAATTTGAGCGTACGGGTAATCGTCGCGATCTCTCTGTTGAGCCGCCATCTGCGACCGTGTTGCAAAAACTGGTTGAAGAGAAGCAAGGTGAAGTGGTCTCGATTGGTAAGATTGCCGACATCTACGCTAACTGTGGCATCACCAAAAAAGTGAAAGCTACCGGCATTCCCGCTTTGTTTGAAGCGACTCTTGAGCAAATCAAAGCCGCACAGGACAACACCATTGTGTTCACCAACTTCGTTGACTTTGATTCTGCTTACGGCCACCGCCGTGATGTTGCAGGTTATGCGGGGGCATTGGAATACTTTGATGGTCGCATCAACGAAGTGATGGCGCTGATGCAGGAAGACGATGTGCTGATTTTGACGGCGGACCACGGCTGTGATCCCACTTGGCCAGGAACCGATCATACCCGTGAGCACATTCCTGTGATTGTCTACGGGCAAAAAGTGCCGGCTGGGTCATTGGGTCGCCGCGAGTCATTTGCCGATATCGGCCAAACGCTTGCGAGCTATTTTGGCACTTCGCCAATGGATTACGGTAAGAACTTCCTCTAAAAGAGGCGGTTTTTTCCCCTGATTCTCACGCAGAGGTTGCAAGCGATAGCTGCTCACCTCTGCTTCATTTCATTCGTTTCAACTAAGGACATTGGATTATGGCAACTCCACATATTAACGCAGAAATGGGGGCATTTGCTGACGTCGTATTGATGCCAGGTGACCCACTACGTGCAAAATACATCGCGGAAACCTTCCTCGATGATGTCGTTCAAGTGTGTGATGTGCGTAATATGTTCGGTTACACGGGCACGTATAAAGGCCGCAAAGTTTCAGTAATGGGACACGGCATGGGCATTCCTTCTTGCTCCATTTACGCCACTGAGCTTATCAAAGACTTCGGTGTGAAAAAGATCATTCGTGTGGGTAGCTGTGGCGCGGTGAGCACCGATATCAAAGTGCGTGACGTCGTGATCGGCATGGGAGCCTGTACGGATTCGAAAGTTAACCGCATCCGCTTCAAAGGTCATGACTTCGCAGCGATTGCAGATTACAAAATGGTGCGCGCGGCAGAAGAAGCCGCAAAGGCACGGGGTATTGACGTTAAAGTCGGTAACCTGTTCTCGGCTGAGTTGTTCTACACGCCAGATCCAGAGATGTTTGATGTGATGGATAAGTACGGCATCGTGGGTGTGGAAATGGAAGCGGCAGGCATCTACGGTGTGTGTGCCGAGTACGGCGCGAAAGCACTGACCATCTGTACCGTTTCTGACCACATCAAAACTGGCGAGCAAACCACATCCGATGAGCGTCAAACGACCTTCAATGACATGATGGTGGTCGCGCTCGATTCTGTACTGATTGGCGATACTCTGTAAGTATTCTTGCTTTGTTGTACAAAGAGCCCCGCAATTGCGGGGCTCTTTTTTTGAATGCTCACTTGTGGCTTAGCGCGTGGGGGAGGAGGGCTAACTCATCTCTTTGAGCAGTAAATTCTCTTGTTTCACTTTTGGCTTCCTGCGGATGATGATCGCAAGCAGGAGACCGGCAATAAAGCTCATCGCCACCATGGTGACCATGTAGCGGTCACTTTTTCGGTAGTAGTGATCGGAAAACGCGGTTAAGCGCCCTGTTTCGAACGTGATGCGCACAAAGCCAATCACCACGCCGTCGTTGTAGATAGGCTCGACCAGTTGCTGTTTGCCAATGCTGGCGGTTTGCAGTGGGGTGTCCAGCCCCAATGTTTCCCGCACCGATTTGGCTTGATCGCTGGCCGCAAGACGAATGCCTTCGGCATCATAAATGGTCGCATCATACACCAAACGGTCGTTGGCCAATTGGTTAGCCAGTGCCAACAGCCGCTCTTGGTCGTCGTTTAAAATCATATCGCTGGAAGAGAGTGAGGCTTGCGAGATCAAGATCTTGGTCAATGTCTCAAGCTGGTTGGCTTGGATTTCCTCATTACCCTGAGTAATTTTGACACTGTTGACACCAATCGTCACCACCATCGCAATCAAGGCTAAGATCGCGACGGCGCGAATGGCCATCCGAAATGAGAAGAGTGAGGTGTCCATGAAAGCCCCGCGAGTTTAATTCCACCAATCGGCATATTGATACTTGCACAGATAAATTGCAATAGGTTAACGTGTGGAGAGAAATTCTAGGGAAGTGATACATGGACACGTTCAACACCGATATACACGCTGCTCTCTCGGTCAGCAAACCGCTTTCAATTCGTAAGCACATTCCACTGTGCAATCGTATACCAGAAACCCGACACACCAGCCGCTTTGATATCAATAAAGCCAATTGGATTGTTTTCGGTCACTACTTAAGCGCCAATCTCTTTGAAGATATCGATTTTTACACCGGGCAGTACAATGCGATTGTCGAAGTGTGGAAAGTCGGTCAATACGAAGTTGCTTTAATGGCCGGCGAGCTCACCACTGAGCATGAAGAAATTCTTCGAGCGATTGAGCTGGATTACGCTCGCCTGAACGACATTCCAGAGCTGAGCAAACCCGGATTGGTGGTGATGGATATGGACTCCACCGCGATTCAAATTGAATGCATTGATGAAATCGCCAAACTAGCCGGAGTGGGCGAAGAGGTCGCCGAGGTGACCGAGCGCGCGATGCAAGGAGAACTGGATTTTGAACAGAGCCTTCGTCAGCGTGTCGGCAAGTTAAAAGGGGCCGACGAGTCCATTTTAGGCGCGGTACGCGCTGAGTTGCCACTGATGCCTGATTTACCCGAGCTGGTGGCGACCTTCAAAGCGTTTGGTTGGAAAACCGCCATTGCCTCTGGTGGCTTTACCTACTTCTCGGACTATTTGAAAGAGACGCTAGCGCTTGATCATGCTCAGTCAAACCAATTGGAGATTGTTCAGGGCAAGTTGACCGGCAATGTCCTTGGCGACATCGTCGGCGCACAAACCAAAGCGGACATCGTGGATAGGCTAGCCGAGCAGTATGATATCGAACCACACAACACCATAGCCATTGGTGATGGCGCGAACGATCTTGTGATGATGGAGCGGGCGGGGCTCGGTATTGCTTATCACGCCAAACCCAAAGTGGAGCAGCAAGCCCAGTGCGCGGTGCGTTATGTTGGCCTTGGTGGTGTGATCTGTATTCTTTCTGCGCTACTGGTGAAGCAAAAGCGCGTCAGTTTTTGACGGCTTGCCTCGGGCGCTCTTCAAGCCTAAGCCCGACCTTTAAAAAAGAGTGAGTCGCCAGTGCGTCTCACTCTTTTGTTTATCGTCCCATTTCATCGATATGGACTTATTCCATCTCCTCCGGCTCAGACTCTTCTTGCAGCTCAAGCAAATTGATGGCGATAGAAACAAAGTCACTGTCGGTAATGATGCCGACCAAGTGGCCTTTGTGCACCACGGGCAAGCAGCCCACTTTGTGTTTTTGCATGTAGACGGCGCTCTCTTTGAGCCCTGCTTGTGGATCAACCGTCATCACACTGGTTTTCATCACTTCGTATAGCGGCGTTTGTAGCGTATAAGATTGGCTCTCTGGTAGGGCTTGTAAGCTTGATTCTTGGGCGGCTAATACATCGCGATGTGACACCACTCCAAGCAGTTTTTTATTCGCATCGACAATGGGAATGTGGCGGATGTCCAGTGCGGTCATCATGTTCTTTGCGTCGCCAAGATTGTGAGAGCGGAGAAGCGTGTGTGGATTACGCGTCATCATGTCTTCGACCTTGATCATGGCTGCCTCCTGAGTTGTTATTTTTCACTCTTTAAATATAGTCACTTTCCAGCGTTGAATGTGAGAGCTCGACCTATTTTTATGCTCTTTGATGCAGCGAATTGATGCGGCGTGACAAGGTGCAAAACTTGCGCTTTTGCTTAACCTTATTCCGGTACGGTTCGGAAGAAATCCACTCTCTTTTCTTGCTATTGACCGTGCGGCGCATATACTAGTCGGCTGCGAAAAACTTGTCGTCTGTTTGTGACAGAATCAGAGCGAGCAAGCATTTGAATCTAACCCTGAATTGGGGCGCCTTCATTGCGGCCTCATTCATGCACTGCGATAGACTAGTAATATGCAAGTATCCGATTTTCATTTTGACCTGCCTGATGAGCTGATTGCTCGTTACCCACAACCAGAGCGTACGGCGAGCCGTTTACTGCAGTTGGATGGCAACAGCGGTGAATTGGTTGATGGCACATTTACCGATGTTCTCGACAAGATTCAGCCTGGCGACTTAGTGGTGTTTAACAATACTCGAGTGATTCCTGCGCGCCTCTTTGGGCGTAAAGCATCGGGCGGCAAACTTGAGGTGTTGGTTGAGCGAGTGCTCGACGAAACGCGCATTCTCGCCCATGTGCGCTGCTCAAAATCACCCAAGCCGGGCTCGACCATTTTTGTCGGCGACAATGATGAATTTTCTGCCCTGATGGTCGCGCGTCATGACGCCTTGTTCGAACTCGATTTTCAATCCAATCTCAATGTGCTCTCCATCTTAGAGCAGATAGGGCATATGCCGCTGCCACCTTACATTGATCGCCCAGACGAAGACTCAGACAAAGAGCGTTATCAAACGGTTTACAACCAAAAACCTGGCGCAGTTGCGGCGCCGACAGCAGGCTTGCACTTTGACCAGCCTCTACTGGATAAAATCGCTCAGAAAGGGGCAGAATTTGCTTACGTGACGTTGCACGTTGGGGCGGGGACATTCCAGCCAGTGAAGGTTGAGAACATCAATGACCACCACATGCACGCTGAATACGTTGAAGTACCACAAGAGGTGGTCGAGGCAATTCAAGCCACTCGGGCACGTGGCGGTCGAGTGATTGCGGTCGGTACCACGTCGGTACGCTCTTTAGAAAGTGCCGCGCAAGATGCGTTGAAAAAAGGCACGCCACTGGCGCCATTTTTCGGTGATACGGAAATCTTCATCTATCCTGGCTATGAGTATCAATTGGTGGATGCGCTTATCACCAATTTCCATCTCCCAGAGTCGACGCTCATCATGCTGGTGAGTGCATTTGCGGGCTACGACAATACGATGAACGCCTACCGCCACGCGGTGAAGAAGCAATATCGCTTTTTCTCTTATGGCGATGCCATGTTCATCACCAAAAAGACTCAGAGCGCTAACGCGTAATTGGCGTTGGTGCGATATTAAACCGTCAGACTGTTTCTCTGACACTGGAGGCTTCGTGAAGTTAACATTTGAACTTAAGAAAAAAGATGGCGTTGCGCGCCGTGGTCAATTGACCTTTGAGCGCGGAACCGTGCAAACGCCAGCGTTTATGCCTGTGGGTACCTATGGTACGGTGAAAGGCATGACCCCTGAAGAAGTAAAAGGGATCGGCGCCGAGATCTTGCTTGGTAACACTTTCCACCTGTGGTTACGCCCGGGGCAAGAAGTGATGAAGCTGCATGGTGACCTGCATGACTTTATGAACTGGCAAGGGCCGATTTTGACTGACTCTGGTGGCTTCCAGGTCTTCAGTCTTGGTGATATTCGTAAGATCACCGAAGAGGGGGTTCACTTTCGTAACCCGGTGAACGGTGACAAAATTTTCATGGACGCTGAAAAGTCGATGGAAATTCAATACGATCTGGGCTCCGATATTGTGATGATCTTTGACGAGTGTACGCCATACCCAGCGACACACGATGAAGCGAAGAAATCGATGGAAATGTCACTGCGTTGGGCGCAGCGTTCACGCGATCATTTTGATAAGCTTGAAAACCCGAACAGCCTCTTTGGTATTGTTCAGGGCGGCGTGTACGAAGACTTGCGTGATGTGTCAGTGAAAGGTCTGACAGACATCGGCTTTGATGGTTACGCTGTGGGCGGTTTGGCCGTAGGCGAGCCAAAAGAAGACATGCACCGCATTCTTGAGCACACCTGTCCGCAACTGCCTGAAGACAAACCTCGTTACTTAATGGGGGTTGGCAAACCGGAAGATTTGGTAGAAGGTGTTCGCCGTGGTATTGACATGTTTGACTGTGTGATGCCAACGCGCAACGCTCGTAATGGCCACTTGTTTGTCACTGGCGGTGTGATCAAGATCCGTAATGCAAAACACAAAACGGATACCACGCCATTGGATCCACATTGTGACTGTTACACTTGCCAAAACTACTCGAAGTCCTATTTGCATCACCTAGAGCGCTGCAATGAGATTTTGGGCGCGCGTTTGAACACGATTCACAATTTGCGCTACTACCAACGCTTGATGGCAAGCATCCGTAAGGCGATCGATGAAGACCGCTTTGACGCGTTTGTGGAAGAGTTCTATGCACGTCGTGACCGCGAAGTGCCGCCACTGACGAAAGCATAACGATTGAAAGCCTTTGACCTATGGTCAGAGGCTTTTGCTAATAAAATAGGCAAACAGCGTGCATTTTTGAGAGGGTGATCTCTATTGTTTAATCTGACCCTTGAAAGTGTTTGGCTAAAGCCCAATTTGGATATCAATAAAATATAAATAGAGGATTATTTTAATGTTTATTTCTCAAGCTCACGCAGCCGCTGAAGGCGCACCAGCAGGTGGCGGTTTCGAAATGTTGATCATGCTAGGTATGTTCGCGGTTATCTTTTACTTCATGATCTACCGCCCACAGTCTAAGCGTGTGAAAGAGCACAAGAACCTAATGGCTTCTATGGGCAAAGGTGACGAAGTGCTGACGAGCGGTGGTCTAGTGGGTAAGATCACTAAGATTGCAGAAGACAACGATTACATCTCAATCGAACTTAACGCGAACAACGAAGTTGTGATCAAGAAAGACTTCGTGACTGCAGTGCTACCAAAAGGTACGCTGAAATCTCTATAAACAGCTAGAGGATCCTCGCTGTGCTTAACCGCTATCCGTTATGGAAGTATTTGATGGTGGTGCTAACCATCGCTATCGCTGCGTTGTACGCACTTCCGAATTTATACGGTGAAGATCCGGCAATTCAAGTGACAGGGGCGCGCGGCGCCTCTGTTGATCTGTCAACGCTGGACTCTGTCACTCAAGCTCTTGAAAAAGAGGGCTTATCTCATAAATCCATTGCTCTAGAAAATGGATCCATCCTTGTACGCTTTACGAGTACCGATACGCAAATCAGTGCGCGCGACGTCATCAGCGAAGCGCTCGGTAACGATACGATTGTCGCGCTTAACCTTGCACCATCCACACCGGACTGGCTAGAAGCGATTGGCGCTGCGCCAATGAAGTTAGGTCTAGATTTGCGTGGTGGTGTTCACTTCCTGATGGAAGTGGATATGGACGCGGCGATGGAAAAACTCGTCGGCCAGCAAGAAGAAGCGTTTCGTAGTGAGCTTCGCGAAGAGAAAATTCGTTACCGCGCCATTCGCCCACTGGGCAAAGATGCGGTCGAAGTGCTGCTTCGTGATGGCGAGCAGCTCGCGCAAGCGAAACGTGTTCTCGAAGGTCTACACCCTGACATGTTGTTTGTGGAGTCAGGCAGCGAGAGCCGCTTTGCACTCAAAGCAACCTTTACCGAGCAACGCCTCACCGAAATTCGCAACTACGCGGTCGAGCAGAACATTACCATTTTGCGTAACCGTGTGAACGAACTAGGTGTTGCGGAGCCATTGGTTCAGCGTCAAGGTGCAAGCCGCATTGTGGTGGAGCTTCCGGGCGTACAAGACACCGCTCGCGCGAAAGAAATTCTCGGTGCGACGGCGACGCTTGAGTTCCGTGAAGTGGATGCGAGCGCTGACCTTGCGGCCGCTGCCAGTGGTCGCGCGCCAGCGGGCAGTGAAATCAAGCAAGATCGCGATGGTCGCCCTGTCGTGCTGAAAAAGCGTGTCATTCTTGGTGGTTCAAGCATCACGGATGCGAGCTCCAGCGTGGATGAGTATGGTCGCCCGCAGGTGAACATCTCACTCGACAGTGAAGGTGGGAACAAGATGTCGGCGTTCTCGCGTCAAAATATCGGTAAGCTGATGGCGACGGTATTTGCAGAGTACAAAGACAGCGGTAAACGTACTCCTGAAGGCAAAGTGATTCTGTCTAAGCATGAAGAAGTGATCAACCAAGCGACCATTCAATCGGCACTTGGGCGTAACTTCCGCATCACAGGTATCGATTCTGCCGCCGAAGCGCATAACCTTGCGTTGCTACTCCGTGCGGGGGCTTTGATTGCGCCAATCTCGATTGTTGAAGAGCGTACCATTGGTCCATCAATGGGACAGCAGAACATCGATATGGGTGTCCAAGCGTGTATTTGGGGTATGGTCGCAGTGATGCTGTTTACCTTGCTCTACTACCGTAAGTTTGGCTTGATTGCCAACATGGCGCTGATGGCGAACTTGGTGTTGATCATTGGGGTAATGTCGATGATTCCAGGGGCAACCATGACGCTGCCAGGGATTGCCGGTATTGTCTTGACGGTCGGTATGGCGGTGGATGCTAACGTGCTGATTTTTGAGCGTATCCGAGAAGAGCTGCGTGATGGCCGCAATCCACAACAAGCGATTCACCAAGGTTACGCCAACGCGTTCAGTACTATTGCGGATGCAAACATCACGACGCTGATCACCGCGATCATCTTGTTTGCCGTCGGTACTGGTGCCATCAAAGGTTTTGCGGTCACGCTGTCTATCGGTATTTTGACCTCCATGTTTACTGCTATCGTTGGTACCCGTTGTGTGGTTAACCTACTGTACGGCGGTAAGCGCATTAATAAACTGTCGATCTAGGGCTAGGAATACGTATGTTTCAGATTCTAAAAGCAGAGAAAACGATCGACTTTATGCGTTGGTCAAAGGCAGCATTCGCGCTGTCTATTGTAATGATCGCTGCGGCGCTCTTCACGCTATCAACTAAATGGTTGAATTGGGGCTTAGACTTCACTGGCGGTACGCTGATTGAAGTGGGCTTTGAGCAACCGGCAAACCTTGAAGAGATTCGTGGTGCGCTGGATGCCAAAGGCTTCGGTGACGCTACGGTGCAAAACTTTGGTAGTGCCCGTGATGTCATGGTGCGTTTGCGTCCTCGTGATGACGCTTCAGGCGAAACCTTAGGCAACCAAATCATCAGTGCCATTAAAGAGGGCACGGGTGAAAACGTAGAGATGCGCCGTATCGAGTTTGTCGGCCCGAACGTGGGTGATGAGCTGACAGAAGCGGGCGGTCTGGCGATCTTGGTGTCGCTGATCTGTATCTTGATTTACGTCTCGGTGCGCTTTGAGTGGCGTTTGGCGGCGGGCGCGGTACTTGCTTTGGCGCACGACGTTATCATCACCTTGGGCATCTTCTCTTTGATGCAAATTGAAGTGGATCTTACCATTGTCGCAGCCTTGCTAACGGTGGTCGGCTACTCGCTCAACGATACGATTGTTGTCTTTGACCGTATCCGTGAAAACTTCCGCAAGATGCGTAAAGGCGAATCGGCTGAGGTCATGAACAACTCCATTACCCAAACACTGAGTCGTACCTTGATCACTTCGGGCACGACCTTGTTTGTGGTGATCGCCTTGTTCACCCAAGGTGGTGCGATGATTCACGGTTTTGCCACTGCGCTATTGCTTGGTATCACAGTGGGTACCTACTCTTCTATCTATGTCGCTTCTGCGCTGGCATTGAAGCTGGGTATCACCCGAGAGCACCTGATGCCACCTCAAGTTGAAAAAGAGGGCGCTGAGTTTGATGAGATGCCTTAATGGCTCTCTTGCATTCTCCGTGCTCGCTACCTCTATTTGAGCTACTCCAAAGCCGCTGATGTCAGCGGCTTTTTTGTTCCTACTCACCGAAGGAAGAGTGATGAGAATTCGATTGTTGATAGTGATGCTGGTGAGTCCACTGGCCTGCGCCAATACGCTGTTGATACCGATATTGAATGGCGATGCAATACGCCAAGAGATCCAGGAAACTTGGCAGGCGTGTGAGCGCGATACTTGGTGTGAGATGGCGCTGGACTTCCACAAAGAGCACTATATCGCTGAAGCCACCTTAGACGGCGCAACGTTCTCAATCACATTACTGTCATCGTTTTCAACCCATCAATGGAGTCGGCTGCAGTTACATCTTCGCCAAGATGGTTTTGTGCTCAACCACGTCACCATCGATGATCAGAGTTTAAATATCGAGACAGAACTCGCGCTTGCGTCAAACCAAGAGGTCGAAACCAAAATAGTGCGGCTTCTGGGGCAAGCCTCACCTGAATCGACCCAGCGCCTGGTCTATCAACATCCAGATTGGCGAGCGGTGATCGTCAGTCAGGATGGGGTTCTTCGCGTGACGTTCAAGCCACGATAATGTTAGAGGTCGTCGCATGCAGGAATGCGATGGGCATTGCTCAATATCTTGTTATTATGGAGCAAACTCAACAATAGGATCTTATCTATGCCTCATCTACGTTTTCGAGCAGTGGAGCCGCAAACGGTTCAAACCTTATCCTCAACACTGCTTGATGAGCTGCAACCGCACATGGATTGCCCCAAAGAGGATTTCACCTTTGAATACATCTATACCACGTTTTTTTACGATGGAGAGGTCAGCCAAGCGTATCCGTTTGTCGAAGTGTTGTGGTTTGATCGCGGCCAAGAGACCCAAGATGCGGTCGCGAGCATCATTACTCGTCAGGTTCGCGGCGTGCTTGGCGAAGAGGTCGATGTAGCGGTAATTTTCACGGCGCTTGAAGCCAGGGGCTATTATGATAATGGTGACCATTATTAAACGCTGAGTGGCAACGGTGAATTGAGGGAAGGGACGAGTCATGCAAACAGGGACGATTTGGCGACTTAGCGCCTTTCTACCTATCGCTTTGATGATGAGCTTTGGCTCATCGGTCAGTGCCACGCCTTGGGAGGCCATTTCATCTCCGTCTCAATCTCAGCCGCAGGCGATAGGAAGCTACGCCAATGGCTGCTTAGCCGGGGCCAAGGCGCTACCGCTTGAAGGGGAAGGGTATCAAGTGCTGCGCAGCCAGCGCGCTCGATACTATGCTCACCCCAGTGCGATTCGCTACATCGAACATTTGGCTGAGCAAGCGTATCGAACGTTGAACACCTCGCTCTTGATTGGCGATCTCTCGCTGCCACAAGGCGGGCGCTTTTCGTCTGGCCATTCAAGTCATCAAACGGGGCTCGATATCGACATTTGGCTTAGGTTGGCGGATGCGCCATTGAGCTCCCCTCAGTTGGCCAAACCTGAGCCTGTGAGCGTGGTCAACCTAGAGCAATACCGCTTAGTGAAAGCGAGCTGGGACCGTCGTCATTTTGATTTGATCAAGCTTGCAGCCAGTGATGACGACGTCGCTCGAATTTTTGTTCACCCCGTAATCAAAGACACCTTGTGTCGCAGCGAAGAGAGCCAAGACAGAACATGGCTTCGCAAAGTCAGGCCTTGGTGGGGGCATCATTACCATATGCATGTTCGGCTTCGCTGCCCTAAGGGCAGTGATGCCTGTCAACCTCAAGCCGCGCCTCCTGCGGGGGATGGTTGCGGCGCAGAGCTTGCCAGTTGGAAACCACAGCCCAAACCTAGCACGAAAACGAGCAGCACCACGGCGTCAGCAAAACGAAAGCCAAAGGTGATGCCGAGCCAATGCCAAGCCTTGCTTGAGCAGTGACAAGGTAGGAATAAAAAACGCCGCTTCGATGAGCGGCGTTTTTGGTATTAGGCTAACCCTTGAATGATGACGAACTTTTCGAGCAGTTCCTCTTCGGTTTCAATATGGTTTGGGTCCGTGATAATGCATTTGGTGATCGGACACACAGACTGACAAGTGGGTTTGTCGTAGTGCCCTTTACACTCTGTACAGAGATCAGGGTCGATCTCGAATATGCTGTCACCCATAGAGATAGCGCCGTTAGGGCACTCAGGGTCACACATATCGCAGTTAATGCACTTATCCGTGATCAGCAACGCCATGGTTATTTACCTGTTGGGTTACGGGTATCCTGACCAGCATTAAGGTTACGCATCAATAGACCAAATTCCAGATCCAAATCCTGCGGGACTGGAATGAAGACAAAGTGGCCATTGCCTTTTGCGTCATCGATAGACTCAGACTTGCGGTTTTCCATCGCTTCAAGCGTGAAGACTACATTACCTTTAGGTGTCATAAGCTCAAGGCTATCACCCACAACGAATTTGTTCTTCACTTCCACTTCTGCCATGTCACCACGACGTTTACCGGTAAACTCACCGACAAACTGCTGAGAATCGGAAACAGAGTAGCCGTAGTCGTAGTTTTGGTACGCATCGTGCGTGTGACGACGAAGGAAGCCTTCGGTGTAACCACGGTGAGCTAAGCTTTCAAGCGTGCCCATTAGGCTCTCATCAAACGGACGACCTGCAACCGCATCATCGATCGCTTTACGGTAGACTTGCGCGGTGCGCGCACAGTAGTAGAAAGACTTAGTGCGGCCTTCGATTTTCAGCGAGTGAACACCCATCTTCGTTAGACGCTCAACGTGCTGAACCGCACGGAGATCTTTCGAGTTCATGATGTAAGTGCCGTGCTCATCTTCGTAAGCGGCCATCTTTTCTTCTGGACGGTGAGCTTCAGAAAGCAGCACCACTTCATCGGTTGGTTTGCCACGACCAATCGTGGTTTCAGGGCGCTCGTCTTGAACTTCAACAGGCTGGGCCTGTGATGGATCAAACTTCTCAACGATGTCGCCAGTGTCGTTTTCTTTGCCTTGCTCAACTTTGTATTCCCAACGACATGCGTTCGTACATGTCCCTTGGTTCGGATCACGCTTGTTGATGTAGCCAGAAAGCAGACAGCGACCAGAATACGCCATGCATAGTGCACCGTGAACAAAGACTTCGAGCTCTGTTTCAGGGCAGTGTTCACGGATCTCTTCGATCTCTTCTAGAGAAAGCTCACGAGAAACAATCACGCGTTCAACACCGTTGGCAGCCCAGAATTTTACCGTCGCCCAGTTCACCGCGTTCGCTTGTACTGATAAGTGGATTGGCATATCAGGGAAGGCTTCACGTACCATCATAATCAGACCTGGGTCAGACATGATTAAGGCGTCTGGGCCCATTTCGACCACAGGTTTAAGGTCGCGGATAAAGGTTTTTAGCTTTGAGTTGTGCGGCTGGATGTTGCACACCACGTAGAGTTTTTTACCCAGCGCATGCGCTTCATCGATACCGATTTTTAGGTTTTCGTGGTTGAACTCGTTGTTACGAACGCGCAGGCTGTAACGAGGTTGGCCCGCGTAAACGGCATCAGCGCCGTAGGCAAAGGCATAACGCATGTTTTTCAAGCTGCCTGCCGGTGACAGTAGCTCAGGAACAAAAGCTTTCTCAGTGGTCATAGTCATTTCTCTTCAATCTGATCTCAAGTCAGGCCGATTCCACCATATGGAATCAGGGGCGCAAATTTTACGTCAAATACGCTGTGGTGACTAGGAAAACATAAGAGAGAGTAATGAAACGCCTTCGAAGCGAAGGCGCTGAAGAGAGTTAGGGGCAGAAGATTACGCGTTCGGGTGCGGTAGTCCACCGAGCATGCGGTAGAGATCCGGTAAGAAGGTGCTCATTTCGCTGCACATCAGTGAAAAGTCGGCATCAAAGCGCGCCGCTTGATCTTCACGAGGAATATCTTCGTTCTGATCTCTCAGTTCATCTGAAAACTTGAGGCGTTTGATGCTGCCGTCGTCGGCCAAAATAAACTCCAAGCGCTCTTGCCACCACAAGGCGAGTTTGGTGACTTGCTTATCCGCTTCAATGTGGCTGCGAATCTCATCACTGGTGAGCTCTTGCTTTTTACAACGGATAATACCGCCTTCTTCCAGTACCGATTTTAGTTCGGCCTCGTCAAGCATTTGTAGGCCTGCTGGGAGATCGCCGCTCTTTACCCATTCTGTCATTGTAAGTTCGAGCGGTTTTTCCGGGATGGCAGGCACGACGGGTAAGCTTCCCATGGTTTTACGCAGTAGAGCTAAGACATCTTCGGCTTTTTTGTAGCTGCTCGCATCCACCAAAATAAAGCCTTCGCTCGGCAAAATCAGCACATAGGTGTGGTTACTGCGGCTAAAGGCACGCGGTAGCAAATCCATCACGATGTCGTCTTTTAAGGTCTCTTTTTCTTTCTTTTTCAGTGGTCGACCTTCTTGCGCTTCCATGGCATCCACTTTAGCGTTCAGTGACTCTTTGATCACGGAAGCGGGCAACATTTTCTCTTCTTTCTTGGCGCAGATAAGAATGCGGTTTTCGGAAACGTGCGTCATCATGTCGCCGTGTTTCCCCATGGCGGTGACCCAACCGAATTTTTGCTTGTCTTGGCTGCCACATGGCGTAAAACGAAACTCTTGGAGCTGTTTTTCTAATTGGTCTGCATTGAACTCAATATCGCGGTTAAAGCGATAAACCAGACAGTTTTTAAACCACATATGATCTCTCTAGTGCTACAAGTAAGTCGGCAATAATAAGGAATTTCAACCAGATTGTCTTAGCCGAAATGCAAAATATGAAGATGAATCCAGAATAAAAGTTATATGAAAATTTGTTTTCAAAGGTCACAAAAGTGTCATAATTGCTAGTAATAATGCCTATGCATCAAGAGGCGGCAGGCTGCCCGCCCTAATCATTGAGTAAACTCAACGAACATAAGGTTAAATGATTATGTCTAGAAGGATTCTGGTTGTTGAAGACGAGGCACCAATTCGTGAAATGCTGTGTTTTGTTCTTGAACAAAAAGGTTACCAAGCAGTAGAAGCAGAAGATTACGATACTGCAGTAACCAAATTGGCTGAACCCTTCCCAGATCTAGTGCTGCTAGATTGGATGCTCCCTGGCGGCAGCGGTATTAATTTCATCAAACACATGAAGCGTGAAGAGCTGACACGCAACATTCCGGTAGTGATGCTGACAGCGCGTGGTGAAGAAGAAGACAAGGTTCGTGGCCTTGAAGTGGGTGCGGATGATTACATCACCAAGCCATTTTCACCGAAAGAGCTGGTGGCGAGGCTTAAAGCGGTAATTCGCCGCGTGACGCCCACTGCGCTGGAAGATGTGATTGATGTTCAAGGACTCAAATTGGATCCCGTTTCTCACCGTGTGACAGCGAACGATGAGCCTGTCGATATGGGGCCAACGGAATTCAAAATGTTGCACTTCTTTATGACTCACCAAGAGCGTGTCTACAGCCGCGAGCAGTTGCTCAATAACGTCTGGGGAACCAACGTGTACGTGGAAGATCGTACGGTTGACGTTCATATCCGTCGTTTACGCAAAGCACTCGAAGCCGCCGGGCACGATAAGTTGATCCAAACAGTGCGTGGTGCAGGTTATCGCTTCTCCACCAAAGCATAATCACATTAAACGTGTGAGGTCATAAGGAAAGCAAAACGGAGAGGTAAGTGGTAGAACGGTTAACTTGGAAAAAGCTGGCCTGGGAGCTGGCTTTTTTTTACACCCCTTGGGTACTCATTGGTTGGGTATTTGGCTATCTGCCGTGGCTGTTGTTAGCCGCGACGGCGATTCAGTTGCTGTGGCATCTGCACAATCAAATACGTTTATCTGCTTGGCTGTGGGACGAAAAGCGCCTGACGCCACCGTCGGGGTCTGGTAACTGGGAGTCGCTATTTAATGGCATTTACCGCTTGCAGCAGCGTCAGCGAAAAAAGCGCAAAGAGCTGACCAATCTTATCCGCCGTTTCCGCAACGGTGCCGAATCCTTACCCGATGCAGTCGTGGTGTTTCGCAGTGAAGGCAACATTGTCTGGTGCAACAAGCTCGCCCAGCATCTGCTTGGATTTCGCTGGCCAGATGATTCGGGCCAGCCGATATCGAATCTAATTCGTACCCCTGATTTCATCAAATATCTCAATAAGCAAGATTTCTCTGTCCCTCTGGAAATGCGTTCACCGTTGAACGTCGAGCGAATGCTCGAACTACGTATTGTGCCTTATACCGAAGGGGAGCACTTGATGGTGGTGCGTGACGTCACTCAGCTCAAGCAGCTTGAGGGGATGCGCCGCAATTTCTTCGCCAACGTGTCTCATGAACTTCGTACGCCGATGACCGTGCTGCAAGGGTACCTGGAAATGACGGAAGACCCAGACATGGTGGTCGGCCCGATGTGGAGTAAGGCACACGGCGTGATGACCGAGCAGCTAAACCGCATGAACAGTTTGGTCAATCAGTTGTTGACCCTCTCTAAGATCGAAGCGGCGCCCATGCATGAGCTTGAAGATGTCGTGAACGTCCCCGCGATGCTGGATGTGCTTGAGAAAGAAGCGGCGAGCCTCAGTGGCGAGCATAACCATCAGCTCCACTTTGATGTCGATGACACGTTACGAGTGCTTGGTGACGAAGATCAATTGCGCAGCGCTATTTCTAATCTGGTCTATAACGCCGTGAAATACACCCCAGCCGGTGCAACGGTCAATGTGCGTTGGTATGAAACGGCACAAGGGGCGAGGCTTGAAGTGGAAGACAGCGGTGAAGGGATCGAGAAACAGCATATTCACCGTTTAACCGAGCGTTTTTACCGAGTGGATAAGGCACGCTCGCGTGATACCGGCGGAAGTGGACTCGGTCTTGCCATCGTTAAACATGCGTTAACCCACCACGATTCACATCTTGAAATTGAGTCGCAAGTCGGTGTGGGCAGTAAGTTCTCCTTCTTGTTGCCAAAACGTTTGGTGGTGAAGTAATGGGGCGCCAAAAAGCGTGGCCAATCATCATCACGATTGGTGTGGCGGTATTGGGGCTATTGACTGGCCCTGCTCGAGCGACAGGATTGCAAGAGTATCAAAAAGTACGCGGCGTTAGCGGAAGCCTGAGCAGTGTTGGCTCTGATACGCTTGCCGGTATGACCACCTTATGGATGGAAGAGTTTACGCTGATTTATCCCAGTATTAATGGTCAAGTCCAGGCGTCTGGTTCTTCCACCGCTCCCCCAGCATTAACTGAGCGAACGGCGCAATTTGGCCCGATGAGCCGCGAAATGCGCAACCGTGAAATTGAGGCCTTTGAGCGCGAGCATGGTTACAAACCCACAGAGTTACGCGTCGCCATCGACGCGATTGGCGTTTTTGTCCACCGCGACAATCCGATTGAAGGGCTCAATTTTTCTCAGCTTGATCGTATTTTTTCCGCGACTTTACGTTGTGGCGGTACGGAGAGTATCGAGTTTTGGACCCAACTAGCACTCGACTACCAATGGGCAAAGCGTGCGATTCAAATGTTTGGTCGTAACTCGGTCTCCGGTACGTACGGCTATTTTAAAAACAACGCCTTATGCGGCGGTGACTTTAAAAATAACGTCAATGAGCAGCCGGGATCGGCATCGGTCGTCCAATCGGTGGCCTCTGCGATCAATACGATCGGCTACTCTGGCGTAGGCTATCAAGTGTCAGGTGTGAAGCTGTTGCCGATTGCCAAAGAGGGCGAGGATTACATCGCGCCGAGTTATCAAAACATTTTGACTGGTCGGTACCCTTTGTCGCGTTACCTGTATGTGTATGTCAACAAGCATCCTGACAAACCGCTGCCTCCGATCGAGCGAGAGTTCATTCGCTTTATTTACTCTAAACAAGGGCAAGCTCTGGTGAGCAAAGATGGTTATGTCCCTCTATCGCCTGAAATCGCGCAGCAGGAATTAGAAAAAGTCGGCCTTTCTCTACGTAATTGAAATGACGAAGACGTCGTCATCATAAGGTTAAACAAACGCCGCGTTCACTTATAACGCGGCGTTTTTTCGTTTTATGAGAGAGACTGAGTCTAAAAGGTCAGTTCCCAGCCGACACTGTTCCAGTATTCTTGCTCGCAAAGCAGATCGGCATGGAGCAGCTTGTTGTGTTCCAACCACTGGGCTTCATCACACTTCAAGGTCCAACTGTCGCCATCGACTTTCAGTGTCAGGGCTGGCAGTGGGTCATCGTTGCGCTGACCGTTGAGCAAGATGGCGAGGCGCAGAATGCGAATTAAACTGATGACGTGCTTTTTCTTAAACAGCGAAAACTCTTCCATTTCATTGAGCTTTAACGCTTTGCGCTGAAAGCGCGCTAACATGGCGAGAATGGTTTGCTGCTCTCGGTTAAAGCCGGGCATGTAGGTATGTTTGAGAATGTAAGCCGAATGGCGGTGGAAGGCTTGTAAGCTGATGCTAAGCCCTACTTCATGCAATAACGCGCTCCATTCGAGCAAATCAAACAGCTCAGAGTGTTTGTTAATGCCAAGCTCTTGGTGGGTTTGATCCAAAAACTCGCGGGCATGGCCTTTGACTTTGGCCGCATGCTCTAGATCGACCAGATGTTTACTGGCAAGGTTTTCCGTGGTGCGCATGCGGATGTCGGAGCGCTTAAAGCGCGATTCCATTTCGTAGAGTAAGCCTTCTCGCAGTGCGCCCTCTGAAAAGTGCATTTCGTTGATTTTGAAATCTTTGAAAATGGCGGCAAGGATCGCCACACCCGCCGCAAACACAGGCTGACGTTCCGGTGTGAGGCCGGTGAGGTTGATGTCATCAATCGTCTCCCACTCACACAGTTTTTCGATGAGCTTGTCGAGTCGTTTGCTGTCGATAATGCCATCTTCAAAGCCCATTCCGACCAGTACATCACGAATGGCCTTAATGGTCCCTGAGGAGCCAAACGCGACTTCCCAGCCTTTCTTGCGATATTGATGGGCAATGGACTCCAACTTTTGCTCCGCGGCTAAGGTCGCTTTGGCAAAGTTCTTCTTCGACAGCCTGTTGTTTTTGAAATAGTGCTTAGTAAAGCTGACGCACCCCATCTGCTTACTGTTGACTAAATGCGGTTCGAAGCCTTGCCCTATGATCATTTCGGTACTGCCACCGCCAATGTCTACCACCAATTTGGAGTCAGAGGCCGGTTGCGTGTGGGCAACCCCCAGATAAATTAGGCGTGCTTCTTCAATACCGGGGATGATCTCGATGGGAAAGGGCAGTACGTCACGGGCTCGCTGCAAAAAGATATGCGCGTTGTTGGCTTGACGTAGGGTGTGCGTTGCGGCGATACGCACATTGCTCTCCTCAAACCCTTGCAGTCGCTCAGCGAAGATGGTCAAACATTCTAAGCCACGTTCAATGGCGGCGTTGTCTAAATTTTTTTGTGCATCTAACCCAGCTGCGAGACGGACTCGCTGCTTGTGTCGACTTACCAGTTGCAAGTCTTGGTCTACAACTTTGGCGACCACCATGTGGAAGCTGTTTGAGCCAAGGTCAATCGCGGCAACATCACGAATTTCCGGTGTTTGGGTCATGAGTGATTGAAAGCTCTTTCTGTTTCTTTGTCTGTTTTTCTACATTCTTAAGATAGTCGTAAATGGCAATCTGTGAGCGAATTTTCTTTCGGTTTCCGCGTGGCACATAGGTATTGCTCATCTCTTTGTCTATCCACCTCGCCTTTACTGTATCGGTAAAGTGGATGTTGATGATATCGATAATGCGCTGTTTAAGACGTTCGTCACGCACTGGAGCACCGACTTCGATCCGATAGTCGATATTCCGTGTCATCCAATCTGCTGATGAGATGTACACTTTGGGGTCTCCATCATTGTGCGTGATGAGAACGCGCGGGTGTTCTAAGAATCGGTCGACGATGCTGATGATTTTGATGTTGTCGCTCACGCCATCAATACCCGGCACCAAAGAGCACATACCACGAATGATCATCTTTATCTCTACCCCTGCGCTGCTCGCGCCGTAGAGTTTATTTGCCAGTCCGCGATCCACTAGGTTATTGACTTTCAGAGTAATAGCAGCTTTTTTACCCTCTTTCGCATTGGCAATTTCTGCGTCGATGAGGCGATAGAGCTGCTTGCGAGAGTTTTGTGGTGAGACAATTAAGTGATTGAAGCGCACCGGTCGATACGGGTTCTCAATGTAGCCAAACACATTGCGCACTTCGTTAGTGAGCTCAGGGTCTGCGGTGAGAAGCGAGAAATCGGTGTAGATACGGGCGGTTTTTTCATGGAAGTTGCCGGTGCCGATGTGCGCATAGCGGACGATGTCGTCATCTTCGCGGCGTGTAATCAAGAGCAATTTAGAGTGGATTTTTAATCCGGGCGCGCCAAAAATGACATGCACGCCGGCTTCGGTCAGAATCCGCGACCACTCAATGTTGGCTTCTTCATCAAATCGAGCCTGAAGCTCTACAATCACTGTGACACTTTTGCCATTGTGCACCGCATCGATAATCGAGTTCATCAGGCGCGAATCTTTGGCAACGCGATAAATATTGATCTTGATGCTCAGTACTTTCGGATCGAACGATGCCTGCCTCACCATTTCGCTGATGTGCTCAAATGTGTGATAGGGGTAATAGAGTAAGATATCTTGCGCTTTGATGGCATCAAAGGCGTTGGCATACCCGTCGAAATCGGCGCATTTCATCGGCGGTAAGGGTTTGTTTTCGAGGTAGTCACGGCCCACATTGGGAAAACCAATAAAGTCTTTAAAGTTGTGGTAGCGGCCACCTGGGATCAAACTGTCGTAGTTGGAGATTTTCAGCTTATCGCACAAAAAGCTCAGCATTTCGGTGGGCATGTCACGCTCATAGACAAAGCGAACCGGCATCGCGGTTAAGCGCTGACTGACCCCTTCAGACATTTGCTCAAGAAGGCTGTGCTCGACTTCGTGACTGAGGTCGTATTCGGCGTCACGCGTCATTTTCATCGCGTAGCCGTTTAGCTCGTCATACTCAAAAAAGCCACTGAAGAGTTCATCCAAACAGTATCGGATGATGTTATCGAGAAGAATGATGGTTTTGCGCCGTTTGCCTTTCTGTTCTGGCACCATGACAAAGCGAGGCAAGTGGTCGGTGGGGATCTCTATCAAGGCATATTGATTGTGTTCGCCTTTGCGTAAGTCGACAGCGATGTAGGCGTATTCATCTTTTAGGAATTGCAGCACATCGATGTCGTCACGCATCAAAAGCGGGGTGATATGCGGAACCACTTCATTGCGAAAATATTTTTTTATCCACTTTTGTTGTGCGTCACTAAGCTGAGTTTCGTTGACTAAAAAAATCCGCCGACGCGCCATTTCGCGGATGAGCTCAGAGTAGAGCTCATCAAATTTATCATTCAGTTTGAGCGCTTTGCTCTGCATTTTACTCAGCAGATGTTTGGGGTTGTCACTGCCTCCACGCTCTTGATTGATTAAAATGCGACGTTTGACATCGGAAAATCGAACTTTATAAAACTCGTCCAAGTTGTTGGAAAATATGCCTAAAAATCGAATTCTTTCGATGAGTGGCACTTCTTTATCTGCCGCTTCTTGGAGTACGCGTTCATTAAACGACAGCCAACTTAGCTCTTTTTCGATATACAGTTTTTCAGCACTCATAACCCAACCTTTGCAACGTGCCTTCTCTAAGGGGCGCTATAGAGTAAGGACTTAATAAGACCAAACTGGTAGCCAAGCTAAGATCTTTATATGACATTTTTATTGCAGGTTTTTATTACACTACTTTCAGTTGCTTAATGTGAGCTGTAATATAATTGTCACCTAATGGAAATATTATACGCTTGGGTTAATTTAGGTAAGTGGGACAGATGGTTAAAGGCGATTTTTCGTTACGAGAACGTGACAGAAAACGACTTATTAAAGATAGAATCGTAAAACTGGCTGTCTCTGCGGGTGGCGTCGGCGTGCTTGCGGCGCTGGTGCTGATCTTTGTTTATCTCGCCATGATGGTCTTGCCTCTGTTTTCTGACGCCAAGATCACGCCCAATTTGGCGACTAAAACGATAGATGAGCAGTCTATCGTTGCGCTGGGCGTCGATGACTATGGCCACTCCGCTTATACCTTATCCTCTCTCGGTACACTCAAGTTTTGGGCGCTCAATGATGAGCGCCGCGACGCGATTTATCACTATGACTTGGGGGCGCAGCACACCTTGTTTGCCTCTGGTATTGGTGTAAACCCTTGGCATGCGATGGCGACGCCATCAGGGCAGGTGACGCTCTTTCGCCCTGAATTAAGCAGCAGGTTGGCAAATGGTGAGCGAGTACTCACCCCGAGTGTCGATGTCGTTATGCCGCCGCTGGATTTACTCATGGGTGAGTCAGCTACTGACGCTCAGTTGCGCGCGTTTGCTTTTGCAGACCGCGATGCCTTCACGCACGATAATTTCACTTTGGTCGGCTACTATGACGACAATCGCATCCGTGTCCGTTGGTTAGATTCCAACGGGAAACGCCAAGAATTTGAGTTTCCACAGCCTTTTATCGATTTAGATCAGCTTTTGCTCACCCCAAATGGTGACACGCTATATTTGCGCAGCGCATCTGAGCTGGTCATTGCCACCAAACAGCGTCAGGGGTTCTCCGTTCGTGAAGTGGTCGATTTAAGTGCAGGCGACGTCAAACATGCGGTGAGTGAGGTGCAGCTGTTAGCGGGCGCTTACTCTTTGTTAGTGAGCCACCAAGACGGCAAAGTGTCGCAGTGGTTTGATGTGCTCAAAGAGGGTGAGCGCCACTTGATGCCGATTCGAGAGTTTCAACTCGCACCGCAGTTACAGCTGCTGCTGCCTGATACCTATCGCAAAGGGTTCTACAGTTTTTATACCAATGGCACGGTTCAAAGCCACTACACCACCAGTGAAAAGTTGGTCCTGTTTAACCGAGCCTTTGATAAAGCGCCCACCTTAGCGGTGATGTCCAACAATGAACAATACTTGTTGACCCAAAGTGGCGACCAGTTGTCTGTCTCGCATCTCGATAATCCATACCCCGAAATCTCGTTGTCTTCTCTGTGGCAAAAAGTGTGGTATGAAGGCTACCCAGAGCCAGAGTTTGTCTGGCAAACCACCTCAGCCAATGATGAGTTTGAAGCCAAATTCAGCTTGGTGCCGATCGCGTTTGGCACCATCAAAGCGGCATTGTTCGCCATGATGTTCGCGGTACCGATTGCGGTATTGGGCGCCATTTATACCGCTTATTTTATGACGCCAGCGATGCGCCGAGTCGTCAAGCCCTCTATCGAGCTGATGGAGGCGCTACCGACGGTCATCATCGGCTTTCTGGCGGGGCTGTGGTTTGCACCGATTGTTGAGAACTATCTCGCGTCTGTGGTGGTACTGTTGATTGCTTTGCCGCTGTCTACCGTAGTGGCCGGGGCGCTGTGGCAAAGTCTACCCAAAATATGGAAGCGTCACTTTGCCAATGGCTGGCATGCGGTGATTCTTATGCCGGTGATCATCTTACTGACGGTGGTGGTGCTTTCTCACACGAGCGGTTTAGAAGAGTGGTTGTTTGGTGGCGATGTGCGTGCGTATTTGGCGCAGCACGGGATTGGTTTTGATCAGCGCAATGCTCTAGTGGTCGGGTTTGCGATGGGGTTTGCGGTGATCCCCACTATTTTTACCATTGCAGAAGACGCCATCTTCTCGGTACCGAAACACTTATCGGACGGGTCATTGGCCTTGGGGGCGACACAGTGGCAAACCTTAGTACACGTGGTGTTGCTTACCGCCAGTCCGGGTATTTTTTCGGCCGTCATGATGGGGCTTGGTCGCGCCGTTGGTGAGACGATGATTGTGCTGATGGCCACCGGTAACACCCCGATCCTTGATTGGAACATATTGGAAGGGATGCGCACATTATCCGCAACGATCGCGGTTGAGATGCCGGAGTCGGAAGTAGGCAGTTCCCATTACCGATTGCTATTCCTAGCGGCGTTGATTTTGTTGATGTTCACTTTTGCAGTGAACTCGATGGCGGAGTGGGTGCGTCAGAGGTTAAGAGAGAAGTATCGTGCGTTGTAAGCGAGTCAAAACCGCTCAGGCGGTGAGCCATGATTAGTATGAAATCGGGTTATCAATGGCTGAAATCCGGCTCTCCTTGGATTTGGCTCACCGGCGGTGCGGTCAGTGTGAGCTTACTCTCGGTACTGGGCTTATTGCTGCTGATTGGTTGGAAAGGTCTCTCGTTTTTCTGGCCCTCTCCACTCTATCAATGGCAGACCTCTCAAGGTGAGGTGCTGGTGGGGCAACTCTACGCGACGGAATCGGTGCCCATTAATCATTTACAAGAGATGGCTATTGAATTGTCAGATGAGGTGGAAGAGCGAGGGTTGGTTGAGCGCTTGAGTATTAAAGTCGCCAACCGCGATCTCTATTCTGCCGATTTTGTGTCTGTACTTGAAACTGAGGTGTTAGATCGCACGACCCCTTCCGGGTGGGCGGTGATTGAGCGCACGCGCGGCGGTGATTTTTTTGGTCGACCCATCGCTTATCGACAAGCCGATGGCGAGATGAGCCAAAATGTGGATGTGGCGATTGGTCGTGGACTGGCGTTTGCAAAAGAGGTGCGGGGCGACATTGAGAATCTGGTCGAGAAGCAGATCAAAGTGCTCAGCGCGCAGGCAGATAAGCTACGCTTGGAGTATCGAAAGCGAGAACTCAACGGAAATATAGACGATGCCTTTTTGCTACGTTATCAGCAGCAATCCCAAGGCTTTAGCCAGCAGTTGATGGCGATGGAAGCGAGGCTTGATGATTGGCGTGATGAGCTTGATCTTCAAGGACTGGTTGTGGTGGATATGCAAGGCACACAGGTGACGATTCCACTGCGTGAGATGTTGGATGTGTGGTATCCCAATGATATGTCTCTGCTCGAAAAACTTGGCCAGTGGTCGCTGCAAGCTTGGAAGTTTCTGACCGATGATCCCAGAGAGTCCAACTCGGAAGGGGGCGTATTTCCGGCTATGTTTGGTACCGTGTTGCTGGTGATCATCATGTCGATTATTGTTATGCCACTGGGCGTGATTGCAGCAGTCTACTTACATGAGTATGCGCACAACAACGCGTTTACTCGAGTGATTCGTGTGGCGGTGATCAACTTGGCTGGGGTGCCTTCGATCGTTTATGGTGTCTTTGGGTTAGGCTTTTTCGTCTACACCTTAGGTGGCTCGATTGATGCGCTCTTCTATTCTGAAAAGCTGCCCAGTCCGACGTTTGGAACGCCAGGTCTACTTTGGTCAGCGCTCACTTTGGCGGTATTGACTTTGCCTGTGGTCATCGTGGCCACGGAAGAGGGCTTAAGCCGCATCCCGAGCTCGGTGCGTCACGGCTCTTTGGCATTAGGCGCGACACAGTTCGAGACCATGTGGCGCATCGTTCTGCCGATGGCTAGCCCTGCAATTATCACCGGATTGATTCTCGCCGTGGCTCGCGCCGCGGGAGAAGTGGCGCCGCTGATGTTGGTTGGGGCGGTGAAGTTGGCCTCCAGCTTGCCCGTTGACAGCCAGTTTCCCTTTTTGCACCTTGAGCGTAAGTTTATGCATTTGGGCTTTCATATCTACGATGTCGGTTTTCAGACCACCAATATCGAAAGCGCGCGTCCCTTAGTGTACGCGACCTCTTTTTTATTGGTCACGGTCATCATCGGGCTCAACTTAACCGCCATCAGTATTCGCAATAATTTACGCGAAAAATATCGAACCTTTGGACAAGATTAAGCATGTTTTCAGTGAACCAAACCTTAGGCTACCGAGCGCCGCTAGATGTGCGTAACCTAAGCGATGAACAAACGGCGATCGAGATCGATGGCCTCAACTTGTTTTATCGTCACAAGCAAGCGCTGAGTGATATTTCAATGCGCATCCCTAAAGGTCAGGTGACGGCGTTCATCGGTCCATCGGGGTGCGGAAAGTCGACCTTGCTGCGCTGCATTAATCGTATGAACGACTTGGTCGAAGGCTGCCGCGTCGAAGGCAAAGTGAAACTGCATAAAAAAAACGTCTACCATCCGGGGGTCGATGTTGCGACGTTGCGCCGCCGAGTTGGAATGGTGTTTCAGCGTCCCAACCCTTTTCCCAAATCCATTTATGAAAACGTGGTGTATGGCTTGCGTCTGCAAGGGGTCAAAAACAGCCGAATTCTTGATGATGCGGTTGAACGTTCGCTTCGCGCCGCAGCATTATGGGACGAAGTGAAAGATCGCTTGCACGAAAATGCGTTTGGATTATCGGGTGGTCAGCAGCAGCGTTTGGTGATTGCGCGCGCGATTGCGATAGAGCCAGAGGTCCTTTTGCTCGATGAACCGACATCAGCACTTGATCCTATCTCCACTTTGACGATAGAAGAGCTGATCAATGACCTCAAAACCAAATATACTGTGGTGATTGTCACGCATAACATGCAGCAGGCGGCGCGGGTGAGCGATCACACTGCATTTATTCATATGGGAAAATTGATTGAGTACTCCGATACCGACTCAATCTTTACCTCACCAATGAAAAAGCAAACCGAAGATTACATCACCGGACGTTACGGATAATCAAAGAGGAGTCACACACAGTTTATGAATTTTGGTCGTCACATTTCAGGTCAGTTTAATGTCGAACTAGAGTCGATTCGTACCCACGTGCTTACCATGGGAGGCTTAGTTGAGCAGCAACTCTCTTTTGCGATGCAAGCGCTGCACAAAGAGGACATCGAATTGGCGCGAAAAGTGGTACGTGACGATCACAAAGTGAACGCGATGGAGGTGTCGATTGATGAGGCGTGTACTCGGATCATCGCCAAGCGTCAGCCGACCGCAAAAGATCTCCGCCTGATCATGGCCATCATCAAAACCATTACCGATCTGGAACGTATTGGCGACGTTGCCACCAAGATGGCTTATGTTGCGATTGAGAGTCCATCCTCTAAAGAGCGCCAATTTCAAGTTTCCCTCGAGCCTTTGTGTCGCCAAGCGATTACCATGCTTCATCAAGTGTTGGACGCGTTCGCTCGTATGGATGTCGATGCCGCCGCAGAAGTGTACAAGCTGGATGATAAGTTAGATGCCGAGTACGAAGCCGTTATTCGTCAGTTGATGACTTACATGATGGAAGACCCGAAAAACATCCCCAACATCCTGCAAGTGATGTGGTCTGCCCGGGCAATAGAACGTGTGGGTGACCGCTGCCAAAACATTTGTGAATACATCATTTACTTTGTCAAAGGTAAAGATGTTCGCCACTTGGGCGAACAGAGCATTGATGATGCGTTGAATTCTGGACCTAAGCGTTAATACTTCTCTGGGACAAACGTCTGGTCGTCCATCGGCTTACGAATATAGCCTTCTTTGTTGATGTCCGGTAACACGATCTCTGGATAAGAGATTTCTTGATAGTCAATTTGGCTTAAGAGATGGCTGATGCAATTGAGGCGCGCGCGTTTTTTATCATCTGAAGGGACGACCCACCACGGCGATTGTTTGGTGTCTGTGTAGGCAAACATCTTATCCTTCGCTTCTGAATATTCCGCCCAGCGGTTTCGGGATTCAAGATCCATAGGCGAGAATTTCCAACGTTTGATGGGGGTATTGATACGACCAAGAAAGCGCTTCTCTTGTTCTTCGTCTGAGACGGAAAACCAGTACTTAATCAAGATGATGCCAGAGCGCTGCAACATGCGCTCGAATTCCGGACAAGAGTGGAGAAACTCTTCGTATTGCGCTTCGCTACAAAAGCCCATCACTTTTTCAACACCAGCCCGGTTATACCAACTGCGGTCAAACAGTACTATTTCGCCAGCGCTGGGTAAATGCGCGACATAGCGTTGAAAATACCATTGCGTTTTCTCTTTTTCTGTTGGGGCAGGGAGCGCTGTGACACGACACACGCGCGGATTGAGTTTTTCGGTGATGCGCTTAATCACGCCCCCTTTTCCAGCCGCGTCTCTGCCTTCAAAGATCACCACGACTTTCAGACCTTCTTGCTTTACCCACTCTTGCAACTTGACCAGTTCAATCTGCAAGCGTTCCAGTTCACTTTCGTAAAAGGCTTTATCAAGCTTGTTCTTTGCCATGGTGCATCCCTTTAAGCTTTTATTATTATCAATATGTTAGCACTTATTCGGGACAATAGTGTTTGAATGGGCACATTTTACCGCTTTGACCACTTGGGCAATCGCATCTGGATCCGTGACTGGGATCTGATAGTCATCAATCTCGCCCATCGCCGCTTGAGAGTGTGAGCGCATTAAGCTTGGGCGCAGGGTTTTTCCTGATAGGTGCAGCTCGGTCACGCCGGTCTGGTTGATGAGCTCGCGCGCGTTGCTGGCATTCACTCCCGCCCCTGCCATAATCACAATACGCTCGCGCGCTTGGGTCACTAACTGTTTTAGCACCGCAACACCTTCAGGGGCTGTCAACGCAAGGCCAGAGGTTAAGACTCGCTCACAGCCTAACGAGATGATGGTTTCCAAGGCTTCACCGGGATCTTGGCATTGATCAAACGCGCGATGGAAAGTCACACCCAACTGATGGGCGTGCGCGCGTTCGACGAGTTGTGAGGTCATGTGGGTGTCCACTTTCCCATCGGCAGTCAGAGCGCCAATTACGACGCCTTGAAGGCCACTTTGCGCGGCGGTGTCGATGTCGTGCAGCATGCACTCTAAATCCTGTTCGCTGAAAATAAAGTCGCCTTGGCGAGGGCGAATCATGGCGTAAATAGGGATGCCTTTTGCGTTTGAATCTAAGTCTCTCTGGGTACTTTCTTTCTGGGCAATATCTCTCAGGGCACGGTAACGGCCCGCCAGGCGCATCAATCCGGCACTGGGGGTGAGGCCGCCAAGCGCTAACGCGCTGCACAACTCAATTCGTGTCGCACCGCCCTTGAGGGCGTGATGAAGAGATTCAATGTGATCGATACAGACTTCAATGTGTGTGGTCATAGGTTATGTTACCAAAGGGATTTACGTTATTGTAGCGAGAGAACGTATTGGGTATTAGGGTAAAGTGCTGCAAGGATATTTTCCTTGTTTATGAGGGCCTTGTTTATTGGAGCCTTGTTTCTGGGGATGCCCTGTTGGTGAGCATGGTATTTATGAGGATGTATAAAAAACAAAGCCCCTGCAATCGCAGAGGCTTGGTAACGATAAAGAAAGGGCATTACGCCGCGTCGTCTTGTTCTTCTGGGGTGTTTTCCGTGTCCACGGCCACCACTTTTTTCTTCTTCGGAGTGGGCTTGCGCTTTGCCCCTAATGCATAGAGCACTTCTTCTTTATTTTGCGCTAGGAACATCGCCAAATCTTCTTGCTTGGCTTCATCTTCCATCAGTTCACTTTTACCTAGAAGCTCGAAAAGCTCGTCCGCCATATCGAGCATTTTGTCATAGGCGTCCGCTTCCGCTTTAGAGGTAAAAGTCATTTTCTCTTCTCCGTTGCGTTCTACCACGTACTTGACGATTACAGCCATGGTTGGTCCTCTAACTTAAATTGATAGGTTTTATTACTGGCTGTTTATACAGGTTTGAGCCGCTTAAGTCTAGGTGTGCGTGCGCGCTATGAGAGACAGATGCTTAATTTTTCCACTGCTGACAAAAGGCAATAAAGGATTTGAGTAGCGGGCTTTGATATTTTTCTTTGTGCACCAATAACCAAAAGCGGCGTGTCATATCGAGGGGCAGCGGCAACTCAATCACTCGGCCATCATTGATCGCCGGTTGTGCCGATAAGCGCGATAGGCAGCCCAAACCTAAATCAGCGGCGACACTGTTGATCAGGGCTTCAGTGGTATTGAGTTCAAATGATTCCTGCCATCGCTCTAAGCGCGGCGCGATAACGCGCAGAAAGAACTCGCGAGAGCCAGACCCCGCCTCGCGCAGTACCCAGCGGCTGTGTTCCAGCTCATCCATTGCTACTCGTTCGTGACGTGCGAGCGGTGAAGAGGGCGAACAAATAACGCACATCTCGTCGCGACTAAATGGGGTCGAGTTTAGAGCCGGATGGAGCGTTTTACCCTCAATCAAGGCGATATCCAGTTCATAGTCGACCAGTTTTTCACAAATCAAAGCGGAGTTGGAGATCAATAAGCTTTGCTGCTCATGGCCCGTTGCGTCACGAAAGGAGCGCAGGAGAAACGGTGCTACTTGATTGCCGATGGTATCGCTAGCGCCAATTCTCAGTTCGCCGCTTAACCCTTGAGTGTCATCAAACAGATGTTCAATATCTCTGGCTCGTTCTAACAGTTCATCGGCCATCGGCAGTAGTTTGATGCCCTCTTGATTGATCAGCAGACGGTTATTCACACGATCAAACAACGAGTGTCCAAGCTGTTTCTCAAGCTCTGACAAGGTCATGCTAACCGCCGCTTTGGAGAGATACAGCGCGTCAGCAGCGTGGGTGAGCGTGTCATGCCGAGTGACAGCAAGGAACACCTTCAGTTGTTTCAGTGTAAGATATACAGCCATAATATTGATTCGATAAATAGAAGCGCCAATGGCTATCATTGGCGAAATTAGACTATGGTGCAAGTCGAATGAAACCCGACTTCGTCAGCTTGCAAACGTCACTATATTCACTCACTTATGCTAATCTCACCCTATCGTCCTTTTATCGTGTGAGCGCCTTGTGTTTATTGTCTATCATTCCAATCAAGTCGATGTGTTGAAATCTTTGTTGGTGGAGCTCATTCGCCATCAGCCGCTTGAGAACCCGTTTGAAGCCGAGCAGATTTTGGTTCAGAGCCCCGGCATGTCTCAATGGCTGAAAATGGAACTGGCGAAAGCGTTCGGCGTGGCTGCAAACATAGAGTTTCCTCTTCCCGCGACCTTTATCTGGAACTTGTTTACCCAAGTCTTGCCCGATGTGCCGACTCGCAGTGCGTTTAATAAAGAGGCGATGACATGGAAGTTGATGCAAGTGTTGCCATCTCAGCTAGAAAGGGACGAATTTGAACCGTTGCGCCGTTACTTGGCTGACGATCAAGACAGCAGTAAATGCTATCAATTGGCAGAAAAAATTGCCGACATCTTTGATGGGTATCTGGTCTATCGACCTGAGTGGATCGCCAGTTGGGAGGCGGGGCAAGGTGTCGCTGAAATACACGATGAACACCCTTGGCAACCCATCCTTTGGCAAGCGCTCTACGATCAGACTCTGGCGCTAGGGCAATCGCCTTACCATCGTGCCAACCTCTATCAAGAATTTATCGAAGCGCTTGAACATCGAACGGGTGGTTTTGACCATCTGCCCAAACGCTTGTTTGTGTTTGGTATCACTTCGTTGCCGCCGCGCTATATGGATGCGCTTAAAGCGATCGGTGAGCACATTGATGTCCATCTCATGTTCACCAATCCGTGTCGCTACTATTGGGGGGAGGTCCGTGACCGTAAATTCTTAGCAAAATTGGCGGCGAAGCGGCGCAAACATTTGGTGTGGCGAGAGGATCACTCAGAGTGGCAAGGCGAGAGCGAACCGCTCAAAGGCAGCCTTGAAGAGAATATAGTGGATGAGCTGCACACCGATGTGGTGGGGAACAGCTTACTGGCCTCAATGGGCAAATTGGGGCGCGACAACATGTATCTGCTCTCTCAGTTGGAATCCCATGAGATTGAAGCCTTTGTGGATATCGAGCGAGACTCATTGCTGCACGAACTGCAGGCCGATATCCTCAATCTTGAAGAGCATCAAGATGATACGTTGCTCGACACGAGCCACCATAAACGTCGCGTTTCGCTGCAAGACCGCTCCCTGACCTTACATGCTTGTCATAGCCCAATGCGAGAAGTGGAAGTGCTGCACGATCAATTGTTGGCAATGTTTGAAGCGGATCCGTTGCTCAAACCGCGTGATGTGATTGTGATGGTGGCGGACATCAATGCCTACAGTCCGGCCATTCAAGCGGTGTTTGGCAATGCGCCGGGTGAACGATTCATCCCTTTTTCTATCTCGGATCGCAGTGCCAACCAAGAAAGCCCGATCTTGAACGCTTTCTTATTATTGACCATGCTGCCGCAATCGCGCTGTTTGGCCTCGGAGCTGCTTGAGCTGCTGGAAACACCAGCGATCTTGGCGCGATTTGGTCTCGACGATGACGAGTTTATTCGCGCTAAACAGTGGGTAGAGCAATCGGGGATTCGCTGGGGGCTCGACGGCCACACCGCGCAAGAATTTGATTTGCCTAAAACCGGCCAAAATACATGGCAATTTGGTATCAACCGCATGTTGCTGGGCTATGCGATGCCTGCATCGGCAGGGCTGCTGAACACCGAACAAGGTGAACTGGCGCCATTTAACGAAGTTCAAGGTCTTGGCGCTGAACTGGCGGGCAAACTGGCTCACTATATTGAAACCATTGCGCTTTATCGCGCCAAGTTAGCGCAGAGCCAAGGTGTGGATCAGTGGCGCGAAGTGCTGACTCAGCTGTTGGATGATTTCTTTTTAGTGGATTTGGATGGCGAAGCGGCGCTCAAATCCATTCGTGATACGTTGGCGATGCTCAAAGAGCAGCTGAATGATGCCGCGTTCAGTGCACCGCTCTCTGCGGCGATTGTGACGCAGTATTTGCGTGACAAACTCTCTGGTACGCGGGTAAGTCAGCGCTTTCTTGCCGGCCAAGTCAACTTCTGTACCCTCATGCCGATGCGCTCCATTCCATTTAAGACTGTGTGTCTATTGGGGATGAATGAAGGCGTTTACCCAAGGTCTGTGCCGCCGGAAGGGTTTGATTTGATGAATGGTCGCGCCAAGCATGGCGACCGTTCGCGCCGTGATGATGACCGCTACCTTTTCTTAGAGGCGCTGTTATCGGCGCAGGACACGCTTTACATCAGTTATGTCGGGCGCTCAATTCAAGACAACACGCCGCGCATGCCATCGGTGTTGGTCTCTGAGTTAATGGAATACTGCCATCAAAACTACTGTTTGGAAGGCGATTCAGATTTAGGCTGTGATGAGTCCGGCTCGCGCCTTGTTCACCACTTGAGCACGACTCATCCTATGGTGCCGTTCAGCGCTGAGGCGTTTATTGGCGAGCGGGCGAGTTATGCCCAAGAGTGGTTACCTGCCGCCTTGCGCCAGGGGCAAAAGAGTGGCGACTTCCAGCGTCAGTTGAGTGACTACCTACTCGGCGCACACTTTCCACTCGAGTTGGATTTAGTCGAGCTGCAACGCTTTTGGCGTCTGCCTGTTCAGTACTTTTTCAACCGCCGTTTAAAGGTGACGTTTGAGCCGCCGCAACCTGTGATGAACGATGAAGAGCCCTTTGTGCTGGGCGGACTGGAAAGCTATCAGTTGCGCGATGAGCTGCTTACGACACTGCTGACCGCTCACACATTAGCTGATCGCGATCCTAGTCGCTTGATGGCGCAATGTGTGGCGAAGCATCGCGCCGAAG
Source organism: Vibrio sp. R12-SG2-ISO1 (assembly GCF_059834045.1). Classification (NCBI taxonomy): domain Bacteria; kingdom Pseudomonadati; phylum Pseudomonadota; class Gammaproteobacteria; order Vibrionales; family Vibrionaceae; genus Vibrio; species Vibrio sp. R12-SG2-ISO1. The sequence goes on along the minus strand of NZ_JCBDGO010000001.1, from coordinate 637,963 downwards.
GGCGTTTGCCTATTGGCGCCTTTGGTGACATTGAGTTTGAAACCAACCGAGTGCAAAGTGAAGAGTTAGCGAAAACCTTGCACGGATTGTGTCAAGCGCCTTGTGAGGATCATGAAGTCACTCTCACGTTGGATGTGCTTGGCGATGGCAAACCCGTACAGCTGGTCGGCTGGTTGACTCAAGTGTACCAATCTGGGCTTGTGCGTTTTCGTACAGGGCGGATTCGATCTCAAGACTATCTCTCCGCTTGGCTTGATCATTTGGCCATGGCCGCCAGTGGCCGTGCGCTGCGCACTCACCTGATCGGCTATGACAAAAATGAAGGGGCGCAGCATCTAATCTACCCTGCACTAGAGTCTCGTGAGCAAGCGTACGCACTACTCAATGAGCTGGTGGGTCTTTACTACCAAGGTATGAGTGAGCCTTTACCTTATTTCCCCCGTACCGCTTTAGCGGCGATAGAGGCGGGCTTTAGCCGCGGAAAGTGGGCGGACGATGAAGACAAATCGCTGAAAAAAATGGCCGATACGTTCAATGATGGCTACATGTCGAGTGGCGAAGGCAACGACAGTTATATTCGTCGTATTTGGCCGCAATGGGATGATCAACTGGCCGCTCGAGTGCGCACATTGGCTGCTCGCGTCATTCAAGCACCTCGTCTCGCTGCACAAGACGCTGCCGATGTGTCGTAAAGGGTCAGTGAAGATGAAGAGCAAAAATAGCAGAAGGTAAAGTGGCCGCCAGAAAATCATTATAGTGTAGGGCGTTCGCTGTACGGCCACAGGTCAGAGGGACCATGATTTGTTGGGTTGATGGGCAGACACACTGCCTCAACTCGTGCTGCGAATACTAACGACTCACTCTGTAGGCTGCTGTGAGTAAGATCGCAGAACTCCCCGTATTTTTATGGGGTTAACAGATAAAATAGCGTTTTATTAACCGGATCACATTGAGTATTAGCACTAATATTGTCGAGCTGAATCGTGATAGGTGAAACATCCATGAATTCATACAATGTGCGATTGAGCCAATGTGTGAACTCGAACAGTTAAAGGGCAGAGTTTTATGACCGCATCGTCTCGTTCCACTCTTTCTAGTGGTGGTGATATCACACCGACCGCACTCGATACGATGACTTTTCCATTGCATGGTGCTCGGCTGATTGAAGCCTCCGCTGGGACAGGAAAAACCTTTACCATTGCTGGGCTCTATTTGCGCTTGCTACTCGGGCATGGCGACGATCAGACTCGGCACGCGCATCCGCTCACTGTGGATCAGATTTTGGTGGTGACCTTTACTGAGGCTGCCACGGCGGAGCTACGCGATAGGATCAGAGCGCGTATTCATGACGCGCGCCTTGCTTTTGCTCGTGGCCAAAGCAGCGACCCAGTGATCGAGCCTTTGCTGGAAGCGGTGACGGATCACGCCCAAGCTGCGCAAATTTTGCTGCAAGCGGAAAGGCAGATGGATGAAGCCGCCGTCTACACGATTCATGGTTTCTGCCAGCGGATGCTGACGCAAAATGCGTTTGAGTCAGGCAGTCGATTTAGCAATGAATTTGTCACTGATGAAAGCCATCTAAAAGCGCAAGTGGTCGCAGATTATTGGCGGCGTAATTTCTATCCATTACCCCCCCAACTGGCAGGTGAAATTCGCCGAATTTGGCGGGCGCCGAATGAGCTGTTAGCCGCGATTTCGAACTATTTGACTGGTGCACCTTTGGCGTTAAGCGTGCCTGCAATGCAGGGCAGCTTAGCGGATCTGCATGAGCGTAATCTGGCTCAAATTGATGAACTCAAGGCACTTTGGCGAGCGCATCAAGACGAGGTGCTGGCGATCATCAACGAGTCAGACGTCAATAAGCGCAGTTACAGTAAAAAATCGCTACCGACCTGGATAGAGAGTGTTTCTGCCTGGGCAGCCCAGGCAACGACAAACTATGAGATACCTACGGCGCTGGAGAAGTTTGCGCAAAACGCACTGCTTGAAAAAACACCGAAAGGCCAAGCGCCTGAGCACCCGTTATTTGCACGTATTGAAGCCCACCTCGCTCACCCGGTGGATCTGAAAGCGCCGATGTTGGCTCATGCGATAGAGCATTGCCGCGCAATGCTGGCAGCGGCCAAAGCTCAGAAGCAGTGGCTCTCGTTTGATGACTTGTTGACTCAGCTCTCTGCGGCGATCGACCTTGATGATACTGAGTTGCTGCGTGAGCGCATTCGCACTCTCTATCCCGTTGCAATGATCGACGAATTCCAAGATACCGATCCGCTGCAATACAGTATTTTCAGCCGTATTTACCTAGATCGTCCTGAGTGCGGTCTGTTTATGATTGGCGATCCGAAACAGGCGATTTATGCGTTTCGTGGCGCGGATATTTTTACCTACATTAAAGCGCGCCAACAAGTGACGTCGCATTTCACTTTGGGCACGAACTGGCGTTCAAGCGCCGATATGGTGGCAGCGGTCAATCAAGTGTTTTCAATGCCACAAAGCCCGTTTATCTACGATCAAGATATTCCTTTTCATCCCGTCAACGCCTCTCCGGGCTCTGAGCGCAAAGGTTGGACTTTAAGCGGCACACGACAACCTGCGTTGACGTATTGGTTACAAGAAGCTGAAGAGAAACCGCTCGCCAAAGGTGAGTACCTTGAGGCGATGGCGAGTGCGACGGCCAACCAGATCCAGACAATTCTTCAGGCTGCGGCTAATAACGAAGCCATGTTGGTGGGCGCGAAAGGCGAGCAGGCGATTGAGGCCGGTGATATTGCTGTGTTGGTGCGCACTGGGAATGAAGGTCGGATGATCAAACAAGCGCTGGCCGAACAAGGTATTGCCAGTGTTTATCTCTCCAACCGAGACAGTGTGTTCAGCTCTGTTGTTGCTAGCGATGTGCAGCGTCTGCTGCAAGCGGTGCTGACGCCCGAATACGACAGAGCGTTAAGAGCGTGCTTAGCCAGCGAACTGTTTGCCCTTGATGCTGCAACACTTGATAGCTTGAACAACGATGAAAACGAGTGGGAAAACGCGATCAATGAGTTTAAAGGTTACCGCCAACTTTGGCAGCAACGCGGCGTATTGCCGATGTTGCGCAGTGTGATCAGCAAGCGTCATATTGCAGAGCGCCTGCTAGAAGAGCAAAACGGTGAGCGAACCTTGACGGATCTGATGCACATGGGTGAGTTGTTGCAACAGATGAGTGGTGAACTCGACAGCGATCATGGCTTGTTGCGTTGGTTGGCGCAATCCATCAGCGATGCGGAGCAAGGGCTTGGTGGCAGTGATGAGCAAATTCAGCGCTTGGAATCGGAGCGTAATCTGGTGCAGATCGTCACCATCCACAAATCGAAAGGGTTAGAGTACGACTTAGTCTTTCTGCCGTTTGCATTGAGCTATCGTGAAGCGAGCGAGGCGAAGTATTACGATGCCGAGCAAGATGTGACCATGCTTGATATTACGGGGCAAAGCGCGGCTTTGGCGCTTGCGGATAACGAACGTCTTGCAGAAGATCTGCGTCTGATTTACGTGGCATTGACGCGTGCGGTATATGGCTGTTTTGTCGGCGCCGCACCACTGCGTAATGGTCGCTCGACCAAAGAGCCGACGGGTGTACACAAAAGTGCGATGGGTTATTTACTGCAAGATGGCCAAGAGGGGGGCATCTCAGATTTGACCAAGGCGCTTTGCCGGCAAAGTGAGGCGTTGGCTTGTGTTGCTGTGGCGGACCTGCCAAATTCGCACGCTCAGCCGCTGATGATTCCGCCACCAGAGATGCCGCCACTTGGCGCCAAAGCATTTACCACACCACTGGACCGCTATTGGCGCATCACCAGTTATTCCGGTCTCGTTAAACAATCGTCTAGTCATGCGGCGCAAGGGTTTGAGGATGTACTGCGCCTTGATGTGGACTCGGCGCAGGATCACGACGAAGCGTCACTCACTGAACCAGAAAAGTCGATTTTCACCTTTCCCCGCGGCGCAAGGCCGGGCACTTTCTTACACACGTTATTTGAAGATGTTGAATTTACCGAGTCTGCCTATAGCGATCACAATCGCGCCATCATCGAATCGCTATTGCAAGCCGAGCAGTTGGATGAGAGCTGGCTTCCTGTATTGCAATCGTTGGTCGATACCGTGCTAGCGACGCCCTTAGATGGTGATGCACTGCGACTGAATGAAAAAGGGCCATCTCAGCGTTTGGTGGAGATGGAGTTTTTACTGCCCATTACCGTTTTAGACGCGCCATCCCTGAATCGAGTGATCACGCGTCACGATACCCTGTCCGCGCGCGCCGGTGAGCTCGGGTTCCAAACAGTGCGCGGCATGTTAAAAGGGTTCATCGATTTGGTGTTTGAGCACCAAGGTCGCTACTACGTACTGGATTGGAAGTCGAATCACCTTGGCAGTGATGTCAGCGATTATCATGGTGAGGCGCTTAACCAAGCGATGGCCGATCATCGCTACGATCTCCAGTATCAAATTTATGCTTTAGCCCTACACCGTTTCTTGCGCAGCCGCTTGGCGAATTATGACTATCAACGCCATTTTGGCGGTGTCTATTATCTCTTTTTACGTGGTATGGATGGCCAGAGTGAACACGGCATTTTTTCGGCCAAACCGAGCTTAGCCATGTTGGAGGATTTAGATCGATTGATAGAGGGTAAGCCGATTGAAACCAAATTTAACCCAGCGGGCCAAGGGGAGTTGATCTAGACATGGCGCTACTTGTTTCACAGCTGCAACTCTTGGCAGCAAAAGGCGTGATTCGCCAGTTGGACTACCAATTTGCGCGTTTTATCCATCAGCAGTCTAACGATGACCACTTGGCGTTTATCGCCGGTTTGACCAGCGCAGAGCAGGCGAAAGGCAATATCTGTTTACCCCTTTTTGATGCCAATGGTCAAAAGGTGGATCTGGCACACAAGATCGGTTTGTATGGCGAGGCAGCGCTGAATCTCAATCAGACCTTACATACATTTGATTGGGCTGCCCATTTAGCGAATTCGCCGTGGGTGGGGAGTGCGGGTGAGGCGCTGCCTTTGATGTTCGATGGTGAGCGACTCTACTTGCACCGTTTCTGGCATTATGAAACGACCTTATCCGAACGCTTATTGAGCTTTGGGTTACCTATGATCCTAAAGCCTGATGAGCAAGCGAAGTTGACCGAACTTCTTGATCATCTATTTGCGCGAAATTATCGCTATCTTTTTGATAATATTAGAAACAGTAAGTCGGTAACCCCCGTCATAATTCAGCAATTAGTGTGTGACCATTTAGATGTGGTTACGCCTGATGAGCTCGATTGGGTTGCCATAGGCCAAATACTCCAGCAGGCCAAAACTGTGGCCGAGTTGTCTGCTTTAGATAAGCTCGTTCCCCAAGCGGTATGCGTCAGTTGGCAAAAGGTGGCGGCGGCGGTGGCGCTCACTCGTCGATTTGCTGTGATTTCTGGTGGACCCGGTACAGGCAAAACGACCACTGTGACCAAGTTACTCGCCGCCTTGATTGAGCAAGCAAAACAAGATCGCATCCATGGTCATGTGCCAACCATCAAATTGGTGGCGCCGACAGGAAAGGCCGCCGCGCGCCTGACTGAATCTATCGGCCAAGCGGTGGAGCAATTGGCGGTGAGTCCAGAGTTGAAAGCGGCCATACCGACACAAGCTAGCACCATTCACCGTTTGCTTGGCGCGATTCCAGACAGCGCCGAGTTTCGCCATCATCACGATAACCCTCTACATTTGGACATTTTGGTCGTCGATGAGGCGTCGATGGTCGATCTCTCTATGATGCATAAGCTGGTGGATGCGATGCCCAAGCAGGCTCGGCTGATTTTACTTGGCGATAAAGATCAGCTTTCGTCAGTGGAAGCGGGCGCGGTATTGGGCGACATCTGCTCTTTCCATCAAGAGGGATATAGCGCCTTGCAGGGCAAACTACTCGCCCAACTGACAGGGTTTGATTCACTCGCGCATGGAGCAAGCGCCAGCCAATCAGGGATGGCGGACAGTCTCTGCATGCTGCAAAAGAGTTATCGATTCGATGCGCGTTCGGGGATTGGTCAATTGGCCAAAGCCATCAACTCGGGAGGCGTAAGCAAGGTTGAGCAAGTTTGGCGGCAAGGGTTTGAGGATGTTGCCAAGTACCCTATCGACACAGAGCACTACCAACAGCTGATAAAATCTCTGGTGGAAGAGTATCGCGGCTACCTTGCGCTGTTAAATGAGGCGAATCAGGCGCAGGAAGATCTCAATACGCTCGCTCGTAAGGCGTTATCGGCATTTGCACGTTGTCGTTTGTTGTGCGCCGTTCGTGAAGGGGACTTTGGTGTGCAAGGGCTCAATGCTCGTATTGAGCGCGCTTTGGCTGCTCGCAAGCTGATTCAGGTACAAGATGAGCTTTGGTACCACGGTAGGCCCGTGATGGTGACGCGCAACGATCACGCGTTAGGCCTCTACAATGGTGACATCGGTTTGTGCATTCGTGATCCTGACGAAGAAGGGCACAAGTTGAAAGTCTTTTTTGAACTGCCAGATGGCAGCGTAAAGGCGGTGTTACCGAGCCGTGTGCCCGAACATGAAACCGCCTATGCGATGACGATTCACAAATCGCAGGGCAGTGAATTTGATCATACCTTGATGATTTTGCCGCCGGAGTTCAGCCCTATCTTAACTCGAGAGCTCATTTATACTGGCGTCACTCGCGCTAAGTCACGTTTAAGTCTGTATGTGGATGAGTCGGTGATGGCAAGAGGAATAAAAGTGCGAACGGTTCGGGCCAGTGGTTTGACACAGCGCTTGAAGGAAAAAGAGTAAGGTGAGAGAAGGGATGAGCAATCGTCCCTGATTGCTGGCTGCGCTTGGGCAGCGTCGAGCGCCGTCGGTTACAGCGCTTGAGTAAATGAGATGCTGCGAATCGCGTATTTTTCTTGGTAATTGAGGATAAACGCCTTCAACCCTTCTGTGACTGGGAAGACACAATGTACGTCGAGCCCGGCTAACAGTTCGTTGTCTGCCATATCCCAAAAACTTTGAATCGAGTTACAGATGATGGTTTTCATCAAGTTATATGCTCTTAGTATCGTGTTTATCTACTTCAAGCAATCCGTGCGACTTACGCCGAGTTCTCTCAGGTCGTAAGTGAAGGTAAGTCCATGGAGCCCCTGAATCGGGAGCGCAAATATTAACCAATCCAATATATTAAATAAAGTGCTTATCGATAAAAATCGATAGCTCGGTGGCTAACCTATTAAAATGGCTAATAATTTAGTTTTGAAAATCTTGGTAACTGCCGTTTACCCCTTCATTCCGAATGAGAAAAACGGCAGTAAAAATTCAAAGTTTGATGCTTAAAATCTTTGATTTGCGTTGATAGTTGTACAAATTCTGCTTTTGAGAAGGCAGGCACTCAACGCCCATTTCGAAGAAACCTTGTTCCCTAAACCAGTGCAAACTGTGAGTGGTTAATACAAAAATTTTCTCAATTCCTTGTGCTTTGGATTGCAGCTTCATGTGGTTGAGTAACAGCAAGCCTCGGTTACCATCACGATATTCTGGATGAATCGCGACACAGGCCATCTCGGCCATTTTTTCCTGCGGGTAGGGGTAAAGGGCCGCACAGCCGATGATCAAGCCGTCTTTTTCTATGATGGTGAACTGATGAATCTCTTGCTCCAGTTGTTCACGAGAGCGCCTGACCAGTACTCCTTGCTCTTCCAGTGGCCTAATCAGCTCGAGTATCCCACCGATGTCATTGATGTCCGCTATTCGAACTTGCTCAGCGCTGGCATGAACGATCTGGGTACCGATACCATCAAGCGAGAAGAGTTCCTGAATCAGCGCGCCATCCACCTTATAACTGACCAAATGACTGCGTGGTACTCCAGCTCGACAGGCTTTGGTGGCGGCACGTAAAAAACGCAGTGTCCCAGAGGTGTCGTTGCTGCTAGTGTTGGCTTCCGTTTCCAGTGAGGACAAAATGGCCTCTGCATCTTTAGGAAACAGCTCTGCCACAACATTGCCATTGGCATCAATGACCCCTTGCTCAGAACAAAAACCGATCAGCTTATCGGCTTTGAGCTTGATGGCGACTTGTGTAGCCAACTCTTCCGAAAGTAGGTTGAATGACTCGCCAGTCACTGAGCTGGCGATCGGGCCAAGCAGCACAATGGAGCCATGGTCGAGCATGCGATTGATGCCTTCGACATCAATACGCCGAATGCGACCACTGTGACAGTAGTCCACACCATCATCGACGCCCAACGGTTGAGCAATAATAAAGTTGCCGCTTACGACGTTGAGCTGTGTTCCCGCCATCGGCGTGTTGCTCATGCTCATGGAAAACTGCGCCGTGATGGCCAGTTGCAGTTGACCGGCGGCTTGCATCACGTAGCTCAAATTGGTTTCTTGCGTCACTCGTACTCCCTTGTGATAGGGGGTTTCGCTGTGATTGTGCTGCAAAATGTCGTTAATTTGTGGCCTTGCTCCATGGACGACGACGATTTTCACGCCCAAGCTATGAAGTAGAGCAAGATCACTGATAATATTCGGAAAATTTGCATCTGCGACGGCCTCGCCTCCGAGCATCACTACCATGGTTTTACCGCGGTGAGCATTGACGTAAGGTGCCGATTGTCTGAACCCTTTCACAAGGGCGGTATTTCGAATTTTCACAGAAGCGTCCAAAGTTACGAGTGAATTAGTATGTGGAAATATTGCGATTTTATTCTTGTTTCGGCAAGTGCTTTTCTTATCTCGAGCGGATTTTCTTGAGATGGAAAGCAAACAGTGACCTTGGCTAGACTCGCCAAAGTGCGCATTTTGGTCTAAGACTTACTATTAAGAGCAAGTTTGGAACCCATTCATGAAGAGTAACATCGACGCAAACGGCGCGATAAAAAACAAACTGAAAGAGCGCAGCTTCTTTTTGATGGCTGCCGGACTTGCGTTAGTGGTTGCGCTGCTGGGCACGCAGCTCTATCAATATTACTTACAGGTCACTTATCCTAAGTCTTTCCTTTACGGCACTTGGATTGAGCAAAATGTCGCGGGGTATGCGACGGATCGTTTCGTCCTCAATGAAAATGGTGTCGTGATCAACGGGCGGGTCGTGGATACCAATTTTGCCTTTGATGGTCAGTTCTTTGAATACCGTTTCGGTGATGACACCAAGCGCTTTCAGATCCTCAATCAAGAGTTTTCTGAAATGAAGTTGATTTCACAGCCTCATTATCAACCTATCTATCGTCTTGACGCCAAATACCAGCATAACATTCGCTAACGCTTTTTCGTTGCTATCGGCCAGGCACTTTGCCATGCTTAACGCCAACGACAATAAGGGAAAACCAACGTGCTCAAAAAAATCTTACCTCTGCTTGCGGCCGGTGTTTTGTTTGGCTGTGCCCAGCCAACCGATCGCGCTCAGCAGTATCTCGATGGCGAGTTGACCAATGTACTCAATCCAGCCGATATAGTGGTGTCCGACAAACCACGAGATTTCACCGAATTTCATCGTCAGGCGGAGCAAGTGGTCATCAACTCACCAAGTATGGCTTCGCTCTATCAACCGCTTTATGACAAGCTCAACGAGTGGGTTTTACTCAGTGGCGAGCCGACAGAGCTTGGCCAATACGGCATTCAGGCAGCGCAATTAGGGGGCGGGGATAAGCAGGGTAACGTGCTATTTACCGGGTATTTTTCACCAGTGATGGAACTTCGTCATCAACCGAATGATGTCTTTAAGTACCCAGTGTATGGCAAACCTGAGTGCAGCCAAGACTGCCCAACTCGCGCGCAAATCTATGCAGGCGCTTTGGAAGGACAAGGGCTCGAACTTGGGTATGCCGCGAATCTTATTGACCCCTTTTTGATGGAAGTTCAGGGCAGCGGTTTTGTCCATTTTGAAGATGACGACACGCTGGAGTATTTTGCCTACGGCGGTAAAAACAACAAAGCGTATGTGAGCATAGGTCGAGTTCTGATTGACCGCGGACTCGTGGCTCGCGAAAACATGTCGATGAAAGCGATCAAAGAGTGGGTGATGGCCAACGATGAAGCCACGGTGCGTGAGCTGTTAGAGCAAAACCCATCGTTTGTTTTTTTTGAGCCCCGCGCCGATGCGCCGGTGACCGGTTCGGCGGGTATCCCGTTATTGGCAATGGCGTCGGTGGCAGGGGATCGCTCCCTCTTTCCAATGGGTACGCCTATCTTAGCTGAAGTACCACTGCTCAACCCTGACGGCAGCTGGAGCGGTGCCCATCAACTTCGCTTGTTGATCGTACTCGATACTGGTGGCGCAGTGAAACAGAATCACCTTGATCTGTACCACGGCATGGGGCCGAGAGCCGGTATTGAGGCGGGCCATTACAAACACTTTGGCCGGGTGTGGAAACTCGGATTAGAAGGCAGCGCGACTGAAGCGCCTTGGGCCATGCCGCCAGAGAAGCGAGAATAGTGGCCGCTGGTTAGCGAGATCTTTCCCTTCGACTCGTTAAGCGTTGGCTTGGCCAATTCTAGACATTTGAAACAAGAGTGCGTATAAATCGCACTCTTTCTATTTACTCATCACCAAATTTGTAGCGGAGAAGCCTTGCCATGCGCCAACTTGATACCCCCGCCTCGGACAGCTATAACCAACGTTTTGGCGGTACACGCCGACTCTACGGACAGAGTGAAGTGGAGATCCTGCGTGCTGCGCACGTGTGTGTTATCGGAATAGGCGGCGTTGGCTCTTGGGCTGTAGAGGCGTTGGCTCGCACAGGGATTGGTGAGTTGACCTTGATTGACATGGATGATGTCTGTGTGACCAACATTAATCGCCAGATTCATGCGATGTCAGGCACTGTTGGGCAGAGCAAAATTGAGGTCATGGCTGAGCGCGTCAAACTCATCAATCCAGAATGCAAAGTCAATTTAATTGATGACTTCATTACGCCAGACAATCAGCATGAGTACCTCAGCAAAGAGTTTGATTATGTGTTAGATGCGATTGATAGCGTCAAAGCAAAAGCGGCGTTGCTCGCCTACTGCCGCAGCAACAAAATCAAAGTGATTACGACGGGCGGTGCGGGTGGCCAGGTTGACCCGACTCAAATTCAAGTCGCGGACTTAACCAAGACCATTCAAGATCCGCTAGCGAAAAAGATCAAAGATACCTTGCGCCGGCACCATAATTTCCCTAAAAATCCGCAGCGTAAGTTTGGCATCGATTGCGTCTTTTCCACTGAGCAGTTGAAGTACCCGCAAGCCGATGGCAGCGTGTGTGGGGTGAAGTCAACGGCAGAAGGGCCAAAGCGAATGGATTGCGCCAGTGGCTTTGGCGCCGCCACGGTGGTGACGGCCACTTTTGGTTTTGTGGCGGTCTCGCGTATTGTGGAAAAATTGATTCAGAAATATCGCTAATGAGTGGAAATGAAATGAGTGAAGCACCATCCTCAGTGTTTGGCCAGACGATAACGGCGGACGACGTCATTCGAACTATGTCAGGATTAAAAGGCTGGGAAGATCGCTACCGACAAGTGATTCAGTGGGGTAAGCAACTCCCCGTGATGCCTGATGCGCTGAAAAGTGAACAAGTGACGGTGTCAGGCTGTGAGAGCCAAGTGTGGCTGGTCTGCGAGCAGCACGACGGTGTGTGGACCTTTTGTGCCGATTCTGACGCTCGTATTGTACGTGGTTTAATTGCCCTCGTGATGGCGGCTTACAACCACAAAACAGCGCAGCAAATCCAACATTTTGATATGGATGAGTACTTTGAAAAGCTTGGACTTATCGCGCATTTAAGTCCTTCGCGCGGCAATGGGCTGAAAGCGATTGTGGAGCAAATTAAGCAAATCACCGCGGCGTAAATGGCGTGTTCAATTAATAAACAAAGTGGAATTAACGCCTTAGGAAATACAGGGCTTTACAACGCTTGTTGTCGCTGAATAAAGGCTGTACAATCCGCGCCCTTAATTAATGTTCTGTCGTTTGTGAGGTTACATGAGCACTGAAAAAATCAATCTACTCGACTTCGATCGCAAGGGCTTGCGTGAATTTTTCGCTGAAGAATTAGGTGAAAAAGCATTCCGCGCCGATCAAGTTATGAAGTGGATCTACCATTTTGGTGTCGATGACTTCGACAACATGACCAACATTAACAAAAAGTTACGCGAGAAACTGCACGCGCGCTGTGAGATCAAAGCGCCGGTCGTCGCTGAGGCGCAACACTCTTCTGATGGCACCATCAAGTGGGCAATGAAGGTGGGCGATCAAGATGTCGAGACGGTCTACATTCCTGAAGACGATCGCGCGACCTTGTGTGTCTCTTCTCAGGTGGGCTGTGCACTGGAATGTAAGTTCTGCTCGACGGCTCAACAAGGGTTCAACCGCAACCTCAAAGTCTCAGAAATCATTGGTCAGGTATGGAGAGCTGCCCGTGAGATCGGCTTAGAAAAAGAGACCGGTCGTCGCCCGATTACCAACGTCGTGATGATGGGCATGGGTGAACCTCTGCTGAACATGAAAAACCTCATTCCAGCCTTAGAGATTATGCTAGATGATCTCGGTTTTGGTTTGTCTAAACGTCGCGTTACTGTCTCCACATCGGGTGTCGTCTCTGGCCTTGATCAGATGACAGGTAAGATTGATGTGGCGTTGGCGATCTCTTTGCACGCGCCGAACGATAAATTGCGCAGCGAAATTATGCCGATTAACGACCGGTGGGATATCGATGATTTTCTTGCGTCTGTGCGCCGCTACATTGCTTCTTCCAATGCCAACCGTGGCAAGGTGACCGTAGAGTACGTGCTATTGGATCACGTTAACGACGATATGGACCATGCGCGTGAATTGGCAGAGCTGATGAAAGATACACCATGTAAAATCAACCTGATTCCATTTAACCCGTATCCGGGCTCGCCTTATAAGAAGCCAAGCAACTCTCGCATTGATCGCTTCCAGAAAACCTTAATGCAGTACGATCACACCGTGACCGTGCGTAAAACGCGTGGGGATGATATTGATGCGGCGTGCGGACAGTTGGTCGGCGATGTCATTGACCGCACCAAACGTACTGCCATGTTAAAAGCGGCCAAAGGTGAAACCATCGAGGTGAAAGCCGTTTAACCGCATATTGAATGCTTAAATGTGCATGAATCCGGAGGCCAGAGCTTTGCTCTGGCTTTTTTATCGACAATTTGTAATCAGATGTTGCGTCTTAATGTCAATTTAAGGAAAAACCTTGAGCTGGCTGTGAATTATCACCTTTTGTCATGTTGTTTCATCTCTGATATAGATTAGAATTGAAAGTTAATGCTTTTGGTGGCTTCCTCACACTTTTGATGGCGTATATTGCCTCTTTGATGAGTTAGCTGCCCGGATACTTCGCCAATTCTGCCCCATTGCTACCAATAATGAATAACGAAAAGCACGCGCGGAAGAGGCCCTGCACTTAAAAGAGATGAATTCATAATGACTGCCGAACACGAAACGACAGAAACCAATCAACCACAAGAACATATTGAAGCGGGTACACTACTTAAGCAAAAGCGCGAGCAGTTAGGATTAACGCAAAAGCAGATTGCCGATAGGCTTCGTCTTCGCCTCTCCATCATCGAAAACTTGGAAAAAAATGACTTCGAGTCTGATCAAGTCGCTACCTTTACCCGCGGTTACCTTCGTTCGTACGCAAAGGCTGTGGGGCTAAAAGAGTCAGTCGTATTGGCTGCGCTCGATCACAGCGGCACCGCTCAGCATAAAGAGCAATCGATGCAGAGCTTTTCACGTAAAACCAAGCGAGAGAAGCACGACAGCCGCATTATGATTCTGACGTGGGGTATTTTTGCCGTGATTGCCGGGATCTCTTCCTTATGGTGGTGGCAAAATCAGCAGGATGATATGTTGGATTTGGGCCAATCTTCGGCGCAGGAAACCACGCAGCAGAGTGCAGACTCAAGCAACAGTGACACCTTGGACTTTGTTTCGCTTGATGAGGCGATGCCAGATGAGCCTTCGCAAGAGACTCAAGAAACGATGGAACCTATCCTTAGTGAAGATTCCGATGTGAGCAGTATTGAGACGGTCGAAAACACGCAAACTGAGATGTCGTCAGAGACTGAAATCATCCGTGAAGAGAGCGCGCTAGAGTCCCCAGAAGAAACAGTGACCGCATCAGACTCAGCCGAGCAAGTTGATGCGCCGCAAGAGAGCACAGTGGATACGGCGGTTGCAGTGACGAACCGTCTAGAGATGAGCTTTAGCGATGATTGCTGGGTTCAGGTGAAAGACGCCAGTGGTAAAACCCTCGTTACCGGCATCAAAAAAGGCGGCGAGTCGGTGGCGTTGGATGGTCAGTCTCCTTACAGCGTGATTTTAGGTGCACCAGAAAACGTTTCAATGACATTAGCGAGTGAACCTGTCGACCTTTCTGGGTATACTTCAGGCAAAGTAGCAAGATTCACCTTACCTTAGACATTACTATGCAACACGAATCTCCTATCAAACGTCGCCCCTCGACTCGTATCTATGTGGGCGACGTACCTATTGGTGACGGTGCGCCGATTGCGGTGCAGTCGATGACCAACACTCGTACTACAGACGTTGACGCCACCGTGGCGCAAATTCGTGCCCTGGAAAATGTGGGTGCGGATATCGTTCGCGTCTCGGTGCCGACCATGGATGCAGCCGAGGCTTTCAAGCAGATCAAGCAGCAAGTGTCGATTCCGCTGGTGGCGGATATTCACTTTGACTACCGCATCGCACTCAAGGTTGCAGAATACGGCGTCGATTGTTTGCGTATCAACCCAGGTAACATCGGTAAAGAAGATCGCATTCGTGCGGTCGTCGATTGTGCAAGGGATAAAAACATTCCAATTCGTATCGGCGTGAACGGTGGTTCTCTGGAAAAAGATATCCAGATGAAATATGGCGAGCCGACCCCAGAGGCCTTGGTGGAATCGGCGATGCGTCATGTTGATATCTTAGATCGCCTCAACTTTGATCAGTTTAAAGTGAGTGTCAAAGCATCCGATGTTTTCCTTGCGGTGGATTCCTACCGACTGTTGGCGAAAAAAATCGATCAGCCACTACACCTAGGTATTACTGAGGCAGGCGGAGCGCGTGCGGGTTCTGTCAAATCTGCGGTTGGACTCGGCATGCTGCTGGCAGAAGGGATTGGCGATACGCTGCGCATCTCGCTTGCGGCGAACCCAGTTGAAGAGATCAAGGTCGGTTTTGATATCTTAAAATCGCTGCGCATCCGCTCTCGCGGGATCAACTTTATTGCGTGTCCGAGTTGTTCTCGCCAAGAATTTGATGTGATTGGTACCGTCAATGCGCTAGAGCAGCGTCTTGAAGACATTATCACACCGATGGATGTTTCAATTATTGGCTGTGTGGTCAATGGGCCCGGTGAGGCGGAAGTGTCGCATTTGGGCTTGGCAGGCAGTAACAAGAAAAGTGCCTTCTATGAAGATGGCAAACGTCAAAAAGAGCGATTTGATAACGACGATCTCGTGAGTCAACTCGAAGCGAAGATCCGCGCTAAAGCCGCGTTGATGGATTCGCAAAATCGCATTGATGTAAAAGTACAAGAGTAATAACTCTCAACCAACGATTACGGTAATTATTGTGGCAAAAACAATTCAAGCAATCCGAGGCATGAACGATTGTCTCCCAACTCAATCTCCACTGTGGCAAAAACTTGAAACCGCAGTGAAAAACGTAATCAGCGCTTACGGTTACAATGAAGTGCGCATGCCGATTGTTGAGATGACTCATCTATTTAGCCGCGCGATTGGTGAAGTCACCGACGTGGTTGAAAAAGAGATGTACACCTTTGAAGACCGCAATGGTGACAGTTTAACCCTTCGCCCAGAAGGCACGGCGGGCTGTGTTCGCGCCGGAATTGAAAATGGCTTGCTCTACAATCAAGAGCAGCGCCTATGGTACATGGGCCCAATGTTCCGTCATGAACGTCCGCAGAAAGGTCGCTACCGTCAATTCCACCAATGTGGTGTCGAAGTGTTTGGTCTCGATGGCCCTGACGTCGACGCAGAGCTGATCATGATGACGGCGCGTCTGTGGCGTGAGCTTGGTATTGATAAACATGTACGTCTAGAGTTGAACTCGATTGGCTCTCTTGACGCGCGAGCTGAATACCGCGAAGCGTTAATCGAGTTTCTCACTCAGCACATGGATATTCTGGACGACGATTGCAAGCGTCGCATGCACACTAACCCACTGCGAGTTTTGGATACCAAGAACCCAGAAATCCAAGCGGTACTCGGTGATGCCCCTCGTCTGTCTGACTACTTAGACGCAGACTCAAAGCAACATTTTGTCGGCCTTTGTGAACTTCTCGACGCAGCAGGTATCGAATACACAGTCAATGAGCGTTTGGTGCGTGGTTTGGATTACTACAACCGCACGGTATTTGAGTGGATAACGGAAAGCCTCGGTGCGCAAGGTACGGTGTGTGGCGGTGGTCGCTACGACGGCCTGGTTGAGCAACTCGGTGGCAAGGCAACGCCTGCGGTTGGTTTTGCTATGGGCCTTGAGCGTTTGGTTCTGATGCTAGAAACCCTTGAGTTGACCGATGTGCGTCGCAGCGTCGATGTTTACATGGTCACCGCGGGGGAAGGTACAATGATGGCTGGAATGAAATTAGCTGAGCAGTTACGCGAGCAAGTACCAGGCCTGCGAGTGATGAATCACTTTGGCGGCGGTAACTTTAAGAAGCAATTCAAGCGTGCGGACAAAGTGGGTGCAGCGGTGGCGCTGGTTCTCGGCGAGAATGAAGTCGCAGACAGCACGGTCGTCGTGAAAGATCTGATTGGTGGTACACAAGAAACCATCAGCCATGCCGATGTGGCGAGCAAACTAGCGCAGTTGGTATAACCCGATAACAGGAAGTGGCGACCTTTATGCGCCACTTTTTTCGATTTTAAGAGGACAGGAAGTGGAACTCTACGATTCTGAAGAACAACAAGTAGAAGCGATTAAAGATTGGTGGAAAGAAAATGGCAAAGCGGTCATTTTCGGTGCCGTCATTGGTTTGGGTGGTCTGTTTGGCTGGCGTTATTACCAAGACTCCGTCACAGCAGCTCAGGAAGCGGCCTCTGAGAGTTACACCACAGTGATTCAAGAGTTGGCAGCCAAAGGCGCAGATGCCAGTGCTAACGTGCAAGGGTTTATTGAGGCGAATGGCGAGTCGCAATACGCGGTATTGGCGGCGATGCAATTGGCGAAGGCTCAGGTTGATGCAGGTAACTTGGATGAAGCACTAGCGCAGCTCGAGTGGGCAAAATCGGCCACTAAAGATCAAGCACTGCTGAGTGTCCTTCACTACCGAATTGCGCGTATTCAAGCTCAGCAAACAGACTTTGATGCGGCTATCTCAGAGTTGGCTAACATCAACGACGAAAGTTGGATGGGGCGCGTAGAAGAGTTGAAAGGCGATATTCTTTTACTCAAGGGTGATGAACAAGGGGCATATGCCGCCTACACCCAAGCTCAACAGTCTGGCGAGCCAAGTCAGGCTCTGCAAATGAAGCTGGACGATCTCGCTAAGTAAGGATGCGCATGAAGACAATGCTCAATAAAGCACTCTCTACCGCGCTGGTTCTTGGCTTGCTTGCAGGGTGTGCTGGAGAGGAAGACACCATTATCATGGCGCCGACACCGGTTGTGGACAATGAGTTCACGACCAAGAGCGCATGGAGTGCGTCGGCAGGGAAAGGTGTGGGCATGTACTACTCGCAACTTTCACCCGAATACGCCTACGATAAAGTGTTTGTTGCCAGTCGTGATGGTGTGGTGAAAGCACTCAACCCTGAAACGGGCAAAGCGATTTGGCAAGCGGATCTGGAAAAAGAGGGCTCTGCACGTTTATCTGGTGGTATTACCGCCGGTTATGGTCAGCTGTTTATTGGCAGTGAAAATGGTCAGGTGATTGCCCTTGATGAAGAAACCGGTGCGCTCAATTGGCAGACCGCTGTCAAAGGTGAAGTGCTTGCTGCCCCTGCAGTAGACAGTAACTTAGTGATTGTTCATACCAGTGACGGTGTGCTGATCGCCCTGGATCAAGAATCGGGCGAGAGCAAATGGACCATCAGCACTGAAGTGCCGAACCTGACTCTGCGTGGTAACAGCGCGCCTGTGACGGTGTCTGGTGGCGTTTTCTGGGGAACGGCGAACGGTCGTTTGGCGGCAGCGATTGTCGAGCGTGGTCAATTGATTTGGCAGCAACCCATTGGTACACCACAAGGGGCGACCGAAATCGATCGTTTGGTGGATGTTGATGCTTCACCACTGATTTTGGGCAGCACGCTATACATTGTCGGTTACAACGGGCAGTTGACCGCGATTGATCTGCGTTCAGGCACACCAAGCTGGAAGCGTAACTACTCTTCATCCACTGATATGGCGAGTGAAGGCAGTCGTTTATTCTTGGTGACCGATAAAGACCACATTGTCTCGGTTGATGCGCGCAGCGGTACTGAGCTTTGGAGCAATGATCTGCTTGAGCACCGTTTGCTAACGGCGCCAGTCATGCTCAATGGTTACGTAGTCGTGGGTGATAGTCTAGGCTTCTTGCACTGGATTGATCGACGTACCGGCGAATTTGTTGCTCAGCAGCAATTAGATGACAGCGGTTTCGCGGTCGCACCTATCGCCGTACCGGGTGGATTTGTCACGGTTACTCGCAATGGCGATGTAAAGAAACAGACGATCAACCCATAATCATGTGATATAATTCACATTCGGCTCCTAGCTGGTTACTCAGTTGGGAGCCGTTTTATTGTTAACGCTACGTAGTTATAGGTAAAAATTGGTCTCGTCATCAGTCCTTACCTATAACTACATATGAGAAAAAGATTGTAGAGGTTGTTATGGTACCTGTTGTTGCTCTTGTAGGGCGTCCAAACGTTGGTAAATCGACGTTGTTTAACCGACTAACGCGTACGCGTGATGCGTTAGTGGCGGATTTCCCTGGCTTAACTCGCGACCGTAAATATGGCCAAGCGAAACTTGGTGAACATGAATTTATCGTCGTAGACACTGGCGGTATCGACGGCACGGAAGAGGGCGTTGAAACCAAAATGGCCCAGCAGTCACTCGCCGCGATTGATGAAGCGGATGTTGTGCTATTCATGGTGGACGGCCGTGCGGGTCTGACTGTGGCGGACGAAGCCATTGCCCTTCATCTACGTAAGATTGAAAAGCCAGCGATGCTGGTGGTAAACAAAGTCGACGGTATCGATGCCGAAGCGGCCAGCGCTGAGTTTTGGCAACTGGGTATGGACAACATGTACCAAATCGCTGCCGCTCATGGCCGTGGTGTTGGTGCACTGATTGACCGTGCGCTTAACCCGTTTGCTGAGCAGTTGCTTGAAGAAGCCAACGGCGAAATTGAAGACCTCACTGACTTCATTGATGAAGAAGAAAAACTGGAATACAGCGAGGAAGAGGCGGAACAAGAGTTTAAACGCCTACAAGATCAGCCGATTAAATTGGCGATCATCGGTCGACCTAACGTTGGCAAGTCGACACTCACTAACCGTATTCTGGGTGAAGAGCGTGTGGTTGTGTACGATATGCCGGGTACCACTCGTGACTCTATCTACATTCCGATGGAACGCGATGGCCGTGAATATGTCCTAATTGACACCGCTGGTGTGCGTCGTCGTAAACGTATCAATGAAACCGTTGAGAAGTTCTCGGTGGTGAAAACATTGAAAGCGATTGAAGATGCTAACGTGGTTCTTCTGGTCATTGATGCGCGTGAAAACATATCAGACCAAGACTTAAGCCTACTCGGTTTTGCGCTCAACGCTGGACGTTCGATTGTGATTGCGGTCAATAAGTGGGATGGTCTTGATATGGACGTGAAAGAGCACGTCAAGAAAGAGCTGGATCGCCGCTTAGGCTTCGTTGATTTTGCACGCATTCACTTTATTTCGGCGTTACACGGTACGGGTGTAGGCCACCTGTTTGAATCGGTTCAAGAGGCGTACAAGTCTGCCACTACTCGCGTGGGTACCTCTGTTCTGACCCGAATCATGAAGATGGCAACCGACGATCACCAGCCACCTTTGGTACGTGGACGTCGTGTGAAGCTAAAATACGCCCACGCTGGGGGATACAACCCACCGATCGTGGTGATTCACGGCAACCAAGTGAATGAGCTTCCAGACTCTTACAAGCGCTTCTTGATGAACTACTTCCGTAAATCGCTTGAGATTATGGGCACACCGATTCGAATTACTTTCCAGAACAGTGAAAACCCGTATGAAGGTAAATCGAGCAAGATGACCCTATCACAAGAGCGTAAACGCAAACGCTTAATGGGCATGGTGAAAAACCGTAAGAAGTAGCCCTATCTGAATAATCACATGATGGTCAAAACGCCTTAGCTTGCTAAGGCGTTTTTTATGTCATTAATGGGCTACACCAAAGAGCCTATCCGTCTTTTCCACTCATTTTCGAGTTACATACTGTGTATTTGGATGAGTGATCATTTTATTAACTCTGGTTTTGGTGTGTTATTTTAATCTTTATTGGTTGAATGTTCTTTTTAAAATTGAAATGCAGCATATGTAACTTATGCTTTCGGTGTGTGGTTATATAAATGTTCTTTTAGGGGGAGATCGCTGATCACAGCGGCTTTTGCCGATGATCTTATTATGATCATTTATAGAAGCATAGAGCGATGAGAGCAAGCTAGTCGGTGTGATATTGAGTTGGAGATGGGATTTTTGTATATTAGTTTAAGCTAAATTAAAAAGGTAACACAGATCATGAACACCAATCTATGCCCAAGTTGTCAGCAAGAGCTGGAGTGGAATGGCCACTACCACTGCACACAGTGCCAATATGATTACAACAAGATCGGTTGGTGCCCACAGTGCGACAGTGAATTAGAGAAGCTGCAAGCGTGCGGGGCGGCAAATTATTTTTGTAATCAGTGCAATGAACTCAAATCGAAATCAGCGATTCGATTTGAGTTCCGTCCTATTGACTCGAAGAAATCGTAGAAAAGAGGGTGCCATCGGCTAATCGGGTGACTAAGGTGTCACCTGATTTCATTTGTTTTGTGGAGGTCACCACATCGCCTTGTGCGTTTTGGCTGATCGAGTAGCCACGTTTTAATGTCGCCAGTGGGCTGACCGCATCTAACGTTTCCGCCGCTAACGCGAGTTGATGGCGTTGATAGGTCAAACGTTTATTCATCGCGTCGATCAGTTGTTGCTCTAAACGGATTATGCTTGCGTGTTGATTGGCGAGTTTATGTGCAGGGCTATGCAGGTTGAGTTTGTAGTGCAGTCGCTCGACTCGTTGCTCTGCACTGCGCAATCCATTATCCATCGCTCGCTTGAGGCGAATTTCGAGTTCATCTAACTGCTGGCTCTGACGTTGAAGCTGATGAGTGGGATGTTGGCGTTCGAGACGATGCTGCAGGCCAGTCAGGCTGCGTTGTTGCTCAGACACTCTCTGGCGCCACGCACTGAGCAGTTTATGCTCACGGCTAGCGAGCGCTTGCTCTTTATGGCTGTTATCGCGGCTCACTAGCTCTGCGGCTGCCGAGGGGGTAGGCGCGCGCATATCGGCGACGAAATCGGCGATGGTCACATCCACTTCATGTCCAACCGCACTGATAATCGGGATTTGGCTCGCCGCAATCGTTCGAGCTACGACCTCGTGGTTAAAGCACCATAAATCTTCTAGAGAGCCCCCGCCACGACCGACGATCAAGACATCACATTCGTTACGGCTGTTGGCACAACCAATGGCTTGCGCGATTTGAATCGCGGCATCGTCACCTTGTACTAAGGTCGGGTAAATAATCACCGGCAGTGAAGGGTCACGTCGCTTCAGTACATCCAGAATATCGTAGAGCGCCGCACCTGTTTTCGAGGTAATGATGCCGACCCGTTTCGGATGCTCAGGCAGCGGCTTCTTGTTAGTCTGTGCAAACAGGCCTTCAGCGGCTAGCTTCATTTTAAGCGCTTCAAACTCTTGTTGGAGTCGGCCATCGCCTTCCGGCTGCATGCTTTCAATGATCAACTGATAGTCGCCGCGAGGTTCATACAACGAGAGACGCGCTTTGACTAATACTTGATTGCCGTTGGCCGGTTTGAACGTGACACGACGATTATTGCCGCGAAACATCGCGCATTTGACTTGAGCTCGGGAGTCTTTAAGGGTGAGATACCAGTGACCAGACACCGGGGCAGAGAAGTTGGAGATCTCTCCGACCAACCAAACGATACCCATTTCGTTTTCAAGCAGCAGGCGAACTTCTGCGTTGAGGCGAGAGACAGTGAAAATGTTTTGATTGGTGGATGCAGGCACAGCTAATCCCATGGACGTGGGTATGGAAATTAGCGGCAATATAATACATAGCAAGGGGGTGATTGCAAATAAAAAGTAGAAAAATGTGTAGCCAAGCGTTTGCGTTGACCGTATAATCCGTCCGCAATATCTAATCCAAATGCAACATTGTTCTCGCACACTCTAGTGTGAATAGGTTGCCCTCATTATGCGAAACGATGAGATTGGATTGTTCTTTTTACTCCTCTAATTGTGAGATATTGCAAATGCTAAGAATTGCCAAAGAAGCGCTGACATTCGACGACGTACTGCTTGTGCCAGCACACTCCACCGTTCTCCCAAACACAGCTGATCTTCGCACTCAGTTGACGAAAAATATCACTCTTAATATTCCGATGATTTCTGCGTCTATGGATACCGTGACGGAAGCCCGTCTGGCTATCGCTCTTGCGCAGGAAGGTGGCATTGGCTTTATCCACAAGAACATGTCGATTGAGCAGCAAGCAGCAGAAGTTCGTAAAGTTAAGAAATTTGAAGCGGGTGTGGTCACTGACCCTGTTACCGTTAACCCTGAAGCGACCATCGCGGATGTGGTTGCACTGACAGACAAGCACGGCTTTGCAGGCTTCCCTGTCGTCACAGAGAACAACGAGCTGGTCGGTATTATCACCGGTCGTGACGTGCGCTTTGTTACGGACCTCACTAAGAAGGTCTCTTCAGTGATGACGCCAAAAGAGAGCCTTGCTTCAGTAAAAGAAGGGGCAACTCGTGCTGAAGTGCAAGAGAAGATGCACGAAGCGCGCGTTGAAAAAGTGTTGGTGGTTAACGATGAGTTCCAACTCACGGGCATGATCACTGCAAAAGACTTCCACAAAGCAGAACGTAAACCGAACGCGTGTAAAGATGAGCGCGGTCGTCTTCGTGTTGGTGCGGCAGTGGGTGCTGGCGCGGGCAACGAAGAGCGTGTTGCGGCATTGGTTGAAGCAGGGGTTGACGTGCTTTTGATCGACTCTTCACACGGCCACTCTGAAGGTGTTCTTAACCGTATCCGTGAAACTCGCGCGGCATATCCTAACCTCGATATCATTGGCGGTAACGTCGCAACGGGTGCCGGTGCGAAAGCCCTTATCGATGCAGGCGTTAGCGCAGTGAAAGTCGGTATCGGCCCAGGTTCTATCTGTACCACTCGCATCGTAACGGGCGTGGGTGTTCCTCAGGTAACGGCCATCGCTGATGCGGCGGAAGTGGCAAATCAACACGGTATTCCTGTTATCGCTGACGGTGGTATCCGTTTCTCAGGCGACATCTGTAAAGCTATCGTTGCTGGCGCATCGTGTGTGATGGTGGGCTCGATGTTTGCGGGTACTGAAGAAGCTCCGGGTGAAGTGATTCTTTACAACGGTCGTTCTTACAAAGCGTATCGTGGTATGGGTTCATTGGGCGCGATGTCTCAAGGCTCTTCTGACCGTTACTTCCAAACGGACAATGCCGCAGACAAGCTTGTCCCTGAAGGTATCGAAGGACGTATCGCGTACAAAGGCCGCCTAAAAGAGATCGTTCACCAGCAAATGGGTGGTCTACGCTCAAGCATGGGCCTAACGGGCAGCGCGACGATTGAAGACATGCGTACTAAAGCTGAGTTCGTTCGTATCTCTGGTGCTGGTATGGCGGAATCTCACGTCCACGATGTTCAAATTACTAAGGAAGCACCAAACTACCGTCGCGGTTAATTTCTTAGACAAGAAATCCTCGACGAAAACGTTTGCTTTTTCCTTGAAGCATTGAAGAGAGGCGGGTACACTCGCCTCGTTTTCTTAACCCAGCTTAAAAAGACTGCTCAAATGACCAAAAATATTCATGACCAACGTATCTTGATCCTCGATTTCGGATCGCAATACACCCAACTTGTCGCACGTCGTGTACGTGAAATCGGTGTCTACTGTGAACTGTGGAGCTGGGACGTTGAAGAATCAGATATTCGTGAGTTCAACCCAGACGGTATCATCCTATCTGGTGGACCAGAAAGCGTCACCGAAGAGAACTCTCCACGTGCTCCTCAATACGTATTTGACTCTGGCGTGCCAGTGCTTGGTGTGTGCTACGGCATGCAGACAATGGCAGAGCAGCTAGGTGGTAAAGTTGCCGGTTCCAATGAACGCGAATTTGGCTATGCGCAAGTCAAAGTGTCAGGTGAATCTTCACTATTTAAAGACCTAGACCTGACCCAAGATGTTTGGATGAGTCACGGTGACAAGGTTGTTGAGATTCCAGCAGACTTCGTCAAAGTGGGCGAAACGGACACCTGTCCTTACGCGGCGATGGCCAATGAAGAGAAAAAATACTTCGGCGTGCAGTTCCACCCTGAAGTGACACACACCAAGCAAGGCCTACAAATGCTTGAGAACTTTGTTCTTGGCGTGTGTGGCTGTGAGCGTCTTTGGACCTCTGAATCCATCATTGAAGATGCGGTTGCTCGCATCAAAGAGCAAGTGGGTGACGACGAAGTTATCCTTGGTCTATCAGGCGGTGTTGACTCTTCGGTTGTGGCGATGTTGGTTCACCGTGCAATTGGCGACAAGTTAACCTGTGTCTTCGTTGATAACGGTCTGCTACGCCTAAACGAAGGTCAACAAGTGATGGATATGTTTGGCGATAAATTTGGCCTAAACATCATCAAAGTCGACGCAGAAGAGCGTTTCCTTGCCGCACTAGAAGGCAAGTCGGATCCTGAAGAGAAGCGTAAGACCATCGGTCACGTCTTTGTTGATGTGTTTGATGAAGAGTCTAAGAAGCTGAAAAACGCGAAATGGCTAGCGCAAGGCACCATCTACCCAGACGTGATTGAGTCTGCGGCGTCAAAGACGGGCAAAGCACACGTGATCAAATCTCACCATAACGTGGGTGGTCTACCTGAAGATATGGCGATGGGCTTGGTTGAGCCACTACGTGAGCTGTTTAAAGATGAAGTGCGCAAGATCGGTCTAGAATTAGGTCTACCTTACGACATGCTATATCGCCACCCATTCCCAGGACCGGGTCTTGGTGTGCGCGTACTTGGTGAAATCAAGAAAGAGTACTGTGATTTACTGCGTCGTGCGGATGCGATCTTCATTGAAGAGCTGCATGCTGCTGACCTTTACCACAAAGTGTCTCAAGCGTTCACGGTCTTCCTACCGGTTCGTTCTGTAGGCGTTATGGGTGATGGCCGTAAGTACGACTGGGTTGTGTCACTGCGTGCAGTCGAAACCATTGACTTTATGACAGCGCATTGGGCACACCTACCGTATGACTTCCTTGGTAAAGTCTCTAACCGTATCATCAACGAAGTAGACGGCATTTCTCGCGTGGTTTACGACATCTCAGGTAAGCCGCCAGCGACGATTGAGTGGGAATAATTTTTCCGACTAAATGTTAAGAACCAGCCTGATAGGCTGGTTTTTTTTTCGTCTTTGGATGAGCGGCCAAGCAAAAAAATAGAGGCAAACCTTGGTTTGCCTCTATTGATGACCGAAACGGTCGTCCACTGCTTTTTATTTATCGATTAGGTTAAAGGCTGCTCAACGCTTTTGGTTTTTGATTCCGCTTCTGCTTTCGGATCGAGTCCTGTTTTTCTGCGGTATTTCTCTTCCCAGTAGTCAGCGCCTTTGATACCAAGTTTCACAGGGTTGAACGTGTACTCTTCAACGCCTTGTTTTTGCTGCTCTTCGTAGTCATTCAGTGCTTTTAGGGCAGGCTTTGACATAAAGAAGATGATTAAAATACCGACAATGTTTAACCACGCCATCAAGCCTACACCGACGTCACCCATCGCCCATGCGAGGTTTGCGGTTTTGACGGTGCCGTAGAACACCACGGCAATCAACGCGACTTTAAGGATGAACATCAAGCCGTCAACTTTGAAGTGGCGACGGATGTACGCAACGTTGGTTTCTGCAATGTAGTAGTAAGCCAGAATCGTTGTGAAGGCAAAGAAGAACAGCGCGATAGCGATGAACGGTTTGCCGATGCCTGGCAGTGCACTTTCAATCGCCATTTGAGTAAACACTGGGCCGTTCGCCGCGATATCAGCCGCGACATTCTGGATGATGAAGCCCTCTGCACCGTGAACGTTATACGCGCCAGTGATCAAGATCATGAACGCCGTGGCTGAACAAACAAGCAAAGTATCAATGTAGATAGAGAAAGATTGCACTAGGCCCTGCTGCGCTGGGTGCTCAACACTTGCCGCTGCCGCCGCGTGAGGCCCTGTACCTTGACCCGCTTCGTTTGAGTAAACACCACGTTTAACACCCCAGCCAATCGCGGCACCCACACCTGCCATCGGCGTGAATGCATCACCGATGATCATTGAGAAGATGCGTGGCACTTCACCAATGTTCAGTAGGATGATGATGAAAGCGGTGACGATGTACGCCAATGCCATGAAAGGTACGACAATCTGAGTGAAGCTCGCAATGCGTTTTACACCACCAAAAATGATGAACGCAAGAATGATAGAAATCAGTGTGCCGGTGAAGATTTTCGCGAAACTGAAGGTGCCGATGGCCGTTTCGATCATGTCACCTGAGCCAAATGCTGCCTCGACTGCGTTACCGATGCTGTTCGATTGCACACCAGGAAGTAGGAAGCCACACGCAAAAATGGTCGCGACTGCAAAAATCCACGCATACCATTTCTGACCCATGGCTTTCTCGATGTAGTAAGCCGGACCACCACGGAATTCGCCGTTATCTTCTTCTTTATAGATTTGCGCCAGTGTCGATTCTGCATACGCGGTTGCCGCGCCAAAAAATGCGACTGTCCACATCCAGAAGACAGCACCTGGGCCGCCAAAACCGATCGCTGCAGCGACACCTGCAATGTTACCTGTACCGACACGACCAGAGAGTGAAACGGCCAGAGCCTGGAATGAAGAGATGCCTTTAGAAGAACTTTTTCCAGACAGAAGCAAACGCCACATTTCGGTGAAGTGTCGAACTTGTACAAATCGAGTCATGATTGAATAGAACAAACCCGCGCCCAAGCACAAGTAAATCAGTGCCGGGCTCCAGATAATCCCATTCATAAAATCAACAAATGACTGCATATGAATTTCCCTGTTAGTTATTGAGTCCCTTTAGCGACAAAACGGCATATCGTTTAAAGGGGTGTTGTGTTTAATTGCGAACAGCATATTAACCTTTTTGTAACCTTAATGTTAAATCATTTATCTATTAATCTTGTTTGGCGTGACTCCATCCACAAAATTCCAATCAGAAGAGGAATGGTAGGTTAAAACTTCACCGTTTAGTCTCCTAGTGCCAAAACTGAGAACGGTAAAACGCATCTGGTGGTCGATGCGTTTTATGGAAAAGCGAAAATTCTATTTGTTAAATGTGCTGATAATGTCGGTTAATTTAGTGAATGCTACTATTTGCCGTAGCGGCTCATGCTCAGTTGCGGGTATTGATGACGATCTCCGGTGACAAGGTCGGTTAATATTTCGGCGGAGCCACACGCCATCGTCCATCCTAGCGTACCGTGACCAGTATTAGTGAAGAGGTTACTCAGTGGTGTTGGGCCAATGATCGGCGTGCCATCGGGCGTCATTGGGCGAAATCCACTCCAATATTGCGCTTGCTCAAAAGAGGCACCGCGAGGGAAGAGGTTGCTGACGACATGATTGAGCGTCGCCAGGCGTTTGGCCGTTAGCTTATCGTCAAAGCCAGCCAATTCAGCCATACCCGCCACGCGGATTCTGTCATCAAAGCGCGTTAGGGCGACTTTGTAGGTCTCGTCCATAATGGTGGAAGAGGGGGCGTACTGATCATCACTGACAGGTAAGGTAAGCGAATAGCCTTTGACGGGGTATATCGGGAGGGTTAGCCCCAGCGGCTCTAATAATGCCTTGCTGTAACTGCCCATTGCGACAACGAAGGTATCGGCGGTGAAATCACCGGCATCCGTGTGAATGGCGCAGACACGTTGCTGAGACGCAGTTAGACGTTGAATACGGGTATTGAAATGAAACTGCACGCCAGCCTCTTCACACAGACGCTGGAGCTCTTGGCAAAAAAGGTGGCAGTCACCGGTTTCATCGTCCGGTAAATAGAGGCCACCGACCAGCTCTCCCTGCATATGAGCCAAACCGGGTTCTTGGTTAAGGCACTGATTAGCATCGAGCAGTTCAAAGCGAGTGCCTGCCTCGGCAATCAGCGCCATGTCCTTTTCTACCGCTTGCAATTGCTGAGTATGACGAAACAGTTGCAGTGTGCCTTTCTGGCGTCCTTGATAATCGAGCTTGTGCGTTTGGTTGAGTCTTTTTAAGCTCTTCTGGCTGCGAGTTGCTATCGTCAACATGCGGGCTTTGTTCACTCGATAGCGCTCTAGCTGGCAGTTACGCAGCATTTGCGTCATCCAAATGAATAGCTCGCGGCTCACCATAGGTTTGATCTTTAGCGGCGCATGTTGCTCGAATAACCATTTGATCGCCTTGAGCGGAATGCCGGGAGCGGCCCAAGGAGAAGAGTAGCCATAAGAGATTTGCCCTGCGTTGGCAAAACTGGTTTCTTCGCCTGCGCGAGATTGACGATCGATAACCGTCACATCACATCCTGCTTGATTGAGCATCCAAGCGCTCGTGAGTCCGATGACTCCACTGCCCATCACCACAACCTTCACATCATTCTCCTCATTGGTATTTTGGCTAAGAATCTGTGATTTACATTTGCGTAACAATCGATAAAAATTAAACACATCATTTAGAAAAACTAAAAGCAGCACTCATGACCCAGATGTTATTTCAAGGTGTTCATTTACTGTGCCAAGTCGCGCAGTGTCCGACGATAAGCCAAGCAGCAAGTCGTCTAAACCTCACGCCGGGAGCCATCAGTCAGCAGGTAAAGTCTATTGAACAACATTTGGGTTTTAGTGTTTTTGAACGTCATCCGCGCGGGATTCGCTTAACCGAGCAGGGGAGAAAACTGATCGACGGGGTGACGCCGCATCTGTTAGCCATTGAAGAAGTGACCGCGCAAGTGAGATCCTCCGGCGAAGCAGCGCAGATTCGTCTGAAGTTAACCCCCTCTTTCGCGTTTAAATGGCTCGTCCCTCGTTTAGAGAGTTTCTATCGATTACACCCGACGATTCAGGTTCACACCTTTGCCGAGGGCGCATTGGTGGATAGCCAGCATAAGGACTTTGATATTGCGATCGACTATGGTCCGCTCCCCTACAAAGATGATCGCGCTGAACTGTTAATGTCGGAGTCACTGCTCCCTGTGATGAGCCCCCATTACTATCAGCAGCATTTTTCGTCGCATTCGTCCAATGAAGCGTGGTCGCGGGTGACGTTGCTGCATGATGCGATGCTTTGGCAAGGAGCCGTTCGAGATCATGAGTGGCGCTATTGGTCTAAGCAGCAAGGGATGGATTTTGACTGCCAACATGGTCACTTTTTCAATCGCACCGATATGGCGATGTCGGCAGCAGAGGCTAACGTGGGTGTTGCTTTGGCTCGTATGGCATTGCTGGGCGATGAAGTTTCAATGCAAAGGTTAGTCGCACCTTATGAGCCCATCCCTGCTGGCGCGGGGTACTTTGTGTTGACCCATGTGGACAACGCACACACGCGGGTCTTCAAACAGTGGTTAAGAGCGCAGTGCGATGTGGGTGAGTAAACAACGGTGACGGTCACTATCGCCAATTAATCTGGCGCTGCGTCTTATTGGCTCTACACTTAAAAAAGTCAATGGGATAGCCCTTTGTTGGCAGAGTGAGGGAGCGGCATGTATGAATTCGAATGAGCAGTTATGCAGCTATCGTAATCCAGATGGTTGGTGCTGCGATCAAATTAGTGGTGAGTCAGGACTGTGCTA
This sequence comes from Vibrio sp. R12-SG2-ISO1, assembly GCF_059834045.1. Taxonomy (NCBI): domain Bacteria; kingdom Pseudomonadati; phylum Pseudomonadota; class Gammaproteobacteria; order Vibrionales; family Vibrionaceae; genus Vibrio; species Vibrio sp. R12-SG2-ISO1. The sequence continues at coordinate 607,797 of NZ_JCBDGO010000001.1, read as the reverse complement.
TTGGCATGATCCGAACATCGATAAAAGTAATGACGACATCAAACAGCAAGTGGAGCAATGGGCCGCAGAGGGCAAGCCACTGGATGGCTTTCAGTTAGCGAAAACCGATTTGACGGATGTAGACTTGGTCAATCGAGGCAGTAAAGACGGGTATCTTTGTCGTGAGGCCGATTTTTATCGAGCAGACCTCACCGATGCGCATTTTTTTGGCTTAGATCTTCGAGGCTCCTCTTTGATGAAAGCCAAGATGCTCGGCGCCAATCTGCACTGTGCGAAATTGGATAAATGCAATTTACTGGGCGCAGATCTTGGGCGTGCCAAGCTAGAAAATGTCGAGTGGGGACGCTACCTAAAGCAAGAACTCGATGCCAAGCAAGCAAAGAAAAAGCACGATAGAACGCTCACCGCCAGTCTCTATCAGGAGGCGGAAGAGGTGTGTCGTAACATTCGTAAACAGTGCGAAAAACAAGGACTGTTTGAGATGGCGGGAGACTTCTTTAAACGTGAGATGCGTTTTCGTCGCTATCAGTTACCCAAATTCAGTACCAAACGGTGTATATCCAAAGCAGTTGATCTGTTTTGCGGCTATGGCGAAGACCCCGTGCGCGTGGTGCTATTTTCGATCTTTTTGATCATGGTGTGCGCGATGGCCTATTTCTTTCTTGATACCACAGGGGCGCATCCGATTTACGAAGGGGTGACGGGCTGGCGTTTTTATCTGTTGGAGTTTTTTAACTCGCTCTATTTCAGTGTGGTGACCTTTACCACGCTCGGTTACGGTGACATCTCACCGGTTGGTGTTGCGAGGTTTATTGCTGCGCTTGAGGCCTTTTTAGGCAGTTTCACCATGGCTCTGTTTGTGGTGGTGTTTGTAAAAAAAATGACTCGCTAGCGCAGCCTGCCCCAATTACAGCTTGGATTGTGCACGGCCGAGGCGGTCGTGCACCGCGATCCACTCGTCACTGCGTGGTGGCGTTTCTACCCAAATCTCATCGCAGTGCCATTGGTCTGCATCATCAAGCGCGCGGTACAGATCGTGTGCGTACTGAGCCACGTTATCCGCCATTTTCATTGCTCGAACATTCAAATCCGTAGGTAACGGTGAGTAGTGCAGCAAAGCCACCTCTCCCTTTACTTCCGGTAGATGATCAATGTCGACCAACTTCACTGAGGTGTTAGGTTGATAATGGCTGGTCACGTTACCCGGGACGGCGACATTGTGCGCTTGAGGCGAACACACCTCTTCACCTAATGTGTGTGACAATTGCGCCGCGCTAATGGGACCTGCGCGAAGGATTCGAAATGGACGTTGAGTGAGATCGACAATCGTTGACTCAAGGCCATGAGCACAATCTCCGCCATCAAGCACCGCAGCGATATGACCGCCTAGCGATTTGAGTACGTGCGACGCTGAGGTTGGACTCAGTTTCTTATAAGGGTTAGCGGATGGGGCGGCAACGGCCAGCCCGCTAGAGAGCAATTCATTAAACACGTCGTGCGCCGGCATGCGAACGCCAATGGTCTCTAGACCGCCCGAGACGACCGAATTAGCTTGTGGCGATTTCTTTAGTAGCAGGGTAACCGGACCAGGCCAAAAGAAATTAGCAATGGTGTACGCTTCCTCTGGGATCTCCGTCGCCCAATCGGATAATTGCTGCACTTGGCCAATGTGTACGATTAACGGGTGGTTTGCCGGTCTGCCTTTCGCCGCAAAAATCTTCTTTACCGCCTCTGGGTTGGTGGCATCTGCCGCGAGTCCATAAACGGTTTCGGTCGGAATCGCCACTAACTCGCCAGAAGCAAGAAGCGACTTCGCTTGTTCGATATCGTTTTGGTTTTGTGCGGAAAGATGTAGCGTTTTCAATGTCACTTCCTCAGAAAAACGGACGGTTACACAGGCATGTTTGCTCTAGTCAAATCAAAGCAAACGCACATTTTAGCTATCTTTTTCAAATTTGCGATGCTTATTTTCCTTTTTACATCGCTAGGCGAATCTCGTTTTGCGAAGTGCTTGATTCTGTGTAAGCTTTCCATCAAATCTTGCCACAACCCACAACCCACAACCCACAACCCACAACCCACAACCCACAACCCACAGTCTCAAAAATGTGCAGCCGAACTCTGCACCGTGGGATAAGAGCGTGATTGCTTAATTAAATGGAGAGCGTAAAAATTAACACTCAGCAGCGCTAGCTGAATCAAGTTTTCGTAAACGCAGAGACATCGACATCAAGGCAAAACCGCACGCCAATATCGCACCGCCAATCGCGACGAAAATCGTGCCATCGGCGAAGTTGTCGGTGGTGACAGCAAACAGCGCCACGATGACGCCCAGCGCCGTCATTGCTTTCCCCATAAAAATGCCGTTGGCGTGATCAATCGGCGTTTGTTCTTGCGAGGAAATCGGAGTGTGGATTCGCTCACTCACAGTGTGATTGATATAGGGGCGTTTAGTCATCAAAGCGGTAGAAAGGAAAAAGCCACCAGTGACGATCACATGCGCCAGGAGACTGCACACCACCATCATATCAACACTTTCTCTGTGATTGAGCGGGCCGATGAAAGGCTCAAGCCAATGAACATCGAACACAAAATGCATCCATGCGGAAACCAGGATGCCGACCAGAACCGTCGCCCAGCCAGACCAAGGCGGCGTACGTAAGTTGAGCATGGCCAATAGTGAGGGAATCGACATCGGCATGTGCAGCAAGGCAGAGAAGATCATCATGATGTCGAACAGACTGTAGTCTTCGATACGAGCAAACAACAGCGCTACGCCGCAAGCCAACAGACCGGTCAGGACTGTGGCGATTTTACCCAGACGCATCTGTTGTTCGCTGCTCGCGTGCGGATTGATTAGGGAAAGATAGACATTGTTGACCACAATGCCGGCGTTGCGATTGAGCGCAGTGGTCATCGGAGACACGGTCGCCGCTAACATCGCCACCATCACCAGCCCTAATAGCCCTTGTGGCATGTAGTGTTCGATATAGTAAAGGTAGGCGGCGTTGTTGGCTCCACCTCCGAGCTCTGGGTAGCTCAAGCCCAAATCAATATTGAGTGAAGCAACAAACCAAGGCGGGGCAAACCAAAGCAGCGGTGCGACGAGAAACAGCGCGCCAGCCAGCAACGCCGAGCGTGATGCTTCTTTCTCATTGCTGGTGGTGAGAAAGCGATAGCTGCTGAGGGCATTATTCGTGGTTAGGGTTTGTTTCAGCAGCATGATGGCCACCCAAGCAATGAAAATCTGCCAGGTGTGCATGCTCTCGCCCATGACGGTGTTTGACAAAGATTCAACCGGTAGGCTCACGACGTGCTTTGCCGCAGTGGCTCCAACGACCATGGTAATGGTGACCAACAGCACCAGTTGGATCACATTAGTCGCAGAGACCGTCCAAACCCCTCCGGTGAGGGCAATAAAGGTGACCAGCAGAGAAATAGAGACGATGGTGACGTCGATACTAATGCCAAAGGTGGCCGACAAAAAGGCGCCCAATCCATTGAGCCAAATCGCTGCGCCAATCAGTGTGATGGGAAAACTCGACCAAGTGAAGACTTGCTCAGACAACTTGTCAAAACGCAGACGCACCACATCCATCGCCGTAGCAACCCTTAAGCGGCGGTAACGCGACGCAAAAAAGAGCGCTGAGACAAAAAAGCCTAACGCATTGCCCCAAAAGACAAACATGATGCTGAGGCCATCTTCAAACGCTTTGGCTGCCGCGCCAGTAAATGTCCATGCCGAAAACTGCGTCATGAAGGCGGTGGCGCCCGCCATCCACCACGTCATTGCGCCATTGCCTTTAATAAAGCCGTCGGCATTGGAAGCGTGGCGTTTGAACGCGTTGGTCACGATCAGTAAGAAAACGAAATAGAGCGCAAGTACGAACCAGTCGAGATGTGTCACAAGGGAACCTAACTATAAAAGAGGGAGTAAAGTTTTTTTAAAATCACGTTTCACTTCATATTGTACGACAAGACTAACCTGCATTGGGAGAGCTGGATCATATTTGCTGAGTCAAGTAAGTGAATGAAACGGCTGCACGTAAGTATGGAAAGCGGTGATGTTGCCCGCAGACACCTCAGTTATCTCCTCTGAATTGATGCGCCTATTGAGGTAGGATAGTGGTACTGTCTTTCAAACTTTGGATATTCGCCGTGCATCGCCCGACCCCGTTAGAGGTACTCAATTCTGTATTTGGTTACGATCATTTTCGTCATCAGCAACAATCGATCATCGAGACGTTGGTTGAAGGTGGTGATGTGCTTACCTTGATGCCGACCGGTGGGGGAAAGTCGCTCTGCTACCAAATTCCAGCCATTGTGCGAGAAGGCGTGGGAGTGGTTGTGTCGCCGTTGATTGCCTTGATGAAGGATCAGGTTGATGCATTAGCGCAAGTCGGTGTGGCCGCTGCCTACCTCAACTCCACATTAGATCGCTATGAACAGCGTGAAGTTGAAGATCAGATTCGACGTGAAGAGATTCAGCTTCTCTACATCGCCCCAGAGCGTTTGATGATGTCGCAAACCCTCGACTTGCTCTCCGAGTGTCGCGTATCGCTCTTTGCGATTGATGAGGCACACTGTGTGAGCCAATGGGGACATGATTTCCGACCAGAATATCAACAGCTTTCTGTTTTACATCAACGCTTTCCGAACGTGCCGCGCATTGCACTTACCGCAACGGCTGATAAGCGTACGCAGCAAGAGATCATCAGTCAGCTAGCGCTTCAATCGGCCCAAGTGTTTGTCCACAGTTTTGATCGCCCCAATATTTGCTACTACGTCAGTGAGCCAAGCAATGCAAAGAATGACTTGTGGTCATTCATCTCTGCGCATCACGCGAACGATGCGGGCGTCGTCTACTGTCTATCGCGTAAAAAAGTGGAAGAGACAGCAGAGTGGTTAGCGAGCAAAGGTCGAAACGCATTGGCGTATCATGCCGGAATGTCCGTTGAAAAGCGCAATGAGCATCAACAACGTTTTCTGCGTGAGGAAGGAGTGATCATCGTCGCGACCATTGCGTTTGGTATGGGCATCGATAAACCCGACGTGCGTTTTGTCGCTCACTTGAGTTTACCGAAAAGCTTGGAGTCCTACTATCAAGAGACGGGGCGCGCGGGCCGAGATGGCGAACCCGCCAATGCTTGGATGGCCTACGGGATGCAAGATATGGTGATGCAGCGCCAGATGGTAGAAAACTCAGACGGTAGTGAAGCCTATAAACAAGTGCAAATTCAAAAACTGAATGCCCTACTTGGTTACTGTGAGTTGGTGACGTGCCGCCGGCAAACCCTTCTCGCTTACTTTGATGAGCAGATGAAGGAGCCGTGTGGCCACTGCGACAACTGCCTGACGCCGCCAACCACTTGGGATGGCACAGAGGCGGCTCAAAAGGCGTTGTCGACGGTATACCGATGTGAGCAGCGTTTTGGTGTCACATATCTTATCAATGTCTTGTTGGGCAAGCGCGACGATCGCATTGAACGATTCCGTCACGACAAGGTGTCTACCTTTGGGATTGGCACCGAGCTCAATGCCAATCAATGGAAAGGCGTCTTTCGTCAACTCATCGCGATGAATTACCTACGGGTGGAAGGTGAGTACAACCGTTTAGTGCTCACGCCGCAATGTCGTCCCATCTTAAAAGGCGAGCAGAGTGTCCAGTTGCGAGCGCTGCGCAAAGCGAAGTCGAACCAATCGACGAAATCGAGCGCCGCAGAGTCGTTATCTCCTTCAGATACGGAGCAATTTCTTGCTTTGAAAGCCGTACGTGCTCGCTTGGCGAAAGAGCAAAACGTGCCAGCGTATGTCATCTGTCAAGATGTCAGTTTGAAAGCCATAGCCAAAGCTCGACCCCAAACATTGGATCAGCTTCGTCATATTTCAGGGTTTGGTGATACCAAAGTGAGTCAATATGGTGAAGCGCTGTTAGCCGTAATGGAAGACAAACCCGTTGAGCTGCGCCGCTTGAACGATACCGAGCAACAGTCGGTTGAGCTCTTTCACCAGATGACGTCGGTTGCGAGTGTCGCTGCCCACCGTCAACTGGCCGAGACCACGATACAGAGTCACCTCAGCGCCGCCATTGAGAGCGGGGCGTGCCAACTCGAACAATTAGTGGAACTTAGCCCTGATGCGCTCAGCGACATTGAACAGAAAGCGACTGCGCTTAACAGCATCAATGAAAACAAGTTAAAGCCTTTGTTTGAAGCGTTCAATGAACAATACGACTATGGCACGCTGCGCTACGTACTCGGTCATATGAAGCATAAGCTAAGCCAACAAGCCGTTGAGGCTCAGTGAGCGTCATAAGCCTAATTTAGTCTGCTTGCTTATCATCTATCAGCGATTTTAACGTACTGACAGAAGTAGGGATCAGTCCGACTTTTAAGCCAAATGGTTTGAACACCTTGTTGAGAATCTCTGTGTTGTAGCTGCCCCGATCATTCTCTATATCTGAGACTGTTTTTCTTGAGACATCGACAAGTCTTGCGAATACATCCTGTTTGAGCCCTAGTATATTAATGCGTAAACTTTTCAACGCTTGGCCTTGTGTTAGCTCTCCAAGCAATAAGTGTTTGATGATTTTGTTTGCCTCTGTTTTGCGTTCTGCTGCACTGACTGCTTTGGCGTTTTTTGAGGTTTTCGATCTCGTCGGAGTATTAAGTTGCGATCGTTCTTTGGTCGAATGAGTTGCATTCGTCCCAGTCTTGTGCTGATTTTGATTTCGCTTTGCTCTTAGACGAGCAACTGTATCTTGTACGGACTCTTTATTGCTTGGCTGATTCATAGTAGCCCCCATTTAGTGAGCTTTTCTGATATATGATTAAGTCCAACGGCTGGCATCTCTAAGATTTGTTCTGGCACTCCTCGTAATGCTAGTCTCTGCTTTAAGTCAATGCATTGACTTGCAGTAACCTCTAGCTCTTGTAATAACACTTCTTTTGGCACGAGATCAGATAAGGTGTCCGCTATTCCTACGAAGTCGTAAGTGCCGCCAACCTCTAGTGGGGCTTTCCATTTTGTTGTTCTTGGAATGCCTTCAGGATCAGCTTTCATTGGTGCAAAGTCGTAAACGGGAGCAAGCTTTATGACTCCATCACCTTTTAAGAATGAAGTGTTTCTGCCATGGTTATCACTATTACCAAACAATATGTTGAGCAGATCTCTCTTCACCCATTCAATGACGAAAGCTTGAGTATCAAACCTATACCCTTGGTGTTTAACCATATTGCTTTCAGTGATTTTTTCTATGAGAGTTCGGATTGTTGTTTCGTGATCAAGAGTGACTCCAGCGCCTTTGTTCAAAATGGAATACACAGATTCCATGCCAAACCTCGAGATTTGTTGCTCAATAATTTGAACATCAAATCGAGGAAGCCACAAGGAAGGGTAGTTTAAACCTTCCTCCAAGCGCATGCCGTCGGTGGAGATTGTTTCAACTCCCATTTCTGTTAGCTCGTGGTAGAAGTAGAACTCAGCTCTTAGAATATTACAGTCGATGGTGCTTCTTGAGCCTCTAGGGTACTTTACTAAGTAATGTAAGTCGTGGTTGCTATTGTCATCTTGGTATGGATCAATCCATATTTTTTCGCTGCCCGATCCATGATCGAAACCGCATCGGAGGATCAGTTTTGGCGCTTCACCTCCAGCCCCTGTTGCACCACCTGCGGCGGCCCCTCTTTGCTGTGCATAGTCGAGGAAATCACCAGCTCGATTTTTAACATCATCAACAGAGAAGTAGAGGTTGTCTGCTACTTCATAGCGCTCAGGAAGAGAGTCTTTTACTCTTAAGTTACCAATAGGCGACATTGTGCCAAACTTGAGCAAAACATAGTCTTGTTCATCAGAACTAAGGTCGTCAATGTCTAGGTGTTTGACCCAGTATCGTCTACTCGCACCACTAGGCATAATATCGTCTAGAAACGTTAACCATCCAGGTTTACCCATGTCATTAAAAAAGAATGAGACAGGATGATTTAGTGAAACAGCGTGAAAGTCATCTTTATCGTGATGTTCTAGCGCATAGTCGCTGAGGTAGTTGAGTTCAGTCACTCGGAAATTATGTTGGCTACTTTTAGGGAATGAGATGATACCGATATCTATCCATTCACCTCTGATAAAAGCTTGTACGGTTAGTTCTTCCATTGACAACACCTCTACTTATCAATGAGTAAAACTTTACTCGTAAATTCGTTTATTTTCAAGAAATGAGTAAAATTTTACTCATTAATATGCAGGTAGACTATTTATGAGTAAATGATTACTCATAGAACGTAAGTCAAAATTATTGATGAGCAGAATGGATTGTTTTAGCTATGAAAGCTGCGATAGGGGCGAGTTAATTGCCAAATACCAGATGAGGATATCTTTAGATAGCGCATTTTTAGTACCAACTTTTAGTACAAGCGGTACACGAACGAAAAATAAAAACAAAAAAAGGCGGTAAGTCAATAACTTACCGCCTTTCCAAACGTTTGGTGGAGCTGGCGGGAGAGTCACGGTTAACATTTAATTTATATTTATCAATTAGTTAGAAGTTTGGTTTTGTGAACTTTAGTACCTGAAATTAGCACAAATCCGCAGGGGGTTCTATAGACATCTTATACCTGCAATACCTGCGAAATGACTCCACGTAAACCAAAATACGGATTCCAGTTAAACTCTCTCCTACGAAAGATTTCATTCCGGACTTGTTGAATGTCCGCTGTGCCCCGACCTTGAATCTACAGACAACAGAGTTGTCTATAGCATTCAAAATCGAGGTTTATTTTTGGGAAAGGACTCTATGTTGAACAACGAAAAAACTGCCAGTTTCTTTAATATCAATGAGTTAGGTTTTTTTGTATGTTTATTGTTCGGTTTTCGTCAAGTGTATGTTTCTGGTAACTGGTCAGAGCAGTGGTTTTTCGTGATAAAACATTAACATCCATTTTATATTTTTCTTGACACGTAATTAGTATTTTCTAGCTATTGAAGGTATGAGCTAGCTACTATTAATATTAATACCAGACGGAAGCGGTTGAGGTTTAAATATGAATGAAGCATAAGAAATTTCATGTTGCTAAAAGGAATTATAGAAATTTTCTAAATAAGAAAGGTGTCAGTAATGTTGATATCAAAGTCATTATCAATAAAATTGATACGTTCTTTAGGTTAACCGATAAAGATCCATTTCGACTTTCAGCTGAGGAGGCTATTAATATGTATAGCCGCTTATATGAAATGCCTAAGTTTCTATATCAGAAGAAGTGTCTGAAAGATTATTGTGGTGATGAATTAATTCTAAAGTCTAAAGAACTAGGGTTTGAAAATATTTCATTGGCAACAGCTGAACAATATCTTGGTGAAGTAAATAGATTCTTTGAATGGTGTGTTTCATTAGGTTTGTTGGATAGAAACTGTTTTTCAATGTTAAGTGCGAAGAAAAATACAGTTAAGAATAATCGGCAACGAGAATCTTATACAGAGGAGCAATTACACGAACTATTAAAAGTTAGTGTTACAGACTGGACGAAAATCAGCGACCTTGGTTGGATTTTAATCATAGCTATAGAGTTGGGGATGAGACAGAATGAAATATCTCAGCTTCATAAGCTTAATGTTGTTAAGGTCGATGGAGTTCATTGTATTTCTGTCAATGATAGATTGCCTTTGCAGTCTATAAAAAACAAATATTCAGAGAGGCATTTACCAATAACAAAGTCAATGATTAGGTTGGGATTTCTAAATTTCGTAGAGAGCAAAAATGATATGTTATTTGAAGGATTAACTTACTGTGAGAAGAATAAGTATTCTCGGAAAGTCTCAGAACATTATTCTAGGATAAATCGTTCTTTGTTCGATAATGAAAAATTAACCTTTCATTCAATTAGACATTACTTTGTTGATAAGTTGAAGAAAAAAGATCTACCAGAAGATGTTGTTGCTGAGATTAATGGCAGAGAACATAACAAAGAGACGTTCGGTAGATATGGAAAAGATCGTCCTATCAAATATAAACAGAAGATACTAGATAAACACGGTTCTTTAACAGTGGCTAGGTATGCTAGACGAGTTTTTTTAAATAACATAATTAAGGGGTTTAAGGTAAAGTTGGTCTCTGTTTATTAATTTTAAATAACAATGAGTTTTTAATGAAGGAGAAATATGAGGTTATTGGGTTTTTTTAAAAAGTCTGATGGTAAATTTATTCCTAAATTGGATGAGGAGCTATTGGACTATGAAAAAGTTGATTGGGAAGATGTAATTCCAATAAGAACTTTAGGTAGTGAACGTGTGGAGAGTGTTAGCAAGGAAATGCTACCTGAATCTCTATACAAGTATGGAAGCCAGAATGCATATGCAATAAATAAATCTAATATGGATTACATTGCTATTGCGCTCGTGACATCCCTTGCTAGTTTGGTAGGAGGGTCTGCTACTATAACTCCAAAGAAGCATGATAAAAAATGGAGAATTAAGCCAACTATATGGGGACTAGGGGTTGGAAATGTATCTGACATGAAAACCCCCTTATTAATGTCAGGGCTGAGGCCGCTAGAACTTGTTCAAAAGAACATACTCGACGTTCTTAATATTAAGAACTTTCATCAACAGAAAATCGAGCATGAACTAATTGATGAAAATCAAAGGGAGTTAGAAGAAAAAGCGAAACGTGCTTTTATGGATGGAGACGATGATCTTGGTAAAGAACTTATCGATGAGTTATCTAACCTAAAGAAAGTTTATTTTGCTGAGCGAGAGGTAATATGTAATGACCTTACACCAGAAGCTCTAATTTTGAAACTTAGGAAAAACCCTCTTGGAATATTGATTTTCAATGATGAAATGAGCAACTTGTTTTCGAATTTTAATAAGCAAGGAAGGGAGCAACTACGCCCGCTATTGCTAGAGGGTTTCAATGCTAGTGGTAGTAGGTATGTTCAGGAACGGAAAACTTCAGAAAAAATAGTAGTTGATAGCGTTCATATCAATATGCTTGGAGGAATTCAACCTGACTTGCTTGAATCACTGATAAAGGCAAGAGCTGATGGTAGAGGTAATGATGGCTTTCTTGAACGTTTTCAACTAGCGGTTTTTCCTGATACAGCGGAGGCTTGCTATGTTGATATAAATGTAGATCAGAAAGTTGATGAGAAAGTGTTCAGAGCGTTTGAGAAGATAGCTGATTTAGGTAGCAAAGAGGCATTAAATTATAGCTTTACTGATGAAGCACAAGGCGAATGGGACAAATGGCAAAAGCGTTTTCAAGCTAACTTAAATGAGCAACATAAGGAGTACCGTTCTATATTGGTCAAGCTGCCAACTTTAATTGCAAAACTTGCATTATTGTTTCATATCTACACTGAGGCGGAGAGGAATACAGGCTTTGATTTCCATCCAAACCTGAGTATTAATGTAGAGAACTTTAAAATGGCATTAAGGTGGGTAGGTTATCTGAGCTCTCACTCTCGTAAGATTCTCGGGCTTGATAGCTTAAAAGTCGATGCGAGTGTTCAGAGCTTACTTGAAAAACTTCCACTATTGGAAGGGAAGTTTACGAAACAAAAACTAGGTCAAAAGGATTGGAAAAGCCTTACGACAAGTAAAGATCGTAATCGGGCTCTGGAAATACTTGAGCAGCATGGTTACATTAAGCTTGTTCGGAAACCCAAAAAAATGTATCTGGTACATCCTGAATTTTGTCAGAAAAACAACTAGAAACCTGCCAACCCTGCGTATTGAAAAGTACGCAGGGTTGGCAGGTTTTGGATATTCGCTATTCAGAGGACAGTTAAGTTATACTAACTTGTACTACTTGCAGATACTGTTAATAGTCTTCATAAGTTAATATTGATCTGCTCCACCGCCAAGCTCTGTTAATACCGACATGAATTCATGGTTATTTTTTAAGTAGTTTGCCGAAGGGTAATCCATAAACTGCATACAGATCATTACTAGTCTTAGTTGAGAGAACTCAGTAAAGCTTATCAGTGTCTGAAATTGGTTAGCTCTTATAGTCTCATCAAATTGATTTGCATCACTGAGTCTTTCGGTGATCATTTTTACTATATTATAGAAGACACGAATCGTGTTATAGATGTGCTCATCTTGATCAAGCTTCTCTAACATATCTTCTATTTCTGTATCTCGTGCGTCAAGTTCACGAAAAGCTTCAATCCGATCTTCAAGCTCGCGTATAGCACATACTCCTACTAGCGTTTTAGCATCTTCCGCGTTCCCAAACTTCAATTCAAAGTTAGAAAATGAAGCCCTTTGAGCTTCAATTAGGCCAAAGAAATAGGTTTCAAATGATCTTAGTTGTTCATTTTTATGGTTTAGTTGTACTTCAGCTCTAAGCTCTGTATTCGCTTGGTTTTGTAGGTTTAAAGATTGAATTAACAGTACCAAGGATACAAAGCTAAGTAGCGGGCTAACAAGCCCATTGAAGAAGTCGCCAAAATCAACCCAATCGGAGGGCTGCTCAGAGAGCTCATACCCCAGAGTGAAATAGAACTGGAACACATAAGAAGCTACGACGGCACCCATCAAACCGATAGCTATAACTGAGTACCGATTAAGCATCGACAATACCTTCAATAATATATTTGATTACACGTCCTGTACTTGTAGTTTGCGTATGAACAAGAAGTTCTAGAGTTTCCCATTCTTCTCTTGGTCTACTGTTATTAGTATGTAAGTTTCTTGAGAATGGTGTTTTAGATGCGACTTTAAGTTCTAGATATCTTTTCGTGGCAGGAAATCCAAATGCAACGGTTTCATTGTCTCCTTGTATTTGAAGTCTACCATTACCAGTATTGATATTAAGACGAGTAATACTTGCAGTGATGTTTCTTTTGGTTTTGTCTGTTCTCGGTTGCAAAGTCGCATGTGTTGCGCGGTCAACTCTAGCTAAGACCGTTTGTTTCTCTCTACTTTGCCTATATCTCAGTTTTACATCTTGATTATAGTTATTTGACACTGTGTGTAAGTGATCAAGAGAGCTTTTTTGTAGTTGTTTAATTAGCTTCTCTTCGAGTTCAGTTCCAAGTTCTTTTAGAACTTTTTTAGCCTTTGTAGATAGTTCAAGGCTTTCTTGGTAAAGGGCTTCATTTATAAAATAAGAAATTAGTTCTGAAAATGCTTTCTTGCCAATCTTATTGAAGCGCTTCTGTATGTCCAAATCGTAGATATCAAGAGAAAACTGCTGACCAAAAGAGCCTTTAAAACTCTTCTTTAAGTTTGTTCGAACTTTACTCTCACACGATAACCTTTCTGGAACTCGTTCTTCAAGAATTGTGGTAGCTATCTGCCTAGTAGCCTCGGACGCCCCTTTAAGCGTATCAAGTCCTGAATTCATGTCTACGGAGTAATCATCACTTGCTATCACAACATCAAAGTTGAGGCTCATATATATTCCTAGGTTAGTCAAATTGATATGCATCCAGTATATAGATGAAAACTTTAATTTCTAGATATGACAGTGGCTTATAGAGAGTTTGTGATCCAATCGAGTTCTAGTAAAAGACAATTTAGGAAACAGGAACATTTGAGGGTGTTCATAGTTCTGTGACACCTATATCTGTTGTGGTGTGGAGACATTTTTACAATTTTACGGTCTAAGAATTTACACCGCTCGGCGCAATCCCGTAGCTGGCGGAGCCAGTCGTAGGGTGAGCAAGCGGAATATCTCGATTCGTAAACTATAACTCGTTCAACATGAATTTATTTAGTTGCTTTTAACTTCCGCAAGCTACATGTTCAAATGATTAATAGATTTCATTACGCCCCTTAATTTTTGACTGACAGTAAAAAAAAAGGTTGTTTTAAGTTAAAAAGCAGCTATTATTGTAAATGTACAGGGTGAACCACCCTGATGCTCTTTAAAAGATATGACCTAAATCTGAACAAGATTGTGACTCATAAGAGTCGATTGCCTTCTACTGGCAATCCGCTACCCAGCAGATGTGTAACGTTACTGACCGATGACAGTGAGAAAACGGAACCAAATATTCGACTGGAGGGGCTACAAAGTAGCCCCAAGAATGAGTGACCTGTGTTGTCCATAACATTTCTATTCAGTTCAGTATTGTTTTGTCGACTGGTGCAATGTTGCACTGAATGACGAAAGGTCTTTGATTATGAAAAATAATTCTAATCTTTTAAAGAACTCCATCGAATCACTAAAGATGATGCGAGAGGAGATGCATGATGTTATGGACAGCAGTAAACGAGCCGAGCTAGACAAAATCATTAGCGACCTCGAACAGCATGGAAAAAAGAAGTCTCGTTCTCAATTACTTGAGACTTTCGGAACTGCTATTAAGTTGATTCCTGCTGTAGAGGCACTTTTGAGAATGTGGTTCTAGCTATAAGGTTGTTATTTACAGCAGGTCACTTCTTTTCTTTGGAGGTAACTGATGAATATCGGAAAAGCGTTGTCACTTTGTAGAACCCAGAAAGGGATGACAAAAACCCAACTTTCAAAAGCTGCTGGCGTTTCTATTTCTTACTTAACTCTATTGGAGCAAGGAAAAAGAGATCCTAACTTGTCTACGATCAACCAAATCTGTAAGGCAATGAGTGTTCCGACGAGTATATTCATGTTTCTTGCCTCTGACGCAGAAGATAGAGACGGTATAAGTAATGAACTGTCAGAAAAGTTAGCTCATACGGCACTTTCTTTAATGGAACAAGGTAGTTGAACCTTCCTGTATACCCACATGCTTCCGTCGCTAGTTTGTCGTCACTAGCTTTGGCACTAGGTCTTTCTTTGGATGAGTTACATGAACTTGTCTCGACATCTGACGACTACTATTTTCTTACGAGAAAAATCGAAAAGCCTGATGGCTCACTTCGTCTGACTTATGACGCAAAGCCCGTCCTCAAAACTGTACATGGCAAAATATCGGAAGCTTTTCTAAAAAAAGTCGATTACCCTAGCTATCTTCAAGGAAGCATCAAAAAACGAGATTACATCTCTGACGCTAAACAGCATGTATCGTCAAAACTGCTGATTAGTGAAGACATCACTAACTTCTTCCCTAGTATATCTAAGAAAGTTGTTCACGAAATGTGGGTCGGTTGTTTTGGTTTCTCTAATGAAGTTGCTGATTTGTTGGCTGAGTTAGTTACGTATCAAGGTTATGTTGTGCAGGGGGCAAAAACGAGTAGCTATATCTGCAATCTAGTTTTATGGAAACGAGAAGCTGAACTGGTAAGTAAACTTGAAGCAAAAGGCTTCACTTATACACGTTATGTTGATGATGTCACTGTATCGACTAAACGCATGTTATCAAAATCTGAAAAGTCCGCGATTATTAACTCGATCTATTCATTGTTTCGTAGTGTTGGTGCAAAACCTAACCGTAAAAAACACAAAGTGATGCCTAGGAGTCGTAGGCAAGAAGTTCATGGTGTTAACGTCAATAAAACCTCTCCAACAATGCCTAAAAAAGCTAGAGATCAGATTCGAGCAGCTGTCCATAAATGTGAACTGGCGTTTCGTGATGATCCTACTACAAGCGAATACCAATCTGCCTACAATAGTGCTTTGGGAAGAGTGAACACAATGGGGCGAATGCACGAAAAAGAAGCTAAAGACTTAAGAGCTAGGCTAACTGCAGTAAAACCCGTGACTAATTAAAAGGAAGTTTGTCGAATCCTTTTAAGGTAAAACATTCATCAACCCAATAGCTAATAAGTATCAAAATAACTCTTGAAGTTATGCGCGTGAACTTAAAAACGTAGCCTTAATCTTTTCGCCATTGGCTCTTTGCCGCTGGAACATAATTTATCATCTATCTTAGTCGTAAGTTTTCTAAGTCTTTCTAATAGTTCTTTTTCTGGCATCGTTACATTTGATGTATCAAGCAAGCCGCACTCTTTCATTATGCGATTATACTGTCGGTTCATTTGTGTGGAGTCATTGGCTCTAAATGCAGCTAACCACTTATCTGCTTGGTGCATTAATTTTAATAGCCGCTGTGTTGTTTCATTAGTTTTATCTTCTATTTGCTGATTACGGCGTGCTGCTTGAACTTTCCATTGAGGTGAACGTTTCTTTGCAACGCCTATGTAGTTTTTTTGTGGAGAGTAGGAACGGTGATCTACATTCATGATTTCAATCATTGCAGTATTGAAGGCTTGCTTTATCAATCTTGTCGTTGATTTTCGTTGTAGTTCTCGGAGGTAGATGAGGTTGTTTGTGAACTTACCAACAATGAGGTGAAGGTGATCTCCTGAGCCACGCGTTGCTGAAGATTGCGTCTGTTGATGCACGACTGCTCTAGTAATTGGTGCTAAATCCTTACCACTAACATTGAATGATAGAGCTAAGGTTTGCATAATGATATTTAGCATCTTGCGCCATTCCTTGCTGTTAGGGCGTATTCCTTTAGGAAGTGCAAAAACCATTTCGACCGCTGGTGTTGGTGGACGACCACCTTTGCGTTTGTTCGCTTGATTAAGAGTGTACTTATCACAGTTTCTCATCATATTAAGTGATGTGTCTTCGCTACCATATATGTTGAGAATTACTTCTGTATTGCGATGATTTTTGTGCTTTGCGTCATTGAGGTACTTCTCTCGGGCAAGCACGCTCTTTGTTGATTCTGTTATCACTGTCCAGTTTTTGAGCATATCTTTATCTTAAAGATACAAAATAAATCAAAGATTTGAAAACCATTCCCTATATGTGCGGTAGTCAAGATAGGCAAACCTAGCAACAAGTTGCTAGGTTTGCCATCTTGCGGGGAACTCCCTGCGACCCTGAAAAGCTACTGTTGTGAGGGCTTAAAATGGTAGGTCCACTTTCTTTTCCATTAACGACTTTCCGATGTCTTCGATGATAGCTTTGGCGAACTCATTAGACTCTTCTTGAACACGATAGTAATCATCAGGTTCTTCGACAACTGTAATCGGTGGTGCAGACAAGATCATAGCGGGATAATCTCGCTCGAATACATCAATAATAAAGTCAAACTTTTTACTTTTTTTCCGTATATCTATAGGTGTGATATAGCCTCTATCAATACAAATCTCTACTACTTTCTGTTTCGTAATTGTTTTGAAATTATCATAAGTGTGTGGGGCACATGCTACTAACAGCAACTCCACACCAGAAAATGGGCGTTTTGTTTCCATATTTTCTTAGAAGTATACAAATTTTGCGAGCTGTACCAATAATTAATTACAGGGGTTAGTTTCATTTAGTTGTAGATCTACTTCAAGTACACTAATAGCTTGGAGAAGTTTGTTTAAGTTAATGGATTTCCCATATCTATCATAGGTAATATTGTTTTGTGAATGTCCAAGTATTTCGCCAGCGACAATGGGGGAAACGTCATGGTTCTTTAGTTGGGTTGCTACTGTGTGGCGTAGGGAATGAAAGTCGTAGCCTTTACCAAAACCTAGCTTTGTTTTGAAGCGGCCAAACCATTTAGATGCAGAAGTGCCGTAGCCATCGCGCTCTAGTTTTAATTCTGGGAATAGTCGTTCATGCTGGACACTTGAAAGGTAGTCAATAAAACCTAATTTAATTAGTTTCGGGTGTAGCGGAATAACCCGTCGACTGAAGTTATTTTTTAATCTTTGCCCTGCATAAGAATCATCAATGCTGATAACCCAATGGCCTCCCTCTTGATAGATGTCAGTCTTATACAGTTGGCATAGTTCATTTAATCTAGCTCCTGATAATATGCCAAGTAGAGGCAACCAGTAATAGTGAGGGTGTTTGTACTGCTTTAAGGTATGAATCTCTGTACTGAATAATTTCTTGAGTTCAGTTTTGTTATAGGCATGTTTTGCCTCGCTATCCTTGCGAGTCTTCTTAAATTTCATACCTTTAAAAGGGTTGATGTCGGTTAGCTCCATTTGTAAGCACCATTCGAAAAATGAAGAACATTTTTGAATGTAATCTTTGACACTTTCTGGGCTTAGGGTCGGTAGTTTAAGTTTCTTATTTATATTGATGACCTCTCTACCTGCTAGTTTCGCTAATTCTTTGTGTTTCTTGGCATTCACCGGATACAGGGATAGTAGTTTGCGTACCTCTTCTGCTTGAATCCGCCTAATATTTTCGATGTTACTTTTCTGAAGTAGAGTAAGAACAATATGACATTTTGCGTAAGCCATGTTTAATGTCTTTTCATGTACAAGACCTTTCTTGGCTTCTCTGTATTTATCCAGACATTCAAATGGGTTTGGCGATGAACTCGATTTTCGTGGTGTCAGATTTTTGCGTTTTGCAGGTGGTGCAGGTGCGGTTTTGCTGTCTTCTGAGAAGTTCTTTTGTTGTTGGATTGAGGTGCGAATTTCCAACTCAAGTTCTAGTGATTTGATTCTGGCTTCTTGTTTGTTACTTGTCTTCAGCGATCTTTTTATTTCATATCGGTTTGAAAATAGGTGTCGGTGGAGTCGCGGGATTTGAAAACGGAATTGCCAAATGCCGTTTTTGGAAATGTGCAGGTTTCGCATGTCTCAGTACCATATTTTAGTACCAAACAGCTAAATTATTGAATGTGCAAATACAAAAAGGGCGGTAAATCAGTGACTTACCGCCCTTTCCAAACGTTTGGTGGAGCTGGCGGGAGTTGAACCCGCGTCCGAAAATCATTCATCTTTGGTACTACATGCTTAGTCGATCTTTAATTTCGCCACCCACCTGCGAACCGACACGCGAATGAATGACTAACCTGAATTATAATTCGCCGTTCATCTCTCAGGTGGGAGAATCCGGGCTAGCGCGTTTGGGTTTGATCCCTCGTTGGTCCCCGTCTTACGTGCGGAAGCTAGGGCGAGAGAGCTCTCAGCAGGGTATTAAGCTGCTAGTGCGTAGTTTTCGTCGTTTGCGACTATTTTTTTGCGGTTTGTTAACGAGGCCTACCGCACCTCGGCATGCACCTTAGACTGCAAAATTCCCGTCGAATCCTGAATCAGCCCCAAGGTTGTTGGTGCATAGTACCAGATTAGTGATGCCTGTCTAGCACTATGCGTTTAAGTGGTTAAGATTAGCGCAGCGCGCTTTTCATTACTCGAGCTTTTTGACGCTGCCAGTCGCGATCTTTGATGTCATCACGTTTGTCGTGTAGCTTTTTACCTTTTGCTACGCCGATTTTCATTTTGACCCAAGATTTAGACCAGTAGAGAGACAAGGCGATAAGCGTCATGCCTTCACGGTTGATGCGTCCGGTTAAGTTGTCGAGCTCTCGACGGCTCATAAGTAGTTTTCGCACACGAGTCGGGTTCGCCACTACGTGTGTCGATGCCTGATTTAGAGGAGTGATCGTCATTCCACTCACAAAGGCTTCACCGTTACGCATAAATACGTAACTTTCTGAAATATTGGCTTTACCTTGGCGAAGGGCTTTCACTTCCCACCCTTGTAGCTCTAGACCTGCTTCGATCTCATCTTCGATGAAGTATTCGTGGCGAGCCTTTTTATTGAGCGCGATGGTATTGCTACCCGCTTTTTGTTTTGAGTTTTTCTTTGCCATAATACGGTCATTATAAAGAGGGTTTAGTGCTTAGCAAATCCCTTTGTTTGCGCTGAGTGCAAATAAAAGTAAAATTATCGCCAGCTTGATGCCCAAGCTTAGTCGTAAGGAGTCAATATGAAGCAAGTCAGTCGCTCAGCGCTGGTATCTTTTAGTGCAGAGCAGATGTATGAGTTGGTCAATGACGTGGCGAGTTATCCCGAGTTTCTTCCAGGCTGTTCCGGTTCTCGAGTGATTGAAGAGAGTCAGGATACGATGGTGGCGTCGGTCGATGTGTCTAAAGCGGGTATCAGCAAGACATTTACCACCTCAAACACCTTGCACTTTGGCGAGGCGATCATCATGAATTTGGTCGATGGCCCATTCAAAACTTTGAAAGGGGGCTGGTATTTTACACCGTTGGATGAGCGAGCCTGTAAAGTAGAGCTTAAGTTAGAGTTTGAGTTTTCCAGCAAAATGATTGAGATGGCCTTTGGTAAAATCTTCAATGAGTTGACGAGCAATATGGTCAATGCTTTTACCGCAAGAGCGAAACAGGTGTATAACTGCTATGAGTATTGAGTCTGATATGATCCATGTTGAGGTGGTGTATGCGCTACCCAATGAGCAGCGGGTCTACACTTTGGTGGTCAACAAGTCGATGACGGTTGAGGAAATCATCAAGCAATCT
Organism: Vibrio sp. R12-SG2-ISO1; assembly: GCF_059834045.1. Taxonomy (NCBI): domain Bacteria; kingdom Pseudomonadati; phylum Pseudomonadota; class Gammaproteobacteria; order Vibrionales; family Vibrionaceae; genus Vibrio; species Vibrio sp. R12-SG2-ISO1. Next base: position 587,646 of record NZ_JCBDGO010000001.1, on the reverse strand, counting down.
GGCGTTTTGGAACGCTATCCCGATATTGACCTAACAAAAAATAAAGTTGGGGTGTTTAGTCGCAATGTGAAGTTGGATGCGACTGTCCGAGACAAAGATAGAATCGAAATTTATCGACCTTTATTAGCGGACCCGAAAGAGATCCGACGCAAGCGAGCAGAACAAGCCAAAGCGGCCGGAAGCGCAGATCCAGTGACAGGGGGCAAAAAGAACCCGCTTAGGAAAGAACAGGCTTAATCAAAAAACGCTGACATATCGTCAGCGTTTTCCATTTTTGCGCGAATAGCGCCTCAACGAATAGACACTTTATTAATTGATACTTTCAAAAAAATCGTCACTGGCGGTGAAGTCGCCAGTCACATCAACCAACTGACCATTGCCATTGAAGTTGACCACTAAGTTTTTCTGAATCGAGTCATGGTGGCCTTTAGTGTGATGGTAAATGTAGTACCAAGTGTCAGGGTAGCCATTTTCAACCAACATCGGTGAGCCCATCACATAACGTACTTGCTCTTTGGTCATACCGAATTTAAGTTTTTCTACCGCTTCTTGCTCAACATAGTTGCCCTGGTTGATGTCAATGCGATACACCAGCTTCTCTAATAATGAACAGCCAGTCAGGGTTGTGATCGCGAGTGGTAATGCGATAAGCCACTTAGTTAGTTGCATACGAGTATTCTTACTGCAGAGGGTTCTAAAACTGAGCCGATAATAAACAAGCTTGCTTGTAATGTAAAAAGCTCATCGGCATTTGAACTGTTTCAGACCATGATTTTTGAATTAGGTTGCAAATTCGAGCCAAAATTCCTGAGCTAGGGAACTTTGGCTACCTAACCTGAGCGCGATCTATTGCTGAACACCCTAAGCGGCGACTAGGAGCTCTTTTGCATTGGCTAAGGTTGAGTCGGTAATTTCACTTCCACCTAACAAGCGGGCAAGCTCGCTAATGCGCTGATTGCGATCGAGAACACGCATCTGAGTCTCCGTTTTACCTGCTTTGGTGTTTTTGGCAACAAACAGTTGCTGGTGGCCACATCCGGCGACCTGCGGTAAGTGAGTCACACAGAGAACCTGGGTAGATTCGCCTAATTTTCGCAGCATTTTACCGACTACGGCGGCGGTTGGCCCACTGATACCGACATCCACTTCATCAAAAATGAGGCTTGGTGTGTCGACTTTCTGCGCAGTAATGACTTGAATGGCTAGGGAAATGCGTGAAAGTTCCCCTCCAGATGCCACTTTGGCAATCGGTTGAAGTGGTTGGCCGGGGTTCGTTGAGACTAAGAAGCATACTTGGTCGAGGCCAAGTGGTGAAGGATGCGCCGTATCACTGACCACATCGATACAAAACTTCGCTTTTTCCATACTCAACTCGTGCATGCTGGCTGAGATCAGCTTGTTGAGCTCTTTGGCATATCGTGAACGTGATTTACTCAGTTTTTCTGCGTGCTCGACAAAGGTTGCAAAAGTCTGGCTCACCTCATTTTCCAGTTGCTCGAGTTTTTCATCGGAGCAGTCTAGCGCGTCGATTTGTGCCAACAACTCTTGGTGATGTTGATATAAAGCTTCTGGCATCACATGATGTTTACGTGCGATAGACATCACTTTGGAGAATCGCTCTTCTACATAAGCCATGCGCGCAGGGTCAACGTCAATATTGTCGAGGTAGTTGCGAAGCTCATTGTTGGCTTCTTCAATTTGAATCAGGGCTTCCGCCAGCATATTAGGCAGAGCAGCCAACTTATCGTCGAGTTCTGCAAGTTGAATCAAGGACTGACTGGCTGATTGGAGAATACCAAGCGCATTAACTTCTTCACCTTCGTAAATAAGCTCAATGGCTTGTTGGCAGGTGGTGGCGAGCTCTCCGCTGTTGGAGAGGCGTTTGTGTTCTTGTTCGAGCTCTTCATATTCTTCCTCCCCTAGAGAGAGTTCGTTTAACTCTTTAATTTGGTATTCAAGCAACTGTTTTTGCGCAAGGTTAGCCGCACTATTTTCTTTAAGTTGCTTGAAATGAATGTCCGCCTGACGCCAGAGTTGGTAAGCATTACGAGTGCTTTTGAGCAAGTGTATATGCCCAGCGTACTGATCGAGCATGGCGAGTTGGTGCTCAGGTTTCATCAATTGATGATGCGCGTGTTGGCCATGAATATTGATCAGTAGTTGTCCGAGCGACTTGAGCTGAGAGAGAGGGACTGGGCTACCATTAATGAAGGCTCGTGAACGACCTTCTTTGCTAATGATACGACGCAAAATGCAGTCGCTCCCATCGAGCAGGTCGTTATCTTCTAGCCATCGTGTTGCGTGAATATTGTTTTCTAGTGAGAACGCGGCACTGACTTCCGTTTTATCTTCACCTTGGCGAACCATACTGGCTTCCGCTCTGCCACCAAGGCATAAGCCGAGCGCATCGATCGCAATGGACTTGCCTGCGCCCGTTTCACCTGTGATGGTTGTCATTCCTTTAGAGAGTTCAAGTTGTAGAGATTTTACAATCGCAAAATTATTCACACTTAGATGAGCCAGCATTTTTAGCACCTGTTTAAATGAACAATACTGTATAAGAAAACAGTATATACTGTTTCTTTATACAGTAAAGATGGTGGCAACAAATTTTGTGAGGGCGATTAAAAAAGGTTGATGTGTGTACATCAACCTTTCAAGTGTTCATCTCTGTTTAGGGCCGCTTGTTAGAAAAGCTTGCTGGACCAGCCCAGTTTGTTTCTAAGTACATGATAGTAGCTGTATTCCGTTGGGTGGATAAGTTTCAGGACGTTAGGGCTTTGATAAATATGGATTTCATCCCCCGGTGAGACGGGCAATGACACTTGACCATCACAGCTGACTTCCTGTGTGCCTCGGTTATCGGGCGACACCAGTAGCTTGATACGCCGTTTTCCGTCAACGACCAAAGGTCGACTCGACAAGGTATGGGGAAACATAGGGACAAGCGAGATAGCGTTGAGGCTAGGCGACAGAATTGGACCGCCCCCAGAGAGCGAATAAGCCGTAGAGCCGGTCGGCGTTGAGACTATGATGCCATCCGCACGCAGAGAAAACGCGAAGCTATTATCGATATAGACCTCGAATTCAATCATGTGCGCAATTTGCCCGGGGTGAAGTACCGCTTCGTTTAGCGCAGCGTTGTGGCTTTTAACTTGGCCATGACGATGGACTTCCGCTTCAAGTAAAAAGCGCTCTTCTTCAATGTAGTCTCCCGCTAGCACGGTTTTCAGCGCCGCTTGAAAGTCTTCGGGATTTAAGTCCGTCAAAAAGCCGAGATTTCCTCGGTTCACACCAATGACGCGCACGTCAAAGCGCGACAGCACACGAGCGGCGCCTAGCATGTTGCCGTCACCACCAACGACAATCGCCAAGTCTGCGACGTTGCCCAGCCGAATCAAACTGGCGAAATCTTGTTGCGGTAGGTCATCTAAGATTTCGCTGAGGCGATCATCGATAAGAACCTGATAACCTTCTGATTTTAACCAAGTGTACAGTTCTCGGTGCGTTTGGATAGCCTGCTGATCTCTGGGCTTACCAATGATAGCGATCACTTCAAAAGGTTTTTTCATAAGTTTTCCGCGCTAAATAGGCTTGAATCGACAATCTACATCCCCATAATAATGGCAAGTTAGCTAATTGTGCGAATTTTTTGTATTTGGTGGTGGCAAACTGAGCCGTTAAGTACAAAGAACATTGAATTCTGGAGAGACCATGAGCAACGAAGAAAACAAGATTAAAGAAGAAGAGCTTGATCAAATCATCGAAGAAGCGGAAAAAGCCGAAGCGGCAGCACAAGAAGTGGAAGCTGAGCTTGAAGAGATGGGTGATGAAAAAGACGCGAAGATTGCTCAACTAGAAGCGGCGCTACTGACAAGCGAAGCGAAAATTCAAGAACAGCAAGACGGTGTATTGCGTGCGAAAGCAGAAGTCGAAAACATGCGTCGCCGTACGGAAACCGAGATCGACAAAGCACGTAAATACGCATTGAATAAGTTTGCTGAAGAGCTGTTACCGGTGATTGATAACCTAGAGCGTGCGATTCAAGCGGCAGACGGAGAGAATGAAGCGGTCAAGCCGATTCTTGAAGGTGTTGAACTGACGCATAAAACGTTTGTCGATACCGTGTCTAAGTTTGGCTTGAAAGAGATCAACCCAGAAGGTGAAGCGTTCAACCCTGAGCAGCACCAAGCGATGTCCATTCAGGAAAGCCCTGATCATGAATCGAACACGGTGATGTTTGTGATGCAAAAAGGGTATGAGTTGAACGGACGCGTGATCCGTCCTGCCATGGTGATGGTAGCGAAGTAAACCGAAATGGTAGCGAAATAATCGCGACATTTTGCGCGATAGAGTAGCGAGCAAAGCGAGGCTTCGGCCTCGCTTTGTTGTTTCTAAACAAAAATTACGATTTTTTTCATTTTGTCCCTTGAAAAGGTAATTCCAGACCTTATCTAAGGGGCATAGAGAAGCAAACATGATTATTTTTGTTTGTGAGCAAGGGTTGAAACCCGATTCTCCATCCCCACATAGGGGATATAGCACAACGAAAATAGAATTTATTCGGAGATAGCCTGATGGGTAAAATCATTGGTATTGACTTAGGTACTACTAACTCTTGTGTTGCTGTATTAGACGGCGACAAACCACGCGTGATTGAAAACGCAGAAGGTGAACGTACTACTGCATCGGTAATTGCTTACACAGACGGCGAGACATTGGTTGGTCAGCCTGCGAAACGTCAAGCAGTTACTAACCCTGAAAACACGCTATTTGCAATCAAGCGTTTGATCGGTCGTCGTTTTGAAGACGAAGAAGTTCAGCGCGACATCGAAATCATGCCATACAAGATTGTTAAGGCTGATAACGGTGACGCTTGGGTTGAAGTGAAAGGCCAAAAAATGGCAGCACCTCAAGTTTCTGCTGAAGTTCTGAAGAAAATGAAGAAAACAGCGGAAGACTTCCTAGGTGAAGAAGTAACAGGTGCGGTCATCACTGTACCGGCTTACTTTAACGATGCTCAGCGTCAAGCAACTAAAGATGCAGGCCGCATTGCAGGTCTAGAAGTAAAACGTATCATCAACGAACCGACAGCGGCAGCGTTGGCATACGGTCTAGACAAGAAAGGCGGCGATCGCACTATCGCGGTTTATGACTTAGGTGGTGGTACGTTCGATATCTCTATCATCGAAATCGATGAAGTTGAAGGTGAGAAAACGTTCGAAGTTCTTGCAACCAACGGTGATACTCACCTAGGTGGTGAAGACTTTGATAACCGCCTTATCAACTACCTCGTTGAAGAGTTCAAGAAAGAGCAAGGCATCGATCTTAAGAAAGATCCTCTAGCGATGCAGCGTGTGAAAGAAGCGGCAGAAAAAGCGAAGATCGAGCTTTCTTCGACTTCTCAAACTGACGTAAACCTACCATACGTGACAGCAGATGCGACGGGTCCTAAGCACATGAATGTGAAAGTGACGCGTGCGAAACTAGAATCTCTAGTTGAAGACCTTGTTCAACGTTCACTTGAGCCACTAAAAGTCGCACTAGCGGATGCGGAACTTTCAGTGAATGAAATCACTGACGTGATCCTAGTCGGTGGTCAGACCCGTATGCCTATGGTTCAGAAGAAAGTTGCAGAGTTCTTCGGTAAAGATGCGCGTAAAGACGTAAACCCTGACGAAGCCGTAGCTATGGGTGCTGCTGTTCAAGGTGGCGTACTTGCGGGTGACGTGAAAGACGTACTGCTACTTGACGTTACACCTCTGTCTCTAGGTATTGAGACAATGGGCGGCGTAATGACTAAGTTGGTTGAGAAGAACACCACTATCCCAACCAAAGCGAACCAAGTTTTCTCGACAGCGGAAGACAACCAGAACGCGGTAACCATCCACGTTCTTCAAGGTGAGCGTAAGCAAGCGATGTACAACAAGTCTCTAGGTCAATTTAACCTAGAAGGCATTCAGCCTGCGCCACGTGGCATGCCACAAATCGAAGTGACTTTCGACCTTGATGCGGACGGTATTCTACACGTGTCAGCGAAAGACAAGCAGACTGGCAAAGAGCAGAAGATCACTATCCAAGCGTCTGGTGGTCTAAGCGATGAAGACATCGAGAAAATGGTTCAAGAAGCAGAAGCGAACAAAGAAGCGGACAAGAAGTTCGAAGAGCTAGCGACTGCACGTAACCAAGCGGACCAAATGATTCACGGTACTCGTAAGCAAGTAGAAGAAGCGGGTGATGCGCTTCCAGCTGACGAGAAAGAGAAGATTGAAGCCGCGATTTCTGAGCTAGAAACAGCACGTAAAGGCGAAGACAAAGAAGCGATCGACGCGAAAGTTCAAGCACTGATGACTGCGGCTCAGAAACTGATGGAAATCGCTCAGCAGCAAGCTCAAGCGCAAGCACAAGGTGGCGAGCAAGCAAGCAGCGACGCTCAAGACGATGTGGTTGACGCAGAGTTTGAAGAAGTCAAAGACGACAAGAAGTAATTCTTGATTCGGACTTAACTTAACTATGATGCGGGCGTTTGAGGAGACTCTTACGCCCGTATGTTTGTACATTATGTCCATCTAACTAAAAGTGTCTTTTTGGTGTGGGATCGCTAAAATCCAGAGCCATTAGTTAGGTAGATATAACACCAAGCGGTGTTGACCGTTTGCAGTAATAAATTTGGTGACGAGAAACATGTCAAAACGTGATTTTTACGAAGTATTAGGCGTAAGCCGCGATGCATCAGAGCGTGATATCAAAAAGGCGTACAAACGCCTAGCGATGAAATTCCACCCAGACCGTAATCAGGGTGATGACAGCGCTGCAGATAAGTTTAAAGAAGTAAAAGAAGCGTACGAAGTTCTGCTCGATCCACAGAAGAAAGCCGCTTATGACCAGTACGGCCATGCAGCCTTTGAACAAGGCGGTATGGGAGGCGGCGGCTTCGGTGGCGGTAGTGCCGATTTCGGTGACATCTTTGGCGACGTGTTTGGTGACATCTTTGGTGGCGGTCGTCGTGGCGGCGGTCAAGCTCGCGCTCAGCGTGGCGCTGATTTACGCTACAACATGGAATTGACGCTTGAAGAAGCCGTACGTGGTGTGTCGAAAGAAATTGAAGTTCCTACGTTAGTCCATTGTGACAGCTGTGAAGGAAGCGGCGCGAAGAAAGGCACATCACCTGAAACATGTGGCACTTGTCATGGTCATGGCCAAGTTCAGATGCGCCAAGGTTTCTTTGCGGTTCAACAAACCTGTCCGACCTGTCACGGTAAAGGCAAGATCATTAAAGACCCATGTAATGTGTGTCATGGTCAAGGTCGTAAACAGAAAAGCAAAACCCTTAACGTTAAGATCCCAGCCGGTGTGGATACTGGCGATCGCATTCGTCTTTCAGGTGAAGGTGAAGCGGGAGAGATGGGCGCACCAGCGGGCGACTTGTATGTACAAGTACACGTGAAAGAACACCACATCTTTGAGCGTGATGGTAATAACCTCTACTGTGAAGTGCCTGTGAGCTTTGCTATGGCAGCGCTCGGTGGTGAGGTGGAAGTCCCAACATTGGACGGCCGAGTGAACCTTAAAGTGCCAACGGAGACACAAACTGGTCGTATGTTCCGTATGCGCGGCAAAGGCGTAAAAGGTGTTCGTGGTGGTGGTGTTGGCGATTTGATTGTCAAGCTTGTGGTAGAGACGCCAGTGAACCTCAGTGCCCGTCAAAAAGAGCTACTCAAAGAGTTTGAAGAGTCTTGCGGTGGCGAAGCAGCGACCAAGCACAAGCCGAAATCAGAAGGCTTTTTCAATGGTGTGAAGAAGTTTTTCGATGATTTGACCAGCTAACGCACAAGCTGAATTCAAAGCGGTAACACAGCAAAAAAGGTAGGAAACCGAAGGGTTATCCTACCTTTTTTACAATGTGCAAGCGAAGGTGTTACAAAAACATCAGTAACGTTAGCGCAACACCGACACTCAGCCAGTTCAACTGGTTTAATGACATAGTCTTATCCGAATGTAACGCTGTAATAATGAATTGTTATGTGGCCAAACCCAAAGCGATGGGAGTTCGTCAGTGGCGCGAAGGCAACGATTTAAATCTTACTGTCTCAATATTACGATTAAATTACATACAGACGATTTTTTATGCAGCCTTGCTCAATAGTCGATCTAAGGCTCGGCTCGATAGTAGACGTTTTAGCCACCAAAGCACTCGCGTTGGTGTGGTTATTCTGTAGCGGATTTTGGGTTTTTCGGACTCCAAAGCATGAACCACAGGCGCAATACAGGCAGAGGCGGGAAGAACAAAGCGGTTGCTTGAAGTATCGTTGCCAAGTCTTGCTAATTGTTGCTCATAGTGCGCACGATGCGCGCTCTCTTCCACCTTGATCCAGCGTTGAAATGCCACCAAGGCGTTGGCGCGGAACTGCGTCTCTATGGGACCTGGTTCGATGAGGCTGATGTGAATGTTGGTGTCGGCCAGTTCCAGTCTGAGTGTGTCTGTCCAGCCCTCAAGAGCAAACTTGGAGGCGTTGTACGCACCGCGATATTTCATCGCTGCAAAGCCAAGTACCGAGCTGTTTTGTACGATTCGCCCAGCGCCTTGCGCTCTCATTATCGGCAGAGCCAAAGAAACAAGATGATGCCAGCCAAAAAAATTGCTTTCAAACTGGGCGCGCAGGGCTTCTGTCGGGAGATCTTCCAATGCCCCAGGTTGACCGTAGGCCCCATTATTAAACAGAGCATCAAGTCGGCCGTTGCTTAATGCTAAGGCTTCATGAAAGCCTGCTTCGATACTTTGTGGATCAGAGAGATCCAGTTGCACCGACAACAACCCCTCTTGTTTTAATCGCTCGACGTCTTGTGCTTGGCGACAAGACGCGATCACTTGGTATCCTCGCTGATGAAGGGCGTGGGCAACTGTATGGCCTATGCCGCTCGAGCAGCCTGTAATCAAAATGTATTGAGTCATGTTTGTCGTATTTATGATCCGTTGTTAGCGCCCTACGGGCTGCAAAAGGTGCTTGAGGGCGGGTTCAAGTCGTGAGTATTGGAAGGTGAAGCCCAGTTCGGTGAGCTTTTTGGGTTTCGCGCGGATGCTATCAAACAGCAAGGTCGCGCTCTCGCCCATCATCAGCTTCATTGCCCATGCTGGTGTAAAAAGTACATGCGGCCGTCGCAGGCAACGAGCCAGCGTCTGACTAAACAGAGTATTGGTGACAGGGTGAGGCGCAGTGAAGTTGAACACGCCTTGGGCATGTTCGGTATCCAACAAGTAGACAATGGCACGCACCATATCCATCAGGTGTATCCAAGGCATATACTGCTTGCCAGTACCTATTGGGCCGCCTAATCCGAGGCGATAGGGGGGCAGCATTTTCTTCAGTGCCCCACCATCAGGACCAAGTACAATACCTGTTCTCATCAAACACACTCGCGTGTGCTGAGATTGTGCGCGCAGAGCGATCTGTTCCCAACGTGCACAGACTTGATGAGCGAAATCGTCATTGCTTTGCACTTGCAGACTTTCGTCAAACGGATGCGCTTGTTGGTCACCGTAGTATCCCACCGCAGAGCCACTGAGAAATACCGAGGGCGGCGCGGTGCTTGCGTGAATCAAGGCGACCAACTGCTCTGTCAGTTGCCAGCGACTCTCACAAATTAAGGATTTTTGGGTGTCAGTCCAGCGTTTGTCGGCAATGGGCTCTCCGGCCAAATTGATGACGGCGTCGAAGGGATTGAGATCATGAAAGTCGTCCAAACTGTCGATGAAGGAGAGGTTGCCTTGTTTTAGGTGGGCGAGGACTTGCCGAGCGCGCGAGGGAGATCGGGTCAATACTGTCACTTCATGTGTGGTCAACTGCTTAAGCAGCTCTCTGCCAATAAACCCGGTTCCTCCGGTGAGCAAAATTTTCATTGCTGTCCCTTCTTTTTGATTTCTCGAATCATTATAGCGATCTCAAGCATGAATAGATCGCTCTTCACTCGGTTTGACCGCATCTTTGCTTATTGGCTCACTCGCCAACTCACAAAATGAAACATTCGTGCGTTCTATCGGGAGAGATGCCAGATTTATCACACTTAAGGATGAATTCCTTTGCCATGATAAATAGTGTGGATTTCATCGCAGCGGAGAGAGTATGGAAGCAATAAGGGCACTATTTCGTTCTTTAATGGGCAGCTTACGTGACTTACTGCCCATCATCGCTGTGATTGCTTTTTTCCAATTGGTCGTTTTGCAAGAGCCACTTCCCAACCTCCCTTCAATTGTATTTGGACTCGTGTTGGTGGTACTTGGGTTGAGTTTTTTTATTTTTGGCTTAGAGATGGGGTTGTTTCCCATCGGTGAATCCATGGCGCAAGCGTTTGCGCGTAAGGGGAGTGTCTTTTGGTTGCTGCTGTTTTCGTTCTGTTTAGGGTTTGGGACCACCGTTGCTGAGCCTGCTCTCACGGCAGTTGCCGCAGAAGCCGCACAAGTGGCGGCGCAAGGAGGGATGATTGCCGATAGGCCGGAGGCGATGGATGATTACGCCAATGGCTTGCGCTACACCGTCGCCCTCTCGGTGGGCTTTGCGATCATGTTGGGTGTGCTGAGAATTTTAAAAGGTTGGCCCATTCAGTATCTGATCATTGGTGGCTACATTGGCGTAGTGGTACTGACGATGTTTGCGCCGGAGAGCATCATCGGCGTCGCTTACGACTCAGGTGGTGTTACGACCTCCACCATTACGGTTCCTCTCGTCACGGCACTAGGGGTTGGGCTTGCAAGTGCGATCAAAGGACGTAACCCCATGATCGATGGGTTTGGCTTGATTGCGTTTGCCTCATTGCTGCCGATGATGTTCGTCATGGTATACGGCATGGTGGTGGCATGATGGAATGGCAACACTTTTTTCATACTCTACTTGGCACCATCACCGATGTGGTGCCGATTGCGACCATTATTTTCGGATTCCAGTTTGCCGTGTTACGACGCCCGGTCACCAACCTTGCTAAGGTATTGCTCGGTTTTGTCTATGTCATTCTCGGCTTATCTCTGTTTCTTATTGGCTTGGAGCTTGCGTTGTTTCCGCTCGGCGAGACAATGGCCACTCAGTTGACGGCGCCCAGCTTTATCGATCAGTTTCGAGATAACCTCACCGCACCACTAGAGTGGTTTGACTACTATTGGGTCTACTTGTTTGCCTTTTTTATCGGCTTTAGTACCACTATTGCAGAGCCGTCACTGATCGCCGTTGCCATCAAAGCTAATCAAGTCTCGGCGGGCAGTATCAGTGTCAATGGGTTGCGTATCGCGGTGGCGCTTGGGGTTGCGTTTGGTATCTCGCTTGGCAGCTACCGAATTGTGGTTGGCGATCCTATCCATTACTACATCATCGTTGGTTACATTGTGGTCGTGATTCAAACCTTTTACGCTCCTAAGTTGATTATTCCACTGGCTTACGACTCCGGCGGTGTGACGACCTCAACGGTCACCGTACCTTTGGTGGCCGCGCTTGGTCTAGGGCTTGCTTCTACCGTACCGGGCCGAAACCCAATGATCGATGGCTTTGGCCTTATCGCCTTTGCCAGCTTATTCCCCATTATTTCAGTCATGGGCTATGCACAAATGACAGATTGGCTGAATAAACGCGCCAATCAGGAGGATGAAACTAATGCGCTTTAAACTCATTATTGCGTTTGTCGAAGACAGCAAAACCGACGTGGTGCTTGATGCGGCGCGCACTGCGGGCGCTACGGGGGCCACGGTTATTAACAATGCCCGTGGCGAAGGATTAAAACAGAAGAAAACTTTTTTTGGTCTGACGCTCGATGTGCAAAAAGATGTACTGTTGTTTGTGGTCGAGGAGCACTTATCGCGACACATACTGGAGACGATCAACGAGGTTGGAGAGTTTGATCAAACCTCTGGGCAAGGCATCGCGATTCAAATTGATATTGAAGATGCGGTGGGGGTCGCCCACCAAGTAGAAACATTGACCAAAGTGGTGGAGGATGAGTTATGAACAGCCATGATCGAGTGCAAGTGCGGAATGTGATGGCCAATACTTATGTCATCATTGATGGTTTGACGACCGTCAAAGAGGGAATCCAGCTTGCGCGCCAGCACCAAGTCAAAGCGCTGGTGGTTGATAAGCGGCATGAAGGGGATGAGTACGGCATTGTGCTGATGAACGACATCGCGAAAAAAGTGCTGGCGCAGAATCGCTCGGCAGAGCGGACGAACATCTATGAAATTATGACCAAGCCTGCACTCTCCGTCAGCCCTGATATGAATGTGAAATATTGCGCGCGCCTCTTTGAGCGTTTTGGTATCAGCCGAGCCCCTGTGATCGAGCATGGCCAGATTATTGGGATGGTCAGTTACAACAACATTGTGATTAACGGCATGCTCAATGATGACGATGTGTAGCTCAGTGCGTACAATAGCCTTATTTACGTTAAGGGTACGCATTAGGTGACTATTTTTATCGCGTCAGACATACACGGCAGCCTTCCTGCCACCGAAGCACTGTTATCAGCCTTTTCAGCATCGGGTGCTAAGACTTTGGTACTGCTTGGGGACATACTGAATCACGGACCAAGAAACCCGATTCCTGAGGGGTACAACCCGGCCGAGGTTGCCAGTCGGCTCAATGAGTTTGCCGCGCAGATCATTGCCGTGCGTGGCAACTGCGACAGTGAAGTGGATCAGATGTTGCTCGATTTCCCTATTATGGCCGATTACGCCTGGCTGGTCTTGGGGTCGGGCACTCGACTGTTTTTAACCCACGGTCATCTGTACAACGCGGACAAGCGTCCAGCGCTAAGCCCCAACGATGTGCTGGTTCATGGTCATACTCACATCCCAGTGGCGCAGCGAGATGGTGAACACTTTGTGTTTAACCCAGGTTCGGTGACCTTCCCTCGTAACGGCTTTGCGCCTAGCTACGGACTTTATGACGATGGCGAGCTGAAAACCGTCACTTTTGACGGTGAGTGCATCGTGAGCTGTCAGCTGTAAACAAGGAATATTTGAGAATAAGGCTAGTACACCTTTTTGGGCTACTTGGTATCACTGTGGCCCAAATCTCTTTGTGGATCAATGATGTCGCGCACTCGTTGTTTCAACACTTTCGCTTCTGGGAAGCCACTATCGCGCTTTCTTTCCCACACCATCACGCCATTGCAGTGAATTTCAAATCGGCCACCGGTGTCTGGGTGTAACGACAGCGTATCGATCTCTTCACTAAAGGTGTGCAGTAGCTCCTGGCTGAGCCAAGTGGCACGCAGCATCCAATTACATTGGCGACAGTAGTAAATATCAATGTGTGCTTTTAGCATATGTTCTCCACAAAGAAGGGAGCCGAAGCTCCCTAGAGGTATTAATTGGTGAACAGCACCGTCGAGCCGTGGCTGAGGCTGGTCAGAAGCAAGGTCTTCTCATTGACAATATCTATGCGGCGGCTTTGCTGAGCATCCATCCTGAAGATCTGTGTGATAAGCTCTAACTGCTGCTCGGAAAAGTCGCGCGTTTGCGCAGACGAGACATCTTTGAACTCACTTGGAGTGATCAGCAAGTAATTATCACTGATGTCCCACTTACCGCTTTCCGAGATATTGATGATGCTTTCTAGTGAGTCGGTATCTGGAAAAAGGCGGACGGTAGAGACGCGGATGTAAGTGTTATTCGGTAAATATTTAACGTTTGAAACCACGTCCACTTTACGCAAAGGACCGATATCTTGTTCATGGCGCATTTGGTCAATTAGGGTGACCATTTTCGATTGCCATTCACTTGAGGTGAGGATTTTCTCAATTTTGATATCACTGCCCCAGTAGAGCCAACTACTTAAAGCAGCAGAGATAATGGCAAGGCCAGCGGCGATTCTATGATTCATGGGTAACTCCTACTGGCATACTCGAGAGAGATCGTCTTGCTCGGCAACAATACGCAAGGTGATGTTTTCACCTGATTGTTGAAGAGAGTGAATGTAGTTCAAGACTAACTGATTGTTTTGACCACCCGTAGCGATCACCTCAACAGGCGCTAAATCCCCTTGGCGAGTTTCTTTGTAACGTTTGACGCACTGCTCGATAGAGGGCATCCATACACTTAAATCAGGGTGGTTCAGCGGCGTTCTCACCGGTGTGCTATCGACCACCGTTAGCTCACGGAACTGCGTTTGCGCCGGTTTTGCTAGCAGAATGGCTAGGATAGGCAGCATGACGGTAATGACAAGCAATACCATCATCAAGGGCTTGTTGTTGGTTTTAGGTTTTTTGGTGTCCACCGTGCGGGCTGTGGTATCAACGGTCTGGGACAATGACGTTGTTGCACTCTCGTTGGTGTCGAACCCTGCAACGGCAGCGTCTTGGCTGTCGTCCATCTCGTCGAGATCGTCACTGGTGACTTGAGGCAATGCTCTTTCAACCGGACAGATCAACTGGTAGCCGCGTTTAGGCACTGTTTTAACGTATTGAGGCGACTTGGTGGAGTCTTGCAATAGCTTTCTTAGTGTAGAAATGGCTTGAGTAAGGCTAGAGTCGTCGACTTCAAACCCTTGCTCTCGCCACACGAAATCGTGCAGCTCGTTGCGGGAGACAACTTCATTGGGTTTTTCTGCCAATAAAAGGAGAATGCGACTTTCATTGCTGCCCAGACGAATCACCTCGTTGTCACTCTCTTTATCGGTCAGAGAGTTGGTGTTTGGGTCAAACGTGAAGCGGTTCGCGAGGTTGAACTTAGTACCTATGTTGCTCATTGAGGTTGGCCATTTCTATAAAAAGGTTCAAGTAACGTAATGCGCATCCATTCGCCACCAAGCAGTGCTGATTGAACAAAACAGCGCAAATCTTGGCGTCTCTTTATGATTTATTCATTTTTAGATGTGCAAGAATAATCAAAATAAAACCAAAAAAACACTGTTTTTATGTTTTTTGACCTTGAATTTACACTCTCCACCCTCATCTTAACTGTCAGATTTAGCGCCAATATTCCTGCGAACAGGCAGGTGGCCTTGGAATAAAAAGCACCAAATGTGGAGTTATCATGAGCGAAACAGCAACGAATAACAAAGAAACTCGTGGTTTTCAGTCTGAAGTCAAACAACTGCTTCACCTGATGATCCATTCTCTCTACTCAAACAAAGAGATCTTTCTTCGTGAGTTGATTTCTAATGCTTCAGACGCATCGGATAAACTGCGTTTCCAAGCCTTGTCCAATCCCGATTTATATCAAGGTGACGCCGAATTGGGAGTGAAGCTCTCTTTTGATCAAGAGGCAAACACTCTGACCATTTCCGATAACGGCATCGGTATGAGTCGTGATGACGTGATTGAACACCTAGGTACGATCGCTAAGTCGGGCACTGCAGAGTTTTTCTCTAAGCTGTCGGAAGAGCAAAGCAAAGATTCGCAATTAATCGGTCAATTTGGTGTGGGTTTCTACTCCGCCTTTATCGTCGCAGATGCCGTGACCGTGCGCACTCGCGCAGCTGGCCTGGCTGCCGAACAGGCGGTGCAATGGCACTCAGCAGGTGAAGGTGAGTACACCATCGAAGACATCGTAAAAGAGCAGCGTGGTACCGATATCATTCTTCATATGCGTGAAGAGGGTAAAGAGTTCCTAAACGAATGGCGTTTACGTGATGTGATCAGCAAATACTCCGATCACATCGGTATTCCAGTCTCAATCCAAACGGCCGTTCGTGATGACGAAGGTAAAGAGACCGACGAGAAGAAGTGGGAGCAGATCAACAAAGCGCAAGCACTATGGACGCGTAATAAGTCGGACATCTCAGAGGAAGAGTACCAAGAGTTTTATAAGCACGTATCGCACGATTTTGCCGATCCGCTAGTATGGAGCCACAACCGAGTGGAAGGTAAAAATGACTACACCAGTTTGCTTTACATTCCATCAAAAGCACCTTGGGATATGATGAACCGTGACCACAAATCGGGTCTCAAGCTGTATGTGCAGCGTGTGTTTATCATGGATGATGCTGAGCAATTCATGCCGTCATACCTGCGCTTTGTACGCGGCTTGATCGATTCCAACGATTTGCCACTCAACGTGTCACGTGAAATTCTTCAAGACAACAAGGTGACTCAATCCCTGCGTAATGCGTGTACCAAACGTGTTTTGACCATGCTTGAACGCATGGCTAAGAATGACAGCGAGAAATATCAGTCATTCTGGAAAGAGTTTGGCTTGGTGCTCAAAGAGGGCCCAGCTGAGGACATGGCGAACAAAGAGAAAGTAGCCGGTTTGCTGCGTTTTGCGTCTACGGAAGTGGACTCGGCAGAGCAAACGGTTGACCTCGCTTCTTACGTTGAGCGTATGAAAGAGGGCCAAGATAAGATTTACTACCTCACCGCAGACAGCTACGCGGCGGCGAAAAACAGCCCTCACCTTGAGCAGTTTAAGGCCAAGGGCATTGAAGTTATCTTGATGTATGACCGCATCGACGAGTGGCTGATGAACTACTTAACTGAGTTCGATGGTAAGCAGTTCCAGTCCATTACGAAAGCGGGTCTCGATCTTAGCCAGTTCGAAGACGAATCGGAGAAAGAGAAACAAAAAGAGACCGAGGAAGAGTTTAAGTCGGTTGTCGAGCGCACTAAGGCTTACTTAGGCGATCGCGTGAAAGAGGTTCGCACCACCTTTAAACTCGCATCGACGCCAGCGGTCGTTGTTACCGATGATTTCGAAATGGGTACACAGATGGCCAAACTGCTGGAAGCCGCAGGTCAAGCCGCTCCAGAAGTGAAGTACATCTTTGAACTTAACCCAGAGCACGCGCTGGTTAAGCGTATGGCGGATGAGGCCGATGAGGAAGCCTTTGGCCGTTGGGTCGAGGTACTGCTTGGTCAAGCCATGCTGGCAGAGCGTGGTTCGATGGCGGACCCGTCTCAGTTCCTTGGCGCCGTCAATACCCTTTTGACTAAAGGATAATGGCATAACGTCGTGCAAAAGCCCGTATCTTGCGGGCTTTTTACGTCTATTGGTTCGAATCTGCAGGAAATTGTGAGGACCTTGCACTCAAAATGCATAAAAACTCATGATGTTGCAGGCGAATGTGAGTGTTTAAGCATTCTTTAGTCGTAATAGGCGCGTTGAGCCTAAATTGTATGATAGAATGCCAGCTTGAAACCGATCAAACAGGCGTGTAATGTGCACGCCTGTTTTACTGTTTATTATGACAGTATCTATTGTAAACCGTGTTTGTATGAGGACGTTGTCCATTGTGCCTTGCAAGACGCAACGGCTGATTATGACAACCGTTATACCGAAACTTACCGATGATCTGGCTCCAAGTGGCAAGCCGCTGTGAGCTTCGGTATAAACCATTATTATCTTAAGAGGATTTAACATGCGCATCATTCTTCTAGGTGCTCCAGGTGCAGGTAAAGGCACACAGGCTCAATTCATCATGGAGAAGTACGGTATTCCACAAATCTCTACTGGTGACATGCTGCGTGCTGCGATCAAAGCAGGGACAGAGCTTGGTAAACAAGCGAAAGCTGTGATTGATGCTGGTCAACTAGTATCGGATGAAATCATCCTGGGTCTTATCAAAGAGCGTATCGCTCAAGACGACTGTGAGAAAGGCTTCCTTCTAGACGGCTTCCCTCGCACTATCCCTCAAGCGGATGGCCTGAAAGAGATGGGTGTTGATGTTGATTACGTGATTGAGTTTGATGTCGCTGACGATGTGATTGTTGAGCGTATGGCGGGCCGTCGTGCTCACCTAGCGTCAGGCCGTACTTACCACGTTGTGTACAACCCACCAAAAGTGGAAGGTAAAGATGACGTGACGGGTGAAGACCTTGTGGTTCGTGATGACGACAAAGAAGAGACCGTTCGCGCTCGTTTAGGTGTCTACCACGATCAAACTGCGCCACTGATCGAATACTACGGTAAAGAAGCGGCAGCAGGTAACACTAAGTACTTGAAATTCGATGGTACTAAGCAAGTGGCGGAAGTGAGCGCTGATATCGAGAAGGCATTAGCATAATAGGCAATACCTATTTTCATCACTTTTGTGAAATTTGTTATAGTGAAGCGACCTAATCAGGTCGCTTTTTTTATATTTCTCTTGAACTTAACGCGGCTAGGCAACGTATCTTTCAGACAATTAAGACTGGATTCAACACAGGATCGGCGGACTCTATGCAGAATAAAAAACAACAAGGTGTGCTATTGGTGAACTTGGGCACACCCGATGAACCCACCGCACCAGCCGTGAAGCGGTTTCTAAGTCAGTTCCTTCATGATCATCGAGTCGTCGACATGAGCCGCTGGCTGTGGTGCCCTATTTTACATGGTGTGATATTGCCCATTCGCTCGCCCAAAGTCGCCAAGTTATATCAAAGCGTTTGGATGGAAGAAGGGTCGCCGCTGATGGTGTACTCTAAGCGCCAAGCGGCGCGTCTGGCTGATTTTTTATCGATGCCAGTGGAGCTTGGCATGACTTATGGCAATCCTAGTCTGCAATCTGGCGTTGAGGCACTGCTTGTACAAGGCGTCGAAGAGATCATTGTGCTGCCTCTTTACCCTCAGTATTCCGGCACCACCACTGGCGCGGTCAACGATGGCTTAGCGAAAGCCTTTAAAACGATGCCCGTGTTACCCAATTATCGAATGCTGCGCGACTATCACGATCATCCTCTGTATATCAAAGCGCTGGCGGCCAGTGTTGAAGCTTCTTGGCGCCAACATGGGCGTGGGGATTACTTGCTCTGTTCGTATCATGGCATCCCTAAACGCTACGCCGATAACGGTGACATCTATCCACAGCACTGTTTGCGAACCACTGAGCTTTTGGGTAAGGCGCTGGGATTAACCAGTGAACAAATTGGCACCACGTTCCAGTCGCGCTTTGGTCGAGAAGAGTGGCTTCAGCCCTATACGGACAAAACCATTGAACAGTTACCGAGCGCTGGCATCAAAAAGCTCGATATTATGACCCCCGCCTTTTCTGTTGATTGTTTGGAAACCTTAGAGGAAATTTCCGAGCAGTGTCGTGAGTTGTATGAAGAGCATGGGGGAGAGCAGTTTAATTTTATTCCTTGCCTCAATGATGATGAGCTGCATATCGAGATGATGGCAGCTTTAGTTCAAGGAGAATGATGCTCAACGCAAATAATCTCCAAGGAGAATAATGAGAGGCGATGTTAAGCCAGCCAAGAGCCTGATGTGTTCTTGACTGGCTTTTTTACACCTCGTGTCAGCCGCCTTGATGGTGACTGACTCGCTTTTTACTCTTTCGCTTCGTAATGACGGTATTCAAACACCTGCCCTTGCTCATTGAACGCATACACGGAATAGGCGTCGCTTTTCTCTCCATATTCCATACCGGGTGAGCCCATCGGCATACCCGGCACCGCTAATCCTTTTGCCCCTTTGGGAGGATTGGCGAGAAACGCTTGAATGTCACTGGCGGGGATGTGGCCTTCAAATACATAACCGTCGATTTCTGCGGTATGGCAAGAGGCAAGCTGCGAGGTAATCCCGAGCTGTTCTTTAATTGGGTTCATGTTGTCATGCAGTACTTCTTTGACGGTGAACCCTGCCTGCTCCATGTGTTTAGTCCACTCGCTACAACAGCCACAGTACGGCGATTTATGGTTGACCACATCGGCTGCCAGTACCTGCGGCGCTATAGTGAGTAGGGCGGTCAACATTGAGGTTTTCAGCAATCTGTTCATGAGCGATCTCCAAGCTGAGTTGAGGTTTTAAAAAGTCGAAGTCGATTGGCGTTGCTGACAACAGTAATCGACGATAAAGCCATCGCTGCGCCAGCAATGACTGGGCTGAGCAAGAAACCAAAGAGTGGGTATAACACGCCAGCGGCGACGGGAATGCCCAGTGAGTTATAGATGAAAGCACCAAATAAGTTCTGTTTCATGTTTTTGAGAGTGGCTTTAGAGAGCTCGATGGCTTGCACCACCGCCATCGGAGAGGCGTTGAGTAACGTCATTTGCGCGCTTTCAATTGCCACATCACTGCCACTACCCATTGCAATACCGATGTCTGCTAAGGCGAGCGCGGGTGCATCGTTGACGCCATCACCGACCATGGCGACACGTTGACCGCGCACTTTCAGTGACTCAATATGCTGCGCTTTTTGATCTGGCAGCACTTCGGCGATGACGTCATCAATACCTAGCTGCTTTGCGATGGCGTTAGCGACATGGGCGTTGTCTCCAGTCAGCAGCACAGGGGTAATCCCCATATTTTTTAAAGTGGTTATCGTTCGCGCGGAATCAGGTTTAATGCCATCGGCGATCGCCATCACACCGACAACCTGCTCATCCAAAGCAATAATGATTGGCGTGTAAGCCTGGTCAGCTGCACGTTTGATGTCTGCGTCGGCGAGGCTAAGATCCCAGCCTTTTGCCTTGGCATAGTTGAGAGAGACAGCACTTAGAGATCGCTTTTGATAGTGTCCGGTCACCCCTTGCCCGCGAAGGTTAGTGAAGTGTGTGATAGGCAGTGGTGTGATGTGTGACGCTTGGGCGTAGTGCACGATCGCTTTTGCCAATGGGTGTTCCGAGTGACGTTCGATACCCGCGCTGAGACCTAAAAGCGTCTCGTCATCGATATGGTAGCGGGCGTGAAACTGCACTTCAGGTTTACCTTGCGTCAAGGTGCCCGTTTTATCAAAGACGACCGTATCGATGCGACTGGCCGACTGCAACACATCCGCATCTTTAATTAAGATCCCTAGCTCCGCTGCTTTACCAATCCCAACCGTGACTGACAGTGGCGTCGCAAGGCCGAGCGCACATGGACAGGCGATAATTAATACTGTGGTCGCCGTGACCAGCATATAGCTGGCTTTGGGCTCAGGGCCAACAAAGAACCAGACCGCGGCCGCAATCAGAGCAATCGCGACGACGATAGGCACAAAAACGGATGAAATCTGATCGGCCAGTTTGGCAATCTGCGGTTTACTGCTTTGCGCGTCTCTGACTAATTTGATGATTTTTGCCAGCATGGTTTGACTGCCTACGCTGGTGGCTTGATATAGCAAGCTACCATCTTGGTTCAAGGTACCGGCATGTACGGTGTCACCGCTGCGTTTGAAGACTGGGATCGGCTCACCGGTAAGCATTGATTCATCGACATAGGACTCCCCGTCAGTGACAACGCCATCGACCGCGAACTGAGCCCCAGGCATGACGCGCAGCATCATACCTTGGGTGATCTGGTCGATAGGGATGGTTCGTTCACCTTGCTCGTCGACCAACAGCGCGTCGTTACTTTGCAAATTGATCAGTGCTTTAAGCGATTGGGTAGTCTTGGCTTTCGCTTTCGCTTCAATATAGTGGCCGAGCGAAATCAGGCCGATAATCATGGCACTGGCTTCAAAGTAGACGTGTCTTGAGGCAACAGGGAACCACTGTGGCATGACAACCACAAGCATCGAAAAGAGCCAGGCAGCGCCAGTCCCCAGAGCGACTAAGGTGTCCATGGTCGCTCGTTTATGGCGCAGTGCCGCGATAGCGTTAACAAAAAATCCTCTTCCTGCACTCGCCAGTAGCGCAAAACAGATCAAGCCAACAACGCCCCACGCCCATTGGTCGCCGCGGTTTTGGATCATCATACTGCCACCGAGAACACCCCATAGCATTAGCGGCGCCCCGACGATTAAACCGGCCAGTGCGCTACGCTTGTGCTGCGCTTGCTGCTTTGCCAAATTTGCCGCTTGCTCGTCCTGCTGGGTGTTAGGATCGGCGATATGTGTGGCTTGATAACCCGCGCTCTGGCTCGCTTCTACAAGAGCAGCCAGTATCTGTGCGCTTTCTCGTTTGCTGAATACTGAGGCTGTTTGCTCGGCTAGGTTAATGCTGACTCTGTTCACGCCCTCGACGGAGAGTAAGGCTTTTTCCACTGAGCTGACGCAACTGGCGCACGTCATCCCTGAAATAGCGAAATAGAGGCGGTGCTCATTACTATTTCTTTGCGCGGAGCTCTGCGGTTCATCACCACTCTCCTTGATAGGCTCTTCACTGATAGGGTCTTCACTAACTGTGTCTTCCAATATGAGCGGGGAGTCTTCAATCGGCACTGCGTCGTAACCCGTCTCTTGCACTAGGGCGATGATCTCGTCTGCTGTGAGTAGACCGGTCACGGTGAGCTTGGTGGTGGAGATGTCGACATCACCGATAGACGGATGGGATTCGAGCGCCGTTCGCAGCTTGGACACGCATCGGCCACAGTTTAGCCCCGAGAGTGAAAACGCACAGCTCGTTCCTGATTGATAGCCTAAAGACGCCACCGTTTTCGCCAGTTCGCCATACGGGGCGTGACTTTCGACTTCAATGTGTTTTTTCGATACGTCGAGGACGGTGAGCGCATGATGCTCTATCAGCGCTCGCTCTACTTTGCGTGCGCAGCCCATGCAACTCAAACCCTGTAATGGAATATCAAACCTGTACATAGCGACGGCCTTTCACTGTTATTCGATGTGAGTTCGATAAGCATAAACCTTACCTCTGGGGAAAGGTCAAGCATTGGAGCCCGAATGACGTCAAATTCGTTGAAATCAACGTATCAAACAAAATCAGTGACTTGCATCAAGTGAGATCGTGTTCACTCTTTTTTTATTACAAATATAAAGTGAACTAAAGAAACGCAAATAGGCTTTGACGTCGTTAACAATCTCACCGCTTTACGGGTATAAAAAGCTCAAAATTGCCGTTTTTATCGCTTTAGGTTTTTATTAACCCATTGAAATATCGTTGATTTAGATATTCTCTCAATGACAAATTTGAAGTGAGTCGAAAAATAATTTGGTTTGTTTTTTAAGGCAAAAAAAGTTTGCCAAGATGAGCCCGTCCATAAAGAGTCCTCACCACGGTGAATTCATCAGCGCGGTGGTGAGGCAAGAGAAAAATTCAAAAAATGACTATATAGGGGTTATTCTTATGTCTCACTTTAAAAAAACGTTTCTTAGCGCAGCAGTTGCTGCGGCGACTCTGACTGCGGGCGCTGCACACGCTTACCTGTTAGGTGACCCAAATGATGCCAATGTTGTAGTGTATGGTGTGGTCTCCATTTCAGCGGTGGATTACGGCGCATCAAATGATGCAGGGCCGGATGCCGGCTGGGCACTAGAGAATGAAACGCGTGTTGGTTTTCGCGCTGCGAAAGTGATGACGGACAGCGTCACGGCATTTGCTCAAGTGGAATCGGGTTGGGTTCTGGATGACGGCGCTAAGCTCGGCAACCGTGATACCTTCGTTGGCCTACGCGGCGATGATTGGGGCTCCGTGCGTTTTGGTCGTATGTTGACACCTATGTATGAATTGGTGGACTGGCCATACTCAGCATCGAACTTAGGCCGCACATTTGACCGCGCATGGCGAAGCGGTGAGCGTTACCATTTTGACCGTAAGAGCCAAATGTTCCGCTACGATTCGCCAGTGATTGGTGAGATGGTGAAATTTAGCTTGGCCGGTGGTAACGGTAGCGAAAATCACGAAGATTCGAACTTCTTTGGTGGTTCTATCTCTGTGACGCCAATCGATATGTTGACCCTGCATGCGGCGTTTGAAACCGCAGAAGGAACGACGTTTGAAGGTGGCGAATCTGGCATTTGGGATACGAACAACCCAGATCCAAATGGTCAGCCTTCATGGAAACCAGGAGTTGCAGCATCAATTGGTGATACTGATGCGTACTTTGTCGGTTTTGAGCTTCACCCACTCGACAACTTCAACCTATTAGGTGCTTACAAGTCTGGCTCTTACGACTCGACCAACAATGGTGGCGGCTACGGCTACAAAGAGCGTGAAATCGATGCTTACTCCATTCAAGCGAACTACTACTTTGGCAATGCCAATATTCGTGTCGGCTACGCGGATCAAACCGGTAAGCAAGATGGCCGAAAAGATAAGGATCTGGATTCTACCTCAATCAGTGGTGAATTCGGTTACTCATTTAACTCTGTCTACACCTTCGTTCGTTTAACACAACAAGACGACGCAGCGTTTGATGACGATTTGATGATTCGTATCGGTACCGAATGGGTATTCTAATATAGAGCAAGAAAGGCAAGGCGGGCTCTGTCCGCCTTTTGTCGTTTTTGTACTTTTGCCACTGCTATGTGTTTGCCATTATAAAAATAGAGGAAAGATCGTGATGAGATCATTAACGCTGCTGAGTTTGTTTATCTGTCAGTCACTGTGGGCCAGCGTGCAATTGACGACCGAGGGGCGAGTGGAGGTATTAGCGCTCAACTCAACCGATACCATCGTTCATGTTAAACCGGGTGAATGGCAACTGCCCAACGGCACCAATCAACTGTTAGTGCGAGTCAGTGGGATGATTGACACCAACGGAGGTAAACAGAAGTTTAATGGCTTACCTCTAGTGGTCACATTTGAGGCGCACGATCAAGCGGTGACTATTGCAGAACCCTTTGTTATCCGCGATCAAAGAGGGGTAGAGCGGTATAAACGGGCACCGAGTGTCCATTTACACGTCAATGGCCAGCCTTTGCCGTATCAATCCGATGAAATCTACGATCAGAGTTTTTCTCTGACCAAAAATTACGATGAAATGTTAGCAAGCTACAACGAACTTGGTGATGGTAAAGCGCAGCTGCGCAACTCAACATTAAAATCAACTGCGACAGCTGCTAGGTCTCCAACGTCATCCGACGTCGTTCTAGAAGCGACGCCGAGTCTGACGGATAAGGAGAGAACGACACGTACATCGCGGTTGCAACATGATTTTCTCACGCTTCCTGCTTCAGAACGCCAAGAGTTTCTCTCTTGGGCAGTAAAACACCTTAACCACGGATTGTAGATTTACATATCGGTGCTAAAATAACGCGCAATTTTGGCGTCACACTCCTCGCAAACGGAAGGCGGCGCAGTCATTCAGACAATCAAGGTATTTTACATGACGGTTAAAACTCGTTTTGCTCCAAGCCCGACAGGCTACCTCCATGTGGGTGGCGCTCGTACTGCTCTTTATTCTTGGCTCTACGCAAAAAGCCAAGGCGGTGAATTTGTACTTCGTATTGAAGACACCGACCTTGAGCGTAATTCACAAGAAGCTGTCGATGCGATTCTTGAAGGCATGCAATGGATGGGACTTGAGTGGGACGAGGGCCCGTACTACCAATCCAAGCGTTTTGATCGTTACAATGAAATGGTCGACAAACTGCTGGCTGAAGACAAAGCGTACAAATGTTACGCACCGAAAGAGCTGCTTGACGAAATTCGCGCAGAACAAGAAGAAGCAAAGCAGATGCCGCGCTACGACGCCAACCACCCGAAAATTATCGCTGCCAACGCGGCAGCAAAAGAGGGTGATCCTTGTGTGATTCGTTTCCGCAACCCGAAAGAGGGCAGCGTGGTGTTTGAAGACCAAATTCGCGGTCGCATCGAAATTGGCAACGAACAGTTGGATGATCTGATTATCCGTCGTACGGATGGCGCGCCAACCTACAACTTTGTGGTTGTTGTCGACGATTGGGACATGGGCATCACTCACGTTGTTCGCGGTGAAGACCATATCAACAACACGCCTCGTCAAATCAACATTTACAAAGCGCTTGGTGCACCCGTGCCAACGTTTGCCCACTGTGCCATGATTCTGGGTGATGACGGTGCGAAGCTGTCAAAACGCCACGGCGCGGTTTCTGTGATGCAATACCGTGATGAAGGTTATCTGCCGAATGCACTCAACAACTACCTAGTGCGTTTGGGCTGGTCTCATGGCGACCAAGAGATCTTCTCACGCGAAGAGATGATTGAACATTTCTCCTTGAAGGCGATTTCTAAGTCTGCTTCTGCGTTTAACACAGACAAGTTACTTTGGTTGAACAACCACTACATCAAAACCTCCGATCCAGCGTACGTTGCAACGCATCTTCAATGGCATTTGGATAACCAAAAACTTGATATCTCAAATGGCCCTGCGATCACAGATGTGATTCAACTGGTCGGCGAGCGTTGTCACACATTAGTGGAACTGGCTGAGCAAATTCGATACTTCTACGAAGACTTTTCGGAGTTTGAAGCCGGGGCGGCGAAGAAGCACCTTCGTGGCGTTGCCAAAGAGCCTCTGCAACTTGCTCTAGAGAAAGCCAAAGCCCTGACAGAGTGGACAACCGACAACATCAAACAAGCGATCATTGCGACTGTGTGTGAAGAGCTTGAGATCGGCATGGGTAAAATTGGTATGCCGCTGCGCGTCGCTGTGACTGGCGGTGGTCAATCACCATCAGTGGATGCCGTGATGGCGCTTATCGGTAAAGAACGCGTTGTCGCTCGTATTGAATTGGCACTTGCTTTTATTGCTGAGCGTGAAGCGAACGCGTAAATCGCGCGTTAAGTAGATCAAGACACTAGCCGCAGTGGTTAATCTCTGCGGCTTTTTTACATCTATGGGGTGTTCACTAGTTTTGGGTATCTTTGTTTAACTAATCACTGACTTATCAATATAATTTTTCACGCTATTTTAACCTTTGAGACAAGACATTTGGTAATTCTTCACATATTCTGAAAGGGTGTCTTCCAATGGAAGTGGTGGTCAACGGACCGCGCATTAAGGAGAAAATAAATGAAAATAAAAACAGTAGCAGTGGTTGTAGCAAGTGCTCTCGCTTTCTCTTCAGCGCCTTCATTCGCTGATGTGTACTTAGGGGGTAAAGTCGGTAAATCTTGGTTAAATGATGCGTGTGACATGACCGCTGATTGTGATGATGAACATGGTACGCTAGGTGTGTTTGCTGGATACCAGTTTGTCGATTGGTTAGCGTTAGAAGCCGGTTATGATTACCTCGGTAAATACACGGCTGATGGCATCAATGATGGCAACGCCAACGCATACACACTTGCCCCTAAGTTCAACCTATCGTTAACTGAAATGGTCGATGTCTATGCAAAAGTAGGTGCTGCGTATGTGGATTACGGGAGCGAAAGCGATCCATCGTATCTCGGTGCGCTTGGTGTGGAGTTGAACCCTTCTAAATCTACTGGTGTACGTCTTGAGTACCAACGTTTGACGGATATCAACAATGATGTCGCTCGTGTCTCTGCCAATTCCGCAACGTTGAACTTTTTGTATCGCTTCGGTGCGAGTGAGCAGCCGATGACAACGGAAGAGCCTGTGGCAGAGGTCATGGTCGCAGAGCCAGTGCAAGAAGTGGTCGCTGAGCCTGCAACCAAAAAATTCACTGCGCAATTGGTTGATGCCGGTATCTTCGAAGTCAACAGTGCTGAGCTAAAGTCAGAAAGTGTTGCGATGCTCGACAAACTTGTTGCCATGATGAAGCAGTATCCGCAATCCACGGTTACCATCACAGGTCACACGGATTCCACTGGTTCAGCGGCGTACAACCAGACATTGTCTGAGAAGCGTGCGCAAGCGATCGCCGGCTTACTTGAAAATGAAGGCATCGATGCTTCGCGCATCACTGCAGAGGGCAAAGGTGAATCTAGCCCTATCGCGTCAAATGAGACTAGCGAAGGTCGTCAAAAGAACCGTCGCGTCGAGATCAACGTTCCTGAGTTTGAATACGAAGAGTAATTTGACCTCTCTGTTGATAGTAAAGCCTTGGCATCTGCCAAGGCTTTTTACGTTATGGTTTGAGAATGTAGTTTGATTATTTGAGGGCTTGGTTTGGTTACTTGAGATCAATACTCGTTAATCGCCCCATGAACTCGAGTATTTCCAGATTAGCCTTATTGGCTTCCAATAGGGCTTTTTTGGTTTTGGTGTAGGCACCCAAGCGACCATGTTTTTTGATAGAACAGACGACACTTTTATAGATTAAACGGCCATTGTTATCATAGTTTCTCCAAGCGGCGATATAGCATTCGTCTCTCGCCTCTGGATCGTGTTTTGTGGGTCGAGGTTTATAAATAATTTTAGGTTCCAGTGAGTGGGGGAGGCGCGTGATCAGGTAGGGGTCTTTGAGGATGCGACGCCAGAATTTGCCCCACATTTCGCTACCCAGCTCATTTCTCAGGCGAATCGCTTTTTGCAGCCCTTTCTTTTCACCGATACGCACATAGCCAACCGAACGGTGCAACACCCTATCATCCGGCGTATGGATATGAATTTTGTAGGCGGTTTTCGCTTTTGAAATAAAACGATGACCTGTATTGGTAATGAGGTTGCTTTTTGTCATTGTGCGGTTATCTACAACTTTGTTAATTACTAGTTTAGAAGAGATTCGCCGCAAGGGAAAATAGAGAGTAAAAGTAATTGCGCAGAGGCTCACAATGAAAGCAAAAGAGCGAGTGGATACCCGCTCTTGAATATTGGCGCTCCCGACAGGATTCGAACCTGTGACCTGCCCCTTAGGAGGGGGCCGCGCTATCCAGCTGTGCCACGGGAGCTCAGGAGTATGATACCCCAATTTGTGCTGTTGTTAAGAGGTAACACTATGATCTGATTTACTTTTGAACATCGCTAGAGCAGTTTGTGCATCACATCGCCAATTTGAATACTCCCCAGTAACTCGGGTTGGTCAATAGTAAGCTCAGCTTCGTTTTCATACACACGAGATACCGTCAGTGTGATGTCCGTTTCTGTGACTTTATTGCGTGGTAACCCACGTTGGTCGATGAAAGAGCCTGTATGCCATAGCTGCAACTTATCGCCTTCGACGACGCCATGTACACGACCGAGATCCATGGTGATGGTGTTGCCCCACTTGGCGACCACTTCAGGTAAGGTGATTTTACAAGAGATTTCAGATTCAAGATCCAACATGATGTTTCGGCTGACGCGCAACATCATACTGCCGTAGGTCGATGCCCAAAAACGCGCGCTCTTAGTGTCTACTTGGCTGGTTTTAGGGAACGGCCATTTTGCCACTTCACGATAGTTGCGGTGGTAAACCTCATTACCCGTTTTGCCGTCGTACACCGTCATCTCGAGTGAGAACTGTCGATTGATGATGTCGTCTTGCAGTAATTTTTGTTCAATGGTCGCCGTCAAGTCGTTGATAACGCCGCCGATGATGTACTGTGCGCCCGTATCTTGCGCGATCATTTTTAATCTCTCAGGGTAGTCTTTGCTTATCGCAAAATCTGTTGTGCCTACGGAAACAAAACTTGCCGATTCATTGTCGAGTTGGCGGTTGATGACTTGGGCAAAGTCGTCCCCAACGCTGTAGATTTGCCCCATAACTGCTTGCTGTGGGGATGCCAAGTCGATATTGCCGACAAGGACGGTCTTCTTATACTGGCTCACGTGGCAACCTGTTGCCGATGGGTAGATGTCAATACGCGCTTTAACAAACATCGTGCCTTTTCTAACCCGTTGCTCCTGAATCAGAATGTAGCGTACTTCACTGTTTGTAAATTGATACTCTTTCTGCTCACTTTCTAAAAAAGGGCGCAAGTTACTAATGCTACCGATATCAGCACCTGAGAAACTCACTGCTTTATAGAGGGCATCTTCTAATGCATGGAGTCTGGCTACCTCTTCTGATGACACTACGGTTGCAACGCCGGTGACCTCATACCAGCCCGCATTCGCCAGTGAAGAAGCGAGACTGAGATAGAGGCTAGAGATAACTATCAGAAGTGTTTTTTTCATGTTCGATTACCAACTTGGTTCGTTTTTTGCTTAGTTAATCTTAGCTGATTTAGGCGTTGTGATTCTAACTGATTGCACAATTAGAAAAGCAAAGAGCGTTCCACTTTTTCAAAGACAGCCCATTGGAACGCAGAATGCCTAGGATTATCGGAGATGAGAGAATGAAAAAATGGTTATCGCTTGTACCAGCAGTGTTGCTGACTGCTTGTGCTTACGCTCCAATCTATAATGGTAAGGAAGCTTACCGAGGTTCACAGTTTATGTTGATGGAAAGTCCGCGTCATACTCTTGACTTCTTTGTTGAGAGCATGACTGACGATCTGATGATTTCAAACACGAGCGTATCAGCAAGAACACCTATTGCCGTCACCTCTTTTGTTGACTTGCAAAATATGGATGCGACGAACTGGCTAGGGAACTCGGTCTCGGAAGGCTTTATTCACCAGTTCCAACGTCGTGGCTTTAAAGTGGTCGATTTCAAAACGACAGGGTCGATTCAGGTCACACATTCGGGTGATTTTGCGTTTAGCCGCGATTGGAAGGATCTTGCCCAAGAACAAGATATTCAGTACGTGTTAACAGGCACCATGCTTCGTCAAGAAGGGGGAGTGATCATTAACGCTCGTGTCGTGGGTATGCAGTCCAGAGTGGTTGTGGCCACCGCGCAAGGCTTTTTACCAGCAGATCGTATTGGTCGAGATCTAGATACACTCAATAGTATTCGAACTCAGGATGGGGTACTCATTCGCTCAGATCCGACAATGACTCAGCCTTATACCGTGATTTTGAGACCATAAGGAGAAGATGCGATGAAGAAGATAATGATGTTGCTGTTCTCCTTCTATATGGTAGGTTGCCAGCCGATTCAAAATATGCGTGCTGATGATTGGTTGTCTGCTGTGGGTTATGCGAGCATCAGTGAGCAAAAAGGGCGTGATGAAGAAGAGAAACAAGTTCGTGCTATGCGCGCATCCAAAATGGATGCTTATCGAGAATTAGCAGAACAAGTGTACGGTCTTCGAGTGAGTGCGCGAGCTGACCTTACTGATCAGCGTCTTGGCACTGAGCTCACCTCTGGTGCGGTCGATGGCGTCATCCGTGGTGCCGAGGTGGTACGTAGCTACAAAGTGGGTGACAGCTATGTGACAGAGCTTCGCCTTGATGTGAAAAAAATGGATCGACTGCGAGACTACGGGGAAGTGCAGCAAGTTCCAGAAAAACGCCAGCAAACGTTGTTCTAGCCCCATTTTTTCTCTGATTTCCGATATAAAAACGGCGCTCGTATGAGCGCCGTTTTTATATCGTTCTAGCTGTGTAACGTGATAGCGACGTTAGGCTTTGATATTGGTGCCAAGGGTGGTGACGTTACTGGTTTGCCCTTCGGCAGTGTAAGTCATGCCAAGCTTACCCTGGGACTGTTTCATTAGATTGTTGAGTTTGTTGAAGCTCAATTGAGCACGTTGCAATGCTTCACCGTTGACGGCATTGGCCTGCTGGCAATCAGAGATGATGCTGCGGATCTTGTCGACCAGAGGGCTCAACTCTGGATCGCTCGTCAGCGTCTCAACATCGGGGTGTTTCTGAATGCGTTGATCGGTTTGTTGAAGCTTAGAGATCAGATCGACCTTCGCTTTCGCAACCAGTTCGATATCTTTAGAGACGCGACTGGCTATCGCCACTTTTTCTTGCTCTAACAGTGCCGACAATTCGGTTGCGCTTTGCAATTGGAATTCTACAAGCCCTTTTAACGCTGCCATGGTGGTATTGTTTCTTCAGTTCCAAATTCAGTGGTTAAAAACCACCAAGCTCTTTTTCGAATTTCATCATGTTGTCAGCCAGCTTTTCCGGATCCACGGAATAAGAGCCGTTTGCAATCGCTTCTTTGATTGCCGCCACTTTTGCTTTGTCAAAGCTGGGTTGACTTGCCATTTGATTATGCATCTCGCCCACCGCTTTACCTTGTGTGCTGAGGGACACCGAATCTTGCGCTACACCCGACTTGCTCGAAGAGTCACTTGTACTGGATGTTGCGTTCGTTTCACTGCGCGAGGGGCTACGAGTGGACGTGGTTAACGTCTGCCCTGCACGAATGTTATCAATACCTGCCATGTTTGAGCCTTTTAATTAGAGGATGACCTGTACTGTCACTATCGACTACAGGGCGAATAACTTTAGTGCTTTTTCAACCAAAGTTAAAAAATAACCGTGACTTCTGAAATGCCTGTTACTCTGCCTTCAATTATACGGTTGGATTTACTATTTTTCACTCTTATCTGCTCACCATGAGATCCATCTGTCAAAGCCACGCCTTTGGTGGTGATGGTCATACCAGACTGTACGGCGCGAATGGTGACGGTTTCATTGCGGCACACCACGCAAATATCACGGTTTTCGACTACGTCACCCGCGTTCATGTTTTTTTTTGCTTTGGCTCCAATGACCGCATCGAGCGAGGAAAAACCTTGCCGTCTGAAGCGTTGCAAATCGACCATGCTGATTGTAATGTCGTGCGCTGCAATGATTTGCCCACGGGAAATTGGGCTCAGTAGAGTGACTTGTGGACCGGTTCTCGTCAGGCGAACGGGCACATAGACTCGCCAGTTATCCGCTTCACACTCGATTTGGACGGTAATATTACTGGCCATTGGGTTGGTGGAGCTAGAGGATGCCACGAGCGGCTCGGGGCAATCTGTGGCAAAAATACGACTATCGATGGAGGCGGCGTCTGCCTCCAAAGTACCACCTGTCGGCCATTCGACATTGGCTAAAATGTACTCTTGAGCGGCATTTTGTATGGCAAATATCTGAGCTTCGGTAGCGGAATTGACTGAAAAGCTAAAGAAAATACACAAAACACCGATAGACGTATAAACTCTTTTAAATAAAGCTCTACACTTAGTGAAAGAACAACTAGTGGAAATTGAACAAAACTGTGATTTTAGGTTCTTCATTCTGTTTCCTAGAATTTCTTAGCTTGTAGTAGACTATCATTTTTTGACACGAAAGTTTTAGATGGAGATGAGCTTATGACCGGTATTCTTGATTCTGTGAATCAGCGTACGCAACTCGTCGGTCAAAACCGATTGGAACTCCTTACCTTCCGCCTGATGGGGCGTCAGCGTTATGGAATAAACGTATTCAAAGTAAAAGAGGTGCTCCAATGTCCTAAGCTTACTTCTATGCCAAATCTGCACCGTTTGGTGAAAGGGGTCGCCCACATTCGTGGCCATACGGTTTCTGTCATTGATTTAAGTTTAGCCATCGGTGGACGTCCGACCACAGATGTAGAAAAAGCTTTCGTTGTCATTGCCGAGTTCAACCGCTCTATTCAAGCGTTTTTGGTCACCTCTGTAGAGCGCATCATCAACATGCATTGGGAAGCGATCTTGCCGCCGCCAGATGGCGCGGGTAAAGCCAACTACCTCACCGCGGTCACCAACATCGATAACGAGTTGGTAGAAATCCTCGACGTAGAGAAAATCCTTGCAGAAATCGCGCCGGTTGATGAAACCATGGATGCATCCATCGGTGAGGAAATCGCCCAAGCAGAGACAGAAAAACAGATCGTTCGCCGAATTCTCATTGCCGATGACTCCACTGTGGCACGTAAGCAGGTAGAAAGAGCGATTACGTCAATTGGCTTTGAGGTTATTGCGGTTAAAGATGGGAAAGAAGCGTACGAAAAGCTGGTGGAAATGGCCGCTGAAGGCAGTATTTATGACCAGATTTCCTTGGTGATCTCAGACATCGAAATGCCAGAGATGGATGGTTACACCTTAACGGCCGAAATTCGCCGCAATGCGGATTTGAAAAATTTGTACGTTATCCTTCACTCATCACTCAGTGGTGTCTTTAACCAAGCGATGGTTGAGCGGGTAGGTGCCAACTCATTTATTGCGAAATTCAATCCTGATGAGCTAGGTAATGCAGTGAAATCTGCGCTGACTAACTAAAGAGAACTGAATGACAGCCATAACAATAAGCGATCAAGAATATCGTGATTTCAGCCGTTTCCTCGAAGCGCAATGTGGCATTGTGCTTGGGGATAGCAAGCAGTATCTCGTTCGGAGCCGCTTGAGTCCACTGGTGACCAAGTTTAAGTTGGCCTCTTTGTCTGACCTGTTGAGAGATGTGGTCACTGGGAGAAACCGTGAGTTGCGTGTTGCCGCTGTGGATGCGATGACGACCAACGAAACCTTATGGTTTCGTGATGGTTACCCATTTACAGTATTGGCCGACAAGCTTCTGCCCGAAGCGGCCGCGAATAAGCGCCCAATCAAAATATGGTCAGCGGCTAGTTCGTCGGGTCAAGAACCCTACTCTATGGCAATGACAGTGTTGGAGACGCAGCAACGCAAACCAGGCTTGCTACCGAGTGTGGCGATTACGGCAACGGATATCTCATCTAGCATGTTGGATATGTGTCGAGCGGGTATCTATGACAACCTTGCGCTAGGGCGAGGTCTCTCACCCGAGCGTCGTCGTACCTTCTTTGAAGATGCCGGAGACGGCCGAATGAAAGTGAAAGACAATGTGAAGCGTTTGGTGAACTTTCGACCGCAGAACTTAATGGAAAGTTATGCGTTACTGGGTAAATTTGACATCATTTTCTGTCGTAACGTGTTGATCTACTTCTCGCCGGATATGAAATCAAAAGTGCTCAACCAGATGGCCAACAGTCTTAACCCCGGTGGTTATTTGTTGCTTGGCGCATCGGAGTCACTCACTGGGCTGACAGACCGTTTTGAGATGGTACGTTGCAACCCAGGTATTATTTACAAGCTCAAGTAGTCCTCTCGCTCTCATTCAAATCCCAGCCTTGTGGCTGGGATTTTTTTTCCTGCCATACTTTGAAGTATCTATCCGTAGCAAAATGCCTATCCGTAGCAACGGTGACAACGACAAACACGGGTTCCTAACGGAGCGGAAATTGGCTCGTTAATTGCAAAACAAAACATGAGTGCCTCTGTGCACTTGATTAAATGGCTTAACAATGGCAATTCTAAAAGTTGGTACGCTAATTGCTAAATCATTTAATAATATCGGTCAGTTCTTTGAGTAGAGGTCAACATGGCTATTTCTTTCGACAATGCACTAGGTATCCACCAACATACGGTGGGTGTACGTGAGCGTAATGCTGAGGTGATTTCCACCAATATCGCGCAAGCCAACACGCCTGGGTATAAATCGAAAGGGATGGACTTTCAAAAGGCATTGCAGGCGGCAACGTCGGGGGCAAGTATTAGTCTTAGCCGTACGGATGGTCGGCATATTCCTGCCTCTACTCAGGTGACAGGGGAAGTCATGTATCGTCTTCCAACCCAACCTGACACAGGTGACGGCAACACGGTGGATGTAGATTTAGAGCGTAACTTGTTTATGCAAAACCAAATCAGGCACCAGGCGTCACTGGACTTCCTAGGCAGTAAGTTCAAGAACTTAACCAAGGCAATCAAAGGGGATTAATAGATGAGCTTATTTAACGTTTTCAATGTCACTGGTTCTGC
Source organism: Vibrio sp. R12-SG2-ISO1 (assembly GCF_059834045.1). Lineage (NCBI taxonomy): Bacteria > Pseudomonadati > Pseudomonadota > Gammaproteobacteria > Vibrionales > Vibrionaceae > Vibrio > Vibrio sp. R12-SG2-ISO1. Next base: position 552,600 of record NZ_JCBDGO010000001.1, on the reverse strand, counting down.
GATGAGCGCTGAATCTGTTCGTCTAAATACCACCTCGAGCAACTTGGCGAACGCGGACAGTATCTCAAGCTCTGCGAAAGATACCTACAAGGCTCGCCATGCAGTATTTGGTGCTGAGTTAAGTAAGGCAAAGTATGGCCGCGACCATATGGTGCCGGTGAAGGTAATGGGGATTATTGAAAGTGATAAACCGCTCACTGCGGAGTACAACCCTGACCACCCACTTGCCAATGATGAAGGGTATATCTACAAACCCAACGTCAATGTGATGGAAGAAATGGCCAACATGATTTCTGCTTCTCGTTCATACCAAACGAATGTTCAAGTGGCAGATGCAAGCAAACAAATGCTGCTGCGTACGCTGCAGATGGGTCAATAGGGATAGGAGGTAACGTATGGCCGATGGCATAAATAATGTTGGTCAAAACGGCTTGTCCTATATCGACCAGCTTAAACAGCTTCAAGAGAAGAATAAGCCCAATGAGACCACAGGTAAGCAAGATCTTAAACAAGAAGACTTCTTATCGCTACTCACTAAGCAGCTTGCTCAGCAAGATCCGTTTAAGCCGGTCAGTAATGACCAGATGATTGCGCAAATGGCGTCATTTGCGACGGTAGATGGGATTGGCAAAATGAACACTCAGTTCGAAACGCTTAATACCTCTATGACGTCGAACCAAGCGCTTCAAGCCTCGTCATTAGTAGGACGTGATGTATTAGTCCCTGGCGCTTCGGGTGTGAAGAAGGACACTGGCAGCATGGCTGCGATGGTCAAACTTCCCCAATCCGTAGACAGCATGATGGTGCGCATTGAAGACCAAATGGGCCAACTTGTTCGAACCTTCGATGCTGGTGCTAAGCCTGCGGGCGACAACCGAGTCGAATGGGACGGCAAGGATCAAAACGGTAATCCATTGCCGGCTGGCAAATACAAGGTGAGAGCCGCGGGTTTGCTAGATGGAGAATCTAAAGAGTTTGAGGTATCCACCTATGCAAACGTCAATAGTGTTCTCTTAGGTAAAGGCGATGGTAACGTACTACTCAATCTGGCTGGCTTCGAGTCGCCAGTTCGACTTGCTGAAGTACTAGAAGTTGGCAAAGCGTAACGTGTTAGTGATAAACGACGCTAGCTAGATAGGAGATTTTGGAATGTCATATATTGCACTTAGCGGATTATCCGCAGCTCAGTTAGATCTGAACACCACCAGTAACAACATTGCGAACGCAAACACGTTTGGTTTCAAAGAGTCGCGTGCAGAGTTTGGCGATGTGTACTCTAACTCACTGTTCACTCAGGCTAAAACTGCGCCCGGTCAGGGTGTGCAAGCCGCCCAGGTTGCACAGCAGTTCCATGAAGGTTCTAGTATTTATACTAATAACCCAATGGATTTGCGTGTCTCTGGTACGGGCTTCTTTGCTGTGGCCAAGGATAGACTGACACCATCATCGAATGAGTTGACGCGTAACGGTGCGTTTCATCTCAATAAAGATAACTACATGGTGACGGCGAACGATGAGTTTTTGTTGGGGTATCAAGTCAACCCTGATACGGGGGATGTGCTGTCTTATGAGCCAGGTCCACTCAACATTCCAAAAGAGTTTGGTAAACCGAAACAGACCGCAAATATCGAAGTCGGGGTAAATCTTCCTGCGGGTGGTGAGCTGAAAGATCCGACTTTATTCGATTATACCGATCCTGAAACGTACAACCGCTCTACGTCATCGACGATTTATGATTCGATGGGCCAGTCGTACAAACTGACGACCTACTATCTAAAAGATCAAAATCAGGCAAATACATGGCAGACCTACTATACGGTGACGGATCGAGCGGGTGAGAAACCACTTAATATCGTGGGTGGTGATGCAACGACACCAACGGGGCATATCGGTCACACTATGCAGTTCAATAATGATGGTACGCTTGCCAGCCTTAACAGTGGTCAGAACATTGTTTCTGAGCCTTTGGGCGCAGGTGCTAACCCGATTGACTTGAACGGTGCTGACATCAACCAGACGTTGTCTTTCAGTCTCGATAGTGCGACTCAGTTTGCCGCACCTTTCGAGTTGACCAAGTTTGATGAGGATGGTGCGACAACCGGCTTCTTGACTAAAGTTGACTTTGATGAGAACGGCAGTGTTTTGGGGACTTACTCTAACGGTGAAGCTATTTCGCTAGGTCGCGTTGCATTGGTTCGTGTTGCTAATGAGCAAGGCTTAGACAAAAAAGGTGGCACCCAATGGGATTCCACTCAAAAGTCTGGTGCCAAAGTGTGGGGTGAATCGAACAAAGGTTCTTTCGGCAGTATCAATAGTGGTGTGCTAGAGCAGTCCAACATTGATATGACTCAAGAGCTGGTGGATCTGATTTCAGCCCAGCGCAACTTCCAAGCGAACTCACGTTCACTTGAAGTGCACAACCAAACTCAACAAAATATCCTTCAGATTCGTTAATTGAATCGTACGCAATCTTCTGAATAGCAAACCAACGGCAATCGTTGGTTTGCTATTGTTGCCTCTAGCGGCAATTGCCGCCTCAATCTCATTTCATATCGCCATTTTTCTTTGCAACTAACTGATAACATTTGTTTGTTTTTGTTGGCACGCCAATTGCTTTAAATGATCTAAATTGTGATTGTTGGAGCAAATTATGGATCGTGCACTGTTTCTCGCTATGAGCGGAGCAAAGCAAAATATGCAAGCGATGCAGCTAAGAGCGAATAACCTGGCAAACGTCAGTACCACGGGGTTCCGTGCTGATTTGGCGCAAGCCCGCTCGATGCAAGCATACGGCAATGGTTTGCCAAGCCGCGTATTTAGCATGACAGAGCGACCTGGCCATAATTTTCAGCAAGGCAGTGTGATTACCACTGGGCGAGATCTCGATGTCACTATTGAAGGTCAAGGTTGGATTGCCGTTATGGACAAGACAGGCAAAGAAGGCCTGACCCGAAACGGTAACCTCAATATTGACGTCAATGGCTTACTTACTAATGGTAATGGCAACTTGGTTTTGGGCGAGACAGGCGCACCGATCACCTTACCGATTCCGTTGAGCAAAGTGGAAATCGGTACCGATGGGACGATTTCTGTCGTGCCGCAAGGTGCCCCAGCGGATGCGATCGAAATCGTTGATCGCATCAAACTGACACGCAACGATAACCAATCACTGTATAAAGATGTCAATGGCCTCTTCCGCGCCAAAGATCCTAATGCAGCTTACGAGGCGGATGCCGGCGTAAAACTGCTCAAAGGCGCGTTAGAGGGCAGCAACGTGAATGCCATCGGAGAGATGACCAGCTTGATTGATCTTCAACGACAATTCGAAATGCAGGTCAAGATGATGAGCACAGCAGAAGACATGGACAAAGCGTCTGATTCTCTGCTTCGTATGAGCTAAGACAGTTTCTAGGAGAGAATTATGCAACCGGCATTATGGGTAAGTAAGACGGGCTTAGATGCTCAGCAAACCAATATTTCGACCATTTCCAACAACTTGGCTAACGCCTCGACGGTGGGTTTTAAGAAAAGCCGTCCTGTGTTTGAAGATTTGTTCTATCAAAACATCAACCAGCCGGGTGGCCAATCTTCGCAAAATACCGAATTGCCAAGTGGCTTAATGCTCGGCGCGGGTTCTAAGGTCGTGGCAACGCAGAAGGTGCATACCCAAGGGAATACGCAAACGACCAACAACAGCCTCGACATGATGATCGAAGGCGACGGTTTTTTCCAAATATTGATGCCGGATGGCAACATCGGTTACACGCGCAATGGTCAGTTCACCGTCAACAGTGAAGGTGTGATTGTCACGTCTGGTGCGGGGTACTCCTTAGAGCCTGAAATCACGATTCCAGACGACGCCATCAGCATTACCGTTGGTACGGATGGGGAAGTCTCTGTGCGCGTGAGAGGTCAGCAAGATAACCAAGTCCTAGGGCAAATTACCACGGTTGACTTTATCAACCCTGGTGGTCTTGAGCCGATTGGTCAAAACCTCTACTTACCAACCGGTGCCAGTGGTGATCCTCAAGAAGGCGTACCGGGTTTTGATGGGTTTGGTGAAGTACGTCAATCGATGCTAGAGACCTCGAACGTGAACGTGACGGAAGAGTTGGTCAACATGATTGAAGCGCAGCGCGTGTATGAAATGAACTCAAAAGTCATCTCTGCCGTCGATAAGATGATGAGCTTCGTAAACCAGCAATTGTAATGGGATTAGGGTGGTTAGCATTATGAGAGTCATAACTGTATTACTTGTGATGACCATGGCGGGTTGCTCAGCGTTTGACATGCCATTGGAAACGCCTGAAGAGATTCAAGGGACCACAAGTGTTGATGCTGTCGAAGGCGATAAATCGCAAGATGAAAGCTCTGGCATTATTGACACCCTCCGAGGACGTAGCGACCCTGTCGCTGGCGATCCCGCTTGGGCACCAATTCATCCCAAGCATGAGCCGGAGCACTATGCAGCGGCAACCGGTTCGCTGTTTAATACCGGAAAAATGACCGTCAGTTTGTACGACGATTCTAAACCGAGAGGCATCGGTGACATCATCACCGTCACTTTGGATGAGAGTACAAAAGCGGCGAAAAGCTCAGACGCTGATCTGTCAAAAAATAATGATGCGTCGATGGACCCGCTGGAAGTGGGTGGTCAACAGCTGACCATTGGCGACTACAACTTTTCGTATAACTTAAGTAATGATAATTCGTTCAGTGGCAGCGCGGCGGCGAACCAAAGTAACAGCATTTCAGGCTCGATTTCGGTCGAAGTGATTGAAGTTCTGGCCAACGGAAACTTGGTGATTCGCGGTGAAAAGTGGTTGACCCTCAACACAGGGGACGAATACATTCGCTTAAGCGGTACCATCCGTCCGGATGACATCGACTACGACAATACCATTGCGTCAACGCGTATTTCGAATGCCCGAATCCAGTACTCTGGTACGGGAACGCAACAAGATATGCAAGAACCTGGATTCTTGGCACGATTTTTTAATGTCGCTCTTTAATCCCGTTTGATGTCGATGTTTTGTCATTGCGTTAGAGAAAAAGGTGTCCCCATGAAAACGTTGTTTGTCTTCCTCATTAGCTCGCTGCTTGTTGTGACACAAGCTCAGGCCGCTCGTATTAAAGACGTGGCTCAAATTGCCGGTGTTCGTAGTAACCAACTTGTCGGTTACGGATTGGTCACAGGTTTGCCGGGCACAGGAGAATCGACACCCTTTACCGATCAAAGCTTTAACGCCATGTTGCAAAACTTTGGCATTCAATTGCCGCCCGGCACTAAGCCAAAGACCAAAAACGTTGCCGCTGTGATTGTGACGGCTGAGTTGCCGCCCTTTTCTAAGCAAGGCCAGACGGTTGATGTGACGGTTTCCTCGATAGGTTCGGCGAAAAGCTTGCGTGGCGGTACACTGATGCAGACCATGCTCAAAGGTCTGGATGGGCAAGTGTATGCGGTGGCGCAAGGCAATTTAGTGGTGAGTGGCTTTAGTGCTACCGGCGCTGATGGTTCTAAAATTGTCGGCAACAACCCGACAGCAGGTATGATTTCTAGTGGAGCCATCGTTGAGCGAGAAATCCCATCGCCGTTTAGTCGCGGTGATTACATCACGTTTAACTTGCTTGAATCTGATTTCACCACTGCTCAGCGTATGGCGGATGCCGTTAATAACTTCCTGGGTCCTCAGATGGCCTCAGCGGTGGATGCCACATCGGTGAAAGTGCGTGCGCCTCGTGATGTCACTCAGCGTGTGGCCTTTTTATCAGCGATTGAAAACCTCGAATTTAACCCCGCCGATGGTGCAGCGAAGATCATTGTTAACTCACGTACAGGAACTATCGTTGTCGGCCAGCACGTGCGCTTAAAGCCGGCTGCCGTGACTCATGGTGGCATGACAGTGGCAATCAAAGAAAATCTCAACGTGAGTCAACCGAATGCGTTTGGTGGTGGTGAGACGGTTGTCGTCCCCGACAGCGATATCGAAGTCACCGAAGAACAAGGCAAGATGTTTAAGTTTGAGCCTGGATTAACTCTAGACGATCTGGTTCGTGCAGTGAATGAAGTCGGCGCGGCGCCGTCTGATCTGATGGCAATCTTGCAAGCGCTGAAACAAGCGGGCGCGATTGAAGGTCAGCTGATCATCATTTAACGGGGGCGATATGATCAATAACGGAAATGACATCGGTTTTATTCATGATATCGCCAACTTAGACTCACTGCGCCGTAAAGCGGTCAATGGTGAGGAAGGGGCAGAGCAAGAAGCGCTCAACGCCGCCGCCAAACAGTTTGAAGCGATTTTTACCTCTATGCTGTTCAAATCGATGCGTGATGCCAATTCAACCTTTGAATCCGGCTTGATGGACAGCCAGAACCAACAGTTCTATCGTCAGATGATGGATGATCAGATGGCGAGTGAATTGAGTGCCTCTGGCTCACTCGGTCTTGCCGACATGATTGTGGCGCAGCTTTCCACAGGCCAAGTGGATAATGAAACCGCGAACAACCGCAACCCTGATTTTGAAGCCATGATGGACAAAGTCTCTCGTATTCGTGAAGAGCGTGCCAATGCGCCTGCTGAAATGCGTGCTATTGGAGAGGAACAAGCGAGCACATTCGACTCTCCAGAATCGTTTGTAGCGTCGATGTCGCCTTATGCGGAAAAGGCCGCTCAGGCACTCGGTGTGGACTCATCATTGCTACTTGCCCAAGCGGCGCTCGAAACCGGCTGGGGCCAAAAAGTCATCAACAATTCGCGTGGTAGCAGTAACAACCTCTTCAATATCAAAGCGGACCGCAGCTGGGCAGGCAATAAGATGTCCACTCAAACTCTTGAATATCATCAGGGTGTGCCAGTACAAGAGCGAGCAGCATTTCGTTCTTATGCTAACTTTGAAGAGAGTTTTAACGACTATGTGCGCTTCCTCAATCAAAACCCTCGCTACACCACTGCGCTCAAGCACAATGGCGATGATGAGGCGTTTATTCGCGGCATTCATGATGCCGGTTATGCCACAGACCCCGATTACGCGGATAAAGTGCTGAGTGTCAAACGACGCATTGATAGCATGTAATAGCTTGACCGATAGGGTCTCTCAGCAGACCCTATCACCACCCACCACCCACCACCCACCACCCACCACCCACCACCCATCACCCATCACCCCTAATCCAGTCAATCTTCTCCAACACACACTCTCGAAAATTAACCCTGGCACACATATTGCTATCTAAGCCTATAGGCAATCAGTAAACACTGATAAATAAAGGTTTCTTGGGGGCAATATGGCGTCTGATCTTCTGAATCTTGGTTCGCAAAGCGTGCTGACGGCTCAGAGACAATTGAACACCACAGGGCACAACATCTCGAACGTGAATACCGAGGGTTACAGCCGTCAGTCGGTGATACAAGGCACAAACATGCCGCGTCAATATGGCGGGGAAACCTACGGTATGGGCGTGCATGTGGAAAAAGTTCGCCGCTCATGGGATCAATTTGCCGTTAATGAACTCAATGTCTCGACCACCAATTACGCGCACAAAGTCGACGATGAAGCGAACTTAGAAATGCTGTCGAACATGCTCTCCTCGGTTGCCTCGAAAAAAATCCCAGAAAATCTCAATGAGTGGTTTGATGCGGTGAAGTCGCTTGCCGACAGCCCCAACGATGTCGGGGCACGTAAAGTGGTGCTCGAAAAAGCCAATTTGATCACCCAAAACCTCAATGATTTCCATGAGACCATTCGCCGTCAGTCGGATGTGACCAATAAAAAACTCGATCTTGGTGTCGAGCGAATGAATCAACTGGCGCTTGAAATACGTGATTTACATCGTTTGATGATGAGAACACCTGGGCCGCACAACGATTTGATGGACCAACACGAAAAGCTGGTGGCTGAGCTGTCTGAGTACACCAAAGTGACCGTGACTCCGCGCAAGAATGCGGAAGGGTTCAACATCCATATCGGTAACGGGCATACCTTAGTGTCAGGAACGGAAGCGAGTCGCTTAACCATGATCGATGGTTACCCAGATGTTCATCAGCGCCGCTTAGCCATGATTGAGGGTAAAGGCATCAAAGCGATTACCACTAAAGATATTGATGGCAAAATGGGCGCTATGCTCACTATGCGTGATGATAAGATCCCCCAGCTTATGGATGAGCTTGGCAAACTCGCCACGTCGTTTTCTTATGAAGTGAATAGATTACAATCTCAAGGTCTTGATCTTAGGGGGGAAATTGGTGGTCTGGTTTTTACTGATGTCAATTCAGACATCATAGCTAAATCACGTGTGGTGACAGCCTCAAATTCTAATGCGGATTTAGCCGTGTATATTGAAGATACCACTCGGCTTGAAGGTGGCGAGTATTCTCTCCAGTATCACGACGGTGATTACCTCATTACTCGCCCATCCGGTGAGCAGTTTGCCGTACCTCAAGTAGGTAATGCACTGCAAATTGATGGCTTACGTATTGAAATCAATCAAGATTTAGCGCCGGGCGAACGCGTGTTGATTCGTCCGACCCGCAGTGGCGCTGCGCAAATGAAAATGGCCACCAATGATCCGACCGCGATCGCCGCGCAGAGTTATGAAGCTTCGACCACTTTCGCGCAAGGTAAAGCGAAATTCAATATCGAAGAAGTCGGGGAATTGCGCGAGTTTGAAGTGGTGGTATCGCCGGATGGGAAGCAGTTTGCCGTCACGGACACAAAAGGCAAAATTCTCTTGCCGCCCCAAGATTACCCACCGTTTGGTCCTGTCGAGGTTCAAGGTACGATTTTTGAACTGACCGATGGGGCATTGCCGAACGATAAATTTACGGCAAACCTTGTCCCTTCCGAGGGGGACAACGGCAACTTGCTCAAAATGCAAAACATCCAAACCGAGAAAAAACTCAATGATGGTGAGTCGACTATTCTCGATATCTATCACAACCTCAACACCAACGTCGGGTTACAGATGTCTACCGCATCACGTTTAACCGATGTGTCAAGGTTAGAGAAAGAGGCGGCACAAGAGCGTGTAGCGTCTATCTCCGGAGTGAATTTGGATGAGGAAGCCGCCAACATGATGAAGTTTCAGCAAGCGTACATGGCGTCTTCACGCATCATGCAAGCGGCAAACGACACCTTTAACACGATTTTGGCATTGCGATAGGGGGCGTAAATGATCAACCGTATTTCCAGCTTCCATAATTATCAGTCGGTGCAAAATGATCTGCGTCGTCAAGAAGCAAAAGTCCATCATAACCAAGCGCAGCTCGCTTCAGGTAAGAAGTTGATGCGCGCCAGTGATGATCCCTTGGCCACGCACTACATCCAGAATATCGGCCAGCAGAAAGAGCAATTGCGTCAATACACCGATGCCATCGTGCTGACGCGTAATCGCCTTGAGCACCACGAAGTGATTATTTCCAATGCGGAAGAGTACGCCGATGAAGCAAAGCGAACCGTGATGGAAATGATCAACGGTGCGTTGTCCCCTGAAGACCGCATCGCGAAGCGTCGAGAGCTTGAGGAAATCAGCAATAACTTCCTTAACTTGGTGAATGTACAAGATGAATCAGGCAACTACATTTTTGCCGGGACTAAGCCGAAAAACCAACCCTTCTTTCGGGATAAAGATGGCGCTGTGGTGTACGCAGGCGATGACTACCAACGCAAGATGAAAATCTCCAACACGCTTGAAATGCCGATCAACGATCCAGGTAGCAAGCTGTTTATGGAAATAGATAACCCCTTTGGTGATTACGCTCCGGACTACAACCTGGGTGATACCTCTGAGTTGCTGCTTGAGCGCGCGACCAACTTTAATCCTGATGATGATTCGAGCTATAAGGTCACGTTTGTTGATATGCCGGGTGGCAAATATGGCTATCAACTCGAGCGCAACGGCAGTGTGGTGCAGGCTGATACCTTTGAGCCGGCGAAAGGGATCAAGTACGAGGCGTTGACGATTCAGGTCAAAGGCCAAATCGAGAAGGGTGATGAAATCACGCTTGAGCCGCGCAAAAGCTACAGCATTTTCGATACCTTTCAAAAGGCGATGGACTTGTCACAAGGGTCTGTGTCAGATACGTCCAATACCGCACGTTTGCATCGAATGACTCAAGAATTCCATTCGGCGTTTATTCATCTCAATAAAGCGCGCACGGATGTGGGGGCAAGGTTGAGCACGCTCGATATTCAAGAAGAGCAGCATGAAGATTTTAAGATGACGCTCGCTAAATCGAAAAGCAATTTTGAAGATTTGGATTACTCGGAAGCGATCATCGAATTTAACGAAAATACCCGTGCGTTGCAGGCATCGCAGCAAGCGTTCGGAAAAACGAAAGATTTAACCCTGTTTAACTATCTCTAAATGGATCTTTATCGCCTAAGTTGATGCTTAACACTCTTGGTGATTAGGTTGTCTGACAGAAGTTCAGGATAACCAATGGGTTCGCTCCATGCCTTATGTGCTACGCCTTAAGTGCCGAGCAAAACCCACTAGCCTGTGTGTCGGCAAACCTTGCCACCGAGCGGCAATTATCGCGTGCCGCTCACTAGCAAGCACAGATTAACTAAGCGCATCTCGACGGAAGTGATATTTATAACTATTTGATAGTTAATTAAAATAAATTGATTTGGCTATTTTTTGTTAAGTTGGCATACAACTTGAATTAGTAAAATCAGAGTAGAAATTTTTAAGCCGGCTACCGCCTGCTTAGCAAGTCATACACGGTCAGTGCTTCCAAATGAGATTAAGCTGGCCGCTTCGCAAGAACTTGCGACTCACTAGGAGAGCAAACTATGACCATTACAGTCAACACTAACGTGTCAGCAATGACCGCGCAGCGTTACCTGAATAAAGCGACTGGCGATTTGAATACGTCGATGGAGCGCCTATCTTCAGGTCAAAAAATCAACAGTGCGAAAGACGATGCAGCGGGTCTGCAAATCTCAAACCGTCTGACTGCTCAGTCTCGTGGTTTAGATGTCGCGATGCGTAACGCCAATGACGGTATCTCGATTGCACAAACCGCAGAGGGGGCGATGAACGAGTCGACCTCGATTCTGCAACGTATGCGTGATTTGTCGCTACAATCAGCGAACGGCACCAACTCTGCCTCAGAGCGTCAAGCGCTGAACGAAGAAGTGTCCGCACTGCAAGATGAGCTTAACCGTATTGCAGAAACCACCTCTTTTGGTGGACGTAAGCTGCTCAACGGATCATTTGGTGAAGCGTCATTCCAGATCGGTGCCAGCTCGGGTGAAGCGATCATCATGGGATTGACCAGCATTCGTGCCGATGATTTCCGCATGGGAGGCCAGTCGTTCATCTCGGATGCCGAGAAGGGTAAAGACAAAGACTGGGGCGTGCCTGCCACCGCACGAGATCTAAAATTTGAATTCACCACTAAAGATGGCGAAGCGGTGACGCTCGATATCCTCGCGAAAGAAGGGGATGACATCGAAGAGCTAGCGACGTACATCAACGGTCAAACCGACAAACTGAAAGCTTCAGTCGATCAAGATGGCAGACTGCAAATCTTTGCCGCTGAGCCTAACTTGGAAGGCAATATGAATATCTCTGGTGGCTTAGCGACCGAGATTGGCCTCAACGGTGGTCCTGGTGTTCAGACCACAGTACAGAGTATTGATGTGAATACTGTGGGTGGCGCACAAAACGCGGTCGGTATCTTGGATGCGGCGTTACGCTACGTAGATTCTCAGCGTGCCGATCTGGGTGCGAAGCAGAACCGACTCAGCCACAGTATTAATAACTTGGCCAACATCCAAGAAAACGTTGAAGCGTCGAACAGCCGAATCCGCGATACGGATTTTGCCAAAGAGACAACGGCAATGACCAAAGCACAAATTCTGCAGCAGGCGGGGACATCGATTCTCGCTCAAGCAAAACAGTTGCCAAACTCTGCGATGTCACTATTGCAGTAGTTGCGAATATCTTCATTAGCGCAGACCCAGACGTGGGGCTTTTGAAGGCATTCAGGCAAACATGGGTGATTGGATAAGCAGAGTTCTCTCTCAAACCTGCTCTGCTTAACCGCTTTACCTGTGTCTTGGTTGCCAGCCCGGAATCATTTCTCTCGATCTCCAAAGGCACTGGTGACCTCTATAGCCCCGGTTCTCTCAAAGGAAAAGGGGCTTTTCTTTTATCTCCAGATTTCTCTTTCTTCAATCAATCGCAATTCTTTCGCACTGATGTCTTAAGTGCACCCGATCGGTCAATAGTCACAAAACTTTAATGATATTTTCTCGAACTCTGAGCTTGCTCAAATTCTATCGATTTTTGCTATGCAACGAGGAGGATTTATCAAAATGCTCTAAAGATAATCAAGTTGGCGTCGCTATAAGGATACTTTGAGAGAACTAATTGGTTTACCGAGACGTCGGAAACCTTTGGACCTCCGCTCTACGGAAATCAATAGGAGACACCATTATGGCGGTTAATGTAAATACCAACGTTTCGGCAATGACAGCTCAGCGCTACTTAAACTCAGCAACATCAGCGCAGCAAGCATCAATGGAAAAATTGTCGTCTGGTTTCAAAATCAATAGTGCGAAAGATGACGCAGCGGGCCTGCAAATCTCGAACCGTTTGAATGTCCAAAGTCGTGGCCTAGACGTCGCGGTACGAAATGCGAACGACGGCATTTCGATGGCGCAAACAGCGGAAGGCGCGATGAATGAAACCACCAACATCCTGCAACGTATGCGTGACCTCTCGCTACAATCGGCGAATGGCTCGAACTCTAAGTCTGAGCGTGTGGCGATTCAAGAAGAGATCACCGCGTTGAACGATGAATTGAATCGTATCGCTGAGACCACCTCGTTTGGTGGCAACAAACTACTTAACGGTACGTTCGCCACCAAATCGTTCCAGATCGGTGCGGACAATGGTGAAGCGGTTATGTTGACGATGAACAACATGCGCAGCGACAACACAATGATGGGCGGTAACAGCTACGTTGCAGCTAACGGTCAAGATAAAGACTGGGCAGTGCAAGCGGGTGCCAATGACTTGACCATCAACGTCACTGATAAGTTTGGCGGTGTGCAAGACATCAACATTACCGCAAAAGAGGGGGATGATATTGAGCAGCTGGCCACTTACATCAACGGTCAAACGGACATGGTGAAAGCGTCGGTTAATGAAGATGGTCAACTTCAATTGTTCACAGATAACAACACGGTAGAAGGCACGGCGACCTTTGGAGGTAGTCTAGCAGGTGAACTGAGCATTGGCCCTGCTAAAGCGGTCACCGTGGATACCATTGACGTTCGCACCGTCGGCGGCGCTCAAGAGTCGGTTGCCATCGTCGATGCTGCGCTTAAGTTTGTTGATAGTCACCGTGCGGAATTGGGTGCATTCCAAAACCGATTCAATCACGCGATCAACAACCTAGAGAACATCAATGAGAATGTTAACGCGTCGAAGAGCCGCATTAAAGATACGGACTTCGCCAAAGAAACCACTGCATTGACTAAGTCTCAGATCTTGTCTCAAGCGTCAAGCTCTGTACTTGCTCAGGCAAAGCAAGCGCCCAACTCAGCGTTGGGGCTTTTAGGCTAAGAAAGTGATTTCTAGCATCTAAAAAGTCATGACTTAATGTTAAATCCAGCCCAAGGGCTGGATTTTTTTGTGCAGAAGAGAAGCGAAAAAGGCAACTGGGCTGAAACGAGAAAACCCAGCCAAAAGGCTGGGTTTTAATATGGCAGGTCTACCTGGATTCGAACCAGGGAATGGCGGCATCAAAAGCCGCTGCCTTACCACTTGGCGATAGACCTGCAGGTGATAGCGATGCTATCGAATAATGGTGCGGAAGGAGAGACTTGAACTCTCACACCTTGCGGCGCCAGAACCTAAATCTGGTGCGTCTACCAATTCCGCCACTTCCGCTTTGTTTATATCATAACCGAACTATGGGTAAAAATCAGCTAGTGTTAATTGTAATGGTGGCTACGACGGGATTCGAACCTGTGACCCCATCATTATGAGTGATGTGCTCTAACCAGCTGAGCTACGTAGCCGAACCTGAATTAAGTATGGTGCGGAAGGAGAGACTTGAACTCTCACACCTTGCGGCGCCAGAACCTAAATCTGGTGCGTCTACCAATTCCGCCACTTCCGCATACTTAATGGTGCCTAGAAGGTCTTTCTAGACGCTTGTAATGAGAAAACTCACCACAAGAAATATATGGCAGGTCTACCTGGATTCGAACCAGGGAATGGCGGCATCAAAAGCCGCTGCCTTACCGCTTGGCGATAGACCTGCAGGTGATAGCAATGCTATCGAATGATGGTGCGGAAGGAGAGACTTGAACTCTCACACCTTGCGGCGCCAGAACCTAAATCTGGTGCGTCTACCAATTCCGCCACTTCCGCGAATCATAGTGCTCAAGTTACTCAATAGTGAGTAAATTCAGCGGTTTTCAGTCTGGCGAGACTAAAAACAAAATATGGCAGGTCTACCTGGATTCGAACCAGGGAATGGCGGCATCAAAAGCCGCTGCCTTACCGCTTGGCGATAGACCTGCAGATGATAGCGATGCTATCGAATGATGGTGCGGAAAGAGAGACTTGAACTCTCACACCTTGCGGCGCCAGAACCTAAATCTGGTGCGTCTACCAATTCCGCCATTTCCGCATAATCAAGTTCAGAGTTGTTTATCAAGATGGTGCGGAAGGAGAGACTTGAACTCTCACACCTTGCGGCGCCAGAACCTAAATCTGGTGCGTCTACCAATTCCGCCACTTCCGCGTCTTGAACTCTGTACACAACTGATCAATTGGTAAAAATCAGTGGTGTTGATTTAATGGTGGCTACGACGGGATTCGAACCTGTGACCCCATCATTATGAGTGATGTGCTCTAACCAGCTGAGCTACGTAGCCACTCGTGAGCGAGACAATATAAACCCTCACGCTCTGATAGACAAGCCCTTTATAATAAAAGGCTCAGCTATGTAAAAATGGCAGGTCTACCTGGATTCGAACCAGGGAATGGCGGCATCAAAAGCCGCTGCCTTACCGCTTGGCGATAGACCTGCAGGTGATAGCGATGCTATCGAATAATGGTGCGGAAGGAGAGACTTGAACTCTCACACCTTGCGGCGCCAGAACCTAAATCTGGTGCGTCTACCAATTCCGCCACTTCCGCATTATTCTGTCTAGAGTTAGCTCTAGAGGTTTCCAGTCATGTATCATCACTAGAAACAAAATGTATGGTGGCTACGACGGGATTCGAACCTGTGACCCCATCATTATGAGTGATGTGCTCTAACCAGCTGAGCTACGTAGCCACTCTGTGTCCCTTTCGGCTTCGTTTAAAAACGATATGCCTTATTGTCGGGAACGGCGCGCATTATGCGAAGTTGAGGCAGAGGCGTCAATAGTTTTTTTGAATAAATCCGGATAAACCAGCTGTTCGATTCCTTTTTAAACAAAGAGGCGTGTAAACAGGCAAAAACAGGTAACATTTTGGCGTCAATCTCTTTACTTAACTTAGGCTTGCTGGGGGAGAAAACAACAAAGCCAGCAGAGTTGCTGGCTTTTAAGTCAATCACTTGCGCAATTTTATACGTTAAAGCGGAAGTGGATAACGTCACCATCTTTGACGATGTAGTCTTTACCTTCTAGACGCCACTTACCGGCCTCTTTTGCACCGCTTTCACCGTTGAACTGGATGTAGTCGTCATAGCCGACAACTTCTGCGCGGATAAAGCCTTTTTCAAAATCCGTGTGGATCTTACCTGCTGCTTGTGGGGCGGTTGCACCGACAGGGATAGTCCAAGCACGTACCTCTTTGACACCTGCGGTGAAGTAGGTGTGTAGGGTCAAAAGCTCGTAACCAGAGCGGATAACGCGGTTTAGGCCCGGCTCTTCAATGCCCATATCCGCCAAGAACTCTTCACGATCTTCGTCGTCGAGCTCAGAAAGCTCAGATTCGATCGCTGCGCAGACGGCCACAACCACGTTGTTTTCTTTTGCTGCGTACTCACGTACCGCATCCAGGTACGGGTTGTCCTCAAATCCGTCTTCGTTGACGTTCGCAATATACATGGTTGGCTTGAGCGTTAGGAAGTTGAGGTAACCAATGGCATCTAACTCTTCTTTCGACAACTCAACGGTACGCGCCATACCACCTTCGGTCAGTACTGGGAGTAGCTTCTCTAGGACGGTCAATTCGAATTTCGCGTCTTTGTCGCCTCCTTTGGCTTTTTTAGCGTTACGTTGAATGGCGCGCTCACATGAGTCTAAGTCCGCCATCGCCAGTTCAAGGTTAATGACTTCGATATCTTCGATTGGAGACACTTTACCCGCAACGTGAACGATGTTTTCATTTTCAAAACAGCGAACCACATGGCCAATGGCATCGGTTTCACGAATATTGGCAAGGAATTTATTTCCTAGACCCTCACCGCGAGACGCGCCTGCAACCAAGCCTGCGATATCAACAAACTCCATCGTGGTTGGAAGTATTCTTTGTGGGTTAACGATCTTTGCCAGTGCATCAAGACGAAGATCAGGCACAGGTACCACACCTGTGTTTGGTTCAATGGTACAGAACGGGAAGTTGGCTGCTTCAATACCCGCTTTAGTCAGTGCGTTAAACAGAGTTGATTTACCTACGTTAGGGAGACCAACGATGCCACATTTAAAACCCATGATAGTAACCTTATTCAGCTTTGAACGTGTGTAGACGGTTTTGAGCTTTCGCTAAGCCATCTTTTAAAAGGATGTCTAAACAGCGGACCGATTCATCGGCGGCTGCATCGAGCAGTTCTTGCTCTTTTGCTGGTGCTTTGCCAAGGACAAAACCAGCGACTTTGTCTTTGTGCCCAGGGTGACCAATGCCAATCCTGAGGCGATAGAAATCTTTGTTATTGCCAAGCTTGCTAATGGTGTCACGCAGGCCATTGTGCCCACCGTGTCCACCGCCTTTTTTAAACTTGGCTACACCAGGTGGCAAGTCGAGCTCATCGTGTGCCACCATGATCTCTTCCGTTTTAATTTGGTAAAACTTTGCCATAGCGGCGACCGCTTTGCCGGAGAGATTCATAAAAGTGGTGGGGATCAGCAGGCGGAGATCTTGACCATTGATCAGTATGCGCCCGGTCATACCGAAGAATTTCGGTTCGTTCTTCAAGGTGACCGTGTGGATACGTGCGAGTTCTTCTACCACCCATGCGCCTGCATTATGGCGAGTTTTGGCGTATTCAGGCCCAGGATTGGCTAGGCCGACAAGAAGTTTGATCGGTTGAGTCAAGGTTAGGATCTCTCTTGCAATCTCAAAAAGCGCAGTATGATAGCACAATTTTATCGCCGCAATAAAAAAACACCCCGTAGGGTGTTTTTACATCGGTGCGAGGCTCGATATTAGTTGAACATTGCCGAGATAGACTCTTCATTGCTGATGCGGCGAATCGCTTCAGCAAGCATGCGAGAAAGGCTAAGTGTGGTCACTTTACCGGTCGCTTCCATCTCTTTAGACATAGTGATGGAGTCGGTGACGATCACTTGGTCTAGTACTGAGTTGCCAATGTTTTGTGCTGCGTTACCAGAGAATACGGCGTGTGTCGCGTAAGCAAAGACACGTTTCGCGCCGCGCTCTTTTAGCGCTTCAGCTGCTTTACACAGTGTGCCGCCTGTATCGATCATGTCATCAACGATCACGCAGTCGCGACCTTCAACATCACCGATCAGGTTCATCACTTCAGAGACGTTGGCACGTGGACGACGTTTGTCAACGATAGCAATATCGATGTCACCGAGTGCTTTTGCTGTTGCGCGAGCGCGAACAACACCGCCAAGGTCTGGAGAGACCACAACAGGGTTCTCTAGGCCGCGAGCCTGCATATCTTCAAGCAGTACAGGTGTACCGAAGATGTTATCAACAGGGACATCGAAGAAGCCTTGGATTTGCTCTGCGTGTAGGTCGATAGTCAAAACGCGGTCAACACCGACGTTAGACAGGAAGTCAGCAACAACTTTTGCCGTAATTGGCACGCGAGCAGAACGTACGCGACGGTCTTGGCGAGCGTAACCAAAATAAGGGATAACTGCTGTAATACGGCCCGCTGAAGCGCGGCGCATTGCGTCAATCATCACTACAAGTTCCATTAGGTTGTCGTTGGTCGGTGCGCAGGTAGATTGGATGATGAAAACATCGCTACCACGAACGTTTTCGTTGATTTGTACAGCGACTTCGCCATCAGAAAAACGAGAAACAGTTGCGTCACCAAGGGAGATGTATAGACGATCAGCAATACGTTGGGCTAGTTCAGGTGTAGCGTTACCAGCAAATAGCTTCATATCAGGCACGGTGGAAACCTCAGGGTTGCGTCCAGTTTTAGATAGATTGTGTGTGGGCTAAGCGATACTTAGCCAAAGTCTCGTGTAAAGGCGAAATGTTTTTCCCTTGGGCTACAAAAGCCGAGACGGCGTCAGGTAATTTTTCGAAGACAGATTGTGCCGCATTTTTGCTCGAAAATTCGGCAAAAATGCACGATCCAGTCCCGGTCAATCTTGACGGCGCATATTGTAGCAGCCATGAAAGTTGCTTATCAACCTCTGGGTAAAGCATTCGAACAATTTTTTCGCAATCGTTTCCGTAAGGATCGGCGAGAAGGGTTGTCAGTGCTCGCTTTGGCGAATTTCTGCACAAATCTGGATGGGTGAATATATCCACCGTCGCAATGCTCATAGAGGGTTTGATAACTAAGTACCACTTTTCCTCTGGCGATGCCGGCGTCAGCTGCTCACCCACACCCTCAGCAAAGGCGGCAAAACCTCGGGTGAACACCGGGACATCTGCTCCTAGAGCCAATCCAATCTCGGCGAGAGCATCATCGCTCAGTTCGGTTCGCCATAAGTGATTGAGCGCGACAAGCGTTGTTGCTGCGTTGGAGGAACCGCCGCCAATACCACCGCCCATAGGTAAAATTTTGTTGAGTTCAATATGAGCGCCGAGTGGACATTGACTCGCACTTTTCAGTGCCATTGCCGCTTTCCAGATCAAATTGTCTTCTAGCGCAACGCCCTCGATAGCAGGTGAGAGCGTAATGTTTCCACTGTGATTGGCGGTGATGGTTAACTCATCGCCATAAGCAAGGAATTGAAACAGCGTCTGCAGTTCATGGTAGCCATTGGCTCGTCGGCCTGTGATGTAGAGAAAGAGATTCAGTTTGGCCGGTGAGGGCCATGTGGTGGTTTGGGTAATCATCAGTTCAGTGTCCAGGTCGAAATAATGATGTTGATGGTCGTGTCACCTTGGCGAAGGGCAATGCGTTGTGGTAACGGTGTGGGTAGCCCAGCGACGAGCACATCTTGATACCGTTGGTATTCCAACTGCCAGGTTTGGCCGCTGACCGTTTTGGTTAAGGTAGCGAGCGTGTTGGTCGGGTTGAGTGTGTAATCGTCGGCTTGCGTAGGGCGGCCCAATAGCCAGTCATGGAGATAATCAACGGGAATCGACAGACCCGTTAAGTGTTCAATCAGAGTTTGAGCACTCGGCGCTTGAAAGGTTTGCTCATCCATGGTCTCCACCTTGGCCATGGTGGGCGTGTCTTCTAGCAGTAACACGGTTTGGCCGAGGAAGGTGGTCAGCCTCAGGCGATTCGATTCACTGGCATGGTGCCACTGGAAATTGAGCGATTGTCTTTGGTCTGGGGCGATGTAGCCCAGCTTGCCATTGGCCCGGTATTGCTCGATGGCCGCAAGCTGTTGTTGATGAGTTTGCCACTGCACGTTGGTGGTGCTTTCCATCGTCGCACAGCCATTAAGTAACACGAGCGTCATAAGCGCAAGGATTAGGGATCGCAAATAGAGCGTCATTGCTGATAATTTGTCCGTTTCTTCTGCTGCCATGGGCATCACTATATCATTGATATCACGAACTCATGAAAACATATCCTCAATGCCCTTTCATTAACTTGGGGCATAAAGTAAAATTCCGTCCTCATTTGTTAACTGCCTGATTCAGAGAACCTTCGAATACATGTCTTTGCTTGCTATAGGTATCAATCACAACACGGCCTCAGTGGAACTTCGTGAAAAAGTTGCCTTTGGACCGGAAAAGCTGCCTGAAGCACTCAAGCAACTGAGCGACAATGCCGCCGTCAATGGCAGCGTGATTGTCTCTACCTGTAACCGAACGGAAGTCTACTGCGATGTCAAACCCTCCGGTAAAAGCAAGCTTATTGAGTGGTTATCTCAGTTTCATCAGGTCAGCCCCGAAGAGTTAAAGCCCAGTTTATACATCCATGAAGAGCAGGCCGCTATCAAGCATCTGATGCGTGTTTCGTGCGGGTTAGACTCGCTTGTTTTGGGCGAGCCGCAAATTCTAGGTCAGGTGAAACAAGCGTATGCCGATTCGCGTGAACACCGCTCGGTGGACAGCGCGATGGAGAAGCTGTTTCAAAAAACCTTTTCCGTTGCCAAGCGCGTGCGCACAGAAACGGACATCGGCGGCCAAGCGGTCTCGGTTGCCTACGCCGCTTGTACGTTGGCGAAGCACATTTTTGAATCGCTTGAAGCCTCCACCGTGCTGTTAGTCGGCGCTGGCGAGACGATTGAACTGGTCGCTAAACACCTTTCTGCCAATGGCTGTAAAAAGATGATCGTGGCTAACCGAACCCGAGAGCGGGCCTTGCCACTGGCGCGCGAGTTTGGCGCTGAGATCATCAGTTTGCCTGAGATTCCAGAGCACCTTGGCCGAGCTGACATTGTGATCAGCTCGACGGCTAGCCCGCTACCGATTATCGGCAAAGGCATGGTGGAAAGTGCCATTAAGGCAAGACGTCACCGTCCTATGTTGTTTGTTGATATCGCCGTACCGCGTGATGTTGAATCTCAGGTCGGCGATTTGAGCGATGTGTACCTTTACACCGTCGATGATTTGCAGTCGATCATAGACAGCAACATCGAGCAGCGCAAAGTGGAAGCCATTCAAGCCGAAGCGATTGTTAGCGAAGAGAGCGCGGCGTTTATGTCTTCACTGCGCTCGTTGCAGGCGGTAGATAGCATCCGCGATTATCGCCGCAGCGCGAACGCCATTCGTGAAGAGTTGTTGGCGAAAAGCTTACAAGCACTGGCAACCGGTGCCGATCCTGAAAAACTGCTCCATGAACTCAGCAACAAATTGACTAACCGATTGATTCATGCTCCGACGCGTGCCATGCAAAGTGCTGCGGAGCAGGGCGAGCCTGCAAAGCTTGCTATCATTAGACAAAGTTTAGGCCTAGACGATAACTAGCGGAGTCACTTTGCCGTGCCCGTACGTTATTGATTGTGCCCACTTACCCTATCTTGAGAAATACAGTATGAAACCCTCGATTCTAACTAAGCTAGAAACACTGGTTGAACGTTACGAAGAAGTTCAACACTTACTTGGCGATCCGGATGTGATCGGTAACCAAGATAAATTCCGTGCTCTGTCTAAAGAGTACTCGCAACTTGAAGAAGTCACTCAGTGTTTCCAAGCTTACCAACAAGCTCAAGAAGACTTAGTCGCGGCGCAAGATATGGCCAATGAAGACGACGAAGAGATGCGTGAAATGGCGCAAGAAGAGATTTCAGCGGCCAAAGACGCGATTGAGCGTCTGGAAGCGGAGCTTCAGATTTTACTGCTGCCAAAAGATCCTAATGACGATCGCAACTGTTTCCTTGAGATTCGTGCGGGTGCGGGCGGTGACGAAGCGGGCATTTTTGCTGGTGATCTGTTCCGTATGTACAGCAAATTTGCTGAAAAGAAAGGTTGGCGCATCGAAGTGATGTCTGCCAGTGAAGCCGAGCATGGTGGTTACAAAGAAATGATTGCCAAAGTGAGCGGTGAAGGCGCTTATGGCATCTTGAAATTTGAGTCAGGTGGCCATCGCGTGCAGCGCGTACCGGCAACCGAGTCGCAAGGTCGAGTCCATACCTCTGCATGTACCGTCGCGGTAATGGCGGAAATACCAGAAGCGGAGATTCCTGAAATCAAAGCGGCAGATCTGAAAATTGATACCTTCCGAGCGTCAGGTGCCGGTGGTCAGCACGTCAACACCACGGACTCGGCGATTCGTATTACTCACTTACCAACAGGCACGGTAGTCGAGTGTCAGGACGAGCGTTCTCAACACAAAAACAAAGCGAAAGCGATGGCGGTGTTGGCGGCGCGCATCATTCAAGCGGAAGAGGCAAAACGTGCGGCTGAAGTGTCAGACACTCGTCGCAACCTGTTGGGTTCAGGGGATCGAAGCGATCGCATTCGTACCTACAACTATCCACAAGGCCGCGTTTCTGATCACCGTATTAACCTGACCATTTACCGTTTGAACGAAGTGATGGAAGGGGATTTGGTGAGCTTGGTTGACCCAGTGATCCAAGAGCACCAAGCGGATCAGTTAGCCGCATTAGCTGAAAACCATTAATGGCATTCCGTTACTACGGAATGGAGATGAGCTTGATATGACGATCACCACGGTGGAACAAGCGCTTGCGCGAGCGACGCAGCAACTTGAGCAAAGCGGCAGTGAGTCGCCAGCGCTTGATGCGGCGGTACTGCTTTGCCACGCGTTGGAGAAACCGCGTTCCTTTTTGTTCACTTGGCCAGAAAAAACACTCGACGACGCGCAGCTTGCCGCTTTAGATGCGCTATTAGTGCGCCGCTGCGCGGGAGAACCTGTGGCGTATATTTTGGGTGAAAGAGAGTTTTGGTCTCTGCCACTACTGGTCTCGCCATCGACCTTGATCCCACGGCCTGATACTGAGCGTTTAGTCGAAATTGCGCTCGATAAAGCGCCAGACATTGAAGGGCCGATTCTGGACTTGGGCACAGGAACGGGCGCCATTGCCTTGGCGCTAGCCAGTGAGTGCCCTCAGCGTAAGGTATTCGGGGTTGACCTCAAGGATGACGCACGCGACTTAGCCACTCGCAACGCAGAGCGTCTTGGTATCACCAATGCTGCGTTCTTAGCGGGCAGTTGGTTCGAACCTATTGAAGCTGGTACGCAGTTTGCTTTGATTGTGTCTAATCCTCCTTATATCGAAGAGAGAGACCCACATTTGACGCAAGGTGATGTGCGGTTTGAGCCTTTGAGTGCGCTAGTGGCTGAGGATGAAGGCCTCGCAGACATCAAATGGATCGCGAGAGCGGCGCGCGAGTATTTGCTGCCCAATGGCTGGTTGATGTTTGAGCATGGGTTTGAACAAGGTAAGGCGGTGCGAGAGATTCTGCAAGCCAATGGCTATCGCCAAATCGACACCCTCAAGGATTACGGCGGCAACGATCGAGTAACCATAGGTTGCCACGTTGCTGACTCATAGAGATAAAAAATAGAGAAGAGAACATGTACGAAGGATTAAAGCATTTTCACCTATTGACCATTGCCATCAGCGCCACGTTGCTTTCGGTACGATTTGCACTGATGATGGCCAACTCAAAGCTACTCGAGAACAAGTTTCTCAAAGTGTTTCCTCACATTAATGACACCTTCTTGCTGTTGTCAGGTATTTATCTGATTGTCATCACGGGCTTCATCCCGTTCACACCAGCGGCCCCATGGTTAACAGAAAAGTTAACCTGCGTGCTGGCGTACATTGCCCTTGGTTTTTTCGCCTTGAAACTGGGCCGAAACAAACTGCTGCGCACGTTCTCCTTTTTTGGCGCGCTCGGGTGGTTGGCGATGGCGGGCAAAGTCGCCGTCACCAAAACGCCGATGTTTTTTGGTTAATCAACCAGAACGAGAGAAACACTAAGATAGACAACAAAGCAGGTGGTTAGACGAGATATGCTGGAGTTATTTGACGAAGATTTTGATGCAATGGAGCTGGTAGAAGGCGCTTTGGCATTGAATAAAGCCATCAATTCAGACACTCAAGTGGCGTGGGCAGAGGCAGAATTACTTCGTTTGGTCAAAGAGGCTGAGCTGGCGCTAAGCCACGAGTATGATGAGAAGCAACGTTTTGATGCGTTGTTGCGACTTTTCTACCATGAGTGGGGATTTCGCGGTGATCAAGATGCCTACTTCGACTCCGCTAATGCTTTTGTCGATAAAGTGCTAAAGCGGCGCAAGGGGATTCCGGTGAGTTTAGGCTCGCTGCTGCTTTATCTTGGCCGTCAACTGGACTTTCCTCTTAAGGCCGTCACGTTTCCTACCCAGTTTTTGCTCAAACTGGAGTGGTTTGGTGAGCCGGCACGTTATATCAATCCTTTTAACGGCGAGTACGTGTGTGAGCACACGTTGGGCGCTTGGTTGATAGGGCACAGCGGTCCGCTCGCGACACTCAAATCTGAACACCTTAAAGAAGCGGACAATCCAACCGTGATTGGTCGCTGGCTAGCATTGATTAAATCGGCGCTGCTGCGTGAAGAGCGCTACACTTTAGCGTTAAAATGTACCGACTTGGCGCTGACGTTTGTCCCGGATGACCCTTATGAGATCCGCGACCGTGGTTTTATCTATCAGCAGCTTGATTGTCATCAAATTGCACTCAATGATTATCAATATTTTATTGACCAATGCCCTGATGACCCTGCGTCTGAGCTGCTCAAGAGCCAAGTTAACGCGATGAGCGATACGCGCGTCACTTTACACTAGCGCTAGGCGGTGTTTGCCGCCAACGCACACAAACCACTGTGGTTGTTAAGCGCAGTGACTAAATAAAGAGAGAACAAAATGGAACAGAAAATCGTTCAGGTTGGCGATATCCCCGTTGCCAACGACAAGCCGTTTACCCTATTTGCGGGCATGAATGTGCTCGAGTCGCGCGATCTTGCGATGCAAATCTGTGAGCACTACGTGAAGGTTACTGACAAACTCGGCATTCCTTACGTATTTAAAGCCTCTTTTGATAAGGCCAACCGAAGCTCGGTACACTCTTACCGTGGTCCAGGTCTAGAAGAGGGCATGAAGATTTTCCAAGAGCTCAAAGAGACATTTGGCGTAAAAATTATCACGGATGTGCACACCGAAGCGCAAGCTCAGCCTGTTGCCGATGTGGTTGATGTTATTCAGTTGCCTGCGTTTCTTGCGCGTCAAACCGATCTCGTGCAAGCGATGGCGAAAACGGGCGCTGTCATCAATGTCAAGAAACCGCAATTTATGAGTCCAGGTCAAGTGGGCAATATCGTCGAGAAATTTGCTGAGTGTGGCAATGAGCAGGTGATTTTGTGTGAGCGTGGCTCTTGCCACGGCTACGACAACTTGGTGGTGGATATGTTGGGTTTTGGCGTTATGAAAAAAGCCTCCAACGGTAGCCCGATTATTTTCGATGTGACCCATTCATTGCAGATGCGTGACCCGTCTGGCGCGGCATCTGGTGGTCGTCGTGAGCAAACGGTCGAACTTGCGAAAGCTGGTCTTGCAACCGGTATCGCCGGTTTGTTTATCGAGGCTCACCCCGATCCAGATAAGGCGCGTTGCGATGGTCCTTCTGCGCTGCCGCTAGATAAACTGGAACCATTCTTGGCGCAAATGAAAGCCCTTGATGATTTGATTAAAGGTTTTGCGCCGATCGACATTAAATAGTCTGTCGCGAAAAACATCGATTAAGCCAGCATCTGCTGGCTTTTTTCGTTTATTGGCGGTGAACGTTGGACAATGGGTGAAAAACTGTTGGTTAAACGCTTTCTGTCGCAAAATCAAGCTTGGGAGACCATCAATAAGCTAAACGTTTGCCTGTGATCGCTTGATGCGGCCAATGAAAACTCTGTGGTTTGTTTCATCCTTTCAAGCGAAATAAAGTGATCTATACATCATAAATATGAAAACAGACTGTTGCGCAAAAACCCTTAATTTAAACTAGTTCAAGTTTTACTGTTCTCAGAGCCGTTTTTTGACTCCGTTTAACTCGTTGAGAGCACAGTAATTTCGGCAGTGGAAACCCCCAAGTTCAAAAGGTATGACAATGAAGCAACGCCTGATCGTAAAAAGCGCTATAAGCGCAGCAATTCTGGCAACTCTGGCTGGCTGTGCCACCGCACCGCAGCACGAGTGGGAAGCAGACACAACGTACAAGCTCACCGTCCTTCACACCAATGACCATCACGGTCGTTTTTGGCAGAACAAATACGGCGAGTATGGGATGGCCGCGCGTAAAACTCTGATCGATGAGTTGCGTGCCGATATCACCGCACAAGGCGGCAGTGTGTTGCTGTTGTCTGGTGGTGACATCAACACTGGCGTGCCAGAATCTGACTTGCAAGACGCGGAGCCCGATTTCAAAGGCATGAGCAAAATCGGCTATGATGCGATGGCGCTTGGTAACCACGAGTTTGATAACCCACTTGAGGTGTTGTTCAAGCAAAAAGAGTGGGCCAACTTCCCAATGCTGTCCGCCAACATCTACGACAAAGCAACGGGCGAGCGTATGTTCCAGGCATACCAGATGTTCAATAAGCAAGGTATTAAGATTGCCGTCATCGGTTTAACCACCGAAGATACGGCGAAAATCGGTAACCCAGAGTTTATTGGTGGCATCGATTTCCGCGACCCGAAAGAAGAAGCGAAGAAGCTGATCGCTGAGCTACAAGAAACAGAAAAGCCAGATCTGATTTTCGCTGTGACTCACATGGGCCACTACGAAGATGGTAAGCGTGGCGTGAACGCACCGGGTGATGTGGCTCTGGCTCGTTACCTAGATGAAGGTTCTCTGGATATGATTGTAGGTGGTCACTCCCAGGAACCAGTCTGTATGGAAGCGCCAAATGTAGTGAAGAAAAACTTCGCGCCATCCGATGAGTGTAAACCGGACATGCAAAACGGCACTTACATCGTCCAAGCGCACGAATGGGGCAAATACGTCGGTCGCGCGGACTATGAGTTTCGTAACGGTGAACTGCAGATGGTCAGCTACGACCTGATACCGGTCAACTTGAAGAAAAAAGTCAAAGTGGATGGCGAATCAAAACGCGTCTTTATCGAAGACGAGATTGCCGAAGACAGCGAACTGCTCGAGTTTTTGCGTCCTTACCAAGAGCAAGGTCAAGCTCAGTTGAATGTGAAGATCGCAGAGACCAATGGCAAGCTGGAAGGGGATCGTAATGTGGTTCGTTTCCAACAGACCAACTTAGGCCGCTTAATCGCGACCTCGCACATGCAACGCGCCAAAGCGGATTTTGCTGTGATGAACTCAGGTGGCGTGCGTGACTCGATTGAAGGCGGTGACGTGACCTACAAAGACGTGCTAACGGTTCAGCCGTTTGCCAACATTTTGACCTACACCGATATGTCTGGCCAAGAAGTGTTGGATTACCTCAACGTTGTGGCGACCAAGCCAGTGGATTCTGGCGCTTACGCTCAGTTTGCTGGCATTTCAATGACGGTGGAAAACGGTGAAGTGTCAAACGTGTTTATCGGTGGTAAACAGCTGCGTCTTGACGGAACTTACCGCTTCACAGTACCAAGCTACAATGCTGCAGGGGGCGATGGCTATCCTAAGCTGACGGACCACCCAGGTCACGTCAATACGGGCTTTGTTGATGCAGAAGTGCTCAAAGACTACCTAGAGGCGAACAGCCCAGTAGATGTAAACCAATACGCACCAGCAGGTGAGATGGTCTACAAGTAATTGACCTAACAAGCTAAATCTTATTAACTGAATGCGCAGCCTAGAGCTGCGCTTTTTTTATTCTCGGAGTGTGTATGACCCCAGCCATCAATCTTGCTAAAAAACACAAAATTCCTCATCAAATACACCAGTATCAGCACGACGCGCGTGCCGAGAGTTACGGGCTCGAAGCCGCACAAGCATTAGGGCAAGATCCCAATAGCGTGTTTAAAACTCTACTGTTTTCACTCAATGGTGAGGCGAAAAACCTCGCTGTCGCTGTGATACCTGTTAACCAAAAACTCAATTTGAAGCAGGCGGCAAAAGCGGCAAAGGCTAAAAAAGCAGAGATGGCCGATCCGGCTATTGCGCAAACAGTGACAGGGTATATTGTGGGCGGAATCAGCCCGCTCGGGCAAAAGAAGCGATTGGCGACGTTTATCCATCAAAGTGCGTTGGAGCGTGAAACGATCTGTGTCAGTGCAGGTAAGCGAGGGTTGGAAATCGAATTGGCGGCGCAAGATTTGGCAAAACTGACCCAAGGCCAGTTTGCCAATCTTTGTGAAGGGTGAGCGTGGATTAGCGCGCTTCTTCCTCTTCCATTTGTGCGTTGTCGACGACGTGGTTTTCACCCAGGTCTTTTGGAAGAACCAGATTTAGCACAATCGCGACGATACCACATAGGCTCACGCCTTGGAGACTGAACTCACCGATGCCAAACGCCATACCACCAATACCGAAGACTAAGGTAATGGCAACGATGACGAGGTTACGAGATTTGTGCAAATCGACGTGATTTTTGATTAAGGTGTTCAATCCTACGGTCGCAATTGAGCCAAACAACAGAATCATGATACCGCCCATCACTGGCATAGGGATGGTTTGCAGCGCAGCGCCAAGCTTGCCGACCAACGCTAGGACAATAGCCGTCACTGCAGCGTAGGTCATAATCACAGGGTTGAAGGCTTTGGTCAGCATGACTGCACCTGTCACCTCAGAGTAGGTGGTGTTGGGTGGCGCACCAAACAGTGATGCCGCCATCGTCGCGACCCCGTCCCCTGCAATCGTGCGATGAAGGCCGGGCTTTTTCAGGTAGTCTTTTCCGGTGACGTTTGAAATGGCCAGCATGTCCCCAACGTGCTCCACCGCTGGCGCGATGGCAACGGGAATCATAAATAGAATGGCGTTAATGTTAAATTCAGGCGCCGTGAAGTTTGGTAGCGCAAACCATGCCGCTTCTTTAACGGGCGTGAAATCGACAATGCCGTAGCCTAAGCTCAGGCAGTATCCCACCACAATACCACCCAAAATAGGCGTGAGCTTGAGGAAGCCTTTGGCAAAGACACTCAGTAGAATCGTTGTGAGCAGTGAAACAGAAGAGATCACTAGCGCCGCTTGTCCATCAATCAGTTGCGTGCCATCGCCCCCTTTACCCAGTGCCATATTGACGGCGACGGGCGCCAATCCAAGACCAATCACCATAATGACCGGCCCAACCACAACGGGAGGCAGCAATTTATGGATAATCTCAACCCCACGAAGTTTGATTAGACCACCCAGTGCAACATACACAAGACCAGCGGCCATCAAACCACCCATAGTGGCTGGTACACCCCAAGTTTGTACTCCGTAAAGGATAGGGGCGATAAAAGCGAAGGAGGAGGCGAGGAAGATAGGAACAGAGCGGCGAGTCATTAATTGAAAGAGTAAGGTACCAAGGCCAGCACCGAAGAGGGCAACGCTAGGGTCGAGCCCCGTCAGCAGCGGGACGAGAACCAGGGCCCCAAATGCAACAAACAGCATTTGTGCGCCTTGAATGGCATTTTTCATGTCGTCATTCCTTTGTAAAGCGGATAGTTTCGGTCTAGTACATAGCGATAGAGCATGGGTACTAAAAATAAAATCGCGAGATTTTAACATTAAAGCAAACGATTGCAATCTGAGCTTGATCAAATATTGCTCGTTTGGATAGGCAGGTGAACCGCGTTTACTCCGTGCGTTGCTATTTCACTTTGAGCGTTGCTACGAGGAGAGTGTTAGCCATATCGCGCTTGCTGCTGCCAACCGACCGGGAAAGTTGCCCCACAGAGGATAGTTGCTTATCATCGCTGTTTATGAATTCGATTAGATGTAGGAAATGTATGCGCCGTTTAGCTTTACTCGCGCTCGGACTGATGGGTTTGCCAGCGATGGCCCTGACCAATGTGGATCTTTACCGAGCTGAAATCGTCATCGATCAAAGCGAGAATAACGCCGATACCCGAGCTCGTGAAGCTGGGATGAAGCAAGTCATCATTCGCGCGTCTGGCGATCCGCAAGCTGCGGATAACGAAGTCGTCAAGAAGGCCCTCTCTCAGAGCGCTCAGTACGTTTCTCAACTCGGCTACGGCAAAATCGGTGAGGAGACCTCACTGCGTATGTCGTTTAGCGGCCCTCATATTCGTTCTCTACTCAGTCAAGCGCAATTGCCGCTTTGGCCAGCAACACGTGCGAACGTTTTAGTCTGGATGGTGGAAGAGACGCCCTACGATCGCACCATCATCTGGGAGCATTCTCGCTCTGAGACACTGGTCAACTTGCAGCAGCAAGCGCGAGAGCGAGGCTTGCCCGTGACCGTACCGGTTGGCGATTTTGATGACGTTACCGGAGTGGCTGTCTCAGACTTGTGGGGCGGCTTTATTCAGCCAGTGGGTCAAGCGAGTCAGCGCTACCCGGTTGATGCCGTCCTAGTGGTGAAAGTGCAAGGCGAATCATTACGTTGGACGTTATACGATCAAAAGCCGGCAACTATAGGGGTGACTCGTCAAGCACCGATCAGCGGCGCCAATAATGGTGCAGATGCGGCGAATAAAATGATCAACCAAATCAGCGATTACTACGCGAAAAAGAGTGCGGTGCTGGTGGCGAGTGAGTCTTCTGAGTCCGTGAAAGCACGCTTTATCGAACTCAATGATGCGATGGGCTTTTTCCAACTTGAGAATAAACTCAAGGCACTGAGCTCAGTCGCCTCGTTAGACATCATCAAAATTCAAGGCAATCAGGTGACGTTTGATGTCCACTTGCTTGCCAGTGTTGAAGAGTTTGAGCAGCAGGTCTCTGCACTCGAAGTGACGCAACTGGAGACCCAGTTTATTCAAACTGAACCCGAGGTAGGGGAGCTCACGCCAACGTTGCCCGCGCAAGGCAGCGATGAGCTCAATCAGCCTAGCGATACGACGACCGATTCAACTCTTGTGGCGACAGAGAGCTCGCTGGCGGTTTCAGCCCCGCTTATTCAGACTGAAACGGTGCTGCTTTTCCAGTGGCAAGGTAAACCGTATCAACCTGAGCCGCTACTGATTCAGCCAGACAGTGACGTCTCTGCCAACGAAGCAGTGGCAGAGACTGAAGGTGTGGAGATGGAACCTATTGAGGTAGTAGAGTAAACCACATCAAGATTTGAGATGAGAAAGGGGCTGGATGATCCGCCCCTTTTGTCGTTTTTTACCTGGAGTATAAGGGTGAGTTGGCTAGATGGGTGACCATCAGCGTGACCTTATCCCTCAGACTTATCTTCAGCACCGAACTTAGCACGCTCTTCTTTTTCCACTTTGGACAATCTTTTTAGTTTCATGCCCAATTCTTGTCCCCGTGCTCGTGCATAAAGGATGTTGCCAGCAAACGCGAGACTGGTGAGTAGCAGTTCAACCAGTGCTAAATAACGTTCGCCGTCGTCAATCCAAAGGATGGTCAAAGCGTGTAGGAAGTAGAGCATTAAAACAAAGTTTGCCCATGCGTGTGTATACGGTTTGCCGGCCAAGATCCCTGGCATAGGCAGCAGCAGTGGGATAGCCCAAGCAATCGCGAGTGTGGTGCTGTTGAGGTGAGGGTGAGGCGATAACGATAATTGCCACAGTCCAATCCAAGCGAGCAGCGCCAGATTGCCAAGCAGCGCCATGAAACGGTATCGTTTTGTGGTCGCTTGCATCTCTTGCATGGTTAGAGTTCCTTTAATTGACGTGCGCAGCGGGCCAGACGTTTGCCGACTTGCTGAGCTAATGCTATTTCGTCTTGCGACAAGGTGCGTGGTTGATGTGTCGTGACCGCACTGGCGCCATAAGGCGTGCCCCCAGAGCGTGTGGTATGCAGAGCTGGTTCAGAATAAGGAATCCCCAAAATTAACATCCCATGGTGCAGTAGCGGTAACATCATAGACTGCAAGGTGGTTTCTTGGCCGCCGTGCATGGATGAGGATGCGGTGAAGACACAAGCGGGCTTATCAATCAGATCGCCCGCTAGCCATAATGGTGTCGTCGTATCCCAAAAGTGCTTTAACGCGCCAGCCATATTGCCAAACCATACAGGGCTGCCCATCGCCAGCCCCGCGCAGTTTTTCAACTCGTCCAGAGTAATAATGGGATCGAGGGGATCATCGCCGCTCTCTATCTCGTTGACGGTGCGAAGCAACGCTTCACAACCGTCAATCGACTCAATGCCTCGCGCAATCTGCTGTGCGAGAGAGCGGGTTGCACCGTGCCGACTGTAGTAGAGGACAATCAGGCGGCAGCTCATAGTAGCTCAAGCACCTGCTCTGGTGGTCGGCCATGTTTGGCATGACCGTTGTTGACAACAATAGGTCGCTCAATCAACTTCGGATGTTCCGCCATTGCGCGAAACAGGGTTTCATCGTCGGCATCGGCCAGTTGCAGCTCTTTGTAAATCTCTTCTTTGGTGCGCATCATGTCACGAACTTCAGAGAAGCCGAGTTGGCTAAAGAGCGTCTTGAGTTCATCGACACTTGGGGTTTGCTCAAGATATTTGACGATGTGTGGCTCAACACCGTTTTCTTCCAATAGCGCCAGTGTTTGACGGCTTTTTGAGCAGCGAGGGTTGTGATAAATCACGACAGACATAGTCTTTCTCCATTATTGTTATCGTTAGAACTTGTGTTATTGCAGCGCCATAAAGCGATCACGCTGAATCATAAGTTGGTCAATGCGTGCATCGTATCTCGCCTGTTTTAGGCTGCCAAGGTCAGCGAGTTGGCTGGCTTGGGTGTAGTACTGAATCGCTTTGTTCCAGTTGGCTTTCAGCGCCAAAATCTCCGCACGCGCGGCCAAATCTTCGTCACTGTACCCTAAGTGAATGCTGGCTTCCGAGAGCAAGTGCCATCCGTTGACATCATTTGGGTTGTCGTGGGTATAGCGCTGCAATACTTTGGACGCGTCTTGATTCTTATCCATTTGCATCAAGACGTTGGCGTAGTTGATGGTCAGGACGGGGTTGTTTGGCGTTGCTTTCAGAGCTTGCTCTAACAGCGTTTTGGCTTTCTCGGGTGTTTTTTGCGCGATATAGAGATCGCTCATCGCATCGAGATAAAAATGATTGTTCGGCTGCTGCTTGTACAGCTCATGCAGGGTTTTGCTCGCTTCGTCGAGTTGGTTGTTGTCCATTTGTACTAGGGCTCGACCGTATTGGAATGCGCGTTTAATCTCGGGCTCTGCTTTTGCTTCGGTGCGCTCAAACCAATCGAGTGCCGCTTTCGAACTGATACCCGCATAGCGGGCGACGATACGCGCACGCGCTAAATGATAATCGAGTGACGAATCGACCCGTCTCGCCGGATAGTTTTGCGCACGAGCTCGGCTATCGGTGATGCGATCTTCAGGTAAAGGGTGAGTGAGCAGCATTGGCGGTGGCGTACTCGCGTAACGGTACTCATCCGCTAAGCGACTGAAAAAGCGTGGCATGGCGTTGACGTCAAACCCCGCTTTCGCCAGAGTGGCGATGCCAAAGCGATCCGCTTCTTTTTCGTTCGAACGCGTGTAGTTGATTTGGCCCTGCATGCTGCCTGCCGTTGTCGCCGTAATGGCCGCAATTCCCGCTTCTGGCGCCGCAATCGCAAGTAGAAGTGCTCCCGCGAGAGCCGCCATGGTGGCAGGTGAACGTCTGGCTTGATCTTCCATACTGCGCGCTAAGTGACGCTGCGTGACGTGGGCGATTTCGTGCGCCACGACGGAGGCGAGTTCACTTTCGCTCTGTGCATGCAAAAATAATCCGCTGTGTAACGCGACATATCCACCGAAGAAGGCAAAGGCGTTGATGTTGCGGTCGCGGATCATAAAAAAGGTGAAGGGGGTTTTCACATCGTCCGCATTCGCCACCAATCGATGGCCTAAAGCGTCGATATATTCGTTGAGAACTGGGTCATTGACGATCGGCTGGCCGTTTCTCAACATGCGCATGTAGGCGTCGCCGTATTGCATCTCTTGCGCAATCGTCAAGGTGCCACTGGCGGCCGTACCAATGTCGGGCAAGTCTATTGTGTTGGCATACACAGGTGTAACAGGGCCGAAGCTGGCGGTAGATGTCCCTAAAACAGTCGCTACACACAAGCAAACGATAGAACGCGTACGTTTAAGCATAAATTTCCTGAAATGCTCCGTGGATATTGTCTCGACAGCAAGCTGAGCTGCACTTACTGCTTGGACACCGAGTTTTGCGGTTGGTTTCGAGTGCAATGTCTCGGTGGTCTCCCTGTGTTACCCTTCATTCTCTTAGTTGGTTGAGGGAGAGTCAAATAGCGGTCAAAGTTTGCCTGGCCGCCTCTATTTACACTGTCTCTTTTAAAAAAACACTATACAATACTTCACGATATAATATGCATCGAGCGGAAGAATGGAACCCAATATTTTGGATCTGCGCCAGGAGCGGTGCCCGATGGCGCTGTTATTAGCCAAACGTTACCTCACATCGCTTCATGAGCAGAGTTCAGCATCACTTCTTACCTCTGACCCGCAATCGCTGAAGGATATTCAGCGTTTTGTTACGGCGAAAGGGTGGCAACATGACTGCCAACCCCAAGAAGGCCACTTTGCTTTGCATGTTACTCTTTGTCTAGATGTCACAAGGGAAAACAGTTAAATGCTCGAAATGATCAATCGCTGGTACAAGCGACGCTTCTCTGATCCTCATGCCGTGAGCCTAGTGGCCATACTGCTCTTTGGTTTTATTACTATCTACTTTTTCGGCAACTTGATTGCGCCTTTGTTGGTGGCGATCGTGTTGGCTTATTTACTGGAATGGCCGGTCAATCAGTTGACCCGAGTTGGGCTGCCCCGCACCTTATCGGTGGTGGTGGTGATTCTGGGCTTTATCAGCATTATGCTGGTGGCTGTATTTGGTCTGGTACCAACGATTTGGCAACAGGTCGGCAACCTCATCAATGATATTCCCACCATGTATGTCGGTTTACAAAAAGTCATTGCTGAGTTGCCTAAGCGCTATCCAGAACTTGAGAATTTCCAGATCGTCGAATCTCTGGTGAGCAACACGAAAAATCAAGTATTGGGAATGGGAGAAAGTGTTGTCAAAGGGTCGTTGGCCTCTTTGGTGAGCTTGGCCACATTGGCTGTGTATTTGGTTCTCGTGCCACTATTGGTGTTTTTCCTATTGAAAGATAAGCAAGAGATGCTAGAGATGGCCAGTGGCGTACTGCCGAGAAATCGTCGTCTCGCCAACAAAGTGTGGCTTGAGATGAATGAGCAGATCTCCAACTACATTCGCGGCAAAGTGATGGAAATCCTGATTGTGGGTGGCGTGAGCTACATTACGTTTGCGATTTTGGATCTGCGCTACGCGGTGTTATTGGCGGTGTCTGTCGGGCTTTCTGTGCTCATTCCTTATATTGGCGCGGCTGCCGTTACCTTGCCAGTGGCTATGGTCGGATTGTTCCAATGGGGATTCACACCACAATTCTACTGGCTGCTGTTGGCTTACGGCATAATCCAAGCGTTAGATGGCAATGTGTTGGTTCCGGTTCTGTTTTCTGAAGCGGTCAACTTACATCCGGTGGCGATCATCGTTGCTGTTTTAGTCTTTGGCGGATTGTGGGGTTTTTGGGGGGTCTTCTTCGCGATTCCTCTGGCCACTTTGGTTAAAGCGGTATGGCGTGCTCTTCCGAGCAGTGAAGAAGAGAATATTATTTCTTAGTAAGTCGTCAGTTGTCGGTGAAATAACGCCGCTAGAGTTAAAACTCTAGCGGCGTTATTTTTTATGCACTATTCATATTAGTGGCAGAATTTTATTCGATAAAATCTCGATATTGCCAAGGGAGGTGTGCCGAACAAACCCAATATGGACGAGGCGAGGTTGCATAAGGGCTAGGTGACAAAAAAGTCGACTAGTACTTTTGAATTATCTGGTTTATGCAGCTAGATTTATACAGTCAGGTAGGAGTTGCCTGATAGAGCGATGAAATATTGAAAGGTTGAGTGAAAAAATTCACTCTTTTTGTTTACAAGCTATCGTTTCTATAAGAATTTACTCAAGTCAACGTCAGCACAGTCGATAGATATAACTACAATAATACGAACGACCTATACATTTTTCGAGGGAAGTTATGAGATTTAGTCAAAAGATTGTCGCCGCATCGTCCGCGCTGCTATTTGTGACGGTCGCCCTGTTGTCCGTCCAGCAACTGTCCATTGTGAAAAACGAAGTCGAGGAGCTGGTGGATGTCAGCTTGAGCGAAATCGTTAACGGCGTAAGAAACACGGTGGTGTCCGAGATGGAAGCGAAAAAATCGTTGGCCCGTTCGTCGACTGAAGTGTTGCAGTTAGACCCATTCAATAAAGCACGCGTGAGTGAGATCCTTGAGCAGCCCAATTTAAAATCGAGCTTTCTTGCTGTGGGATATGGTTATGAGTCCGATGGGTCTCTGGTAGAAAATGACGATGGCTGGGAAGCCGACTCAAGTTATGACCCTCGCGTTCGTCCTTGGTATAAAGATGCAAAAGCCAAAGGGGCGTTGATTGTCACCGCGCCATACGTGGATGTCTCATCGAAGAAAGTGATTATCTCGATCGGCACGCCAGTGAAAGAAAACGGCAAAATGGTTGCCGGTATGTTCTATGACATGGAACTGGGCGGCTTGGCGGATTTGGTCAACAAAGCCAATCTGCATGATGCGGGTTACCTGTTTATTATCTCAGGTGATGGTACGACGATTGCCCACCCTAACTCGGACTTTAACGGTGAGAACTTATCGACCTATCTGCCTGAAGTGAGGCTTCAAGAGGGCGAACAGCGCATCACGCAAGACGGTAAAGATTTCCTTATTCAATTGGCGCATGTTCCTAGTGAAAACTGGTACATCGGCGCGATTGTCGATGAAAGCATCGCGTTTAAAGCCATCAGCGATATGCGTAATAGCTCGATCATTTACGTGATTATCGGTGTGGTGCTGAGTATTCTTGGCCTGACCTTCCTCATCAAAGTGTTGATGCGCCCACTAGGGACACTCAATGCGGCGATTCAAGATGTGGCATCTGGGCAAGGGGATTTGACCAAGCGTCTTGATACTAACACAGATAAAGAGTTCGCCGAGCTTGCGCATGGCTTTAACCAGTTCACGGAAACGTTGCAGAAACAGATTCAACAATCGAAAGCGATCGGTGCAGAGATTCTACGCGGCACAGAGATGACCGTTCAAGGCTCGCACGAATCTGCCGAAGCAATGCGCAGTCAGTTACAAGAGCTTGAACAGTTGGCGACCGCGATGAATGAGATGGCGGTCACTGCGACGGAAGTAGCCAACAATGCACAAGGTGCTGCGGCTGCCGCGCGTGAGGCCGATGAAGCAACGCTTGATGGTACCTCGGTGGTGAGTGACACCACAGCCTCTATCGACATGCTTTCTGCTCGCATCGATCAAGCGGTTGAAGAAGTGCAAGGGCTCGAGTCGGCGACGGCCAACATTGAGACCATTTTGAAGGTCATCAATGACATTGCCGATCAAACCAACCTATTGGCACTGAACGCCGCGATTGAGGCTGCGCGTGCTGGTGAGTCGGGACGTGGGTTTGCGGTCGTAGCGGATGAAGTTCGAACTCTGGCGCAAAGAACCCAAGAGTCAACGACCGAGATCCGCAACATGATTGAGCAGCTACAAGCGGGTGCGAGCTCAGTGTCGGCCGCCATGAACGAAAGTAAAGCGACCGCGGTCGATGCCGTAGACAAAGCGCAAGCGGCCGATGGTGCACTGCAACGTATTCGTGATGCGATTCAGCGAATCTCGGATATGAATATGCAAATTGCGTCGGCGGCTGAGCAGCAGAGCTTGGTAGCAGAAGAGATCAACAGCAACACAGTGAAAATCAAAGACCTCTCGACACAGGTGACCAACGCGTCAGAGGAGGCCAGTATTGCCATGCAGGTTCAAACAGAGAACGTGCGAGAGCAAGACGCAATTCTCAACAAGTTCATTGTGTAGTTCCTACCTTTGATAGTAAAAATGCCAGCATTTCTGCTGGCATTTTTGTCTCTGTAATTCTGTCTATCCCACTTTTTCACGGTAAGGCGCGATGAGTGGGTGGCAAACGCAATCGTTAGGCTTTCTCGTTCAGGTAGTTCAGAACCACTTCGTGATGGTCTTTCGTTTTGAACTTGTCGAACACGTGTTCAATCACACCGTCTTCGTTGATAAGGAAGCTAATACGGTGCAAACCGTCATACACTTTGCCCATAAATTTCTTTTCGCCCCACACACCGAACTGCTCGGCGACGGCGTGGTCTTCATCGGAAAGTAAGGTGAAGTTGAGCTCGTCACGTTCGATGAATTTACCGAGTCGTTTTACAGGGTCGATACTTACCCCCAACACCACCACGTTGTGCTTATCTAGCTCGGCTTTCACGTCTCGCAGACCTTGTGCTTGAACTGTGCAGCCTGGCGTCATCGCTTTAGGGTAGAAGTAGAACAGCACTTTTTTGCCAGCGAAATCCGACAATGACACGGTATCGCCGTTTTGGTCGAGAAGAGAAAAAGCAGGAGCAGGAGAGCCGGCTTTGAGTGTATTCATGAAGTATTCCTTTCTTACTGACTATTTTTTAGAAAATTAAGTGAGCCTTGAACCTGTAGCTCTTTACATAAAGCACTGAAGTCTTCTTGTAACTGCATCAGGTTACAGCCCGAGTCGACAGAAGCAGAAATAGCGATATGGAACTGGTCTTGCTGCGCTTGAATCTTATCTTTATTGATCGTCTGGGCGCTAAGAGAAGAAAGGCCAATCTCTTTGCTGGCAAAGAACTGGGTGAATTGTTCCGTTAAGCCCGGTTTATCGTCCGACTCAATGAAGACTTCGACCATATAGCTATTGTCTGACAGAGCGTGAGGAGAAGTACGTTTCATCATGGTGATGAGATCATGTTCCTGGCCAAGTAAAGGCAAGGTGGTCTCGACGCGAGTGATGGCTGCGTTGCTTCCCGACAGCAGCATGATAAGCGTGAATTCACTACCAAATAGCGCAATACGACTATCAACAATGTTGCAACCCGAGTGCGTCACAAGGTGAACGACTTGGTTACAGATGCCTGAGCGGTCTGTCCCTACCGCGGTAATCACCAGATGTTGGTTCATAATGTCACTTCAGTCATTGTTAACTTTGTTAATGAGATAGCTTAGCACAGTTAAAAGGGAGAAAGTTGCGGGATCTGTAGGTTTTCTAATCACCTAAATTGAGTGTTTTCACATTGTAGAGTGAAAGCGCGCAGCCTAAGTCAAATCGGGCTGTGGAGTGGTCTAGGTTGGGATAGATTTTACCCAGAATTGCGCCAACGCTAACATATGATAAATATTCACAGATTTAGGTGATTTAAGCGTGACGAACCGCTTGTGTTTTTCAATCCCCATACAGTAACATGCGATAAGTATCGAAATTAGGGAGAGAGACATGTTTTCAGGAAGTATCGTCGCGTTAATTACACCGTTTAATCAAGAAGACGAAGTCGATTACGCGAGTCTGAAAAAACTGGTCGAATACCACATTGCTGCGGGCAGCAGCGGTATTGTTGCGGTAGGTACGACGGGTGAATCATCGACGTTATCGATAGAAGAGCATGTCAAGGTTGTACTCAAGACGCTGGAATTCGCGGATGGCCGTATTCCTGTTATAGCAGGCACAGGCGCGAACGCAACCCACGAGTCAGTCACCTTTAGCCGCCTATTGAATAATACGGGTATCGCCGGTTGTCTGAGCGTTACACCATACTACAACAAGCCAACACAAGAAGGTTTGTACCAGCACTACAAAGCGATCGCTGACGTCAGCGAAGTGCCGCTGATCCTATACAATGTACCGGGTCGTACTGCGGTAGACCTTAAACCTGAGACGGTTGCTCGCCTTTCTGAAATCGACAACATCGTTGCATTAAAAGATGCGACCGGTGATTTGAGTCGAATTGCGATTCATCGTGAACTTTGTGGCGAAGATTTTATCTTACTAAGTGGTGATGACTCGACCGGTTTGGATTTCGTCAAAATGGGTGGTCAAGGTGTGATTTCTGTGACCAACAATATTGCGGCTGCGGATATGGCAACCATGTTCCGTTTAGCCAGCGAAGGCAAATTTGACGAAGCGGAAGTCATCAACCAACGTTTGATGCCTTTGCACAAGAATCTATTTGTGGAGTCAAGCCCGATTCCGGTCAAATGGGCGGCGCATAAGCTGGGTCTGATTGACCACGGTAGCCTAAGATTGCCGCTGACAGAGCTGTCAGATAACGCGCAGCCGATTGTATCGCAAGCCATGACGGATGCGGGCATCTACTGATTTAGGATAACTGCCGAAGCTTAGCTTCGGCTTTGATTTCTTAGGAGTTTCAATGAAATTGTCTCACCAGCTAGTCGTTAGTTCACTAGCTGTTTTTGTTTTAAGTGCCTGCTCAGGCAGCGCCACGCAGCGTCGCCAAGCCAAAGACGACTTTGAGTATCTTAATACCCCTGATTTGACCGAGTGGACGTTACCGGCAGGCGCAGAGCCTCAGTTTTACCCCAACTACCAAATTCCTCAGGGCGAGTTCAGCGGTGGAATTGGTCGTGAAGTGGATATTCGTCCTCCCCAGCAGGTCCTAGCCTTGATTCCTGGAGCGCGAGCAGAGCGCAAAGAAGGGGAAACGACATTATGGCTGCTACGCGAAGACGAACTGGATCGTGTTTGGCAAACTGCGCAAACCATGCTGAGTGAGCGCAACATCGGTATCGTAGAGCAAACGACAGACCATATTGAAACCGATTGGGTGACATGGAATTCTGCTGATGAAGATGTGGAGCTCAGCTCTCGCTACGATATCTCTCGTCTTGTGGCAAACAACCGCTACGGCTTCAAAATTTCTCTTATCGATTGGCGCGAAGGCGGTAAATCTATGCCTGTTACTGCGACCAATAAATCTCGCTACAACGCATTGATGACCAATCTTGTCACCGCTCGCTATGATTTGGACTTGCGTGAAGAAGCGACGCGTAAAGCGCAAGAGCTGGTTAAACAGATCCCTATTACAATGGGCCGAGATCGCAGTGGCTTCCCGGTTATCATCGCTCGTACTCCATACGATGTCCTATGGCAGCGTTTGCCAGAATTGCTACCTAAGATGGGCTTTACCATCGAAGCGCGCAACCAATCTCAAGGTACCATCAAGGCCAAGTATGCCTCACCGGATGATGCGTTTTGGGATGATATCGGAGTGAAACCGACCGAGCTGAAAGCCGGAACTTATACCTTCCTCTTTGGCGATCTTGGGAACCGTACGTCCATCAACATTACCGATTCATCGGATGCCCCAGTGAATGAAGAGTTGTTGAAAGATATGGCGCCAGTGCTGGCGGCGGTGGCAGAAAAACATGCCAAATAGGTGTTGTCTGCACATCCAAACGTAAAAAAGCTGACCTAGAGTCAGCTTTTTTGATCTTAATTGTCTTTAGATTTTCATCTATCCACAGACCAACGCGTTTAGAGCGTCATCGCGGCAATCCAGCCAAAGACGATCAAAGGGATGTTGTAGTGGATAAAGGTTGGGACAACCGTTTCCCATACGTGCTCATGTTGCCCATCGGCATTCAGGCCAGACGTCGGGCCTAAGGTCGAATCAGAGGCCGGAGAGCCTGCATCACCAAGCGCTGCCGCCGTACCGACAAGGGCAACGGTCGCCAGTGGTGAAAAACCAAACGCAGCAGCAAGTGGAACGTAAATGGTGGCGATAATAGGAATAGTGGAGAAAGAAGAACCGATACCCATGGTGACTAATAGGCCAACAATGAGCATCAGAAGCGCAGCGAGCGGTTTGTTGTCACCAATGCTGGTAGAGAGTGCTTCAACCAAAGATTCAACACCACCGGTTTGCTTCATGACCGCGGCAAAGCCTGCGGCTGCAATCATGATGAAGCCAATCATAGCCATCATGTGCACACCCTTAGTAAAGACATCCTGAGTTTCACGCCAGGCAATCACACCACCAAAGGTAAAGACCATAAAGCCAGCTAGGGCACCGACAATCATTGAACCGGTCGAGAGCTGAACCGTCAATGCCGCGATAATACCCAATGCGGCAGTCAGGACGTTCTTCTTGTTCACTTGGGTGGTGTTCTCTTCCACATGCGTCAGCTCCGTCTCTTTGTAGATTCGAGGCTTACGGTAGCTGACAAAAATAGCCGTGATCAGACCAAACACCATACCCGCAGCAGGGAGCAGCATCGCCATCGGCACTTGGCTTGCGGTGACAGACTCAAGACCGTTGTCGTGCAAGTTTTTCAGCAAGATGTTGTTGAGGAAAATGCCACCAAAACCGATCGGCAACACCATGTATGGCGTGACTAGGCCAAAAGTCAGCACACAGGCAATCATGCGGCGGTCAAGGTTCAGTTTTGCAAATACGCCTAGCAAAGGTGGAATAAGAATAGGGATGAAGGCGATATGGACAGGAATGACGTTTTGCGATGACATGGTCACTAGAATCAGGGCAACCAGCACGGCGTACTTAAGGCCAAGTGACGCATTGGCATTCTCTTTACCATGAATACGTTTGATCACGCTGCTTGCTAGAAGGTCGGTGATGCCGGATTTTGAAATCGCAACGGCAAACGTACCTAGCATCGCGTAGCTCAGTGCAATCGTTGCGCCGCCACCTAGACCACTTTCAAACGCGGAAACCGCCTCATTTAGACTCATGCCAGAGACGAGGCCGCCGATGATAGCACTGAATGTCAGCGCGACCACGACGTTCACGCGCATCAGGGCAAGCGCTAGCATAACGCAAACGGAAATAACAACAGGGTTCATAACTTACTCGATAATTGTGTTTACATGTTTTTAGTATTAATCGGCGTCGTCGCTCAGTGGCCAGCCGCCTAGGGCTTTCCATTTATTGACGATGCCACAGAAAAGCTCTGCGGTTTTCTCCGTGTCGTAGAGCGCAGAGTGGGCTTCTTTGTTGTCAAATTCCATCCCTGCGGTTTTACACGCTTTGGCCAGAACAGTTTGACCGTAGGCCAAACCACTTAATGCGGCAGTATCAAAGGTGGCGAAGGGGTGAAATGGGACGCGTTTGAGCTTGCTACGTTCGCTTGCTGCCATGACAAAACTGTGGTCAAAAGTGGCATTGTGCGCAACGATGATAGCTCGGCTACAGTCCGCCGCTTTTTGCTCGCGGCGAACAAGCTTATAAATCTCTTTTAATGCTTCGGCTTCTGTCACTGCGCCGCGAAGCGGGCTAAATGGGTCACGAATCCCATTGAATTCTAGGGCTTCTTTTTCTAAGTTCGCCCCTTCAAATGGTTCAACATGGAAGTGAATCGTT
This sequence comes from Vibrio sp. R12-SG2-ISO1, assembly GCF_059834045.1. NCBI lineage: Bacteria > Pseudomonadati > Pseudomonadota > Gammaproteobacteria > Vibrionales > Vibrionaceae > Vibrio > Vibrio sp. R12-SG2-ISO1. The sequence continues at coordinate 509,454 of NZ_JCBDGO010000001.1, read as the reverse complement.
GACGCAGGGTGGAGATCGCCATTTTCATCCATACGTAAGGTGACCGCGCAGATTTCCAAGAGGGCATCGGTTTGGGCGTTAAATCCTGCGGTCTCGACGTCGATCACCACTGGGAAATAGCCTCGAAAGCGTTTTTTAAGCGTCAATGCTTCGTTTTCTGAACTCATGTTGGTCTATTGTTATGTGACAGGGGCAGCATTATTGCAGATTCTGTCAACAAGAAAAACCGTTAATCTCTTTGATGGCGACGCTGGGGAATGAAAGTGTTGGCGAGCTTTTTGCATTATTCTCACCAAAGTCATGCAGACAGAGTGACAAGCGGCAACGCCAGTCACCCAGCAGTATTAGAGATGAAGCATACTATGAACAAATTCTACGTTGCCTGTTTAGGGCTAGTCATTGCCGGTTTTGAAGCGAACGCCTTTGCGCTTGAGAAGCGCTATGTGGCAACGCCGATGCAGTCAACCTGGCAAATGGTTGCCAATACGCCGCTAGAATGTAAGTTGGTTCATCCTATCCCAAACTACGGCGATGCGGTGTTTTCTTCCCAAGCCAGTAAAAAGATCAATCTGGACTTTGAGCTGAAGATGAAACGGCCGATGGGGCAGACAAGAGACGTTAGCTTAGTGTCGATGCCTCCAGCATGGCGACCTGGCGATGGCGCCAGCCGCATGTCGAGCATTCAGTTTTTTCAGCAATTTGATGGTTACGTTGGTGGACAAACCGCGTGGAGCATTTTGGGTGAGCTTGAAAAGGGGCGTTATCCCACGTTTAGCTATCAAGAGTGGCAAAGTCGTGACGAGCGGGTAGAGGTGGCGTTGTCGTCGGTGCTTTTTCAGCCCACCTACAACGTATTTAGTGATTGTATTGCCAACTTGTTGCCTTACAGCTTTGAAGATATCGCCTTCACCATTTTGCATTATGACCGTTCTAGCGTAGAGCTGAATAAAGCTTCGCAAAAACGCCTTGCACAAATTGCGGAGTACATTAAACACAACCGAGATATAGACTTGGTGTTGGTATCGACATACACCGACTCGTTAGACAGTAAAGCCGCCAGCCAAAGTTTATCTGAGCAGCGTGCTGAAGTGCTGCAACGTTACTTCCGTTCGCTTGGTTTACCGGAAGACAGGATTCAAGTTCAAGGTTATGGGCGTCGTCGTCCGGTGGCGGACAACGCATCACCGCTTGGCAAAGATAAAAACCGCCGCGTAGTGATTTCTCTCGGTCGTACCCAAGTCTAAAAGAACAGCGCCAAAATTTGGCGCTGTTTTTGTATCCGCTGCATAGCTTCAGTATGTAAGGTAAAACATGAAGCCAAGTTTTTAGCAAGATAGCCGATCAGTTCAGCTTAAACTGTGCGATTAAGTTGCAATTGGTCGCTGTATCGATGTCTTGTACCATGCGAGCGATGGTCGGATTGGGGTGGCGTTTCATAAACTCCACTAACGCCTTTTTACAGCAGCCGATCGAAGAGACAAAGGCGTCACAGTCTGAATTCGGGCATTGAGGGATCAGCGTCAGCACTTTCTCTGAAGCGAGCTGTAAATACTTCAGTTCATACTTTTCATCGCCCATCGAGCGCCAGAAGGTCGCTAGGTTGTGGCACGAAATCACCGAGATCATCAGTCGGTCTTCGATATCGACATCGACCTGTTCACCCAGTCGTTCGCTCAGTGTTAATGCCTGTTGATAATGCAGAATACTGCGTAAGTGGTCTTGGTCCTTAAACGCGACGTCTGCGAGCAGTGTGTGTTTTTCCCATTCTGCCAGTTGCATGCTTGTCTCTCCTCTCTATGAGAAGGATAAGATTAAGTGATAATCATTATCATGTAAAGCAAATAAAAATGGGCAGCCGAGGCTACCCATAGGTTGAATTGATTGGCACTGTTAGCCTTCAAGCCCAGCTGTCGCTTGCTTGTTTTGAATCAACTCAATTTTGTAACCGTCTGGATCTTCAACAAACGCGATGTGTGTCGTGCCACCTTTTACGGGGCCTGGTTCACGAGTCACATTGCCGCCTGCGGCTTTGATCGCATCACAAGTAGCGTAGATGTCATCGACACCCACCGCTACATGGCCAAATGCGTTGCCAAGATCGTAACTGTCGGTACCCCAGTTGTACGTTAGCTCAATCACCGCGCCTTGCGATTCATCGCCATAGCCAACGAAAGCCAACGTGTATTGGTATTCTGTGTTTTCGTTTTTACGTAACAGAGACATGCCCATTACGTCAGTGTAGAACTGAATAGATTTGTCGAGATCACCTACGCGTAGCATGGTGTGTAGAATGCGTCCGTTTGACATGTGCCTAGCTCCTAGTTGTCGGGGTAAACTTTCTCTTTATATTCACACAGGTCTTCAATCAAGCAACTGCCACACCTTGGCTTACGGGCCAAACAGGTGTAGCGGCCATGAAGGATCAACCAGTGATGTACGTCGAGTTTGAATTCTTTGGGGACCACCTTAAGCAGTTTCTCTTCTACTTGGTCAACGTTCTTGCCCATAGCGAATTTGGTGCGATTGGAGACGCGGAAAATGTGCGTATCGACCGCAATCGTTGGCCAACCAAAGGCCGTGTTGAGGACGACATTCGCCGTCTTGCGACCCACGCCAGGTAGTGCCTCGAGTGCCTCACGGTTTTCAGGCACCTCACCGTTATGTTGGTCGAGCAGAATACGACAGGTTTTGATGACGTTTTCTGCTTTTGAGTTAAATAAGCCAATGGTTTTGATGTACTCTTTCACGCCGTCAACGCCGAGATCAAACATCGCTTGTGGCGTGTTGGCAACAGGGTAGAGCTTGTCAGTGGCTTTGTTGACACTGACATCGGTGGCTTGAGCCGAGAGGAGAACCGCGATCAGCAGCTCGAAAGGCGTGTTCCAATTCAGCTCCGTTTGCGGGTGCGGATTGTCATCTCTTAGCCTCTGTAGAATTTGAATGCGTTTCTCTTTGTTCATTATTCGCTGACTTCCCGTGTGTTGATTAGTTGGTCACCCGCGCTCGTTCTATCGTTGGTTTGGTTTTCTCTTTGCGCGCGCTCAGTCGACTATCGATGGTGTTTTTGATCGCAATCAGTAGCCCAACGCCGATGAAGGCACCTGGCGGCAGCATTGCCAGCAGGAAATTGCTGTCAAATTGGAACACTTCAATTCGCAGCGCCGTTGCCCATTGCCCTAGCAGCAGCTCTGCACCATCAAATAAGGTACCATTGCCAAGAATCTCACGCATGGCTCCCAAAATGACAAGAATAATCAGCATCCCCATGCCCATCCAAAAACCGTCTTGAGCGGCAAGAAGTGGCACGTTTTTCGAGGCAAACGCTTCCGCGCGTCCGATGATGATGCAGTTGGTCACGATAAGTGGGATAAATATGCCCAGCGACAAATACAAACCGTAAGCGTACGCGTTCATCAGCAGCTGCACGCAGGTCACTAACGAGGCAATGATCATCACAAAGACCGGAATGCGTACCTCTTTTGGCACATAGTCGCGTACTAAAGAGACGGTCACGTTCGATCCAACCAGAACCAACAGGGTCGCAATCCCCAAGCCAAGCGCATTAGTGACGGTAGAGGAGACCGCCAGCAAAGGGCATAGGCCAAGCAGTTGGACCAGTGCGGGGTTGTTGTCCCACAAACCATTCTTAATCAGTGTTTGATGTTCAGTCACGCGCACCTCCGCAATTGAGCGGTTGAGATTGAATGTCACCACGATGGTCGTTGACATACTCTAACGTATTACGTACCGCCTTGACGACCGCTCTTGGCGTGATGGTCGCCCCGGTAAATTGATCAAATTGCCCGCCATCTTTACGTACTTTCCAACTGGCCTGGTTCTCCGTAGTCAGCACTTTGCCGGTAAAGCCGAGGATCCAATCTGTGACACGTAAATCGACTTTGTCACCGAGTCCGGGTGTCTCTTGATGGCTCAATACTCGGGTGCCGGTGACGGTGCCGTCTTGTTTTACGCCAATGATGAGTTTGATGGAGCCGTTATAGCCATCGGGCGCGATGGCTTCAATCGCCATGGCGCTAGGCTCGCCATTTAAGGAAGCGAGATAGACTGGCATAGGCTCAGTCGTGCCAAGCAGCGGATCCGTTACCAAGGTACAGGCTTGGTAGAGATCGTTGTCGTGCAGGTCATGTGGGATGACCTGATTGAGTACCGAGAGCAACTGCGCTTGCTCCTGGCGCTGGATCTGATCGGCGGTCAAGTAGTGAGTCAGCGCAACTAAGCCTGTAGAAGCACAGGCAAAGATGGCAAGGATTGCGCCGTTGTTACGTATAGCGTTCAGCATGATACCCCTCAGTGACCGTAAGTTTTGGGTTTGGTGTAGTAATCAATCATGGGTACGCACATATTGCCCAGTAGCACCGCAAAGGCAACGCCATCTGGGAAGCCGCCCCACGTTCGAATGATAAAGACCATAGCGCCAATAAAGGCCCCAAATACCAAGCGTCCCTTGACAGTGGTCGACGCCGACACCGGATCGGTTGCGATAAAAAAGGCGCCGATCATGGCTGCGCCAGAAAGGAGGTGCAAGATGGGTGAGGCGGTCTCTCCTGGCATGATGAGCATAAAAATTCCGCTCATGGCAGCGAGGCTAGCGAGAAAACTCACAGGGATGTGCCAACTGATGATGCGCAGTTTTATCAGCATCAAACCACCGAACAAATACGCCAAGTTGACCCATTCCCAACCGACGCCGCCTAAACCGCTAAATTGCGCTTGTCGCATCACTTCCACACTGGTATTTCCTGCAAGCAGGCCAGTTTTAAACGCATCGAGTGGGGTGGCCATAGTGATGCCATCGATACCGGTGCGAATTTGTTGTAGCGACAGCCCCTCTTGACTGTAACCGCTAAAGATTAGCGACAAGGTATCGGCAAGGGAGGTGCTGACGGGTTGCAGTGTGCTCGGAGCCATCCAACTGGTCATTTGGACAGGGAAGGAGACGAGCAACACCACGTAGGCGACCATTGCTGGGTTAAAGAGGTTTTGTCCAATACCGCCGTAGAGGTGTTTTGCGATGACGATGGCGAACACCAGTCCAATCACCATCATCCACCAAGGGGAAAGAGGCGGAATGGCCACAGCCAGCAACCAAGCGGTCACGATGGCGCTGTTATCACGCAGTGCTGACATGGGCGAGCGGCCACGAACCAGCATCACCACACTTTCAAGTAGCAGTGCCAGTGCAATGGCAAAAATCAGTTGGATCAAAGTGCCCCAACCAAAAAAGTAGATTTGAGCGGCAAGCCCGGGCAAGGCGCAGACGGCGACCCATTTCATCAAATCCGGCGTGCTTTTACGGCTGTGAGCATGGGGGGAACTTGCGATAAAGAACGCCACTAGTTGTTCTCCTCAGAAGGTTTAGATGATTGTTGGGCGGCTTTACGAGCTTTTGCGCGAGCAATCGCTGCCGCGACTGCGGCTTTTTTCGGATCTTCAGCAGGCTCATTCTTAGCTTGAGTTTCTTCGCTGCTGGAGTCTGCGTCGCTCTCTTGCTGCGCCTTACGCGCTTTGGCTCGAGCAATCGCCGCCGCGACGGCGGCTTTTTTCGGATCTTCAGCAGGCTCATTCTTAGCTTGAGTCTCTTCGCTGCTAGAGTCTGCGTCGCTCTCTTGCTGCGCTTTACGCGCTTTAGCGCGAGCAATCGCTGCTGCGACGGCGGCTTTTTTCGGATCCTCAGCAGGCTCACTCTTAGCTTGAGCCTCTTCGCTGCTGGAGCCCGTTTTGTTCTCTTGCTGCGCTTTACGCGCTTTAGCACGAGCAATCGCTGCCGCGACGGCGGCTTTTTTCGGATCCTCAGCAGGCTCATTCTTAGCTTGAGCCTCTTCGCTGCTGGAGCCCGTTTCGTTCTCTTGCTGCACCTTACGAGCTTTAGCGCGAGCAATCGCTGCCGCGACTGCCGCTTTTTTTGGATCCTCTGCTGGCTTGTGCTCTTCAGGTGTCTCTTCGCTACTGTTACTTGCTAATGCGGCTTTGCGCGCTTTCGCTCTGGCCACAGCAGCGGCGACGGCGGAAGATTTGTCTGTTTCGCTTTGCTCATCACTTTGAGTGGTTTCTTGTTGCGCTTTCTGCGCTTTTTTCTCGCGGGCTTGACGCTTACGCTCTTCTCGCAACTTGGCCATTTCCGTGTTGTCCGGTTGGTCGCTGCTGCTTGTCGCTTGCTCTCTAGCCGCTTCTTGTTTCGCTTTGGCTCTGGCAATCGCGGCGGCGACCGCTGGCTTGGTTTTGCTGTCTTCGCTTGTGGATTTTTGCGCTTTCACACGCGCGATGGCGGCGGCGATGGCGTCATCTCCTCCACTGGCTTTCATCTCGCTGCGACGCTCATCCGCGGCTTTTTTGAAGCGATTCTCACGTTCGGCTTTGTCACGTTCCATACGCGCTTTTTTCTCTTCAAAGCGGAGTTTGGCACGCTCTGCCGCTTGCGCTTCTTCTTTGCGCGTGCGTATTTCCGCTTTGGCCTGGCGATAATATTGCACCAGTGGGATCTCGCTAGGGCAGACGTACGCACAGGCGCCACATTCAATGCAGTCTTTTAGGTTGAGCTCTTCACATTTTTCATACTCTTGCGATTTCGCATACCACTGCAACTGTTGAGGCAATAGTGACGCGGGGCAAACCTCTGCGCACTGAGCGCAGCGAATGCACGCCATTTCCGTACCCGCAGGGGCGATCTCGCGGCGAGTTGGGGCAAGAATACAGTTGGAGGTTTTTGTGATTGGCACATTGGCGTGCGGCAAGGTAAAGCCCATCATTGGCCCACCCATGATCAATCGAGGTAGGCGCTTATCTGCTTGATAGCCGAACTCGTCGAGCAGCGCTTGAACTGGGGTGCCCAAAGCCGCAAGGACGTTGCGTGGTTGACGAAATGCATTGCCCGTTAACGTAACGATGCGCTCAATCAAAGGTTCACCATCCACAACGGCGCGTTTGATGGCGTACAGCGATCCAACGTTTTGTACCATCATCCCAATGTCCGCTGGGATGCCATCGGCGGGGACTTCTTTGTTAGTCAGCAGTTTGATGAGCTGCTTTTCGCCGCCCGAGGGGTACTTAGTCGGTACGACACGAATGATAAGGTCTTTGTCTTGCGCTGCCGCTTCTAAGGCTGCAATCGCCTCAGGTTTGTTGTCTTCAATGCCGATCACGGTCAGCTTTGGCTTGAGAATATGCTCGACAATCTCGATGCCCGTGATCACCTCTTGTGCAAACTCTCGCATCAAGGTGTCATCGGCGGTGATGTAGGGTTCACACTCAGCGGCATTGATGATCAAAATCTCGGTACGCGAGAGGCCCGATTGAATCTTTTTCGCGGTAGGAAAGCCAGCGCCTCCCATACCAGAAATCCCCGCTAGGCGGATCTTTTCAATCAGAGCTTCTGGAGAGTGTTGGCTGAAATCAGGCCAAGGGGCTTTGTCATACCAGGTTTCTTTGCCATCGGGTTGAATGACAATGCAGGTCTCCGCTAAACCGGAAGGGTGGGCGGTGGTACGAGGCTCAATCGCCGTAATGGTGCCTGAGGTGGGCGCGTGCACGGGCAACGTAAATGTGACGTCGTACTTGGTTAACGGCTCACCTTTTAAGACGTGCGCGCCGATATCAACCAGTAAGGTCCCTTCTTTGCCGATGTGCTGTTTGAGAGGCAGCACAATTTCACTTGGCAACGAGGCGCGAACCAATTCACTGCCCAGCGACTGCTGTTTATTCTCTGGTGGGTGAATTCCCCCAGGAAACTGCCACAGCGTACCTGATTTAATTTGTTCGATTAATGACAACATACCAGTCCTTAATTCACGCTTTTCTGCGCGGAGGCAGAATCGGTAATATCAACAACAGGAATGGCGTCCAGTTGCCACTTCCAGTTCGCTGTAGTGTTTTCTACAGGAATCATTTCAATGCAGTCCGTTGGGCACGGCGCGACACACAAATCGCAGCCAGTACATTCATCTTTAATCACGGTATGTAGCGCTTTGGTGCCGCCAACAATGGCATCAACCGGGCAGGCTTGAATGCACTTGGTGCAGCCAATACACATATCTTCATGAATAAAGGCGACTTTTTTGACGGCTTCATCTAGGTCATGCGCAGACTCTGTCGCTTCGACACCCATTAAATCCGCCAGCTTCTCAATGGTGGCTTGACCGCCTGGAGGACACTTGTTGATCTCGTCTCCCGTGGCGATCGCTTCTGCATAAGGGCGACAGCCAGGGTAGCCGCACTGGCCACACTGAGTTTGCGGTAAAATCGCGTCGATTTGATCGACGATCGGATCGGCTTCTACTTTGAAGCGGATGGAGGCGAAGCCCAAGATTGCGCCAAACAGCGCAGCAAGCGCGGCAATCGCGATAACGGCAATTAGGATGGCACTCATTACAGCTTCACCAACCCAGTAAAGCCCATAAAGGCGAGAGACATCAGTCCTGCGGTGATCATCGCAATGGACGCTCCTTTAAATGGGACTGGCACATCCGCAGCGTTAATACGTTCACGCATCGAAGCAAACAAAATCAGCACCATAGAGAAACCCACCGCAGCGCCAAAGCCGTAGATAATCGATTGGATAAAGTTGTGGTTCTCATTGATGTTAAGCAGGGCAACACCCAGCACCGCACAGTTGGTGGTGATCAACGGCAGGAAGATGCCGAGTAAGCGGTAGAGCGTCGGACTGGTTTTGTGTACCACCATTTCCGTGAACTGCACGACGACGGCGATAACAAGAATGAAGCTCATGGTACGTAAGTATTGCAACCCAAGCGGCAGCAAGATGTAGTTTTCTACTAAATACGCGCACACGGAAGCGAGGGTTAACACGAACGTCGTCGCGAGCCCCATACCAATAGCGGTCTCTAATTTCTTAGACACCCCCATAAATGGACATAACCCCAGGAATTTTACCAGTACAAAGTTGTTTACCAGCACAGTGCCGACCAACAACAAAAGATATTCGGTCATAGTTATATAATTTAGATATTCCGATCCCGACATTATCCTGCTTTGGATGCCTAATAACAACCAAGGAAAGATAAGGTTTTATATTGTTGAATGAAAATTATACGGGATCGGGCGGCGTTTGGTCAGCCAAGTCACTAATTTGTCGTCGCTCGTTCACTTGGGTCGAGTTCAGGATAGCGCTCTGATATCGCTTTTAGTTCGCTTTGATGCTCGCGCAGTGCATTGACGCAATCACGATCCAATTTACCCATCTGAACCATCTTTTCCAGCTCTAGCAGTGCATAAAGAATCGACGACGCCTGTTTATACGGGCGATGGGTGATCAAAGCGTCAAAGATATTTGCGACGCAGACAATACGAGCGGCGAGAGGGATCTCATTGCCTTTTAGATGGCGAGGATATCCAGAGCCATCGAGAAACTCATAGTGGTGCGCAATGATGTGTAAAAACAGTTCAGCACTGGGGTGACCACTTGCGCCCGCTTGCTCAATGAACTCATGAATGATGACTTCGCCCGCTTGAACATGTTCTCTGAGTGTGGCGAGCTCTACCTCGGTCAATTTACCGGGTTTACACAGTAGCTCGGCCGGTAGCGTGACTTTGCCAATGTCGTGATACTGCGAAAATAAGCTGAGGTGTTCAATGGTTTCGTCATCGAGATCGTATTTGAGCGCAAGGCCCGTTGCTATTACATGTGTAAAACTGGCGACGCGCTGTTTGTGCGCCCGAGACTCTCGTTGATAGAGCGGAAACTGCGCAGCGTGCTTGCAAGCGCAATTGATCAAGGTATCCACCAGCTGATACTCAGAAAAAATCGACAACCTCATCATCTCCAAGTAAGGCTTAAGGGTATCGAGCGCCGCCGGTGTAAACGCACCCTCTTGATAAGAGTTGAGGAAGATGAACCCAAGGAATCGATCATGGATAAAGGTTGGTATGGTCGCTGAAGATCGGTAGCCATCGCGCAGTAAAGACTCAATATGCGGCGAGCGGCGCAATGTTGTTAGATGCGTCAAAATGACCGGGCTGCGCGATTGCAGGCTTTGGCGCAGCGTCGGTAATGAACTCAGTGGCGCTTCGTAATGGGTAATATTGAGCGAAAGCGAGGTACTGTCGGCGTAACTGCGCAGCAAATGATCTCTGTCGTCATACAGGGCAAAACTTAAGTGGTCGAGAGCGGGATGGTGAACTTGCATGCGCTCCAACAAGCCGGTCATTTGCTCGTTTAGGTGATGGGTTTGTGCCAGTGAAGAGTGGCGATGCAGTGTTGAGTTTTCCATGATGCCCCCCTTACAAAATCAACGCCAACGATGAATCAAGAACGAACCGATTGTTGTGCCTCACTGGGTATTGAATGTGTGCACACTCAGTTTCGGCCACATAGCTTCGGACAAGCAGTAATCTGCAATCTGCAACTTACCTACTTAAGTGTAGACAGGGATGACTCTCTTGGCGGGGAAAGGCAGAGCTAAATGCGAAAGGCTTGATCCATCGCAAACTTGGGGAGAAAAAAATGTAAAGCGCCGCTGATCGCGGCGCTTGGTCTATTGGTTAATCAATACGTTTTAACTGAGCGAGGATAAAACAGGCCGTCGCGCAGATGACGACAGATGGACCAGCCGGGGTATCGTAATGCCAAGAGAGCGACAGCCCACAGATCACCGCGACACTGCCAATCAGCGATGCAAAGCACGCCATTTGCTCTGGGCTTTTGGCAAAACGTCTTGCCGCCGCAGCAGGAATGATCAGCAGTGAGGTCATGATCAAGGCCCCGACGTATTTCATACCAATCGCAATCACTAGGCCGACCAGCAACATTAAAATCAAGCGCATCAAATCGACGTTATGGCCTTCGACAGCCGCCAACTCTTCATTGACGGTGGTGGAAATGAGCGGACGCCAGAAGACGATAAGCACCGCGCCAACGACGAGCGAGCCAAGGTAAATGTAGATCAAATCTGTGGGCGTGACGGCGAGCAAATCTCCGAACAAGTAGCTCATCAAATCAATACGTACGTGATCAAGAAAGCTGACGGCGACCAAACCGAGTGATAGGGCACTGTGAGCCAAGATCCCAAGTAAGGTATCGGTGGCGACCAACTGCTGGCGTTGCAACGTGACCAGAATCACCGCGAGCGCCAAACAGCAGACCACCAAGGCGAGATACAAGTTGATATTGAGCAAAAAGCCGAGTGCGATACCCATTAGTGACGCATGAGCCAAGGTGTCCCCAAAATAGGCCATTTTTCGCCACACGACGAATGAACCCAACGGACCGGAGATCGCCGCAATACCAAGACCGGCAAAGAGTGAGGGGAGTAAAAACTCAATCATGATGATGGTGTCCGTGAGAATGGTGAGAACAGGCCGTCGCATCGCCCGCTACGGGTTGACCGGATAAATCATGATGATGGTGGTCATGCTGGTGGTGATAAAACGCCAGTGACTCACGCTGAGCTTGGCCAAACAGCGCAATATAATTGGGGTGCTGTGCAATGTCGGCAGGTGCGCCGGAGCAGCAGATGTGATGTTGCAGACAAATCACATCATCGGTCTTGGCCATGACGAGATGTAAATCATGGGAGACCATAAACACCGCGCAGTTAAAACGGCGGCGTAGCGTATCAATCAGCTCATACAGATCGATTTGCCCTTGCACGTCGACCCCTTGTGCCGGTTCGTCAAGCACCAATAAATCTGGACGCTGCAACAGAGCCCGCGCGAGTAACACGCGCTGCGTTTCACCGCCAGATAGCGAATGCATATTGGCCATGAGCATGTGTTCTGCGCCTACCAGTTTGAGCGAGTCGATGATCTCTTGTTGGCTGTAACGCCCAGCCAGTTTAAGAAATCGCTCAACGGTCAAAGGGAGCGAATCATTCAGCTTGAGTTTCTGTGGGACGTAGCCGGTGCGCAGCCCTTTTTGGCGTGTAATCTGGCCGGTAAAGCGCTTCTGCAAGCCAAGCAGCACTTTGACTAAGGTAGATTTACCCGCGCCGTTTGGGCCGATCAAGGTGGTGATTTCGCCGCGTTTGATGGTCAAGGAGACCTTATCGAGCACTTTGCGCTCATCAAATTGGACCGAAATATTAGCTAGTTCGACGAGAGTCGACATGAATAGAACTCATTTGCAATTCAGTATTGTTATAATGTAACATTTATACTTTCTCAACGCTATAGAGCAGTCGTACATAAATGAAACGTTTCCTTCCTCTCTTGTTGCTTATCTTGAGCAGCAAGGGTGTCGTGGCCAGCGATATTATCGCGAGTATAAAACCGATCCAATTAATTTCGTATGAATTAACACTAGGCATCAACGAGCCGGATGTTTTATTGGCGGCCAACACCTCGCCGCACGATTATGCGTTGCGTCCGTCTGACGTGCGCCGAATCAACCAAGCGGATTTGATTGTTTGGTTTGGCCCAGACTTAGAGCCTTTCCTTGACAAAATCTTGGAGGGGCGTGACAACGTGTTAACACTGAGCAAAATAGACGGTCTCCCTTTGCGTGAATATCAGGGCGATCATCATGATCATGACGGTCACGATCATGGCAGTCACGATCCCCACTTTTGGATGGGCGTGGACACGGCTTCTCAGGTGGCCAAAGCGATCAGTGCCAAGTTGATTGAGATAGACCCAAGTCAGCAAGCAGCATATCAAGCCAACCTTGCTCAGTTTGAAGCGCGCCTGCGCCAGCAGCACAATGAGATTGCCGCTCAACTCAGCAAGGTGAAAGATCAGGGCTACTACGTGTTCCACGACGCGTATGGTTACTTTGAAGAGGATTATGGCCTCAATCAATTGGGCTTTTTCACTGTCAGCCCAGAGCGCAAGCCAGGCGCGAAGACCTTGATTGCGATAAGGCAAGCACTGTCGAAGAAAGAGGCGAAATGCGTCTTTTCTGAGCCACAATATACGCCTGCGGTGGTCGAGTCCGTGACGCGAAACACCGACGTCAACCAAGGCGTGCTTGACCCCATCGGCGCAGACATCGTGGTTGAAGCTGGCGGTTATTTCAACTTTATGCAGCAGATGGCGGACAGTTTTGAGCAGTGTTTATCAAACTAAGACGTTCAGATATAAAAATGTTCAGATGTAGAGCGCAGCGGCCGTTTAGCGTAACGCACTAAGCGCAGAGAGCGAGGGAAAAGGGAGGCGACGTGTCTCCCTTTTTTGCTTTCGGTCACAACGATTTGCCACAAAGAATGTGATAAGTGAGACGCAAACACCTTGTAATGACCAAGCGTTGTTAGATAATTATCGACTCAAAATAACTGCGCAGCGAGTCTTGTCGCTGCGCGTCACTGATAGCAACAGGTGTATTTTGCGCGTCGTCCCTTTATCAAAACTGATGACTCAGCTCATCGCTTTCTGGCTGTGTTTGAGCGCACACGTTGTATTGGCCTCTTCAGAGGTCTTTTATTCTCTACCTAGTCAAAGTCAGGGTAAGGTCTTTGCCGCCAAACAGCTGTTTCTTGCTGAGGGGGGCGGTTTGTGGCTGCAAGATGTTCGCGCACAAATCCTCTTTTTTGACGGTCAAAACGTGGCGCCGAACGTCGGCTCGGCGCTGACGCATGATGTCGATAAAGTGGCGTACGCTGACCATGCATTTTGGTCTTTCTTTCGCAATGAAATCTATCGAACGCTGCCAAATCAGGAGCGCGAACTGGTGTTGAGCCTCACTCCTGGCACTGACATTCATTCCATCGGCGCGTCGGGAGATTACATTTGGTTGGCCGATGAACGCTATTTTTACACCTACCATATCCCCAGTGGCGAACTCGACACGCTCTCTTTGATGGAGTTGTATCAGTTTACCCAATCCTCAACCATCATCATCAATGATGCGCAATTTGTCGTCTCCAAATGGGTGCTCGCCACCAATGCGGGCGCCTACGTCTCCGACCGACGTCATTTCGAACACGTGCCACTTTCGCAGCAGCATTACATTGAAAAGCTCCATTACTCCGCGAAGCGAGGCGAAATTGTGGTTGGGACCTTGTCGGGAGCGCTGGTGTTTAATATCCATCGTCCTACTCAAATGGTCGCCGACATTCCGGGTTCGCACGTGCTGAGCTTGGCAGAAACAGATGACGCGTATTGGATTGGCACTGAACACGGCTTGATTATTTACTCCCATAACGATGGTGCTGAACGCCGTCTTGGCTCCCAGCGTTTGGCTGGGCACCCGCTTTATGGAGAGCGTATCTACTCCATCGTCAACGATGAAGCGGGCGGTATTTGGTTGGCAACCGATAAGGGCGTGCGCTATTACTCCTTGTTCTCTCCCAATTTCCAGCGCTTTGATCCGCAATTGCTCAGCGAAGGAACGGAGCGAGAGCAACCCCTGATGTTGGAGCCAATGGCGCAGCGTCAAGGGTATTGGCTCTTAACGACACTCGGGCTCTATCAACTGGATCTCACTGATGGAGGGCAGAGGACATTAGTGTATCAAGGCGCTGTTAGTGATGTGATGGAGCATCAAGAGACCTTGTGGCTCGCGACCCTCAATGGCGTGATCACCTTGCCACTCAGTCGCCTTGCTGAGCCAAAACTGGTATCGAATGCACCGGCTGCCAAGTATCTTGAAGTCGACAGTCAGGGCCACATCTGGGGAGCCAATGATCAGCAGTTATGGCGCTATGATCCCGAGCGCGCAGTGTTCCGTGATTTTGTCTCGGATTGGATGTTAACGCAGTACCTCCCTGCGCAACTGACGTATCTCAAATCGGCCGGTGAGCGTTTGCTGATCGGCACCGATCATGGACTGTATTTGCTCGAGCGTGGTGTGATCAAGTTTGTTGATGACAGCAGCCAATACGGCGGCGTGAGCCACATTATTGAGGTGGCAGATGATGAGCTTTGGGTGGCCGGTCAATACGGGCTCTATCGTGTTGATACGGCGACAGGGATCACCGAATCGCTAGCGCTGATTGATGGTCATATCTCGCCAAAATGTTTGATGAGTAATGAACAAGGTATCTGGCTAACGACGTCCGCAGGGTTGTCGCAATACACATTGGCGGGGGAGCTCAAGGAGCACTATGGCGAGCCTTTAGGGCTGAGGAATAATGAGTTTGTCACTGGGCTTTGCGGCGCTAAATTTGGCCGCGAGCACACCTTGCTGATGGGCTCAAGCCATCATTTAATGGCGGTGGATACTGAGCGTTTAGCGCATCAAGCGCTCCCATCTGGTCGTGTCGTAGTCAGTCAAGTGAACGTTGGTCAGGAACGGGTCGCTTTGGGCCATTCACCGGATAGAAGATTAACCACAGAGTTTGGCGAGTCACTCTCCTTCCAATTTGGTGTGATGCCTCAGTTGAGCGGCGCGCAGATTGAATATCGTTTAGATAACGAGCCTGAATGGCAAGTGTTGGAGGGGGTGACGCTGACCATCGAACACATGCTGCCCGGCTTGCATCAATTGAGCGTGAGAGTGACACACAACGGCCGACGCACCGGTCAGGAAGACCGCTTTGAATTTCTCGTTAACAAGCCTTGGTACTTAGAGCATAGCTCGCTAGGGGCGGCCGTGGTGTTGCTCTGTGTGTGTGTCGTCGGGATAGTCTATTGGCGATCGCGGCTAATGGCCAAAGCAAACCGAGCGCTTAAAGCGCAAGTGGAACTGAAAACCCACCAGCTTGAACACCAAAGCCGAGTGCTATTGGCGAATAATGTTCAGTTAAGGAAACAACTTCACATTCGGCGTCTTATTTACGCCCAGTCTGTGGCGAGTTTACAGAGTAAGTTGACGATGCAGCCATACAACAGTGCGGAGTTTAAACCTGTCGTCGATAGGCTCAGTCAAGAACTTGCGTTGTCGATTTTTGCCCGTGAAGCGAATAAAGAGGCGGATCCGGTTTACCACTTCAATCTCATTTTTCATGCGGCGATCGATGGTTGGCAAGAAGAGATTCGTAAATCAGGGCAGAGCTTGGATATTGAGTGGCCACAAGATCAAGCGGTTTATCTCTCTCTAAATGCGTTCAACCTCGACGAAATACTTAACGTGCTGATTGATAATGTCATTAAGCGCGGCTATCGCAACCAGACGGTGATGATGCGTATTGACCACAATGTTGAGCGCCTTGCTTTGACGGTGTTGGATCAAGGGGAGTCGATTGACCATGCGTATCTCGGCCAAGATTACCTGATGAAAATGAGCCAGCTGGTTGAGGCGAGCGGTGGTAGTGTGACGATTCACTGCTCAAAAGAGCGCAATATGCAGGAGTTCACGTGGCCAGTGAGCGATCACTTCACTGAGCGCTCAGCCGTCAAGCAACTGCCGCACTCTGTGCAAGAAGAGAGTGACCCTTGGTTCGCCAAGCTAAAAACCATTGTTGAAGCGCACTATGCGGAGGCGGATTTTGGCTTATCAAGGGCGGCGCAATTGCTCTATGTCTCAGAGCGTAGCCTTCAGCGCCGCTTAAAAAGCCATCAGCACACCACTTTTACCGAATATCTCAATGAAGTACGCCTCGATCATGCATGTCGACGTTTGCTGGCGGGGGAAAAAGTGTCGGATGTGGCGTTTGAATGTGGCTTTAACGATCCCTCGTATTTCAGTCAACGGTTTAAATATCGTTTTGGAATGTCGCCGACTCAATTTGTCGAAGGGCAGGGGGAAGAGTAAAAAAAAATAACGTGGTATAGCCGGGGGGACTATACCACGGGTGTCAATGACACCTTCGCTTGCTGCCGGAGTGGCGCGCTGCGCCACCTCTGGAATTCAATGTCACTTCAGGCCGTGCCCTAGCGACCTGTTCACTATAAATACCCGCACTTATTTTACTTATAAAATTAACGCCATTTTACTATAAGAATTACGCCAATCGTTTTAAGTGTATGAATTTTGGTTGCTTTATGTGGGTTTTTGATGTTTTTTTTGTCATATGGAATGTGGGGGAAGTCTGAACAAGTGTCCCATTTTGACGGTATTGACGAGGCGAAAATTAACAAAAGTGACGAGGACAAAAATGCAAAGATTGATTTCAGACAATATCTGACCGGGTAGAGAGAGATATTATCTCAATAACTAATAGTAATATTTCTCATTTACACTATCGATTGGTCTGTTATGCAATTATCTCAGCTTTCTCCGGGTCAAACCGCGACCATCATTGGCTTTGGTCAGATGTCAAAAGACGTGCGCAAGAAACTCATGGTCATGGGGCTTCTGCCTAATACGGCGGTAACCTTGATTCGTGTCGCGCCAATGGGAGACCCACTGCAAGTTGAAGTCCGCGGTGTCTCACTGGCCGTTCGTCAATCTATGGCCAACTCGATTGATGTAGAGGTGCGCGCATGAATTACCAAATTCTCACTGTCGGCAATCCAAACAGTGGCAAAACGACCTTGTTTAACGGCTTAACGGGCGCGCGTCAGCAAGTCGGTAACTGGGCTGGCGTGACGGTAGAGAAAAAGACCGGCCGCTTTCGCCATGCCGGTGACGACTTCTCTTTAACCGATCTGCCAGGTATCTACGCGCTTGATAGCGGGAACGATGGCAACAGCATTGATGAGTCTATTGCATCTCGGGCAGTGCTCACTCATCCGGCGGATCTTATCATCAATGTCGTTGATGCGACCTGTCTTGAACGTAGCCTCTATATGACTTTACAGCTACGCGAGCTCGGCCGACCGATGATCGTGGTGCTCAATAAGATGGACGCCCTAAAACGAGTCAGACAAACCATTGACGTCAACGCGCTAGAACGCGCTTTAGGTTGCCCAGTTTGGGCGCTCTCTGCCAACCGAAAGGGTGATGTTGAACAGTTTAAGGCGCATATCCATAAACGTTTAGTGCAAGGCATCGCGCCGAAAGCATTTTGCTTGAATTACGGTGATGCGTTTGAAGCGGCGATTGATTCGCTTGCATCGACCTTATCGAGTCAGGCTGAAGTGAATCCGCGTGCGTTGGCGATCCGTGCGTTGGAAAGTGACCGTTTGGTGCTCAACGGACTCACTCAAGCGTCAAGAGAAAAGGTGCATGTGGCTCAGAGTCAATTGACGATGGATATTGATCTGCTGGTGGCAGATACCAAATACACCTATCTTCACCAATTGTGCCAACAGGTGCGTCGAGCTCAGGGAGTGTTAAGCCATTCATTCACACAAAATGTTGATAACGTCATTCTCAACAAGTGGGTTGGCGTGCCGTTTTTCTTTGTCGTGATGTATTTGATGTTTATGTTCTCCATCAACATCGGCAGCGCATTTATCGACTTCTTTGATATTGGTGTCGGCGCTTTGCTGGTCGATGGCGGCCACTATTTGCTCGATGATCATCTGCCTGTGTGGTTGGTGACTTTACTTGCCGATGGCATTGGTGGCGGTATACAAACCGTCGCCACCTTTATTCCTGTGATCGCGTGTTTGTATCTGTTTCTCGCCATTTTGGAAAGTTCAGGCTACATGTCTCGCGCTGCGTTTGTGCTGGATAAGGTGATGCAAAAACTCGGTTTACCGGGCAAAGCATTTGTGCCTTTGGTGCTCGGGTTTGGCTGTAACGTACCCTCCATTATGGCGACGCGCACGCTCGATCAAGAACGAGAGCGTAAGCTGGCTGCTTCAATGGCACCGTTTATGTCTTGCGGGGCTCGTCTACCGGTTTATGCGCTGTTTGCTGCCGCTTTCTTCCCGCAAAGTGGGCAGAACATTGTCTTCGCCCTGTACTTACTTGGCATTGTCGCCGCAGTGTTGACGGGTTGGGTACTTAAGCACACGCTCTACCCAGGTTCGAGTGAGAGTTTAGTGATGGAAATGCCGGACTATGAACTACCGACGGTACAAAATGTGCTGATCAAAACTTGGCAAAAGCTCAAACGCTTTGTGCTTGGCGCGGGGAAAACCATTGTCATGGTTGTGGCGATCTTGAGTTTTATGAACTCGCTCGGCACTGATGGCAGTTTTGGTAATGAGGACAGCGAGCACTCGGTACTGTCGCAAGCGGCGGTATGGGTCACACCGGTATTTGAGCCTATCGGTATTGAAGCGGACAACTGGCCGGCAACCGTCGGCATCATCACCGGCATTTTTGCTAAAGAAGCGGTGGTCGGCACCTTGAATAACCTCTACGCGCCCGCGCAAGATGAAGAGAGTGAGTATGATTTATTAGCCAGTATGGAAGAGGCGTTTGCCTCGATCGGCGATAACTTGATTGGCCTGAGCTTTAGCGACCCGTTGGGCATTTCCGTGGGGGATTTATCCGACACCGAAGCGGTGGCAGAAGAGCAAGCGGTGGACGCATCGATTTTCGGGAACTTAAAGCAGCATTTTGCTTCTTATCACGCAGCGTTCGCCTATCTGGTATTCATATTGCTCTACACACCGTGTGTGGCGGCGATGGGAGCGTATGTGCGTGAATTTGGCGCTCGATACGCGCGCTTTATTGCCGTATGGACGATGGGTCTGGCTTACGGCAGCGCGGCCTTGTATTACCAAGTGGCGCATTTTGCCGCTCATCCTCTAAGTAGCAGCGTGTGGATTGCGGGGATTGTCGTTGTCAGTGGAGGCGTTTGGCGTGCTCTTAAAGTGGCGGGAAGACGAGAGCAAGCGTCGCTAGAGGTGCAAACCGCATGATCGTCTCAGAGCTAAAAGCTTACATTGATCAATGTGGCACGGTGACCCAAGCCGAGCTTGCCAAGCGTTTTTCGTTGTCGCTCGATGGGGTCGATGCCATGTTGGCGATATGGTTACGCAAAGGGAAACTGTCTAGGATAGATGATGTCAATGAGCACAACATTACGGTTCGGACACGATATGTGTCCGTCCGAAATGACCAGATTGCTATCATCACTAGCATGTAGACGTCCGCTGCTGTGGTGTTCGACAGAAGTTCAAACTCGTGTAAACAAGTGACTAAGCGACAGAACATTGGTCAAGCGAGTTGCTATCTCAGTTTGTGCCTCGTCGCTACGATGCTCACCCGGCGTATTGCCCCAAACAGGGCCAGGCCAAGCCACATCATCCTTAAAGCGAGCGATATGGTGAATGTGCAGTTGCGGCACCATGTTGCCCAGCGCCCCAAGGTTCAGTTTGTCTGGTCGAAAGGTGGCTTCCAGAGCTTGGCTCACCGCTTGTGATTCCAGCAAAAACTGTTGCTGTTCTTGCATCGGCAAATGGTGCAGTTCTTTGAGTTGCGCTCGTTTGGGCACCAAGATAACCCAAGGCACGGCACTGTCTTTGTGTAGCAGTGCAACACAGAGTGGGAAGTGGCCAAGTAAAGTCGTGTCTTTAACCAGCTGGGGATGAAGTTCAAAACTCATGGTGAGGGTCCTTAGTCCATGGATAACAAAAAGGTTGATGCTTTCACACCAACCTTCGTTTCGTTGCCTGAATGGTCAAGGCTAGGCGCGATTACATGCGCTCAAGGGTATCGATACCCAACAGAGAAAGACCTTGTTTGATGGTCTTTGCGGTCAATGCCGCCAGTTTTAAGCGGCTTTGCTTGATGGACTCATCTTCGCTGCTCAAAATTGGGCATGCTTCGTAGAAGCTAGAGAATTGACCCGCTAACTCAAACAGGTAGCTACACATGATATGAGGCTGACCTTCGCGAGCCACTGACTGTACCGCTTCTTCAAATTGCAGAAGCTTAGCGATCAGCGCTTTCTCTTTCTCTTCCGTCACTTTAATCTCACCAGACAACGCGTCCATTTCGATTCCCGCTTTGGCGAAGATCGACGCAACACGCGTGTAGGCGTACTGCATGTAAGGCGCAGTATTGCCTTCAAATGCGAGCATGTTGTCCCAGTCAAACACATAATCCGTGGTACGGTGCTTGGAGAGATCCGCGTATTTCACCGCTGCCATCGCTACGGTCGTCGCGATGTTGGTTTTCTCTTGCGCATCAAGATCCGGGTTTTTCGATTCGATCAGTTTGATGGCACGCTCTTGCGCTTCATCCAACAGATCAGCAAGGCGCACAGTGCCGCCCGCGCGAGTTTTGAATGGGCGACCATCTTTGCCAAGCATCATACCGAATGCGTGGTGCTCAAGGGTAACCTCTTCTGGGACGTAACCTGCCTTACGAACGATGGTCCACGCTTGCATTAGGTGCTGATGCTGACGTGAGTCGATAAAGTACAACACGCGATCAGCGCCTAGCGTTTCATAGCGGTATTTGGCACACGCAATGTCTGTTGTTGTGTAGAGGAAGCCGCCATCGCGTTTTTGGATGATGACACCCATAGGCTCACCGTCTTTGTTCTTGTACTCGTCAAGGAAGACGACCTGTGCGCCATCGTCTTCTTGCGCCAAGCCTTTCTCTTTGAGATCGGCAACGATGCCTGGCAGCATGTCGTTGTACATGCTTTCGCCCATGACGTCGTCACGCGTCAAAGAAACGTTGAGGCGATCATAGTTGCGCTGGTTCTGGATCATGGTGACATCCACCAGTTTTTTCCACATTTCTGCGCAGTATTCGTCACCACCTTGCAGTTTGACCACGTAGTTACGGGCTTTCTCTGCAAATGCTTCATCTTCGTCGTAGAGCTTTTTCGATTCGCGGTAGAAGGCTTCAAGATCCGACAGTTCCATCGACACTTCGCCAGACTCTTTCTGCACGCGCTCTAGGTTGGCAATCAACATACCAAATTGCGTGCCCCAGTCACCAATGTGGTTAGCGCGAATCACTTTGTGGCCCAAAAACTCCAGTGTGCGCACCACCGCGTCACCAATGATGGTTGAGCGCAAGTGACCAACGTGCATCTCTTTGGCGACGTTTGGCGCTGAGTAGTCTGCGACGATGGTTTGCTGCGCTTCAGCCGCCACGCCAAGGCGCGCATCGGCAAGCGCTGCATCGGCTTGTTTTGCAAGGAAGGCTTCATCAAGGAAGATGTTAATGAAACCTGGGCCAGCGATTTCCGTTTTGCTGGCGATGCCATCGAGGTCTAGTACGTCCAATACTTTTTGTGCAAATTCTCGTGGGTTGGTGCCGAGTTTTTTCGCGACGCCCATAACGCCGTTCGCTTGGTAGTCACCAAACTGTGGTTTTGCAGATTGACGTACCGCTGCAGGGCTGCCTGCAGGTGCGCCAGCGGCTTCTAGAGCCTGAGAAACTTTGTCATTAATAAGTGCTTGGATATTCACTCGCGCTTCCTTCAATTCTCGGGAATTGGTTGGGTATGCATTCAATTTCGGCGAGCAGATGGGCATCTTGCTGCGCATAATATCCGTGGGGATAGGGTGAATGCATATCTCGATCTAGTTCATAAATTGGCGCACATAATAACAACTTTATCGCGGCGCTTATAGGGACTTAATTGGGAAATTTTCTACTTTTCAGCGCGAACTTGTTACTATTGCCGCAATCTCAACGTATTGGATGCAAAACCATGGCTCAATCCTTGTCAGACGCAGCGCTGTTGCCAGCGCAAATGAAAGCTAATTTAGATAACTTCATGCATAAAATTCGCGATTTAAGCGAGGTGCTGCATTTGGATTTGAGTCCTTATCAGGCGGATCACATCGCAATGCGCATCAATGACAATGCGTTGGCTGAACTTGCCCATCAGGCTTGGCGTGAAGAGGGTAAGGAAATCTCGACAGCGCGTATTAATGGCCGTCCCATCGTCGTGCTTGAGTTTCATCAACCTCTTGAAAGCTTGGGCTGGTCGATTGAGTGCTTAGAGCTGCCTTATCCTGCGCCTGGAAAAGTGTATCCAGAGCAAAGTTGGGAACATGTTGAATTTGTGGTTCCCTCACAGGCACAAGATGCCGAGGCTTACCTTGAAGAGATCAAACATCGTTTTCCGCTATTGAAAGCGCATTGGGAGAAGCTTGGTGAGATGGGAGTGAAAGTGAAATTGTCGAGTCCGAAAGGAGAGGGCGAGCGGCTCAGCAACCCGACGGTCGCCTTCAAATATCAAGGGGTGTGCATCAAGCTCCACCCCCATTCGTTAAAGGCCATTGTGGCGTCTGAGTTAGCCTAGTTCGACATCTTTAGGTCGGAGTTGGAACTGTTCGATAGAGCCAATCTCTAAACCTAAATTGAGCGGCGGGGCATCACTGTGTGCGTTACCTTGAGTGTGCATGATCAAACGATCGGCGGTGCGCGGTTTGAGTTTATTGACTACGAAGCGAATCATGTCCGTTCTGGTCAGGCTCTTAAGTTCACTCAGTACCACTTCTTTCTGATTAAACTCTTTGTCTTTATTACCAATCGCGACCCAAAGACGCTGCGCGCGGCCGCGCAATGTGGTGTCCGGGGTGGCGATTTGGTTCCAAAGCCCTTTCTTACTGCTGTGCCATTGGTACTCGTTCAGTTCAAGCAATACCATGTAAAAAGCGTTAAGGAACTCGTCAATCGACGCAATTAAATCAATCGGTGCGGCATTGGGCGACTGTACATACAACACAATACCGGGGTGCTTATTGAGCGGCAGGTTGCCGGTGCCCACCATATACCCCAGCTGCTGTTTGGTGCGAATCTCATGGAAAAATGTCGCCGACATCAAGTGGTTTGCTAACGAGTAGAGGGCGATGTTTCTTGGCGAGGAATCCTCGCATTGGTAATAAAGCACCACCGCTGAGTCTTCTTGGTTGCAGTGCACTTCTCGTTGGAAGGTGCCGTTTTCGCCAAGCATGACCAATGGACGCAGTGCTTCTTCATACTGCTGATTTTTAACGCGTAACGCATGTTTCAATGTCTCACCGAGGGCGAGCGCATCGCGTTTGGTCCAGTCACCATAGACGAACATCTCAACGTGCAACTCAGCTAAAATAGCATCGACAAAACGTGCTAGCTCATCGACGTTAATGGTATCTAGCGCATCAAGCAACGTTGCATACGGTGGGTTATTGGGTTGGAGTATGCCTGTTAGTGCATTGAACAACTGCGATATAGGGCGATCTTGCGCTGAGTTTTGCCAATTTCGTTTCAACTGCGCTTTGATGGTCTCAAAACGTTGAGCACTGAACTCTCGCGCTGCAAATCGTTTCAGGATCATCGCCATCAACTCGGGTTGTTTCTGGCTAAAACCGGAGAGGGTGAGCGTCACGCCCCCTTGATGTGCGTACATGTTGTAGCCAAGACCGGCGATTTCAGCTTGGTAGGTTTCTTTGGCCAGCGAGTCTAAAAACATCTCCACACACAGACGCGTCATGACAATATTGCGCGGGTTGGCGACCGCATGTGGGCTATCAATTGCCACATAGACAACACCTTTTGGCACGCGAAACTCGCTGTCTTGCATGTGCCAGAGAGTAAATCCAGGTAAATTCTCAAGGATTTCAGGCACAAGCTGATGCTCAGCAATAGGCTGAGGATCGAGATCGTAGGCGATAAACGGGTTTTTCTCTGGTAGAGCAAACGTCAGCGCTGATGGCTCGTGATAGAACGCCATCTGTTCATCACTGAGTGGCTTAACCGAGTAGGGTGTGAAGTACCATTTGGCTTGCTGGTCACACGGCAAATCTTTGGCAATCACGGTGATGCGCAGGTTCTGCGGCGTGAAATAGCCCATCAATTCGCGTAATAAAGCCTCATCGTAGCCCGCCATCATAAAGTCGCCGTAGACGATGTCTTGCGCTTGGTAATGCTGCATGTTGACGACCAAATGGCTGACTAAATCGAGGGGGCGAGTCGGCTCTTGAAAACGAAACGCTGACTCCAACACGGCGCGTTTTTCCATGTAGCGCCATTCGTCAAAACCGTGCGCTTTGATTAAGGTCAGGTAACTAAACACCGCCTGAACCAGTTCATCAATGTGCTCAAGCCCTTCAGGGGTCAGTGCGCAGCTGACGGTAAATTCGCGGTAGTTGCTGCCACTGGTGCCGCCCCCTGCTGACAGCGAAGTGATCCATCCCGCGTCTTTGAGTGCCAACATCAAGCTCCCTTCGCCTTCATAGCCAAGCAAATGAGCGAAATAAGAGAGAGGCTTGGTTTGATAATGAGCATCCATGCTTGGCATGGGGAAGGTGAGGATGATTTTACGCAGATCCTTAACCGGTTCAACATTGACACGGATAGCGGTGGAACCCGGATGAGTGTAGGGCGCCTCTATCTGCTTGCCCGCCAAGCGCTGATTGCGCACTGTAGTGAATTTCTCTCGCACCCATCCCTCAAGTTGAGACAACGACTGCGGGCCCACCACTGTGAGTGTCATGATATCCGCTGAGTAATGATCGCGGTGAAAGGCAACGATTTCGTCGCGGATCGATTCGCCTTCCCGATCGCCTAAGGTGTCAATGTTACCCACTGAAAACTTGCTAAACGGGTGAGCAGGATTCACCAACTCTTTGTGGACTTGGTACAGTCGGCGCGAGTCATCATTGAGTTTCAGTTTGTATTCAGAGTCGACCGCTTGGCGTTCTTTATCGAGTGCTTCGGAGTTAAACAGTGGTGCGGTGAAGAACTGACTAAAACGATCTAGGCCCGATTCAAATGCCGTGGGAGAGACATCGAAAAAGAAGCAGGTATGTTCAGTGCCCGTCCAAGCGTTATTTGATCCGCCGTGTTGACTAATAAAACTTTGGAACTCCCCCACTTTAGGATATTTCTCTGTGCCGAGAAATAGCATGTGCTCAAGGTAATGGGCTAACCCCTGACGATCTTCCGGGTCGTCGAAGTGACCGACATTCACCGCCAATGCCGCAGCGGATTTCTGTGCGTTTTTATCGTGAATCAACAATACCCTCAAGCCATTGTCCAACTCGAGATAATGGTATTGATTGGTATCATTTGGGCTAATGTGCACGATGTTCTCCAAAAAGTGGGCGAGTGATGTGAATGGCGATTAGGGTAATGCAAATAGTCGTCGTTCTTTTTAACAATTATGAACGCGATGTGCCTGTCTGCAAACCATATCGTCAAGAAAAGTCATTGATTTTATAAAACGCTCGTCGGTACCTGCCTGAGATTGCGATCGTTTCGTCAACAATTCATTAATAAAATCGGTGTCTTTAGCCACGCTCTTGATATACTTGAGAGTAAAAATGGCCAGCAAGACTGGCACGATAATAAATTCGCCACGTCGAATGGGCGCTGGCAGGGTAGTGTAGGATTTAGCCATGAAAATTTTTATTATGCGCCATGGGGAAGCAGAGCATTTTGCCGACAGTGATGCCCAGCGTGAGTTAACCGCGAATGGTCGACAAGCGTCTCTAGCGGTCGCAAAAGCGTGTGTCGAGCAGGGCTATCGCTCTTTTGATAAGGTTCTTGTCAGCCCTTATATCCGTGCTCAGCAGACATGGCAGGAGATCGCTCACTGCTTTGACGCCGATAAAGTAGAGACACTGGATGACATCACGCCCTATGGGGACTCTGAGCAAGTCGCGCAGTATATTGACGCCTTGATTGATGTTGAGCAGCTAGAGTCTGTGTTGCTCGTCTCTCACTTACCTCTGGTCGGATATTTGACCGCGGAGTTTGTGGTGGATATGGCGCCGCCACTGTTCCCTACCTCAGGGTTGGCTTGTGTCGATTACCAACCTCAGACCAAACAAGGAGAGTTGCTGTTTAACCTCAGACCCTAACGCCGTCAGCAATATTCATGCGTTAACGTCAGTCGTGCTATAGGTGTCACTTCAAAAGTTGGGTCGCCTAGATCTTGTCTCTAGCCAGTTTTTTGACAACATCACTGGACTAAAAATTGCATAATCAGCTGACGTTGACTCTTTTTCCATAGATTCTCATTACTTACCTATGAAGTTTTCTTTGCCGTTTGCAGATAAGCTGCCACCGATACCTCAGCGAGCCTTACCCGCCATAGGCGCGCCTGTCATGGTGCTGTCGACATTGGCGATGATCGTATTGCCGATCCCGCCTTTTTTGCTCGATTTGTCGTTTACCTTCAACATCGCTTTGGCGATGGTGGTGCTGCTCGTCACGGTTTACACACGCCGCCCGCTTGATTTTGCGGCTTTCCCCACGGTACTGCTGATTGCGACCTTGCTGCGTTTGGCGCTCAACGTTGCTTCAACGCGTGTGGTACTGCTGTACGGTCATGAAGGACCCGAAGCGGCAGGTTCTGTGATTGAAGCCTTCGGTAACGTGGTGATTGGTGGTAACTACGCTGTCGGTCTGGTGGTCTTTCTCATCTTGATGATCATCAACTTTATGGTCGTGACCAAAGGTGCAGGGCGTATCTCTGAGGTGAGTGCTCGCTTTACCTTGGATGCTTTACCCGGTAAGCAAATGGCCATTGACGCAGACTTGAATGCGGGACTTATCGACCAAGATCAAGCGCGCACTCGACGTCAAGAAGTGACCAAAGAAGCCGATTTCTATGGTTCGATGGACGGTGCGTCAAAATTTGTTAAGGGTGACGCCATTGCCGGTATCTTGATTCTGTTTATCAACATTATCGGCGGCTTATCGATCGGTATGGCGCAATACGGCCTCGGCTTTGGTGAAGCGATTCAAATCTATACCTTGCTGACTATTGGTGATGGTCTGGTCGCCCAGATCCCATCATTGCTGTTGTCGATTGGCGCCGCGATCATGGTGACGCGTCAAAATACAGACGAGGATATGGGACAGCAGGTTGTCTTTCAGATGTTTGACAACCCCAAGGCGCTGATGATCACCGCCGCGATTTTGTTTGTCATGGGCATCGTTCCGGGGATGCCTCATTTTGCGTTTTTGCTCCTCGCACTGTTAGCGGGCGGCGGTGCGTACCTCATTCAACGTAAGCAGAAAAAACAGGCCGAGAGCAAGAACCTGCCCGCCACGCAAGAGACAGAAGCCCCCACGCCGAAAGAGCTCTCTTGGGATGACGTTCAGCCGGTCGATACCATTGGTCTTGAGGTGGGCTACCGCTTGATCCCATTGGTGGATAAAGACCAAGGGGGCGAACTGCTTGAGCGAGTGAAAGGGGTGCGTAAAAAGCTCTCTCAAGATTTTGGCTTCCTCATTCCTGCTGTGCACATTCGCGATAACCTTGAATTGACGCCAAATAGCTACCGCATCACTTTAATGGGCGTTGCGGTAGGCGAGGCGGAAATTCGCCCAGATATGGAGCTGGCAATCAACCCAGGACAAGTGTACGGCATGATTGAGGGTGAACCGACCATTGACCCCGCGTTTGGGCTTGAAGCGGTGTGGATTCGCGAGGAGCAGCGCGAGCATGCTCAGGCATTAGGCTACACCGTCGTTGACTCGTCCACGGTATTGGCGACGCACTTAAGTCAGCTGTTGACCAACAACGCCTCTCAACTGCTCGGTCATGAAGAAGTACAAAATCTACTTGAAATGTTGGGCCGCAGCGCGCCGAAGTTGGTGGAAAACTTTGTACCCGATCAGCTGCAACTTGGCGTAGTAGTGAAAGTTCTGCAAAACTTACTCAACGAAGCCGTGCCTATTCGAGACATTCGTACCATTGTTCAGACCTTGTCGGAATACTCATCGAAGAGTCAAGAACCCGACATACTAACGGCTGCCGTGCGAATTTCATTGAAGCGCTTAATCGTTCAGGAAATCAATGGTATAGAGCCAGAGTTGCCGGTTATCACCTTGATTCCTGAGCTGGAACAAATATTGCATCAGACAATGCAAGCTTCGGGAGGAGAGTCCGCAGGGATAGAACCTGGTTTGGCAGAGCGATTGCAATCATCACTGAGCCATGCCACACAAGAACAAGAGCTCAAAGGTGAGCCTGCTGTGCTCCTGACATCAGGGGTGTTGCGTTCAACCTTAGCCAAGTTCGTGAAGAATACGATTCCATCACTGCGTGTGCTGTCATACCAAGAAATACCAGACGAAAAACAAATCCGCATTGTTCAAGCTGTCGGTAACTAGAACAGAGTCGGTAAAACACGGTATCTAACTTGAAAATTAAACGATTTTTTGCAAAAGACATGCGTGGCGCTCTGCTTCAAGTGAAAGCAGAGTTAGGCGATGACGCAGTAATCATGTCGAACAAAAAAGTCGCTGGTGGCGTAGAAATCGTGGCGGCTGTTGATGGCGATTCAACAGCGAAGCGAGCGGCACCAAGTCACAGCTATAGCTCCAATCCACGACATGTCCCTGCCTCTCAATCATCTAGCCAGCATAGCCAAGCCAGTGCGAGCTTAGCCTCATCGAATCAGCGTCGCCTTGATGATGATAAGGTGAGCCTGCAATCACAAGGGGATTCAGGGCGCTCGATGACCAAACGTTTTGCCAATATGCTGGCTCAATATCGTGGCGGAACTTCACCTCGTGATGAGCAAGAAGAAGACTCGCTGGCGGCGTTGTTGAAGCGTCAAAACACCTCTTATAAATCCGGCCAGGATGAGGATGTTCGCGTGCGTGAAGACTCACCTTTAGCCAAGTTGATTGCAGAAGACCGCCGCATTGAAAGGCCCGCGGCACGCTTGGACCCCTCTCGTTATGAACGAGGTCGCGCGCAAGAGTCAGCGATTCCCAACGAAGATTTTGAAGAGATGAAAGAGGAAATGTCCTCGATTCGTCGTCTGCTTGAGCATCAAGTATCGGGGTTAATGTGGCAAGAAGTGGAGCGAAGAGAGCCCCTTAGAGCCATGTTAATTAAGCGCCTTGAGCGGATGGGCGTCTCTTCGGATTTGGCTGATCAATTGGCGTGTTACATACCTGAAGATACGCCGCCTACCAAAGCGTGGAAAGCGTTGCTGGGTTTAGTCTCAGACCAGATCCCTATCTCCAAACAAGACATCCTTAAACGCGGTGGCGTGGTCGCATTACTTGGCCCAACCGGTGTAGGGAAAACCACGACGGTGGCCAAATTGGCCGCGCGCGCAGCGATGGAGTTTGGCGCGGACAACGTGGCGCTTGTGACCACAGATACTTATCGAATTGGCGCTCATGAACAGCTGGCCATTTATGGTCGAATTATGGGGTGCCCAGTAAAAGTTGCTAAAGATTCCAATGAATTAGCCGATGTTATTTATCAGTTGAGAAATCGTCGCCTAATTTTGGTCGATACTGCCGGCATGGGACAGCGTGATGTCCGATTGTCCGAGCAGCTTGACACCCTAATGCACGAAATTGGTGAAGTGATTCATAGCTATTTGGTACTGCCTGCTACGGCGCAGCGCAAAGTATTACAAGAGACCATTGATCACTTTAAACGTATTCCACTTTCTGGATGTATTTTGACCAAGCTCGATGAGTCACTGAGTTTGGGAGAGTTTGTCAGTGTTGTGGTGCAAAATGCACTGCCCGTCGCGTATATCGCAAACGGGCAGCGTGTACCAGAAGACATTGTGATTGCTCAGCCAAAATACATGGTAGCGAAAGCAAATGAGTTGCTAGAGAAGTCGACAGATAACGAACCGCACTATTGGAATAGTGACGCAGACAGGTTCTAGGCGGCGGACGATTATGACGAAGAATATGATTCAAGACCAAGCTAGCGGGCTACGCCGCTTAACCCAACCCTCGTTGACTAAAGTTATTTCGGTAACCGGAGGCAAAGGCGGAGTTGGTAAGTCAAACGTAACCTTAGGCATGGCAATTTGTATGGCGCGCCAAGGCAAAAAAGTCATGGTGCTCGATGCAGACTTAGGTCTGGCCAACGTGGACGTGATGCTCGGCATTCGACCTAAACGCAATTTAGGCCATGTATTGGCCGGAGAGTGTGACCTGCAAGACGCCATTGTTGAAGGGCCACACGGTATCCGCATCATTCCTGCAACGTCAGGGACGCAGTCGATGACCGAACTCTCCCACGCGCAACATGTGGGCTTGATTCGCGCTTTTGGCAGTCTCGAAGACGAAATGGATGTGCTGTTGATTGATACAGCGGCAGGCATTTCTGATATGGTAGTGAGTTTTTCGCGCGCGGCCCAAGATGTGGTTGTCGTCGTGTGTGATGAACCTACGTCAATTACCGATGCGTATGCTTTAATTAAACTATTGAACAAGGACCACCAAGTGCAGCGATTCAAAATTGTTGCAAATATGGTCAGAAGCTATCGAGAAGGCAGAGAATTGTTCGCAAAGTTGACCTTGGTCACAGAGCGATTCTTGAATGTGAGTCTTGAGCTCGTAGCATGTATTCCTTTAGATGATAAAGTTCGACAAGCTGTTAAAAAGCAAAAGATTGTTGTGGACGCCTTCCCGCGCTCCCCTGCTGCTCTCGCCATCGGTTCATTAGCCAGTAAAGCGCTAACTTGGCCAATTCCGAAAGTGCCGAGTGGACATCTTGAGTTTTTTGTAGAACGCTTAGTAAATAAGAATGAGATGCTAGAGGAACCGTTTGGTGAATAAGGCCCTGACCTATGACCAATATGCCAATCACGATAGCCAGCGAGCGTTTTTAGAAAAATACTCGGTGCTGGTGAAGCGTATTGCTCACCATTTGCTTGGACGTTTGCCTCCGAGTGTGCAGGTAGAAGATCTTATTCAGGCGGGCATGATTGGTCTGCTAGAGGCACAAAAAAACTACGATGGTAGTAAAGGCGCCAGTTTTGAAACGTATGCAGGCATACGGATTCGAGGCGCGATGTTGGATGACATCCGACGTGGAGACTGGGTTCCTCGCTCTGTGCATAAGAACAATCGAGAAATCAGTCAAGCTATCGCATCGTTGGAAGGGCAACTCAATCGAGACCCAACCGATGCGGAAGTGGCGCAGTTTATGGGCATCAGCCTAGATCAGTACCACACCATACTAACGGACATTAACTGTTCACGTTTGGTTGGGATAGAGGACTTAGGCGTCTCGGAAGATTCGATTTCTCCTGAGGACCAAGAGGAAGACAATGTCCCTTTTAAAGGGGTGGCAGATGAGTATTTTCGCACCGCACTTGTCGACTCGATCAAATCTCTACCAGAACGAGAGGCACTAGTACTTTCGCTTTATTACGATGAAGAGTTAAACTTGAAAGAAATCGGTGAGGTAATTGGGGTTAGCGAGTCACGCGTTAGCCAGATACTAAGCCAATCAATGCAACGTCTACGCACAAAGTTGAGTGCTTGGACAAATAATGACTAACATCACTGATATCAAACTCAGTGGAGGCAATTTTGAATAAAAACATGAAAATCCTAATTGTTGATGACTTTTCAACAATGCGCCGAATCGTTAAGAACTTACTTCGTGACTTGGGTTTTAATAACACTCAAGAAGCCGACGATGGTTTGACTGCGTTACCTATGCTGAAAAAAGGTGATTTCGACTTTGTCGTGACCGACTGGAACATGCCAGGCATGCAAGGTATTGACCTGCTCAAGCACATTCGCGCCGATGCTGAGCTTAAGCACCTTCCTGTTTTGATGATCACCGCGGAAGCAAAACGTGAGCAGATCATCGAGGCGGCACAAGCGGGTGTGAACGGCTACATCGTTAAGCCATTCACCGCGGCAACACTAAAAGAAAAACTAGACAAAATTTTTGAGCGTTTATAAGTCAAGGAATTGACGACGTGGCGCAATAGGCCAAATTCAGAATGATTTCATTAGAACAGGCAAAACAACTTGTCGAACTATTAGAAAATGGTCAACAGCAGGAAGCAGACCTTCTTGTTAAAGACATTCATGAATCAAATGCCAATCCGATGCTTCAAGAGATTGGCGAGTTAACCCGTGATCTGCACGAGTCTATCAAGCAGTTTACGCTCAGTGAACGAGTTAACGAAATCGCGAATGACGAAATTCCTGATGCAAGGGATCGCCTTCAATACGTCATTGACAAGACAGAAGTCGCCGCGAACAAAACCATGGATGCCGTCGACCGTTGTATGCCGATTGCAGACAATTTGCACGAAGGGCTACTTAAGGTACGCCCTCAGTGGAACGAACTGATGCACGGACGCATTGACCTTGCAGAGTTCAAAGCCTTGTGCCATCGCATCGATGACCTACTTGGTCAAGTCGAGGGCGACAGTACAGAGTTACGCGGTCAGTTGACGGAAATTTTGATGGCTCAAGATTTCCAAGATTTGACCGGACAAATTATTAGACGCGTGATTACTTTGGTCAGTGAAGTTGAAGCACGATTAGTCGAGATTCTCACTGCGTTTGGCGCAAGCCAGTTGGAAGGCAGCACGAAAAACAAGAATAAAGCATCTACGGATCCGGAAGGGCCAATCCTTAACCCTCAAGAAAGGGATGATGCCGTTTCATCACAAGACGAAGTGGACGACTTGCTCTCTAGTCTTGGGTTTTAGAGGTAACATATGAGCTTTGATTTAGACGAAGATATTCTTCAGGACTTTTTGGTAGAAGCGGGTGAGATTCTAGAACTACTGTCTGAGCAGTTGGTAGAATTGGAAAACAACCCAGATGACAGAGATTTGCTCAACGCCATTTTCCGTGGTTTCCACACGGTGAAAGGGGGCGCAGGGTTTCTCTCTTTGACTGAGCTTGTTGACACTTGTCACGGTGCTGAGAACGTGTTTGACACGTTGCGTAATGGTCAGCGTCAGGTCGATTCTGGCTTGATGGACACCATGCTGAAAGCCCTCGATACCGTCAATGAACAGTTTCAGGCCGTCCAAGACAGAGACCCACTGACGCCAGCAGATCCCGCACTTCTTGATGAACTTCATCGTCTAAGTCGACCTGCCTCAGAAGATGAGGCGCCTCAAGCTGAAGCGCCCGTTGAGCCTGAGCCTGTCGTTGAAGAGCCGGTTGTTGTTGAAGAACCTGTTGTCGAAGAACCTATCGTGGAAGCGCCTGCTGCAGACCCAGCGCCTTCAGGCTCTGGTGGTTCTATCGACGAAATCACCCAAGACGAGTTTGAAAAGCTACTTGATGAGCTTCATGGCAAGGGTAGCGCACCTGGCAAAGAAGCCGAGGCGCAGCCATCAGCCGCTCCAGCGCCAAGTGCAGACATGAGCGGTGATATCACCGATGATGAATTTGAAAAGCTGCTTGATGAACTTCACGGGGTCGGTAAAGGCCCGGGTGAAAATGAAGCTGCAGCGTCTGCTCCGCCGCCTCCTCCACCGCCTAGCTCTGTGGCTGGTGATGGCGATCTAATGACCGATGAAGAGTTCGAGAAGCTGTTGGACAACCTGCACGGTGCAGGTAAAGGACCATCAGTGGAAGAACTCGAAGCGGCCACGAAGCCAGCGCCACCTAAACCTGCTGCGGCGCCATCTTCTGCGCCCCAGTCTTCTGCACCAAGTCAATCGGCTCCAGCGGCGGCTCCGAAAGCGCCGCCTGCTGCGAAACCAGCCCCAGCCGCTAAGGCAGAGGCAGCGCCACCTCCAGCGAAGAAAGAGGCGTCTGCTCCGGCCAAGAAACCTCAAGCAGAAGCCACGGTCCGTGTCGATACCTCAACCCTCGATGTCATCATGAACATGGTGGGCGAGCTAGTGTTGGTGCGTAACCGCTTACTCAGTTTGGGTTTGAATAGCAACGATGAGGAGATGTCCAAAGCGGTCGCGAACTTAGACGTTGTCACTGCGGATCTGCAAGGCGCGGTCATGAAAACGCGCATGCAGCCAATCAAGAAAGTGTTTGGTCGTTTCCCGCGAGTGGTTCGAGATTTAGCTCGTAGCCTGAATAAAGACATCACGCTGGAAATGCGCGGTGAAGAGACAGACTTAGATAAAAACCTGGTTGAGGCGCTTGCTGATCCATTGATTCACTTGGTTCGAAACTCGGTGGATCACGGTATTGAAATGCCTGACGATCGCGTTGCCGCTGGCAAGCCGCGCACGGGCAAAGTGATTCTGTCTGCCTCGCAAGAAGGTGATCATATTGAGCTGGCCATTGTCGATGACGGTGGCGGTATGGACCCAGATAAGCTCCGTGCGATTGCCGTTAAACGTGGCATGATGGATGAAGACGCAGCGTCTCGCCTTACCGACAAAGAGTGTTTCAACCTGATCTTCATGCCAGGTTTCTCAAGTAAAGAGAAGATTTCTGACATCTCTGGTCGCGGTGTGGGTATGGATGTGGTGAAAACGGCCATCAATACCTTAAACGGCTCGATCGATATTGACTCGGAGCTCGGTAAAGGCACCAAAATTACGATCAAAGTACCTCTGACACTGGCGATTTTGCCAACCTTGATGGTTGGGGTAGCAGGGCATCCATTTGCGCTGCCTTTGGCTAGTGTCAACGAGATCTTCCATTTGGATTTAAGCCGCACCAACGTCGTCGATGGCCAGTTGACGATCATTGTTCGAGACAAATCTATTCCGCTGTTCTATCTGCAAAACTGGCTAGCGCCGAGTGCGGGGAAAGTCGAGCTACGTAAAGGGCATGGTCATGTGGTTATCGTTCAACTAGGAAGCCAGCGTGTTGGCTTTGTTGTGGATACCTTGATTGGACAAGAAGAAGTCGTCATCAAGCCGCTTGATAAGTTGTTGCAAGGGACGCCGGGTATGGCGGGGGCAACGATTACCAGTGATGGTCACATTGCTTTGATTCTTGATGTGCCTGATCTGCTGAAACAGTACGCAGCGGCATCACGCATCTAACGGTGCGTAAATAGAAGGATTTATATGGCAATCAAAGTATTAGTTGTTGACGATTCGAGCTTCTTTCGCCGTCGTGTTAGCGAGATCATTAACTCTGAGCCTAAGCTTGAAGTGATGGATGTCGCAACCAACGGCAAAGAGGCGGTGCAAAAAGCACTGTCGCTTAAGCCCGACGTCATCACTATGGACATCGAAATGCCTATTATGGACGGCATCACTGCCGTCCGCGAAATTATGGCGCAAAGTCCTGTTCCGATTTTGATGTTTTCATCATTGACGCACGATGGTGCGAAAGCGACCCTCGATGCGCTGGAAGCCGGAGCGTTGGACTTTTTGCCGAAAAAGTTTGAAGACATCGCGCGCAATCGAGATGAAGCGGTGACGTTACTGCAACAAAGAGTGTTGCAAATCGCCTCTCGTCGAACCTTTATGCGCCGTCCGGTGGCAAAATCGGCGACGCCCGCGCCAAGAAGTACGCCGACCTCATCTGCGCTTCGTCCGACCTCAACAGCAAGAACGGCACCAAGCGCCGCCACACCGTCGCGTCCGGCGGTGAATGCGACGCGTTTTAAAGCCAGTGGTAAAAAATATCAGTTAACGGCTATCGGAACCTCCACCGGCGGCCCGGTCGCCTTGCAAAAAATTCTCACCAAATTACCTGCAAACTATCCGCATCCGATCGTGCTTATTCAGCACATGCCTGCGACGTTTACCGCGGCGTTTGCTAGTCGCTTAAACTCGCTGTGTAAAATCACCGTAAAAGAAGCAGAAGATGGCGATATGCTAAGACCAGGCGTGGCGTATCTCGCGCCAGGTGGTATGCAGATGATGATTGATGGCCGCCCAGGCAGCGCTAAATTGCGTGTGATTGATGGCGGTGAGCGGATGAACTACAAACCTTGTGTCGATGTCACCTTTGGCAGTGCAGCCAAAGTGTATGGTGACCAAGTGCTGTCGATGGTCCTGACGGGTATGGGGGCGGATGGTCGCGAAGGCGCACGAATGCTCAAAAATGCCGGCTCAACGATTTGGGCGCAGGACGAAGAGAGCTGTGTGGTGTATGGCATGCCTCAAGCTGTGGCTAAAGCCGGACTCTCCAGTGAAGATCTACCTCTAGACCGTATTCCTGAGCGAATGCTGGTTGAGCTTGGACTCGCGTAGAGGTGGCGACATGATAGTTTGGAGTATTGCAAACCAAAAAGGCGGCGTGGGGAAAACCACCACCACCATTACGCTTGCAGGCTTATTAAGCCAGCAAGGTAAACGGGTGTTATTGGTCGATACCGATCCGCATGCCTCTTTGACGACCTATCTTGGTTATGATTCCGACAGCGTACCTGCCAGTTTGTTTGATCTTTTTCAGCTCAAGGATTATACCCCAAGCACCGTCAACCCTTTGATCATGAACTCGGACATTGAAGGCATTGATCTGATTCCGGCGCACATGTCTTTAGCAACGCTGGATCGCGTGATGGGTAACCGCAGCGGTATGGGATTGATTCTAAAGCGCGCTTTGCTCGCGATTCGAGATCAATACGATTATGTGTTGATTGATTGCCCACCTATCTTAGGGGTGATGATGGTCAATGCACTGGCTGCGAGCGATCGAATTTTGATTCCGGTTCAGACCGAGTTTTTGGCCATGAAAGGTTTAGAGCGCATGGTTCGCACGTTGGCGATCATGCAGAAGTCTCGCAATCGTGCATTCAAAGTGACGATCGTCCCCACCATGTACGACAAGCGGACTCGCGCGTCGCTGCAAACCCTGCAGCAGCTTAAGAAAGATTACCCGAATCAGGTGTGGTCTTCGGCCATTCCGATTGATACCAAATTTCGTGATGCGAGCTTAAAGCATTTACCTGTCTCCCACTTTGCGGCGGGCAGTCGTGGTGTGTTTGCCTACAAGCAGCTGTTGATTCATTTAGAGAGGTTAGCGCTCAATGAGTAACAACGCGTTGCTGTCAGGGGAACAGGCACTGGATGATTATTTTGCCGCTTTGCTCGACGAAGAGGTGGAGCAAGAAGAGACTCAGGTCGCCGCGCCACAAGATGAATCGTTGGATGCACCCGAAGCGCTGCATGCGGTTGAAACGTCATGGGAGCCAGAGCCACAAGTGCAGACCGTGGCTGAAAACAGCTACATCTTACAGTCGACGGTCGATTTGGAAGTACCCAATCTTGAAGACGTAGAAAGGCTGCTCAAACAGCTCGAGTCGACGAATCCTGTTGCTGACTTACAATTAGAAGAGGTCATGGAGCAGAATACGGCGGCGATTGCTCAGGTTGAACCTGACATTGTGAAGCCAGAAGTCGAAGAGATTCAAGATTGGGTGATTGATGAACCCCTAGCCCCAACACAAGAGGCGGAGGCGTTCGTTGAAGAGGACGTTCAGACGTTCGAACCGCCGCTGACTGAGGTGGTCGATGAGGCGCCCATCGCTGAGGTTCCTGTCGCAGAGGAGCCTATTGTTGAAGTGGAGCAGCATATTGAATCCACGGTCGAGGTGCAGAGCGAACTCGAGACATCCAGTGGGAATGCGCTAGACAACTGGCAAAGCACCGAGCGTCACGTATCGTTTCAGGTGCTCTACTTTGAGGTGAATGGCGTGACCTTTGCGGTGCCACTCGATGAGCTTGGCGGCATTCACCGTATTGGCGATCTGAATCATTTAATTGGTCGACCAAGTTGGTATTTGGGCCTACAAACCAATCGAGACTCTCAGCTTGATGTGGTGGATACCGCGAAATGGGTCATGGCCGAAAAGCTGAAAGATGATAGCCATAAAGACGAATATCAATACATTGTCATGCTTGGTGAGAGCCTTTGGGGACTAGCAAGCACGCAATTGCTGGGTACTGAGTCGCTCAGCCCTGAAAAGGTCCGCTGGCGTGTGACGGCCGGGAAGCGTCCGTGGCTTGCGGGTATGGTAAAAGAAAAAATGTGTGCTTTGGTTCACGTTGAGGCATTGATAGCTATGCTTAATGCAGGACTTGATGTTAAAGCACTAGATAAATAAGTTCATTTAAGGCCAATTTGGGCAGAGAGGAATAGGTATGTCTCAAACGAATGAAGTCGAAGTAAGAAAAGACCAGTCCAATGACGAAGTACTTCAGTGGGTGACGTTCCAACTAGAAGAAGAAACTTACGGTATTAACGTAATGCAAGTGCGTGAAGTGCTGCGTTACACCGAAATTGCACCAGTACCGGGTGCACCAGACTATGTACTGGGTATTATCAACCTTCGTGGTAACGTAGTCACTGTCATCGATACGCGTTCACGTTTTGGTCTCATGGAAGGTGAGATCACAGACAACACTCGCATCATTGTGATTGAGTCTGAGCACCAAGTGATCGGTATTCTGGTTGATAGTGTGGCTGAAGTGGTTTACCTCCGTTCTTCTGAAATCGATACAACTCCAAGTGTCGGCACTGACGAAAGCGCCAAGTTCATTCAGGGTGTGAGCAACCGTGATGGTAAGCTGCTTATCCTTGTGGACTTGAACAAGCTGTTGACTGACGAAGAATGGGATGAGATGGCTCACCTATAATGGATATCTTCGCTGTAGCTCCCGCACCTGTGTTAGCAGGGGCGGTGGCGTTCGTCTTTTTGTTTCTTTTGCTTGCGCTGTTTCGCCTC
The DNA here is from genome assembly GCF_059834045.1 of Vibrio sp. R12-SG2-ISO1. Lineage (NCBI taxonomy): Bacteria > Pseudomonadati > Pseudomonadota > Gammaproteobacteria > Vibrionales > Vibrionaceae > Vibrio > Vibrio sp. R12-SG2-ISO1. The sequence continues at coordinate 470,512 of NZ_JCBDGO010000001.1, read as the reverse complement.
AATCGAGGTCAAGTGAGAACGGCCGATCATTTTCGCCAGCAGCAACGGCATTTTGATAAAGAGCTGCAAAAGGCCAATAAGCAGCTTTTAGAAGTGCGCTCGGTTGTCGTTGGGCTTGGACAAAGGATCAGCGAGCAGCAGGACATCATTCAGCACCTCAATGAACGCGTGACAGAACTTGAGCAAGAGGACAGTGATGGGCGTCTCTATTCAAGAGCGACCAAAATGGTCCAACTCGGGGCTGATTTGGATGAGTTGATTGAGCAGTGTGAGCTTCCCAAGGCGGAAGCGGAGCTGATGATGTCATTACAGAAGAAATTAGCGGGAGAGGAGAAGATTCCTCCACTCCAGAGCACACCAAGACGTCAAGAGGCGCGCAAACGCCCGGTACGAAAGTGACATTATCAAATTAGCAGTGTCGCAAATAGTGAGGATGCCCATTCAGGCATCCTTTTTTCTTTCACCCTATCCATAAGGGGTAGAGTGTGAAATTCACATCGCTGTAAATCACAATTTTCACGCCGAAAGCATAAACATAATCAATTATTAACAGAATCTTACGTAGTTTCGTGAGCCTAGGTCAGTGTTGGTAGTTTTGTCGTGAAAAGGCTGTGGTAAACTAGCGGCTCGAAAATGGTTGATTGGTCATACATGTTACAAGTCTCGCAACTGACGGCGATCCGAGATGAAAGAGTGTTGTTTGAATCGCTCTCTTTCGATATAGAGCCAGGTGAATTAGTACAAATTGAAGGGCGCAACGGCACCGGCAAAACGACGTTGCTGCGTATTATTACGGGTCTTGGTGACAAAGAGTGCGGAGACATTACTTGGTGCGGTGAATCTGTGCTCTCCAATCGTGAAGCCTTCCATCAAGACTTGCTGTTTCTCGGCCACCAGACCGGCATCAAGCGCGAACTCACCGCGTACGAAAATTTGCGTTTTTATCTCGGCCTGCACAGCCAGCAAGCGCTCACGAAAACCGATATCTATAACGCTTTGGTCAAAGTTGGACTGGCAGGGCGAGAGGATGTCCCCGTTGGGCAGCTGTCTGCGGGGCAGCAGCGGCGAGTAGCATTGGCAAGGTTGTGGCTCAGTGAACATAAATTGTGGATTTTAGATGAGCCTCTCACGGCCATCGATAAGCAAGGCGTCAAGGTGTTAGAAGCGCTCTTTCTGCAACATGCAGAGCAAGGGGGCATAGTGATTTTGACGACGCACCAAGACATGTTTGCCGACAATCCCATCCTTAGAAAAATTAAGTTAGGTGACTAGCCATGCTCGCAGCTATGAACACGATAATTCGCCGTGAGTTGCTGATCGCGTTTCGCCGTCAAGCGGATATTTTTAACCCATTGTGGTTCTTTATTATTGTCATCACGCTCTTTCCGCTCAGTATCGGGCCTGAGCCCAATTTGTTGGCTCGCATTGCTGCAGGCATCGTTTGGGTCGCGGCACTGTTGTCGGCGCTGCTCTCCTTAGAGCGCCTGTTTAGGGATGACTTCCAAGACGGTTCACTTGAGCAGATGATGCTGATGCCCATTCCATTGCCGCTGGTGGTGATGTCAAAGGTGTTGGCACACTGGCTGTTAACGGGATTGCCGCTCATTCTGATTAGCCCGCTGCTCGCCATATTACTATCGCTGGATTTTAATACTTGGCTTGGTGTCGTGCTGACACTCTTGATTGGTACACCCACGCTGAGCTTTATTGGAGCGATAGGCGTTGCGCTGACCGTGGGTCTGCAGAAAGGTGGCGTGCTGCTGAGTTTATTGGTGCTGCCGCTCTATATACCTATTTTGATTTTTGCGACCTCCGCGATTGATGCGGCATCGCTTGGCATGGCGTATAACGGACAGTTAGCGATACTCGGTGCCATGCTGATGGGATCGATGACGTTAACGCCATTTGCGATCAGTGCAGCACTTAGGGTAAGTGTGACTTGATTGTTTTGAATCAAGCACGAAAAATTCCCTTTCTATACATTACATAACGACAATAAATAAACCGACCGACCCGTTGATGAATTTTGCGGGACGGTGCCCAGAAGTAAGAGTGAGTAAAACGATGTGGAAATGGCTCCATCCTTATGCCAAGCCAGAAGCCGCTTACCGATTGTGCGGTAAGTGCTTACCTTGGTTTTCCGTTTTAGCCTTGGTGTGTCTCGTCGCCGGAACCGTCTGGGGGCTGGCCTTTGCACCTTCTGACTACCAACAAGGCGACAGTTTTAGAATCATCTATATCCATGTACCCTCTGCGATCTGGTCGATGGGCGTCTACATGTCGATGGCGATTGCCGCGTTTATCGGATTGGTGTGGCAAGTCCGCTTATCAGATATGGCAGCCTCTGCGATGGCGCCAATTGGCGCGGTGTACACCTTCATTGCCCTATTAACGGGGGCCGTGTGGGGCAAGCCGATGTGGGGTACATGGTGGGTATGGGACGCTCGCCTAACATCCGAGCTGATTCTGTTGTTTCTCTACCTTGGCGTGATTGCTCTGTATCACGCGTTTGATGATCAAAAAACCGCCGCCAAAGCAGCCGGTATTTTAGCGATTGTTGGTGTGGTTAATTTGCCTATCATTCACTTCTCAGTGGAATGGTGGAACACCCTGCATCAGGGCGCCACCATTACCAAGTTCGAAAAGCCTTCTATCTCGGCGAACATGCTGTGGCCTTTACTCTTGAACATCTTTGGTTTTGCGTTTTTCTTTGCCAGCCTGACCATGGTTCGCTTGAGAAATGAAATTTTGGCTAAAGAGAGCCACCGCCCGTGGGTGGTTCAACTCGCCACAGAAGAATCCGCCACAGAACCATCCGCCAAAAAAGAATCCAATCAGGAGGCCTAACCATGCATTTTGATAGCTTAAGTGATTTTTGGGCAATGGGCGGTTATGCCGGCTATGTGTGGAGTGCGTTTGGAATCACGTTTTTGTCGATGTGGATACTCTGGGTGGTCAGTGTGAAGCGTGGCAAAGGCATCTTGCGCGATGTGAAAGCAAAAGTAGACCGCCAAGCACGAATCGAAGCGGCGAAAAATTTGGAGAACACCTTATGAACCCAAGACGTAAAAAGAGACTCAGTATTGTCCTCGCTATTTTTGTCGGCATCTCTGCGACCGTGGGTTTGATGCTCTACGCCCTAAACCAAAACATGGATCTTTTCTATACACCAACCGAGCTGGTCAATGGTAAGCCTGATGGCACCAAACCAGAAGTGGGTCAACGCCTTCGCATTGGTGGCATGGTGGTAGAAGGGTCAGTTAAGCGCGATCCGCAATCTTTGCGTGTGTCGTTTGACTTACATGATATCGGCCCGAAAGTGACCATTTACTACGATGGCATTTTGCCTGACCTATTTCGTGAGGGGCAAGGGATCGTGGCGCAAGGCGTACTAAAAAACGCGACCACCATTGAGGCGTTTGAAGTGTTAGCGAAGCACGACGAAGAGTATATGCCGCCTGAAGTGGCCGAAGCGATGAAGAAGACCCACGAACCGCTTCAGTACACTCAAGAGCAAAAACAAGGAAGTGACCAATGATTGCTGAGATTGGCCATTTTGCGCTGATTATTTCTCTCGCCATGGCAGTGCTCTTGAGCATTTTGCCACTGGTCGGTGCATCGCGTAACAATACGCTTTTGATGAACACTGCAAGACCACTCTCTTGGGGGATGTTCTTGCTGCTGTTGGTGTCGTTTGCCATCTTGTTGTGGGCGTTTTATACCAACGATTTCACTTTGAACTATGTGGCAAGCAACTCCAACACGCAATTGCCTTGGTACTATCGACTGACCGCGGTTTGGGGTGCCCATGAAGGATCATTGCTGCTGTGGGTTCTTATCCAAGCTGGGTGGACGGTTGCGGTGGCGAGCTTTAGTCGAGGTATGCCACAAGAATCGGTCGCACGCGTATTGGCGGTGATGGGCCTTATCACGGTAGGCTTTTTGCTGTTTATCATCGTCACCTCGAACCCATTTTTGCGTACATTGCCATACTTCCCAGTCGATGGCCGCGATTTAAACCCGTTACTGCAAGACCCGGGCTTGATCATTCACCCACCCATGCTCTACATGGGGTACGTAGGCTTTTCGGTTGCTTTCTCATTTGCGATCGCCTCACTGATGACCGGCCGACTTGATACGGCATGGGCGCGTTGGTCTCGTCCTTGGACAACCGCCGCTTGGCTCTTTCTCACACTGGGTATTGCGTTAGGCTCATGGTGGGCTTACTACGAGTTAGGTTGGGGAGGCTGGTGGTTCTGGGATCCAGTTGAAAACGCCTCTTTCATGCCTTGGCTTGCCGGTACTGCGCTGATGCACTCACTCGCTGTGACCGAAAAGCGCGGCACGTTCAAAGCGTGGACGGTGCTACTGGCCATATCGGCATTCTCGCTCAGCTTATTGGGCACCTTCTTAGTGCGCTCCGGCATTCTTGTCTCGGTGCACGCTTTCGCTTCCGATCCTTCGCGTGGGATGTTTATCCTTGGCTTCTTGGTGTTTGTCATCGGCGGCTCGCTGCTTTTGTTTGCGCTCAAAGGCGCGTCGGTTCGTGTGCGTGGCAACTTCGAGTTGGTATCACGCGAAAATGCGCTGTTGGTTAACAACGTGTTGCTGATTGCGGCGTTAGTGGTGGTGTTGGTTGGGACTTTATTGCCGCTCGTGCATAAGCAAATCGGGTTAGGCTCTGTCTCCATTGGTGCGCCATTCTTTGACATGCTGTTTGCTTGGTTGATGGTGCCGTTTGCCTTCTTCCTCGGTATTGGACCGCTGATCCGCTGGAAACGCGACAACCTCAAAACGGTCAAAGTGCCGATGCTCATCTCTGGCGTGGCTTCATTGTTGCTCGCTGCCTTGTTCACTGTATGGCTAGCCGATCAGTTCCTAGTGATGGCGTACATCGGCTGGGTGATGGCACTGTGGATCATCTTGCTGCATGGGTTTGAGCTCTACCAACGTGCGACGCACCGTCACACTTTCTGGAGCGGTGTGAAAAAACTTCAGCGTAGTCACTGGGCGATGATGCTGGGCCACATCGGTCTTGCGGTTTCGATTATCGGTATCGCGATGGTGCAAAACTACAGTATCGAACGTGACGTCCGTTTGGCACCTGGTGAGCATTTCCAAATTCAAGGTTATGACTTCTACTTTGAAGGCTTACGAGACAAAGATGGCCCCAACTATGATGGCTATATTGCCGATTTTGAAATTACCCTCAACGGTAAATACATCAATACCTTGCATGCAGAGAAACGCTTCTACCGCACGGCGCGCTCCATGATGACTGAAGCGGCGATCGATCGAGGGATAACGCGCGATCTCTACATCGCGATGGGCGAGCAACTCGACGACAACAAATCTTGGGCTGTGCGTATCTACTACAAACCGTTTGTGCGTTGGATTTGGGCGGGTGCTCTGTTGATGTCGCTCGGCGGCGCGATGGCCATCAGCGATAAGCGTTACCGATTTAGAAAGAATACCCAGCAGGAGGCATCATGAGTAAGAAGCTACTGTTTATTCCCTTGGTGGCCTTTTTGGGGCTGGTGAGCGTTTTTGCCACCCAGCTCATTAAAAACCAACACGGTGATGACCCTACAAAATTGGAGTCGGTCTTGGTCGGTAAAACGGTGCCAGAGTTTCGCTTAGAAGATTTGGCGGAACCCGGCAAACTGTACGATCAACAGATTTTTGTTGGCGAGCCTTTGCTACTCAATGTCTGGGCGACGTGGTGCCCAACCTGCTATGCCGAGCATCAGTATCTTAATGAGTTGGCTAGTCAAGGCGTTAAAATCATCGGACTGAACTACAAAGACGATCGCACTAAGGCAGTCGGCTGGCTCAATGATCTCGGTAACCCGTATCTCATCAGCCTGTTTGATGGCAATGGCATGTTGGGCCTAGATCTTGGTGTTTATGGCGCGCCAGAGACGTTCCTCATTGATGCAAATGGCGTGATTCAGTACCGCCATGTGGGTGATGTGAACGCACGCAACTGGGCAGAGAAGCTAGGGCCTATGTACCAACGTATGGTTGAGGAAGCAGTGCAATGATTCGAAAGAGCGTTTCCCCCTTTTGGCTTTTAACTTTGATGCTCATGACGGCATTGACGCTCTCAATGGCAGCGAAGGCGGCCATCGAGGTGTATGAATTTGAGACTCTCGAGCAAGAGCAGCAGTTTAAGGAGCTCGGGCATACCTTGCGCTGTCCGAAATGTCAAAACAACACCATTGCGGACTCTAACGCGGAACTTGCGGTCGATTTGCGCCAAAAAGTGTACGAAATGACTAAAGACGGCAAATCGAAGCAAGAGATTGTTGATTACATGATCGCGCGCTACGGCAATTTTGTGACTTACAAACCGCCGTTCACATTGGCCACCTCGATTCTGTGGCTTGGCCCGCTGTGTGTGGTGGTGCTGGGCTTTGCGCTGATTGTTCTTCGCAGCAGAAAAAGCAAAGTAAAGAGTGTATCCGATGAGCGATGGAGCGCCGATAAGGAAGCGCGACTGAAAGCCCTTCTTGATGAACAAAATGATGGAGATAAACACAAATGACACTATTTTGGGTAGCCTCAGTCATTTTAATCGTCATGAGCTGCTTGTTGGTTGCTTTGCCTTTTATTCGACGCACAGAGAACCAAGATGTCCGTCTTCGTGACGAGCTCAATAAAGCGTTTTACAAAGACCGTCTCTCGGAACTTGCTGAAGAAACCGATGAAGGCTTGGTGGAGAACCAACAAGAGCTCATCGACGATCTTAAGCAATCCCTGCTTGATGACATCCCTGCCAAAGAGGGGGGCGCTGATAGCGCAGCTATCAAGCCGGTATGGGTGCTAGTGCCATCATTTGCTCTGGTCATTGCGCTCTCTTATGCGATGTATTTCCAGTTTGGTGGTGCTAATCAAGTCAACGAATGGCAGCAAGTGAGTGCAAACTTGCCTGCGCTATCGAAAAAGCTCATGTCGCCGGAAGGCGCCAGCTTGAGCGACGACGAGATGAAAGACTTAACCTTGGCGCTGAGAACCCGCCTTCATTATCAACCGGATGATTCAACGGGCTGGTTGCTACTCGGTCGCATTGGCCTCGCTAATCGCGATGTGGATACGGCGATCGGTGCGATGAAAAAAGCCTATCGTCTAGAACCCGAGAACACCGATGTTCAACTGGGTTATGCTCAAGCCTTGATGCTCTCTCAAGATGAGTTTGATCAAAACCGCGCTCGTACCTTGCTTTCCGAGTTGGTTCAGCAAGAGTATGTCGACTTGCGTGTGTTCTCTTTACTCGCGTTTGATGCTTATGAGCGTCAGGATTTCCCAGCGGCGATTCGTTATTGGGGCGTGATGCAGCAGATGATCGGCCCTGACGATAGCCGTTATGAGATGCTCTCGCGCAGTATCGACAACGCGCGCAAGCAGATGGGGCAAGCGATAGGTAACGGCCAATCTGTGGCGGTGACGATTGCGCTTGACCCTAGTGTACAAGCGGATCCTAATGCTTCGCTGATTGTGTCTGTACACAGTGCCGATGGCGCGCCTATGCCAGTCGCAGCAGCACGCTACCCTGTGGGGAGTTTCCCGCGCACTGTCGTGTTGGATGACAGCAACAGCATGTTGGAAGCACGCAAACTCTCCTCGCTCGATGCGTTGATGGTGCGTGTGCGCATCGACAGCGATGGCAATGTTGCCACTAAAGCAGGGGACTGGTTTGGCGAGAGCGAAGCGGTTAAGATAGGGGAACCAGTTGAAGTGCTAATAGATAAGCAATACTAATTCCCAATGCTTATGGATTAACAAAAAGCCGGTCACGACCGGCTTTTTTCATGGAAAGAGATAATAATGATAGATAAAACGTCTCGAACCGGACTGTTACTTTGCTCAGCGTTAGTGATGTCAGGGTGTGCTAGCCAGCCTGATGCTTCCTCGGCTTATGACGACTCTGGTCCGTACGATCCCATCGAAGGGTTTAACCGAACCATGTGGACCCTTAATTACGATTACTTAGATCCTTACTTGGTTCGACCCGTATCGCTCGCCTACGTCGGTTATGTTCCGACGCCGATTCGTTCTGGTATAGGTAACTTCTTAGGCAACTTAGATGAGCCATCGAGCGTGATCAACAACCTCGTTATGGGCAATGGTGAAAAAGCGCTCGACCACTTTAATCGATTCCTGATCAACAGTACGCTGGGTTTGCTGGGTTTGATTGACGTGGCGTCTGCGGCGGGTATCACCGACCATAACGAAAAAACGTTCAGTGATGCGGTGGGTCACTACGGGGTCGGCAATGGTCCCTATGTCATGGTGCCGGGCTATGGCCCTTGGACAGTGCGAGAGACCGCCGATTTTGTCGACAGTGCTTACGTACCACTTTCGTTGCTGAATTTTTGGGGCGCGTTAGGTAAATGGGCCCTGGAAGGGATGGAAACCCGTGCAGCACTGGTGAATCAAGAAGTGATGTTGGAAAACTCTCCTGACCCTTACGCACTGACGCGTGATGCGTATCTTCAACGCCAAGACTTTAACGCCGAGATAGAAAAAGAAGCGTTCAATGAGGAAGAAGAAGCTTATCTTGATGAATATCTACAAGATTTCTGACTACTTGACGTTGAGAAAGTAAAAAGGGCTTGGTCACTGACCAAGCCCTTTTCGTATAAAGGAGAAGTCTTTAAGGGTATGCGTTAGAAGGTGTAGTTCGCTTGTACACCGACGATGATTACGTGTCCCGATGTCTCGCCGACAAATTCGCCGCCAATGACCTCTGCTGCTTCATCAGATGGGTACCCGCGTGACTCAGTGATAGGTGCATCTTTCGCGAACACGTAAGTGAAGCCACCATCCAACGTGAACTGCTTGGTAAACGCGTAACTGGCGCCAACGCTCAGCCAAGTACGGTCTGTTTCTGGAATAGTAATGGTGCGGTTTTTGTCACTCACCGCTGACATGTCATACGCGACACCCGCTCGTAGTGCCAACTTAGAATCCCATTGGTAGGTGGTACCGAGCGCAAAACGGTAGTTGTCTTCCCAGTTTTCCTCTTTGACCATCTTGGTGCCGTAGGTCTCAAGTTCTGCCTCGAGTTTTTCGAAGCTGCTCCAATCTGTCCAGTTAATACTCGCATGTATAGCGAGTTTGTCGTTCAACTGGTGGTAGCTGGCGATCTCTGCGGTAGCGGGTAGTTGAAGGTTCATGTAGCCATTGTCTCGATCAGCTGCGAGTGCAACATCGAACCCTAGTCCAGTGGCATAACCTTGAAGTTTAAGATCGACCGCTGATTTATAGGCAACACCGATACGATGACTTTGGTTAATCTGCCAAGCAGCACCAAGTTGCCAACCCCAAGCGGTGTCATCGCCTTCCATATATTTAAGGGTCGTGCCTTGTGAAAGAGCGTAAGCATTACTTGTTGGCGCCGTTGCGCCAAAGCTTCCTTCACCCATCACGTAACGTAGACCACCACCGATGCTCACCGCATCATTGATTTGATATGCAGCGTTTAGGTTGGCTTCCATCGTGATCACACTCGCTTCATTACCAAAGTGAGAAGCGGCGAAATCGGTACCCAGATCAGTCTCCATGCCGTAGTTGGTGCCGAATGCGGCGCCAACAAAGAACTGCTCAGAATACTGGTGAGAAACGTAAAAGTTAGGGATAACGGCATCGTGAGCAAAGTCAGACGACGTGGCATTCGAACTCGGTAACGTTGGATTAGCCGATGTTGAACCATCTACAGTACCGCTAACATCCACATTCGGGTCCACATACACAGCGCCCACAGAGAGCTGCGTCCCTTTTAGATAAGTCAGCATGGCAGGGTTGCGCCATTGCGCACTGGCGTTGTCTGCCATCGCGGCTTCACCAGCGTACGCTCGACCTAGGCCAGTTGCGGAGTACTCGGCGAGCTGAAAGCCAGCCGCAGACACGTGTGTGGCGCTGGTCATCAGAGTGCCAGCCACTGCAAGAGAAAGAAGTGTTTTATTGGTTTTCATTTTTATGTTCGCTGATTGTCGTTGACTTTGGTCGGGTGATGATAAAGTTAGAGCAAACACTTTAAAAATAAAAAACGAGCCATTAATGGTTTTTGGAATAAAATACTAATCATTATAAAAATATATAGTTTAAATGTTGTTTGTTAATGGTGTGTTTCTAAAATTGAGCGTACATCTGTAGGGTCAATCAGAGGATTCAGGTTACACGTGTAGCCTGAATAGGAATTGAAGTGATTGAATAGAAAACTAAAAAAGGCCGCGAGAGCGGCCTTTGAAGGTATAGCGTGTTCGCTGTGCTTAGAAGCTACGGCTGTATTGTAGGCCTAGTAGGATTGCATCAGCGTGAGTAGTTGCGTTGATCGTTGTGTGTTGATAAACGGGTGTAGGACTAGGACCTGTAGCACCAGTAGGAAGAGTTACAGACTCATCGACTTTAGTATCGCCACCCAATAGATAGGTGAAGCCGAAATCGATGTTTGAGCTGTTGTCAATATGGTAGGTAAATCCAGTAGAAAACCACTGACGGTCTGAATCCGGTACAGAAATCGATGTCAAACTGTCTTGTGCACTTGTGTCGTACATATAACCTGCACGCAAAGTCCAGTCACTATTTAGGTAGTACGTCCCACCTAAAGCATAGCGCCAACCATCTTGCCACTTGTAATCTTTTTGGTAAAGCGAGCCTGCTGCGGCTAAACCTGACTGAGTACTGTCTAGATTGTCAAAGTCAATTTTTTCAAAGTCGCCCCAACCGATCCATTGAACGCTGTAGTGTACAGCAAACTTGGTGTCTTCGATTTTGTGGAACCCTGAAAATTCAACCATATCTGGTAGCGGAAGAGTTACTTTTTGTCCATAGTCGTCTTCAGCCTCAAATTTAGGACTGTAGTGGTATGCTAGGCCGAAACGATTATTTTCGTCTAACTCATAAACAGTACCTAGATTAAATCCAACGGCCCATCCATCGGCTTTATCTACGTTAAGGAGGTAACTCGTACTATTGCTACCTGGTACTGCTCGTTTAAAGGTACCTTGTCCATATATCAAATCCAGACCAGCGCCGAGGCTCCATTGGTCGTTTATACGATATGATCCAGCTAGGCCGAAGTTAAAACTTTTTACGTCAGTAAGCCCACCGAACTCTGCAGCGACATAATCGTTGTCGAACTCGGTTTTTGTGCCAAAGTTTGTGTAGGCATTTACGCCCCAAGCAAACTGTTCATTTACAGGAACAATTAAATGAATGTTTGGAGCTATAGAAGTATCGCCTGCATCATCTACATTTGCAGGGGACGTTGATGGCGCCGGGGTCCCAACTGGTTGCCCGTTTGCATCAAGATAAGTCTTACTGTAAGTGGCGTCTTTAACTTCAATCATTGAAGTTATCGTTTCAAAACCCAGAGAAAGTTCAGTCTTGTCAAACAGCGCCATAGCTGCTGGGTTACGTGCCATTACTGATGCATTATCAGCAATAACCGCATCACCTGCGAATGCACGGCCAAGGCCCGTCGCTGATTGTGCGTTAAGTTGGAAACCGGCGGCCATCGCTTGCTGTGAAGCCATTGCCGTTGATGCGATAGTCACTGCTAACAGTGATTTTTTAAACAGACGCGTCTTGTTCATTTGTGCTTTTTCCTTTTTGTTCGTCTCTTTCGGACGTTATATTTGAGCAAAAGCTCAGTGGTGGCTGATCCTAGAGGCAATTATAGGAGATACATATCCGACCATTGCGTAGTTGGCAGATAAAATTAGCGAAATGACGGTTATCTGGCAGGAAAATCCTACAAAATGGCTGTTTTTAGAGTGTAAGCTCTAATTTTATGCTAAAAAAATGGCCCGAGAGGGAATCTCGGGCCATGATCTTGCTCACAAAATGTTATCAGGTTGTTAACTCATCGGCTTAATGATATCCATCAAGGTTTGCGCGATGTTCGCCACATCTTCGCCTTTGTCTCCAACCAGAATCAGGCTGTTGTTGCCAATCGGTTCAACAATGCCCGCCATACCTTGTTTCTCAAACGTAAAGGCTTTGTCACTGGCGATACCGGTTAAGAACAGCGTCACTTTGCCTTGCGTCCCTTTAAAGACCATATGCACCGCATTGGCATCGCCAAAGCCACAGTGGTTAAGATAGTAGACATGGTAAGGGAACTGCTCAATCAAGTGTTTTTTAAACGGCACCATTTTGGCGTTGATTTGCGACGATTGGACTTGTTCATCCAACACAAACACGAAGCCTTTTTCATCAAACACATGTTGAATAGCGGTATCCGCTAAATTGGCGTTCGCGGGGGATACCACTAAATTGCCCCAGTTGACTTGGCCAACCAGCAGACCAGCGACAAAGGCGACCGAAGCTGCCATTGCCATGGCACGTTTAACGAATGTCGGGCGAACGACATTGTCTTCTTTGATTGCCGCGGATTGATTAAACAAAATGCGGTCAGCGAGCCCATCGGGTACATCGACCTTCATGGCATTGGCAATGAGGGTATCGAGTTCAAGAATATCGTCGGCAAACTTGGCATTCTTGCTGTCGGCTTTGATCGCTTCGTTGATTTGTGAGTCACGCTGTTTTGGGTCGGACATAATACGACGACGGAATTCTAACTCATCCATTTTTTTGCCCCCTTGCGCTGTCATCAGAATCTAACATCTCTTTAAGTTGGTTACGCGCTCGAAAAAGCCGTGTCATGACGGTGTTTTTGTTCAAAGACAAAATCTCGCCAATCTCTTCACCACTGAACCCTCCTACCACTTGGAGGAAGAGGGGCTCACGGTATTCTTCTTCTAGCTTCATGATTTGCGCTTGGATCCACTGGGTTTGATGATGTGGGTCATCGCTCACTTTGGCTTCGCCGCTGTAATCATCGATATCCACGAGATCAAACTGCTTACGCTCAAAACGACGCGCGTTCTCACGGCGCAAGATGGTGATCAGCCAAGACTTGGCCGCTTTTTCATCTTGCAAACTGTCCAGTGACTTCCAAGCCCTTAGGCAGGTTTCCTGCACCAAATCTTCCGCGATGGTTGGGTCTTTGCAGAGCCAATACGCATAGCGGTAGAGATCTCGGTGATAGGCACGAACCAGCGCTTCATATTTTCTTTGTCTGTCCATATCCGAGTTGACCGGAGTGTCGGACTTTTTCTTTCCAAAAAACGAAATTATTGACACACGAGCCTCCTAGTATGCTCCGTGGTGCTCATTATGGCTGATAAAACCCTCTTTATATATTGAAGCAAAGTGGCGCACAGTGCGATAAAAAGAGAGAAATCCCATTAAAATTGATCTACTTCAAAAAGAGGCAAGCGGCAACAGGTATAGTAACTCCTGTCATCTAGTCGGCATCTGCTGACAAGTTGAGCAAGATGACACTTCCTTTTGAAGGCTGACTTTACTTTCTCCTAATCAGGAAACTGATTATTTTCAATTGGCGTTAGTTAATTGCTTTATACATTCCGACCACACAGTTCTGTGTGGTTTTTTTTTGCCTCGAGAAAATGCCCGGCGCAGCAACGCTGTTCTCCCGTTTAGGCGGCTGTGTTTGATGATCACAGTGTTTGGCAAAAGCCGACAACTGGATTGTCACCCTACCTTGTCTGATGTTATAAACTGAGGATAAAAGTGATGCATTTGTTGCATTGCCTACAAGGAAAGTTGAGGACCGATGAGAATCTTGATAGTGGAAGATGATCGTTTGATCAGCCAATCATTGGAGCAGCGCTTCACTGATTTAGGTCATGGAGTTGATTGTGCCTACGATGGAAAAGTGGCGTATGCCTTGGTCGCTCACACTCAATACGACTTAATCATCTTGGATTTGAATCTTCCGCATCGTTCTGGAGAAGAGATTACAAAAAAAATTCGCCAACGTTACGATACGCCTGTTTTGATACTGACGGCGAGAAACGAGGTGCTCGATAGAATCCAACTGCTTGACTTAGGTGCGGATGATTACCTTTGTAAGCCATTTGACTTGGGTGAACTAGAGGCGCGATGTCGTTCTATTGTGCGCAGGAGTCAAGGGCAAGATCACAACCTTATCGAATTTGGTGACATCTGTTTTGATGCAGCCAGTGCCACGGTGCAGGTGAAGGGTAAGACGGTGGAGCTCAAACAGCGAGAGTATCGCTTGTTGGAAGTGTTTCTCGGTCACCCGAATCGCGTTCTCAGTAAAGAAGAGATCATCGACCATCTGTATGGCTATGACAATCCGCCGAATCTGAACGCAATTGAGACATACGTAGGGCGTCTCAGAAAAGCGTTGTCCGAGAGTGAGGTGGAGATCAAAACACTGCGTGGCCTTGGGTATGTGATGGCCAAAGCAGGATGATCGCCTCATTGCCCGTTTTTCAGGGATTTTCTACTCGTTCTTTACGTTTTCAGCTTGTTGTTTATGCGACGATGTTGCTGCTGTTTATTGGCTTGCTCTCTATGCTCGCTGTCAAGCGCTATGCGTATCAGACAGCGCAAATTGCGTTCGATCGTCCGCTCGCCAACTCAGCGTTACAAATTTTAGAGCAGGTAAGGTTTGAGCACCTGCAAGTCAGCGTTGACCTGCCTTTCTCTGCGTTTGCCGGTTTATCAGATTCTCCCAGAGACAAAGTATTTTATGCTGTTGTCATCAATCACGATGAATTTATCACGGGCTATGCTTCCTTGCTCAGCGATACAACAATTCAATCACACATTCAGCAATATCCCGTACAGTTAGAGATCAAACCCCATTTTTTCTACCACACCATGTTTGATGAGTATGTACGCTTTGCCTTGGTCAGCCGCTCGGTGAACACCAGTGAGGGGGCGCAAGTGGTCTCGGTATTGGTGGGTCAGACGGTTCAAGCCAGGACTCATTGGGAAAAAGAGCTATCAGATGTGGCATTCAAGCTATTGGTCGGTGTGGTCAGTTGTGCCCTTGTGGTGATTCTCGTACTGATTGCTATGGTACTTAAACCTTTAAACGTGATTAACCAGAAAATCGCCAGTCGCTCCAATGTGGATCTCACACCCATCGATATGGATGCACCTGAGGAAGTGTCCCACTTGATTGAGACCGTTAACACCTTTATGTCTCAGTTGGATGACACGCTGACAAACCTGAAAAACTTTACTGGAGAAGCGGCGCATCAGTTGAAAACCCCGCTTGCCGGCATGCGCGCGCAAGTCGGTTTGATTCTGAGTCGAGATCACAATGAGGCGACCGCACGATCGTTAGCGAACGTGCTCAAGGCGTGCGATGTGCTCGAACGGACCATTGATCAACTGCTTAATCACGCAACCATTAAGCACCGATATCGAAGTGTTGAGCCCCAGTGGGTGAACATGAATCAGTTAACGGCAGCTGTGTGTCGTTCGTTGGCGATGAATGCGTTGGCAAAGGAGATAGAGCTAAGTTATGACTCGGACACGGCCTTTTCTGTACGCGGGGATGCCTTTGCACTTGAGCAAATGCTGACGAACCTCGTTGAAAATGCCATTAAATACTCGCCAGCATCCAGTCGAGTGGAAGTGGAAGTCAGCCATATGGGTAGCAAAGCCGTCGTGGTGATACGTGATTTCGGCCCCGGTATTAGCGATGCTGATAAGCCTTTGGTGTTTGATCGTTTTTATCGTATCGCGGGGACCGACGAAGCCGGTACCGGTCTGGGGATGAGTATTGCGGCTGACGTAGCGAAGAAGATGCAAGCCGTATTGTTGCTAAAAGACAGTGTCCCAACGGGGCTGACGGTAGAAATACAGTTTCCTTATACAGCGTGGCAAGAGGTAAGCGAATGAAGCGTATCGGGTGGTTAGCGGTAGCGCTCCTATGGTCTGGTTTCAGTGCGGCTGATGAGGCTTTGTTGCCACTGCGGATCTATGGCGCAGCATATCAGTCAGAAATGAAGCCGATGCTGGATGATTTTAAAATGCGTCACCCAGAGGTTAAGATCGATTACCGCTGGATGAGCAGTAATGATTTAGACCGGTATGTTCGCGATAACATTCAGCCACAGCCCGATATCACCATCAGTTCCGTGATGGATTTGCAACTGCGGCTAGTGAATGATGGCTACGCATTGCCTCATCAGGTCGCGATGTCGAGCTACGGTACTTCGCAGAGTGTATTACCGGAGTGGAGTCAATGGCGTGATGAGTTGTTTGGTTTTAGCTTTGAGCCTGCAGTTTTAGTGTTTAATAAAGCCTTCATTGACGGTAAGGTGACCCCAATGAACCGCGTTGAATTATTGAGCTTTATCCGTCAATACAGCAGTGAGTTAGTCGGGAAAATCGGCCTGTTTGATATCCGCCGAGTGGGGATCGGTTATTTACTTTGGTCTTTTGAAAGGCAGCAGGCAAGAAATTACGGTCAGTTTCTTGAGCTGTTTAATTCCGCCCAGGCACGCACTTTTGGTAGCACCCGTTCGATGCTTAAAGCGGCCAGTGAGGGTGAGCTTCTTATGGCTTACAACGTGCTCGGATCATACGCTAGAAGCTGGCAAGAGTTGGATGACAACATCGTGATCGTGTCGCTGACAGACTACACACCCGTAATCATTCGCAGCGCCTTTATCAATAAAACCACTCAACAGCCCGATACCGCAAAAGCCTTCATTGATTACATCTTGTCTTTGTCTGGCCAATGGGTCATGGCTGAACAAACCAATATGCCGCCGATTCGCACAGATATTACTAGTGAAAAATCCGCCGCATATTTACGTCAACACTATGCAGATCAACTGAACCCAATTCCTCTTGACGTGCGACTCATGGTGTTCTCAGATCAGAGTAAACGGGAGGTGGTGACGACAGAGTGGGAGAGCGCTCTCAAAAATTACGATTGAGTTGTCCACGCATGCGTGTGTCAGTTCGGTGACAGGTTCGTTTCGTAGCCTTACGCAGCCATTTCAAGCAGGAAGTGGTGTGATTGCTAAGGAGCGAAGGAATGACACACTCTCATCTAATTCCCTGCATGCTTATTCGGGGTGGCACCTCGAAGGGCGCGTATTTTCTTTCACAAGATCTCCCCAGTGACCCAGATGAACGTGATGCGTTGCTGATACGCATCATGGGATCAGGTGATGTCCAGCAAATCAATGGTATTGGTGGGGGCACCACGTTGACCAGTAAGGTGGCGATCGTCTCGTTGTCTGACTCGCTAGGAGTCGACCTTGACTATCTGTTTGCTCAAGTTGGCGTGGAGGAGAAGATCGTGGATACCAAACCCTCCTGCGGCAACATCTTGTCTGGAATCATTGCGTTTGCAACCGAAAAGAATCTTATCTCACTTCAAGACGGTACGACGACGGTCCGAGTCAAGAACGTCAATACCAACACCATCATAGAAGTCACAGCCGAAACGCCGAATCGACGCTTAAAGTTCGATGGGGATGTGACGGTTGATGGCGTCCCTGGCACGGGCTCACCAGTCTTGTTGAACTTCCTTGACGTGGGCGGAGCAAAAACCGGGGCGCTGTTCCCAACGGGTCAACGTCAACAACGCATTCTTGATGTTGATGTAACCTGCATTGATGCCGCTGTTCCTATGGTGCATATACCCGCATCAGCACTGGGCATTATGGGTACAGAGAGCAAAGCCGAAATTGATGCGAATCATGATCTACTGGCACGCATCGAAGCGATTCGCATTGAGGCGGGTGAGCTGATGGGGCTAGGTGATGTTCGCTCGAGCGTTATCCCTAAAGTGTCCATTGTGTCCGCACCTCAATCCGGTGGAACCATTACCTCTCGCTATTTAGTCCCCCACAATTGCCATGCCAGTCATGCGGTGACCGGCGCTATTTGTGTTGCGTCTGCCTGTTTGATTCCCGGTACGGTCACTCACTCGCTGGCAGCGCCGAGCAAAGATGAGCGTGTAGTGGTTGAGCACCCAAGCGGAAAAATTGATGTGCAAATGAGTATTTTAGAAGGTGAAGGAGAGCCGATCATCGCTCAAGCGGCGTTAGTCAGAACGTCTCGGCCTTTGTTCAAGGGCGAGGTGTTTGTTAGCCACTAATGTGTCTGCTAGCAAACGGCTTCGCACTCTCGTCGTAAAGTCGATCTATGTAACATTTTTGTTAATGAGGTTGTCCTTGTCAGTTTGATGACAGGTTGAGTGATTAGTGTTAACGCATCGCAATATTGGGCGATAGATAACAAGATTAACGAGAAGCAATCAAAGGATTTGAGGAGGCATTCATGCCAATGAGCAAACCCACTTACCCCCAGTTTATTCGCCGTACTACGGCACTGTTTTCCGCAATGGTTGCCCTAGGGGTCGCCTCTCTGAGCCCGTCGGTACTGGCAGAGGATGTCTCCTTTGATGGCGAGCGTGCTCAAATTACCGTCCCATATAAAGAGGGAGGTGGTACGGATACTTGGGCACGATTTTTTGCTCCTTACTTTAGCCAAACGCTGCCTGGCGAGCCTGTTGTCGTGGTCAAAAATGTGCCTGGTGGCGGTTCAACTAAAGGAGCTAACCAATTTGCCCGTAGAGCCAAAGACAACGGTTTGGATGTCCTCGCGAGCTCCGCATCGACTCAGTTTACTTATCTGCTCGGTGACCGCCGTGTCAAATACGATTACAACGATTGGGATGTCGTGATGGCGTCGCCTACCGGCGGTGTGATTTACGTATCTCCGAGTACAGGTATCAACAATGCGGATGATTTTGTTGCCAACCTAGGCTCAGTAGAGTTTCAGTATGCCAGTCAAGGTGCGACAACGATTGATTTGGTGCCTTTGTTAGCGCTTGATTTATTGGGTGCTGATGTCAAAGCTGTCTTTGGTATGAAAGGTCGTGGTGCTGGTCGCCTCGCTTTTGAACGTGGCGAAGTCAATTTAGATTCTCAGACCAGTTCTGCCTATTTGAAGAAGGTAACCCCGCTGGTAGAGGAAGGCAAAGCGATCCCAATCTTTAGTTTGGGTGTGTTGGATGACAACGGTCAACTTCAGCGCGATCCTAACTTCCCCGATATTCCACACTTCGCTGAGGTCTATCAGAAAGCCAATGGGGACATGAATGCCCAAGGTTTCAAAGTTTGGCGTTCTTTCTTTGTCGCAGGTTTCGTGGCTCAGAAAATGTTTTTCCTTCCTGATTCAACGCCAGAAGCGGTCAAACAAGCCTGGCGTGATGCAGCAAAAACCTTCGTTGCAGATGAAGAGTTCCAAGCTCGAGCTAAAGACGTACTGGGTAACTATCAACAGCTAACGGGCGCGGAGGCAGACAAAGCGGTAGAAGCGATTCTGTCACTCGATGAGAGCAGCAGAGAGTGGGTCGCTCAATGGCTTGCTGACAAGTACAACACCAAACTGTAACTCTCAATGAGCAGCGTTCTGAGCGCTGCTCTTATTTCTCATTCCTCAATTTAGTTGTCCCTCTATTCTCCGTCTGACGACGTTGGCGTTCAAAGGTTCTACGATGTTTAGTGAATTGTTTTTGGCCCTAGAGACCATACTTACCGTCCAGCACATTACCTACATGTTAGGGGGCGTGATGCTGGGCTTAGCGATCGGTATATTCCCAGGTTTAGGGGGGATTGCGGGTCTTTCATTGTTGCTGCCGTTTCTGTATGGCATGGATCCGGTTTCAGCACTCGCGATGTTGATCGGTTTGGTTGCCGTTATCCCTACCTCTGATACCTTCACCTCTGTATTGATGGGGATTCCCGGTTCGAGTGGCTCACAAGCGACCGTACTGGATGGTTTTCCTATGGCAAAGAAAGGGCAAGCTGCGCGAGCGTTATCTGCGGCGTTCACCTCATCTTTGTTTGGTGGTTTGTTCGGTGCTGTGGTTCTGACTGGCTTTGTGCTGGTGGCTCGTCCGGTGATTTTAGCATTTGGCTCTGGTGAGCTGTTTATGCTGACGTTACTTGGTCTGACCATGGTGGGCTCTCTAGCAGGAAGAAGTTTAGTCAAAGGCTTATCGGCCTGTGGTTTGGGTGTGATGCTGGGTAGTGTCGGCAGTGCGCCAGCCACCGGCGAATATAGAATGGTGTTTGATAATTTCTATTTGATGGACGGCATTCCACTTGTTGTCGTGGGCTTGGGAATTTTCGCTTTGCCAGAGATCATCGATCTCCTTCGCCAAAACAAGCCAATAGCCAGTGCCAGCAAACTTGGTTCCGGATGGCTATCGGGGGTAAAAGATTTCTTCGAAAACAAGTGGCTTGCTCTACGATGCAGTGTCATTGGCTGCATCATCGGTGCTTTGCCAGGTTTGGGGGGAAGTGTGGTCGATTGGATAGCCTACGGACACGCAGTGCAAACCACGAAGGACAAGCCTGATTTTGGCCAGGGGGATGTGCGTGGCATCATTGCACCTGAGTCATCAAACAACGCGAAAGAGGGCGGTGGTTTAGTGCCCACTCTGCTGTTTGGTATTCCTGGATCTGGTGGCATGGCGGTGTTTTTAGGTGGCATGGTATTGGTCGGTTTAGAGCCTGGACCAGCGATGGTCAGCACTGATTTAGACATTACTTACACGATTGTTTGGTCATTAGCACTTGCCAACGTGTTTGGTGCAGGTGCTTGTATGCTGATTTCGCCATGGGTTGCTAAGTTGACCACCATTCGCTATGCCTTACTCGCTCCTTTTATGGTTATGGTGATCTGTTTTGCAGCGTTTCAAGCTACCCGCGATTTAGGGGACTTGGTGACACTGTTAGCAGTCGGTGTATTGGGCGTGCTTATGAAACGATTTGATTGGCCTCGCCCTGCGTTTCTTATCGGCTTTGTTCTTTCTGCCGGAATGGAAACCTATTTATATCAAGCGGTTCAATTTGATGGTGCAGCGTTCTTACTTCGTCCCGGCGTAATGATCATTGGTGCGCTCACATTACTTTCACTCGTTTTTATGATCCGACAAAATATGAAGAAGCGCGAGCAATCGACCAACGAAGCGTCCTCCACTCCTGCTCCACGTACCCCTCAATTAGCATTTGCGGTCGTGGTGAACTTGGCTTTCGCTCACGGTATCTATGATGGATATCAGCAGAGTTTCCTAGGGGGCATTTTCCCGATTGTCGTGGCGAGTGGTATGTGGTTGCTTTCCGCTGTGGTGATTGTGCAGTTACTGACGCACACCTCATCATCACCGATTTACTTTGATAACGAATATGAGCAAGGCTACGCGTTTGATGACAACACGTCATCGATGATGCACTACCTCTACTGGTTGGCGGGTTTGGTGCTCGGGTGCTTTTTAGTCGGCTATGTCATCTCAATTAGTGTGTTCTTCTGTTTATTCTTGATGAATAAAGCCGGTCTGAGCTTATGGCGATCTTTCGCAACGACGACATTGGCATGCGGATTTCTACTTGGTTTGACCCATCTTATGTTGTTGGATTTGCCCATTGGCCTATTGCAGGACGCCGTGGATCTACCTTGGCCATTCGGAGGATAACCTAGATGTCTATTAAATCGATCATCATGCCTTTTGCCTCGCAAGAGGATGGAGATACCCGCCTCGAGGGAGGCTTACATGTGGCCAAGTTTTTTCTGGCACACTTGGATGTATTGCACGCACAAGTGGGGTCTGAGCAACTGATGCCCCACGAGCAGCGGCTCGTGTCACGCAAATTCTATGACCAGATAGGTAAAATTGTTCGCGACTACGTCAGTAATGATATGTCGCAAGCTAAGTTGCGATTTTCTGAGCTATGTCAATCACTTAACGTGGTGGAGGGCGAGTCGAGTCTCAACCAAACCAGTGCCACTTGGCATGATATTTTTGGCTATCGTGGTGAGGTGGTGGCGGAGCGCGGTAAAGTATCGGACATCATCATTATTCCTAAATCACTAACAGGGCGCACAAGCGTCAGCTTTGAAGCGGCGATAGAGCATGGCGGCAAACCGGTTCTAGTGATGCCGAGGACGCAGACGCATTTTGCACCGAAGACGGTAATGATTGCGTGGAATGGCGATGAAGCAGCAGCAAACGCAGTAAGTTCTTCATTACCGCTGCTCAAACTTGTCGATAATGTCGTGGTTGCGACCAGTGAGCGCTCATTAGCGAAAAAGCCGACGCAAATCGATCTCGCTACCTACCTTGCACGACACGGAGTGGATGCGGAATGTTTGACGTTTACCCGAGCGAGAAGAAACACAGCCTCGCAGTTGCTTGAGGTGGCCAGTGAAATCAAAGCGGATGTCGTCGTTGCCGGCGCGTTTGCACACCAGAAGCTTCATCAGAAGGTGTTTGGGGGCGTAACTAACCAACTGCTCTCAAGTGCCACGATCCCTTTGTGGATGATGAGTTAACTACGCGATTCACCGCATTGTTCAATGACAGCTGCGTGACAGCTTGAACGTGTACTCTAACTAAAAGACTGGTTAACACCTAATCCATCCGCCCAAGAAAAATGCAGGGTTTACTCCTCCTTGTGTTGTGTTAACCAGTCTTTTCCTTTTCCTTTTCCTTTTCCTGACTTTACTCCCATTTACCGCCTCCAAACCCTCTGCTACTTTTCCATCATAAATCACGTTTATTTAAACGGCCGTTTGATTGCTTTAACAATCTCGTTACAATGGCGTGGTCAGACCTCTCATGATTAAGGAGAAACAATGGGCAAGCAGGAATTAAAGACCCGCTCGGGCGAACGCATCGCCATCGTTGCCGGTTTACGCACGCCGTTTGCACGTCAAAGTACGGAATTTAGCCAGGTCCCCGCGGTGGATCTGGGCAAAATGGTGGTCAGCGATATGTTGGCCAAAACGGACATCGATCCTGCGTTGATCGATCAGGTGGTGTTTGGCCAAGTGGTTCAAATGCCAGAGGCCCCCAACATTGCCCGAGAAATTGTACTGGGCACCGGGATGAACATTCATACCGACGCCTACAGTGTGACTCGCGCCTGTGCGACCAGTTTCCAATCCGCCGTGAATGTGGCGGAAAGCATTATGTCCGGCACGATTGATATCGGTATTGCCGGTGGCGCGGATTCATCGTCTGTGCTGCCTATTGGTGTCTCGAAAAAGCTCGCCGCGAACTTGCTGGCGCTCAGCAAAACGAAGACGCTAGGTCAAAAGCTTAACATTCTTAAAACTTTGTCATTGAAAGATCTCATGCCGGTGCCACCAGCGGTCGCTGAATATTCCACCGGTCTTTCTATGGGGCAAACGGCGGAGCAAATGGCGAAATCACACGGCATTTCTCGCCAAGAGCAAGACGCGTTAGCGCACCGTTCGCATACGCTAGCGGCAAAAGCGTGGGAAGAAGGGAAAATTCGCGACGAAGTGATGACCGCTTTCCCAGAGCCCTACAAAAAATGGATCGCCGAAGACAACAATATTCGCCGCGATTCGACCTTAGAAGGCTACGCCAAGCTTCGTCCTGCATTCGATCGTAAGTTTGGTAGCGTGACAGCGGCAAACAGTACGCCACTGACGGACGGCGCCGCCGCCATTATGTTGATGCGAGAAGGGCGCGCTAAGGAGCTTGGGCTTGAGATCATGGGTTACATCCGTTCTTACGCCTTCTCGGCGATTGGCGTTGAAACCGACATGTTGATGGGGCCATCGTACGCCACACCGGTTGCACTCGACCGAGCGGGTATTACGCTGTCTGATTTGACCTTGATCGATATGCACGAAGCGTTCGCCGCTCAGGCGCTATCGAACGTGAAGATGTTTGCGAGCGATAAGTTTGCCCAAGAGAAATTGGGTCGCTCAAAAGCCATCGGTGAGATTGATATGGATAAGTTTAACGTTCTAGGTGGTTCGATTGCCTACGGACACCCATTCGCGGCGACGGGCGCTCGCATGATTACGCAAACGCTGCGTGAGTTGCAACGCCGTGGCGGTGGATTGGCATTGAATACCGCCTGTGCAGCAGGTGGATTGGGCGCAGCAATGGTTCTGGAGGTCGAATAATGAGTGAGCAAAAAGCATTTAACTTAACCATTGATGAGCAAAACATCGCTTGGCTGGCGATTGATGTGCCCGGCGAGAAAATGAACACGCTGCAAGCGGCGTTTGCCGATGAAATGGCCGCTATCTTTGATGAGCTCGGTGACAAGCAGTCTACCCTCAAAGGCATGGTGGTCCACTCACTCAAGCCGGACAACTTTATTGCTGGCGCCGATGTACGTATGTTAGACGCCTGTCAAAGTGCTGCAGAAGCACAAGCGTTAGCGCAACAAGGTCAGAAGATGTTCGCGACATTATCGGATCTGCCTTTTCCTGTTGTCGCGGCGATTCATGGTCCGTGTTTGGGCGGCGGCTTAGAGCTTGCTTTGGCGTGTGATTATCGTGTTTGTAGTGATGATGATGCGACGAGACTGGGTCTACCTGAAGTTCAACTTGGACTTTTGCCAGGCTCGGGCGGCACGCAAAGACTGCCTCGTTTGATTGGTTTGCTGCCATCACTGGATTTGATTTTGACCGGTAAACAGTTGCGAGCGAAAAAAGCGGGCAAATTGGGCGTGGTGGATGCGGTGGTGCCGCAGACTATCTTGCTCGATGTGGCGAAAGGCTTGATTGAAAAATCATCGCCGAAGCGAAAAAGTGGCAAAAAAGCATCG
This sequence comes from Vibrio sp. R12-SG2-ISO1, assembly GCF_059834045.1. NCBI lineage: Bacteria > Pseudomonadati > Pseudomonadota > Gammaproteobacteria > Vibrionales > Vibrionaceae > Vibrio > Vibrio sp. R12-SG2-ISO1. The sequence goes on along the minus strand of NZ_JCBDGO010000001.1, from coordinate 446,036 downwards.
ACTAAAGAAAAGCTGATGGCGCACACCGGGTTGGGCCGCAAGGTGATCTTTGAACAAGCTGCCAAGAAAACCCACGCCAAAACGCGCGGCAATTACCCAGCGGCAGAGGCGATTTTAGACGTCATTCGCTACGGGCTTGAGCACGGCTTCGATAAAGGGTTACAGAAAGAAGCGCAGCGCTTTGGTGAGTTGGTGATGACTTCAGAATCGAAGGCACTGCGCTCGATTTTCTTTGCGACCACTGAAATGAAAAAAGACAACGGCAGTGATGCTACGCCGCGTAAGATTCAGCGTGCCGCCGTGCTAGGTGGTGGCTTGATGGGGGCGGGCATTAGTCACGTCAGTGTGGCGAAAGCGAAAGTTCCTGTCCGGATAAAAGATGTGTCAAACGATGGCGTTCTTAACGCTTTGCAATACAACTACAAGTTGTTCGACAAGCAGCGTCAACGTCGCATTCTTTCCAAAGCGCAACTGCAATCGAAAATGGTGCAGCTGTCGGGTGGCACCGATTTTACCGGCTTTAAAAACACAGACATCGTGATTGAAGCGGTATTTGAAGATTTGACGCTCAAGCAGCAAATGGTGGCGGATGTGGAAGCCAATGGCCATGCAGAAACTATTTTTGCGACCAATACGTCATCATTGCCGATCCACCAAATTGCCGCCGAGGCTAAGCACCCTGAGAAAGTCGTCGGGTTGCACTACTTCAGCCCGGTGGAAAAAATGCCGCTGGTTGAGGTGATCCCACACGAAGGCACGTCGGATGAAACGGTTGCCACTGTGGTCGCTTTTGCTCGCAAGCAAGGCAAAACGCCGATTGTGGTCAAAGATTGCGCAGGCTTTTACGTTAACCGTATTTTAGCGCCTTACATGAATGAAGCGGCGCAAGTACTGATGGCGGGTGAACCGATTGAACAGTTAGATAAAGCGCTGCTTAACTTCGGCTTCCCAGTCGGTCCGATTACGTTGTTGGATGAAGTTGGCGTCGATATCGGCGCGAAAATTATGCCTATCTTGGTCAAAGAGCTCGGCGCGCGTTTTCAAGGCCCAGATGTGTTTGACATCTTACTCAATGATGGCCGCAAAGGGCGCAAGAGTGGCAAAGGCTTCTACACCTACAAAGGGAAAAAGAAAGAGGTCGATAAGTCCGTGTACAAACTGCTGAAATTGACCCCGGAATCTAACCTTGCTGAGAAAGACATCGCCATGCGCTGTGTGCTGCCGATGCTCAACGAAGCGGTCCGCTGTCTGGACGAGGGCATCATCCGTAGCCCTAGAGATGGTGACATCGGGGCGATTTTCGGTATTGGTTTTCCTCCATTCTTAGGTGGCCCTTTCCGCTACATGGACCAAATTGGCGTGAAGAAGCTGGTGGATATCATGAACGACCACGCACAAAAATACGGGGACCGATTCGCGCCATGCGATGGGCTGTTAACACGTGCGGGTTTGGATAAGCCCTTCTACAGCAACTAGTTTTTTCTCAAAATAAAAAGCGAGCCTGGGTAATAGGCTCGCTTTTTTTGTTTGACGCGTTACTATTTATAACGATAAGCAGCCAACCATAGGCTGGCGAGTGTCTCGAATATAATCATTAAGGATATCAAATGGATGCGCTTGATTTACTGCTCAACCGTCGCTCAGTCGGCAAACTGTCTGCCCCGGCTCCTGAGGGAGTCGCATTAGAAAACATCATTCGCGCAGGCCTGCGCGCGCCGGATCATGCTGGGTTGACGCCGTGGCGTTTCGTGATTGCTCAAGGGGAAGGTCTCAATAAGCTGTCTGCGATTTTGCACCGCGCTGCGGTGGCAGACAATAGTGATGACGCTGTGCTTGAAAAAGTGAAAAATGCGCCTTTTCGCGCGCCTATGGTGATCACCGTGATTGCCAAAGTGACGGAGCACGACAAAGTGCCAGCACTTGAGCAGCACCTATCTGCAGGTTGTGCCGTGCAAGCGATGCAGATGGCGGCGGTTGCACAGGGCTTCCAAGGGTTCTGGCGCTCTGGCCCTTGGATGTTCCACCCGAATGTGCATCAAGCTTTTGGCTTGCAGGGAGAAGATCAAATCGTCGGATTCCTCTATCTTGGTACGCCCGATAGTGAGCCAATGAAAGTGCCCCATCGCGAGTTGAGTAAATTCGTCGAGTATTTGTAATCCTTGACGGGCAAATAGGGAAAGAAAAGCGCCTGATTGAAAACAATCAGGCGCTTTTTTAATGCAGGTTGAACGCGATCACAAAGTCGATGAATAAACGGACTTTCTCCGGTAAGTGATCTTTGTGGTTATACAGCATATAAATATCACGAGGGTTAGCGATCCAGTCATCGAGTACTTGGACAAGACTGCCATCCTCAATGTACTCGCGAATCATCACATCCGGCATGAGCGTAATGCCAAGCCCTTCAGAACATGCGCTGCGAACGACATTGAGCGTATTGGCTTGGAAGCGGCCTTTATCATTATTGACCACCACTTCGCCATTGTGATTTTTGAGTTGCCATTTGAGCAGCGGCGAACCTTTGAGCAGTGCATGCTGGCTCAACTCTTCGGCGTGTTTCGGTGCAGGATGTAGGCGCAAATACGTTGGGCTGGCAACCAAAATGTCTTTGACCGAGCTAATTTTACGTGCAATCAGGCTTGAATCTCGCTGCGGCCCCACTCGGAAAATGACATCCCACTCGGTGGGGTCAAGGTGGTCGGATTGCGTGCTGGTATCAAGCTCTATATGGATATCAGGGTATTGAAGCATAAACGCATTGAACATCGGCATCATCATGCGTTTGGTTAGATTGGAAGGAGAGGTAATACGAATTTTACCCGCAGCGCCACGACATTCATCAGAGATCTCCTCTGCTGTCATCGTCAGACGGTTGAGCAGGGGAGAGCACTCATTGAAAAAGCGCTCACCCGCCTCAGTCAGTGACAGCTTTCTTGCATGTCGATTGAGCAAGCGAAGGTTAAGTGAGTCTTCCAGCGCTTGAATTCGTCGAGTGATCGTGGCGACCGGAATCATGGTTTTACGGGAAGTTGCGGTATAGCTTCCATTTTCTACCACCAGTCTAAATAGGTTGAGATCATCTAATTTCATTCTGTCGAACACACTTTGGTTACGAATTTAGGTAATTTATCTTTATATATCATGTCAAAGCTTGAGGCACATCAACAACTTCACCGATCTTACCGGATTCATACATATAGTAGCTATCCCTCATTTACGGTGGAATATTTGTATAAATGGGCCGTGGCGACTACTTTTTAAGAAGTGTTTCAAACACGCAGTTAATAATAACAATAATGTTGATAATCCAAATTTGGGTGAGGCAAGGTTTATGCACAAATCAGTTCAGGTGGCCTCGGTGGTGAATCCGCGACTGGCTGCAAGTCAAAAGCTCATTATGGTCGTTGATGACGATCCTATCTTTCGTCGCATTACGACGGGATTTCTAACCGCACAAGGTTATGAAGTCGTCGAGGCTTCAGATGGCTTAGAAGGTTTAAAACAGTTGAGGGAACATTCCCCCGACCTCATTTTATGTGATCTGTCGATGCCGGTGCTTGATGGTATCGAATTTGTCGAGGAGGTGAGCCTAGAGTACCCGTCTATGCCGCTTATTGTTGTATCGGCGACCGATGAGATGTCTGATGTGGCGAAGGCGCTGCGTTACGGCATCAAAGATTTCCTTCCTAAACCGATTTCCAATTATGAACACCTCGCCAACGCCATTGAAGTGACGTTGGAGGATTCGGACAACCACCTCAGTGATCTCAGGGATTTTTCCAGTCAGTGGTTTCGTGTCGATAGCGGGGATATGCCTGAGGAGCAAGAGCTTCATTGGCACTTAGAGTTTCTAGAGGATAACCCAAGTGCGGCCAAAGATTTACTCCATGCGCTGTTGCCAGACAAAGACACCGCACAAGGGGATTGGAAGTGCAGTTACCGCTTACTGCAATCGACGGATGTGATGCCTTTGGTGTTTGATTATGCCTGGCTTATGAACGGTCAGTTTGCTTTCTATTTGGTGGATTCGGCCAGTAGCCATCATCATGGCCCAGCAGCGACGCTGCTGGTTCGCGCTTTGTTCCATGATTATCTGCGTAACCTCAAATCCTTCAATGCGGATTTGAAAGATCTGGCGGATATTCTAGAGAAAGGCATGCAGTGCTCCGACTGCGGCGTACCGGTGAAAGCCTTGTTTGGGGTGGCAGATCTCTGCTCAGGAAAGCTGTCTCTGCTGCCTGCCGGGCTGGATGCACAGTGGTCGAATGGGTACCAATCTCAACATATCCCTTCTGGCGTCAAGTTGGGAGAAAACTGCGCCAAAAACTTCATCACCACCGATCTCTCGATACAGTCGGCGTGTCAGTTATCCCTAAGCCGCCTAGGTTCTAGCAGCTTTACTTTAGACATCTTCCGTGGTGGCAGCGCTTAAACGCATTCATGTATTTCCCCAAATAGTGATCAATCCCAAAGGCCTAATTCGTCTTTGGGGTTGATGGGTTACTCCCTCTCATTTCATCAATAACCTTACACCTGCTCGGTGTTTATGCTTTAACCATTAAGGTATAGTCTCGCCAAACAAAAATAACCCTAAAACGCAGGGCAGCACTTGCGTTAATGGGACTTTCATTATTGAAAGAAACGTATCGCCACCTACCAAAAGAGAAGCAGCCCATGGCAGACAAAGATTTTAAAGAACCGTATAATATTTTTTACTTTTTAGGCTTTATTGCAGCCCTGTTGATCCCAACGCTTCCCGCGACCTTGACTTGGATTCGCGTGTTCAACGGATACGCAGGCTTCTAACGCAGTTCTGGAGCATACCATTCCTCTACGCAGATTCTTTTTCTATGTTGTTGGTGTGCTCAGTTTATGCCTAGGCATACTGGGCATCTTCCTTCCCGTTCTTCCTACTACACCGTTTATTTTGCTCTCTAGCGCCTGTTTTATGCGCAGCAGTCCGCGTTTTCACCGCTGGCTTCATCAACACCCGACGTTTGGGCCTATCATTATCAATTGGCATCAGAACCGGGCGGTAACGCGCGGTGTAAAACAGCGCGGCGCTCTCGCGATGGTACTCAGTTTTAGCTTCTCAATTTGGGTTGTCCCTCACCTATGGCTGAAAGTGATGTTGGTGGTGATGCTGGTGATTTTACTCAGTTGGTTCTTGCGTCTTCCTGTGATGGAGCCGCTTGCCGATAGAGAAGAAAATCACTAAGATTACCCAGAAGTGTGCCCACTCTATTGGTGGGCGTTTGTTTTTTATACGAACCGTATTTTAGTCAGTGATTTGGTCAGATACCGGATCCGAGTGGCACAAAACCCATTATTAAGTGGCCGATGATAACAATGATAGGCGCCCACTTAGCCAAAGTAAGTAATGAACTATGACAACTGAAACGATCGCATTCATCAAATCTAGCATCAAAAGCATTCCAGACTATCCAAAGCCAGGCATTCTATTCCGTGATGTCACGAGCTTGATGGAGAACGCCAAAGCCTACCAAGCCACGATCCAACTTTTAGTGGATAAATATAAAGATCAAGGCTTTACCAAAGTCGTTGGTACAGAAGCACGTGGCTTCTTGTTTGGTGCACCGTTGGCGTTGGAGCTTGGTGTGGGTTTTGTCCCTGTGCGTAAACCGGGCAAACTACCACGCAACACCATCGCTCAATCTTATGAGTTGGAGTATGGCGTTGATACGCTAGAGATTCATACCGATGCCATCTCAGAAGGTGACAAGGTGCTGGTGGTGGACGATTTGCTCGCAACCGGCGGTACCATCGAAGCGACCACCAAACTGATCAGACAGTTAGGTGGCGTGGTCGAACATGCGGCGTTTGTTATCAATCTACCTGAAATCGGTGGTGATAAACGTCTGCAAGGTCTCGGCCTTACGGTTTACAGCATCTGTGAATTTGACGGTCATTAATCGGAATTATTCATGAGTTATCTTGCTTTAGCGCGAAAGTGGCGTCCAACCAAATTCAGTGAAGTGGTGGGTCAAGCGCACGTTTTGACGGCGCTTGAAAATGCACTCGCTCAAAATCGTCTCCACCATGCGTACTTGTTCAGTGGTACGCGAGGTGTCGGTAAAACCTCGATTGGGCGACTGTTTGCCAAAGGTCTAAATTGTGAAACGGGTATTACTGCCAACCCTTGTGGTCAGTGTGATACGTGTCAAGAGATAGACCAAGGGCGCTTTGTGGATCTATTAGAGATCGACGCGGCGTCGCGCACCAAAGTGGAAGATACTCGAGAGTTATTGGACAACGTCCAGTACAAGCCAGCGCGTGGACGCTTTAAAGTGTACCTGATTGACGAGGTGCACATGCTCTCTCGTCATAGCTTTAACGCGCTGCTGAAAACATTGGAAGAGCCGCCAGAGTACGTGAAGTTTATTCTGGCGACCACCGATCCGCAAAAACTGCCTGTGACGATTTTGTCGCGCTGTCTGCAGTTTCATCTTAAGCCGATCACGGTCGATGCCATTCATCAACAGCTGGATCATATCCTTGCACAGGAACAAGTGAGTGCAGAGGCACGCGCATTGGGTATGATTGCCCATGCGGCGGATGGCAGTATGCGTGATGCACTCAGTTTGACTGACCAAGCGATTGCTCTTGGCAATGGCAGTATCAGCCAAGAAAGCGTGGCGCACATGTTGGGTACACTCGACACCGATCAAGCCTTGCATCTGCTGCAAGCGATCAGCTCGAAATCGGTGGATGTGGTGATGTCGAGTGTGGAGCAAATGGCGCAAAACGGTGTGGATTGGGATGGATTGTTGCAACAACTCGCCAGTCAATTGCATCGATTAGCCATGGTGCAGGCTTTGCCATCCTCGCTTGATAAAGGCCAGCCTGACGCTGACAAGGTCGTGCAGCTGAGCAAAGCGTTAACGCCGCAAGATATTCAACTGTTCTACCAAATTGCGTTGAAAGGGCGTGAAGACATCGCGTTGGCGCCGTCAGAGCGCATTGGTTTAGAGATGGTGCTGTTGCGCATGGTGGCATTTAGGCCACAAGAGGTGTCGCAAGCCAATATAATCTCAACGTCCAGCGCACCTGTCGCAGAGGCGCCGGTGCCATCTGCAGCGCCACCAGTCAGCCATGCAGCGCCACCAGTCAGCCATGCTGCGCCTCAAGCGCCGATGTCCTCTCCAGCGGTATCACCTCAGCCTGAAGCGACACCACCTCAGCCTAAAGCGCTATCGCAGCCAATGCCAAGCGCACCGTCGTATGAGCCACCGATGGCCGATTACGACATGCCACCGCATGACGATATGCATGACGCGTCTGGATATGACAGAGATGAGTATGCACAGATGACGCCCGCTTCGGCCCCACAAGCCCCAGCAGCGCCAACACCGCCTCCAACGCAGAAGCCTGCGTCAAGCGGGGTGAGCGGCGGCATTAGTGGTTTGCGTCATCAATTGCGTTCACAGCGTCAAGGGCGCAGCTCGCCAGGCGCGTCAACAAAAAAGGCTAAAGCGGCATCTGCCAAACCTGAATCGGTGCTCGAACGTGTTGCGCAAAAACACGCCGGAGCGCCGCAGATGTCGCCTGCTGCACACATGGCTAGAAACGAGTCGGCAAACAACGCATCGCTTGAGAAGCCTGAGCCCTATCAATGGACGCCAAGCCAACCAGTCGTGGATGAGCAAAAGCCGGAACTGAAACCCACGCAGCTGAAAAAAGCGCTCGAGCACGAGAAGACGCCAGAGATGGTCGATAAACTCGTCAATGAAAGCTTAGAGCGAAGCGAGTGGGCGCAGCTCATCAGTCAGCTCAATACAGCTAAGTTGACTGAGCAACTCGCGCTCAATTCGGATTTCGTCAAAGATGGTCGCTCTATCCAACTGACGTTGCGTCCACAGCAGGCTCACCTCAACACGGATAAAGCGCAAAGTGAACTGCTCTCAGAGCTCAATCGAGTGTTGGGCGAAGAGTGCCAGTTAAGTGTCGAGATTGGTGACAAAGGAGAAACACCGCTAGAGTTAAGAGATAAGCTGTATCAAGGCAAGCTTGAGCAAGCTTTTAGCAGTCTAGCGGCTGATCAGTACGTGCAGTTTATCGAGCAGCGTTTTGGTGCTGAACTCGATAGCGATAGTGTACGACCGATATAATTTTCGGTGGTTGAATTCATTTGATTCAGCCCCCATTTAATTCGATATAGTGACAAACTAGAGAGATAAACATGTTTGGTAAAGGCGGTATGGGCAACCTAATGAAGCAGGCCCAGCAAATGCAAGATCGCATGCAAAAGCTTCAAGAAGAAATTGCGAATATGGAAGTGACTGGTGAATCGGGCGCTGGACTTGTGAAAGTGACCATTACTGGTAGCCACAGTGTTCGCCGCGTTGATATCGACGAGAGCTTGATGGAAGACGATAAAGAGATGCTAGAAGATCTCATTGCTGCTGCGTTCAATGATGCCGCTCGTCGTGTTGAAGAGACGCAAAAAGAGAAAATGGCGTCAGTGACAGGCGGTATGCAATTACCACCTGGTATGAAAATGCCGTTCTAATCTCGCACTCTGCGCGTAACAGGTTTACGTGCAATCGACGAGAATGACGGACAATTCATAGAGAAAGAGAGTCAATGCGTACCAGTCACATGCTGGAACAATTAATGGAGGCCTTGCGCTGTCTACCTGGGGTTGGCCCCAAGTCGGCACAGCGGATGGCCTTTCATTTATTGCAGCGAGATAGAAAAGGCGGCGTGCAACTCGCCGACGCGTTAAGTCAGGCAATGACGGAAATCGGTCATTGCTCGGAATGCCGAACCTTTACTGAAGAAGAGGTTTGCCATATCTGCACCAATCCTAAACGCCAAGAGAATGGACAAATTTGTGTAGTCGAAAGCCCTGCGGATATCGCAGCGGTGGAAGCGACCGGTCAATATTCTGGGCGTTACTTTGTGTTGATGGGGCACTTATCGCCCCTTGATGGTATTGGGCCGAGTGATATCGGTTTGGATGTGTTGGACTTTCGCCTGCGCCGCGGTGATATCAGCGAGGTGATTCTTGCGACCAACCCAACGGTGGAAGGGGAGGCGACCGCGCATTACATTGCCGAGTTGTGTCATGAGCACCAAGTCACGGCTAGTCGCATTGCCCATGGTGTGCCGGTCGGTGGTGAATTAGAGCTGGTGGATGGCACAACGCTGTCTCATTCACTGCTCGGGCGACATAAGATTTAATGCCCTGCATTTTACACCCAGAAGTAATATCAATATGGCCGCATCTGCGGCCATGTTTTTATCTGTCACCCATGACAGAGCGTGGTGCTTGGTTTGCTTTTGTTACCTCAGACGCCAAGTGTTATGTCAGACGCTCAAGCTCGGTGATATTGGTCATCGCTTGCTGGTTGGTCGCCCCGCACACTACAGGACACGGCTTGAAATCTGCGCACACTTTGGGACGCTCTGGTAAGCCAAACAGCTTGCAGAGATTGTCTTCATTGAGCTGAATGCAACGAACACCGGCAGGTTTGCCATTTGGCATCCCCGGAATCGGTGATGAGATACTGGGCGCAATACAGCAAGCCCCGCAACCGAGTCGACAATCCATCCTGATACCCCTGAGTAAAATTGAGGCGCGATAGTAGCAAAAATCATCAAGACGATCAGTACAAGATCTTGAAGTTTTTGCCGCTAGACGGTATAAATCGCCCCTTCTTTAACTAATCCAAGATGAGTCTATGAGCGCACCCTTTTGGCAAACAAAAACGTTAGAGCAGATGACGGAGCAAGAGTGGGAATCTCTGTGCGATGGCTGCGGCAAGTGCTGCCTGCACAAACTCATGGATGAAGATACGGATGAAATCTACTACACCAATGTGGCGTGTAGCTTACTCAACACGAAAACCTGTTCGTGCAGCGATTATGAACATCGCTTTGAGTCTCATGAAGAGTGCACCAAGCTGACTCGTGATGACATCGATGATTTCACCTGGTTACCGCACACCTGTGCCTACCGTTTAATGGCAGAAGGCCAGCCACTGCCCGAATGGCACCCGCTGCGCACTGGCTCTAAGTCAGCGATGCACGCCGCCGGCGAAAGCGTCAGAAATAAAGTGGTGTACGAAATCGACGTGATCAATTGGGAAGACCACATACAAAACTTACCTGATAGACTAAAACCTCACAAATAACTTTTAAAGTTGAGAATGCTATGTATGCATTATGTACATAGCATGAGGTTTAGTATGTTAGATTTTGATAAAAATAAGAAAAAGGTAATACGAAAAGAAGTAGAGATTTCAACTATCCCTAACTTCGTTTACAAGAAACCATTGGTATCCATTGATGATAATGGCGAGCCTCAGGTTACCTATCGTACTAATGGCAACAAGATCCCCATTAAGAAACTTCCCTTACTCCATATTGTTGGGTATGACGACAAAGATAACCTAATCAGCTACCAGCCATTAGATATGGTCAATGAGTTCTTATTGTCGAAAGCAATCGATGATGGTGTTCTTGAACTTGGCACCGATGCGCAGGGGGTTGCGCATTACTTTAGTTTTGTATTGGACAAACAAGCCGAGTGGGATGCTGAATACGATGAAGAAGACTTTGATCCTCTCTATGATGACCCTCGTCCAGAATGGAGTACATTTCCTCGCAACAAGCAAGAACGATTAACCTACCAGTATCGCGATGGTATAAAACAGCTCGCTATTGATGGTGTGTTGGCTAAAACTACCGTTAGGCAATATATGAGCAGTGTCGTTGGTTTCTATAAGCACTGCCTTCTACAAGGTATCCGCTTCAATAATCCTCCCTTCCAATTTGAGATAGTTAATATCCATTTCGAGGAGTCTGCATCAAGTATGAAAGCTTACCAACGTAAGCAGATTCACACGACGGATATGCGGATTAAGTTTTCCAAGTCATCTCGGAGTAGCGGCACAAGCCTCAGCAATCTGCGCCGTGATCTAAAGCCGTTTACCAATAATGAATGGAACATCCTGCAAAACATATTAATGAAGTCCCGCAAGGTGGTTCGTCATGGTGACAATAATAAACTACACTCATTGCCTATTGAGTTTTGCCTCCACCCACTGATTTGCCGTAATACTGGATTGCGTAGAGAAGAAGCAGCGAGCCTTCACTTAGGACAGATAGTTAACCCCGAAACCATGATTCAGGATGGCAAAGAGGTGTTTAAAAAACCTGTGATGGATTTGGGTGTCGGTGATAAGTACCAATCATTTACAAAGACGGCTGAGGGCTTCGCAGAGAAGAATAAAAGCCGCGTTACCATTATCCCCGCCGCATTGATGAAGATGCTTTACGATTACTCGCAGTCGGACAGGTATCAAAAGCGCCTCAAGAAATTCAAAGCATGGTGCAATGAGCAGGTTGAGGAAGGTAATACGCATTTCTTTGAGGGTGATGATGCCATTAACCCTGAACTGGAATACCTGTTTATTACCCAGTCTGGGAAGCCGATGTTTACACGGCTACAAGACTTTACTGGGCGCTGGGTGGAAATTCGTAACACTGCAAACCTAACCCAAGGTCTCGATAAACCGATTGTTGGCTCTATACATAATTTACGCTCAACGTTTGCCGTAAATATCCTCCGTCACCTTTTAAATAAAAAGGATGATTATGGCAACCCGTCAATCACACCCGATGAGGCATTGGATAGGGTGTCAGCGCTGCTTGGACATGAAGATCGGGCGACTACCATGGAGTACCTGAAAATTGCACAGGATATGCCCTCTGCCGATGAAATCTACGAAGACGTACTGGACTATATTGGCGCGTTTGATGATTTAGAGGGGGCATTATGAATCAAGGGCGAAAGCGCACCAGAATTACGATAGAGAAGACCATCGCACCCCTCATTCCATTACGCTTTGAGGATATGGTTTTACTCAGCGGCAACGGATATAAAGATTACACTCATCGCTTACGCTATCTTAATGTCCCGACAGTGGAACAAATAAAGTTAGGGAATGTGGAGTTAGCAAATCGGGATGATATCGTCAGAGACATTCACCAAAGGCTCAAATCCTTACCTGAAAACAGATCAAAGAAGACATATTTTAGTGGGCTTGTTAGCTACTTTCGATACCTTGACGGTGTTGGTTATCGCGGTGATCTTTTTAGTATTACAGCCATGATTGACTGTATTAAGCACTTCAATAAATTACGCGAAAAAGGTGAACGGGTAACGGTAGGGGAGCAGATTCAAAAGTCTTTATCAGTGTTATTAAGGCTGTGGAATCGGGAGTCTGACCTTAAGATGCTGCCAGAAGTTGCGGCGAAACCTATTGCAGCGTCCAAAGCGTTCCATATTGAAACAGAGCTGAAACCATTGTCAAAGGTATTGGTTAAAAGTGCTGTGGTCTTTCAGGAAGCGATTGAGAAAAATGAGTTGCTAGAGATTCACCCGTTCTTTGATGAAGAGCGGTTTAATGAGCAAGCAAGACGCAATGGCTGGACACCACTTCAAATTGGCACTAAAAGGCATGGCTTTAAGAAATGCATGAAACCTCAAGCTGGAACAATAAAGAGTAGCCCGCTTCAACTTGAGCAGCTTAATCGTCAGGTATTTTATAATCAGGCATCACGCAATTGGTTTTTCGTGTTCTCAATGCTGACAGGCATGAATACATCGGTGCTTGCTAACGTGCAGCATAAGGACGTTTTATTTAAAAGTATTGGCAGTGGACGGTTTGTTTTTGATGGTGAGAAGTTCAGGGCTGGTTATAAGGATTTAGATAATAGCGCTGGCTTTAGCTTGCGAACCAAAGAACTGATCACCCGATGGCTTAAAACATCGAAGGTGATTTACCAATCACTGGGTATCCAGCTGTCAAATGAGCTGCCGCTATGCCCTTTCTTTAGTGCCAGCGGTGAGGTTTGGACATTCAATACCCATGGCTCAAATATTGGCTACATCAATACTCAGCTTGAAAAGATAACGGGCTTAACGGTTACTGCAAGTCGATTCAGAGCAACAAAATCTGATGTATTGATGCGAGTCACTGAAGATATCTTCCTTGTATCACAGGGGCTGAATAATTCCGTGAATGTTGTCGCCAAACGGTACTCGAGTGGTGTTCAGGCAGATCATGATAATAACCTCAATGCCACGTTTGGCGCGTTAAGCGCGGTTGCCAAAGGCGAAGAGATTGGCAAAGCCATCGAAGGCTCCAAGGTAATGCACAGCGATATTTTGTCTGATTATGATTATAAGAAATTGCGTCATCGTGAAAGCAAAGAGCAGCCATTAATGACCACGCCCACTGGCATCAAATGCGCAGGTGCAACACCAGAGAAGCTTGTTGCAGAAGCAAGGCGCATGAAGCAGTTGGGGATTGATTTTTCCAAAGATACGGGTCGTTGCACGGATTTTCTTGCCTGCTTTGATTGTGACAGCCATAAATTGGTGGCGTCAGAAAATGATATCTGGTTGATGCTGTCATTTTTAGAACAAATCGAAGACCTCAAAGAGATGGTGGCGAGTCATTCCGCACCGAAGGATGAGTATTTTGTGGTGGAGGGGATGTTGAAAAAAGTCCTTCTCAGGCTGAAACAAAAAGCACCAAAAAACTACGCTCAAGCAAAACAAAAGGTGGATGATGGCGATTACCATTCGCTTTACCAAGACCGAGCCAGCGCCAGCCAATTTTTTAAGGGGTAATTTATGTCTGAAAAGCTTATACCGCTTCGCCAAGAACTCGCTGAAAACCCTTATGTGGCGTTTGACTCTGACGGAGAAGGAGTGTCACGCGTCTTTGATGTAGAGTGGGATTTTCACGCCCTGAACCAGAATTTTAAAACATTGTCTTTTGGGCATATTGATGAGAAGTACCGCCACGATATTCAGTCTTGCCTTTATGCACTGATTCAATATCAAAAGGAAACCTCAAACTCTAACTCCCATGTGGCTGTTAGCTCGTTGAAAAGGTATAGGAATACATTAAAAGCCATCGCCACACGTTGGGGTAAAAGTGACTTCAGTTTACTTTCGAGCGAGCGAGAGTGGAAAAAGTGCACTAAAGCATTACATGGTGTTGGCGGAGAAGGCTCGTGCAGCCACATTGCGTCTATGATTAATGCACTGAATAAAGCGGGCCTTGTAACGCGTTATGTCCACAAACGAGAATATAGCCAGTGGGTTAAACCTGATGCTGGTAAAGGTCAGGCAATTGCGTTTCCGGAAACGATTCATGTCAGTATTTTAAAGACCGTTGTTGAGTTTGTTGAAACCTATCACCCCTATCGCCATCAGATTTCAGCAGCGATGGAAAAGCTTTACACCTATCAGGATGAAATGTTCAACGCTGAGCTTAAAGCGCTTGGTGTTAGTGCCCTTAATGAGAGGCAAATGCATACATTCAACCTTAGAATATCTCGCAGAACAAGTAAGTGGCCTGAACGAAAAGCCATTCCTAATTTTTCGTTTTACAGACGTGGAGATTGGTTATGCACATTGCTCAGGATGTGTTTTATCTGCGTCGGTTTGTTCTCCGCAGCCCGAAAGGAAGAGCTACTCTCCATGAACAAAGAGAGCTATGACGATACATTAGCTGCTGTACCCAAGGTCTCAGGGTTTTCGACAAAGGGAAATAAGGGCGAAAAGATTTATACGACGTGGAATACTGCACCTATTGCAAAACTGGCGCTGGAGCTAGCTTTTGATGCTACGCAAGCCGCAAGGAAATATCAGTTAGAGCGACTGGATGACGGCTATCAAAATGGTCAGCTAACGCAAGACCAATACAATGCAAAGAAACAAGACCTTGAGAGTGCCTTTATATCTTCTAACATCCCTTATGACAGTGAAGCGCTCATAAATAAAAAATCGTTCAAGCCCAGGATTGAGAGTGCTGATGATGCATTGAATATGAAAGAGTTCAACATTACTGCGACCGCAGAAGACGTTGACGAATTCGACCTGTTAAATCCAGAGCGAGCAGGAAGTTTAATGGTTGGAGGCGGTTTACCTAAGCTTAGTCCTCATGATTTACGGCGGAGTTTTGTGGTCTTTATGGTGAAAAACCGACTGGGCAACGCACTCACAGTAAAATACCAGCTTAAGCACCGCAATATTAATATGTCCAACTGGTATGCGAATTATTCCGAACTTGCGCGCACCAACCACTTGCTGATGGATACAGCGTTAATGAGTGAATTTAATGAAGCTATTGAAAGCTGTGCGGTGGACGCATGGGATGAGATTTACAATGTATCCGACACCTTGAGTGGTGCAGAAGGCGAGCGCATAGCCCAGAATAAAGCCGAGCGGCTAGCACAGGGGGAAGAAATAGTGATGTCCCGAAGTGAATTGTTCTCTTTGGTAAGGTCAGGTGACAAATCCATTGTGTTGCTTCCTACAGGGGGGTACTGCACCAACCGTAATTGTGAGCGCCTTTGCTCCCTGATGGATATTGTTGAAGCTCCCTGCAAGCATAAGATAATCACTGACAAAGCGGCTAAAAGGCTATCGAGGGAGCGGGATAACCTCATTGCTTCATTCAGGTCGATAAATGACATGGGCGATTATGCCAATGAATTAATTCTGGATGCCAGAAAGAAGAAAATTCAATCTATTGAACCAACGTTGGTCAAACACAGCATTCCTTTTGATAGCTTCAATGATGATATTAAGGCGGTATGGTTATGAAAGTTGAGTATAAGGGAACCTGCAAGGCAGAAGGGTTACTGGTCAATGCATTTCAGCGCTTATTAGATGGCAAGCCACTTCATGTTAAGGCTACGGGCAAGCTCACGTTAAACCGAATCAATAATGAAGCGCAGCTAGGTAATAGCTACGTCCATAAGTTCAAAGATTTCGTGGCCTACGCCAAACCTGTTATCGATGAATATAACCTCAATCGCGATAAGGCCATGGCAACAGGTTTAGATATTGAGCTAGATGTCCCTTTATCTGAGTTTGATAGGCTAAAACACCAATTAAAAAAAGCCAATGAGTTGAAAGACAAGTACAGGATTCAACGAGATAATGCAATTAAAGCCAGAAAGCTGTTAGAGACTGAGAATGCCAGGCTCCGTTTTAGGGTGTTTGACCTACAACAAGAATTATTAGATGAAAATTCAGTTGTGACTCCAATCAAGTAACACGCTCTCACGCTCAAAGTGTAATGGGGCTAGCATCGTGATAACTCGTTTCTGCCCCAAAACGTTTTTGGTGCGTGCAATTATTTAAAATAATGAGGAACGGATTTACCTACAAATATTCATCTGTTGTAGGTGTCTAGAGAATCGGCGGCTATTCATCTCGAGAGTTTATGCTTTCTGAGAAAGAAATGAAGAAGAAGCATGAAGAACTCAAGGGAAAACTGGAACTTGAAGAAGATATAGAGTCAGCCAGTGAAGGTGAGAGTGAGGATCTTTAGTGGTAGAAACTTCTCAGATTAAGCCATCTGATCTGATTGATATGCCATTTGTTTGTTAGCATTCAGGTTGATATAATGTTATTTACTCGCTGCAATACCCGCTGTGCGATAAGTATTAATGCGATAGGGCTGCACATTTCAACTCCACAAAGTAGGGCGTTTACCATGGAGTAAACAAACTTGAGTAGAGCAATGTTATGTGGTTGCACAGTCTGCTGAGGGTTCTGCAACAACCCTCACAATCCTGCGTTTGAGCTGCAAACTCACTCGTAGGCGTCATGGCCAGTGACGTTAAACTTTGGGATAGCTTCCCAAGTCGGCTTGGGAGTTGATTAAGGGAAACGTTATGTTTTCGATTACGACTTCTACATTTAAACTGGTGATTGATGTTGCTGCCATTTTACGTGGCGTGGCATGTTTACTAGTAGTACTCATTTGATAGATGAGTACGGGGATGGGGTGGCAACACCCCTTAACTCCTACACAGATTAGAGCAATTTTCGAAGGCTGTTATGCCCCTTTATAATTTAGTTCTGCTTCCAATAGCAGCTTGCGTTTATCGTCATTGCCTAAATTTCTGTAATGCGATAAACCTAAACATACCACTGATTTAGTACGAGTGACTGTATGCGAGTAAAGATTGAAAAAAATGAACATGGTGAACATTACTTTGTAATACCTGATGAGTTGCAAAAAGAACTCTCTTGGAATGAAGGAGATGCTATCCAGTGGATTGATAACGGAGATGGTAGTTGGACTTTAAAAAAGTTGAGTAGGCTTGAGGCTTTAAAAGCAAAAGCATTTGAAAACCCTGACGTGAAAGAAGAATATGATCGAATTTGCACTTCTTTAAATGTGGATCAGCAATCTTTCGACGCATTCAATGAGGTATTGGATGCTCCTCCCAAAGAAAATGAATGCATAAAAGACTTACTAGAACGAAAGTCCCCTTGGGATGATGCCGAAGAGAAATAGCTGTTGTACCGGTGATGAACAAGCGATCTCTTTCCAGGGATTTTCTGGCAAAAATGTAACAACTAAACTGTTCGTTCTTAGTTCTCGTCTATCAACTGCCTAGAAATCCTCGGTAGGTCAGTTGTTGCAAAAAATGCACTAACTTAAAAATGCCCCTTTATTGTTTAGAGTTGTTACTCATAACATTTCTGAGCCCCCACATTTGAATAAATATTGCTAATGCCTATATAGTGCAACTAACTACATAGAGGAGGGTTGCGCACGGGTGATGGGCAATAGAAAATCGCTGTATTAATTGATCCAGAAAACACTCCATCCTCAAAGCTAAAACTGGTTATTGAAGAGCTATCTAGTTTGGGCAGATAATCGTTAAACGTGCACATGGCGACTTTTCTGCTGAACAACTAAAAAACGGGAAGCAGCCTTTGAGTGAGTTGGCGATTCAAGCCAAACAGCAATTCGCCTACACATCTGGAAAAAATCGGTAGACTCTTTAATGATTATTGACGCAATGGATCTCTTGTACAGCCAAAGGTTTGATGCTTTTACTTTGATATCCAGTGATAGTGACTTTACAAGTCTTGCCAGCAGATTCAGAGAGTCGGAGATACACGTCATCGGTGTTGGAAAGGCGATGACTCCGACTTCGTTTAAAAATGCTTGTGACGACTTTGTCGTTATAGAGAACTTAAACGCAGACGTTGAACTTGAAGGCGTGCAATCAAGCTCTAATCAAGACGCAGAATGCAAATTATGGCGATTAATGCATCACGCTTGGCAGAAGTATAGAGATGAATCGGGTTGGGCAAAACTAGGTGAAATTGGCAAGTATTTAAAGAGATTGAAGCCAGATTTTGCCCCTCGAAACTACAGATTGAAGACGTTATCTGACTTTTTTGATAAGTATCGACACACTATAGAACACGCAACAGCAAACGTTCTGGTATGGAGTTTCAGTTGATAACAAAGGCTAGCAGACAAAATGATGTGCTGTTTTCGCTGATAGTTTAAACGAGTTTCGTTTCCTACCAATTAGGTGGACAGGTGATAAATTAGGAGATCTTGCTCCACCCCGTCTTGAATGCAATAACTTGGACTAACCTTTTTAAGCTGACCACCACACTTTTTCGCAATGTGTTGAGAAGCTACGTTGCCTTGAAGACAATGTATTTCCAATGTTCGTATGCCATGTTCCTGTTTGAGTTGTGCTTTGGCTTGCTCTATACAAATACAGGTAATATTATGCCCTTGGGCTTCACGAGTTAACCAGTACGCCACTTCACTTGAAGAGCGGTGCTCATCAATGGTTCGTATACCAAACACGCCAGCGATTTTATCATCAACCCATATCGTAAACCATCGGGCCACATTTTCTGGGAACCCAGCACGTTGCTGAATGTAGCGAGTCATGGTATCGACGTCCTTGACTTCATCGACCCAATACAAATAGCGAGAAAGATATTCTCGCTCTTGCTGGACTACCTCAAACATGGCCTGCGCGTGCCCTACACTTAATGGGGTTAAGGTGAACTTATCATGATTTATCATATTTTGCCTCCAACTGAGAGATGGGAAGAGAAAACTTTGCGATCTCTGGAGCTCTGCTAAGATAATCAATGGCCTCTGTCGTAAGCATCACTCTCCCCTCTTCCACTTGGTAAATTGCGATGTGCTCTAGTGGGTGCGACTCGAAAAATGATTGTAATGAGTAGTTAGACACACGAATTGGCATATAGTCATTGAGTAAAGCGCTCAACTGTACATCAAACGGGCCCGACATATTGGTCCCGATTAAACCAAACAATTGCTCCCGATTGTCACTACAGTGACGCAAAGCTGAGTAGTTATTGCGAAAAGCTTTGAACACAAATCCACTGAAACCATGTTTCATCAATTCAGGATAGGAGAGTTGTGGCAACGATTCATCGGCAATGAACATATGAGACTTAGCGTGTCCCACGTTCATATCATAATTCTCGTTTAGAGGCTGTTCTAGAGCAAAATAATCAACATCTTCGAGCAACTTCAACGTCGAGGCGAAGTCCGTGTGTTGGATTGACGCGTTGAAATCGAGAATAAACTTCGCTTTACCTCGGTGAAAGTTCAGAAATTCTTTCAGATGATTCAAATGATGAGGACTGGTTTTCAATTTGACGTAGTCCGCGCCAGGTTTCCAATCACCATTCTGAGTAATCCCCACCGTTTGATAGGTGCTCGATGTTTGACTGGGTGTGAGATCAAAAGCACGATAGTGTAGATTTGCAAAGTAGCTGATCGCGTTTTGGATATGCGGAGAGTCGACACAAGTGTACTCATTGAATCGTAACTTTAGACTAGCTAGCGACTCACCGGCGCTTGGTGATAGCGGAAATTCCATTGCAAATCGAAGTTGGTCATTGACGGCAAACGCGATTAAGATTTCCGGCTTTGCAGAAATAGTCCCTGAAGCAGTGTGAATGGCGTATGGTATAGGATGTTCACGCACCAACAATTTAAGCGATATAGCCATACACAACCTCATATCCCATGGCGGTAATCTGAGCCTTGCTCTGCTCCATTTTCTCAGTCCCTGCTTTATCGATAGAATTGAGCATATAAAAGTCGGGGGCCCATCTTGCTAATATGGGCAGGATGGAAGCAAGCCTGAAACCCTGAGACAATGACACAGTGAAAGAATAGTTTATGTCCAGTGACTGAAGATGAGCAACATTGTCTTCCCAAGTACGTTGGAACCTGACACTATGCGAATTACGTTCGCTTAACAAGACATCCGTGCCAACAGAAAATCCCGAGAAATACGGTATATGTCTCAATCTCTCAACAAAGGGAGGCAGTGGTACATGACCACCGGTGGCAATACGAAAGATTTTCTTGTTCTCGACACATAGACGAATTAGCGGTAGTAGCTCTCGAGAAGTCAGCTCAAGTGGTTCTCCTCCTGACAACAAGATGATATCTTCGTGGGCGTGCGCGATCTCTTCTGTAGCTTTAGTACGAAGTATTGAGCGCTCTTGCCCATGTGGGCAATGAACACACTCAGCATGACATCCCTGATTGACAATGACGGTTTTAAGGCTCATGGGAACTACTTAAGGCAAAGCTAGTGGTTAGTTTTCGGTAGGACTGGACCAAGTCAGCCAAGTACCCACCTTCGTAATCGTCAGTTAAAAAATCAGCAAGTTGTTCACTTTTTTGACGAAGAAAACCTGTCACCCAATCATGCGCGTCTTTTTCGGTTACCTCGAAGGCTTCGACGATAAATGCGACACGCTCTTGATTGGTGAGATCCAGTGTTGGGCTGGTTATTAAGGTCAATGCGTCAAAGAGCGGATCACCTAAACTTGCCAGATCCCAGTCCACGACGTAAATGCGACCTTCACTGACGAGAATGTTGTCGGGGTGCAAATCTCCGTGGATCACAACCTCGTTATGAGGAATGCTCTTCCTGTCATTAAAGCACTGAGAGAACGCATTAATGACGACCCGTTGCTGGTCACGATGTAAACTCGACAGCAACTCTCCGCTGATGTATTCCCACTCTACTTGGTTGTCTTTAACCGACAAGAGTTTTGGAGAAGGGTAGCCGCGCTTGTCACTTTGTAGGAATAGTGGATTGATATCGTCTGCTCTCGGATATTGCTGAATGTAAGACCATTTTGAATAGAAACGTTTCACAAAGTGCTTTTTCTGAGACATTGAGCGAACTTCTCGTTGTTCTGAGATTGTTTCATTGTGACGTCGGACTACCCAAGCTCCCAACACGAAAACCCCGAGACTTAGCGCCGATAGGATGAGGTTTACCTCTGAGAAATTGGAAAAGCCCCAAGAGTAGAGCGCACTCAGTAGTAAGCCCATGATGGCAGACAGCATAGCGGCGATCGACATTGCCGTGGAGAAGGACTGCCTGTTTTTCAGTGCAGTCATTAGGTTCGCGCTGATAATAGGCCGGTACACAGATTTGAACCCACACAATACGACATAACCCACAAATACGACCACGACATCATCGACGGACATCAACGCAAACGCAAGACACGACACTAACCCCAACAACACGAAATTAGTGTCTAATAGCCATCGATTCATTAGATATTTACGATACACGTCTGAAGCATACGCCGACGCTACATTCCCCAAAACAAAAAACAGACCAATCACTACCGTGGGGTTGAATGTTAATAATTGCTCAAAATGAACTTGTACTGTTCGTGTGTTTATTGCTACCAGAAAAGCGCAAACAGCCCCCATAAGCGCAATGGATAAAAAATAAATATTATATACGTCAGTCGTAGATGATTTAATTAATTCAATGCTGGACTCCTTTCTTTTGAGATTATTTATTTTCATATTTGGAAGGCTAGCCAACGCAATGAAAGAAATCACAAATGAAAATAGTTGAAAATAAAATGGCCATTCGGGCTGGATGTTATATAGCACACCGCCAATTAAAATCATAGGTATGGTGGCTTTATAAAATAAGGAGTTCAGTTCAAATTTATAGCGCTCGATTTCATTACGTTCAATTATGGCACACAGTAGCTTGTCTTCCGCACCAGAAAATAGAGACGAAGATAGTGAGATAAACAGCATGTAGAAAAAGTAGGACTCAACTCCTCCTAATCCGAGGATTGAGACAAAGGCCAAAATAAACGACACGAGGCCCAGCTTAAGGATATTCTTATTACTCCATTTGTCGGATAAGACGCCAAACGGGACCTCGAGAATAAAAGGGAGAACACCAAACAAACCTGCGATGTAGACTATATCGGACACCTCCATGCCCTTTTCATTGACCAAAAATATAGAAAAAATGGGTACCACCCAAGCAGTGGACTTACCAATATAAAACAAACGGTATAACAAATGATTACTCACAAAACACCTTTCCTCGACAATCGCTGCATCTGTTACTATCCTTCAAAGCTTGAATGGGGGCTTTCGCCGACCAATTAACCTCATCCAATTGGTAGATGTTACCGAAGGGTTCAGAGTAGAAACAGTTCTTTAACGCACCGTCATAGTCAACCAATAAGGAGATCAAAGGAAAATTGCACGGCTCAGAAGAGGTCACCCGACTTCGAGTGTTGTGCGTGTAAAATTCAAGGCAATCCACAAATTTTTCAACATTCCAATCGATTTTACCTTGGTCATGCATGGAGCGAATTTTCTTAGTAACTGGCGAATTAGGATCGTTGAGCACCCCGAATAATTTGGAACATTCTTCTCGACTAGGGAGCAAGTGATCTTTTAGTTGACTCGCTACCTCAATAGTTATGGTGTCGCGGGAAAAGCTTGTGGAATCAGTGTCAAGCGGGCTAAATCCTACATAATCAATCGGGCTACTATCGATGAAGGTCAAATAGTCCATCAAGTTGTTCGTCACGACACTAGTCAAGGTCGTACGGATTCCGATGTTTTGCTCAGGGTTTAGTGTCTTTAATTGCTTAATGTTAGCCCATACTCGATCAAACTTATTAGTGCCTCGAATGCGCTTGTATGATGGAGCATCGATACCATCCATAGAGATAATGATCTCATTGATTCCAAACTTAGCCAACCAATCGAATTTGTGGAGCAAAATGCCGTTAGTGTTTAGCTCTATCTTCAAGCCATGTTGTTTAGCTGCTGACAATACCGACTTGAGTTGCGGGTGAAGTAGTGGTTCACCACCAGAAATCATGACCGAGCTAGCGCCTTTTTTAGCCAACATTCGAAAGGTTTCAGACAACACATCCACGTCGTGAAAATGGCGCTTGGCCTTCCAGCAATCGCAGATCATGCATGGGCTATTACAGTTTTGAATGATATGAACGATGGCGGTCGTCGGGGACCAATATTGTTCAAAGTCGAGTTCGTTGAACGTTGCCGACGTAAGATTGCTTTTGTTGAGGGTAAACCCTTTCTCAGCTAAGTCTGCCATCAGCGCGTGAAAATCCGTTTGGATAACCTCTATAGCTACCTCGCACTCCTTCGCCACATCATCAAGGGAGCGACCTTCGATGACAACCTCTTTAATTAAATAGGTGGCCGTGGTATTTAGTTCTGTTGTCGCTATTTTTTTTAGGCAAGTTAAGGTACGTTTTTCATCGTTAAGAAGATACTGTTTTTTCATGCTAAAAACCAAAATTTAGAGGCGGAGAACCCCTCCGCCTTCATTACCAAATAATGCTAAAATTACTTAGTTTTCTTTTCCACTGGTTTAAAACAAGTTGGGCGGTCGATATTTGTTGGTGTGGACTTTGGTGTTTGGTATTTCATTTTAATATTCCTTATTAATTAATTTATAACTATTTAATTGTTCTCTTGTTTTTTTGAGAACGTATTTATATTGCTTTTTGTTTAATAGTAGTTCAATAGTAACTTGTATGAAAGTTGACTCACATCACGATATGCATCAATGAGCAGTGCAACGATGTGGTATCGATTCAGGGTTGTAAACATAGGAGGATATAAGTAAGTTTATAATTTGTAGTGAAAACAAAGATAATAACTGGCGACAGATGGCTCTCGCTAAAGCATCTATGTTGAGTAGACGACACCTGATACCAAGTGTCGTCCCTCTAAGAGCCCAGCGCGCAACTTTCACCGCACTGAGCAAGGCACTAATTGGCACCCAGCAACTTATGAAGCAGCGAGAGCAGGATCATGCCAAGAGTTATGGTATTGTTTCTTTGATTTTCTCTTAGCCAAGTATTCTTGATATTGAGGATCAAAAGGCGTAACGGCACTCGTGATTTTCACATGTCTCTCTATGGCACTTTAGCTATTTGAAACAGATTGAACTGACAATCCATATTCATGATCTTCTGCCAACCGTGAAATTGCCATTGACTTTGAAGGTTGATGAAGTATTCAAGGGCGATCCAAGTTCTAGATTTTGTTGGATGACGCTTTTTAGCCCAGAGCCATAATATATGGAATAGCTTGTGGCCTACATATCCGAATACCTGTTTCGCAACGCAGTGTCGATAGTAATTCGGCCAGCCCCTGAGTTTCGGATTTATCAACTTGATTAAAGCGTTGACGGGGATAGTTGCGTGCTTTTTGATGAGTTCGCGCAAGTTACTTAAGAATAGCAGTGTGCTGGATTGCTCGGTTTAATGAGCACTTTCCCTTTGTACTTCCTATGATTCAAACCTAAGAAATCAAAACCACGGCTGATATGGGTAGCGTGTAGTGGGCGATTGATTATGGCCAGTCCGTTAGAGGCTTTGCAATATTAAAAGTAATCCATTAAATACTAATTTAGCAAAGTCATTGAAACGTTTTTGTCCAAAAGTTTCTTACGCGGAGCTATGGTTTTATGTGAGCTATGGTTTTATGAAAGGCTGTATGATGCAAAGGAGGATTGCTTGTATAGCAGAGCGCTGGTTAGCAACAAAATGTCGAGAATTGCTTTGATCGACTTGATGGGATAGTTGAGAATTTCGGGGTGATTTTCTCAGGTTTTTGTTAGAGAAAGGACTTTTTGTTGAGAAAGCCATGAACCCATTGGTATTGCTGGTCTCTCTCATGATTCATAAAAACAAAAATTAATTCTTGGTTAGCCTCAATCATCCTACGCGTGATTAAGCCAATGATTTGTCGTTGAATTGACAACAAGTCCTCGTCTTTAACCTCTTATCCGCCCTCTTTTGTCTCAATGGACCACGGGTTGCTCGGTGCGTGTTGGCGGAGCTAAATCAAAGCGGATGATGAGCAACTGCACGGGTTTTGGCAGTTGATTCATAATAGAGAAAAGTGGACCGGCCGTTTGACTGGGAAAGGTCGTGGTGACGGGCCAAGCCGAAGCGGGGGCTGGGCGGGTGCCACACTCCGCAACGGAGAAATGTATTGATGGCAATGATTTCATCTCTCTTACCTCACAATCCAAAGTGGAAGACAAGCGGGCAACGTCGCCCGCTTGTGTGCACTGACGCTCTAGAGCGCCAGTGAGAGAAGGTTAGGCCTCCTCACTCTCAACGTGGTCTGTGATCATGGCTTCGGTGGTGATCATCAAACCTGCAACTGACGCGGCGAATTGCAAGGCGGAACGGGTCACCTTAGCAGGGTCCAAGATACCCATCTCAATCATATTGCCATATTCACCGGTTGCGGCGTTGTAGCCATAGTCCGCATCGCCTGATTTCACCGCGTTGGCGACAACGGACGCTTCATCTCCGGCGTTAATGGCGATTTGACGAAGTGGCTCTTCCATCGCACGTAGCGCGACACGAATACCGACGTTTTGATCGTCGTTATCACCTTTGAGATCGGCGAGCTCTTTGGCAATCTTGGTCAGCGCGACGCCACCACCTGCCACAATACCTTCCTCAACGGCCGCTCGTGTTGCATGCAGCGCATCATCCACACGATCTTTCTTCTCTTTCATCTCCACTTCAGTGGCAGCGCCAATCTTGATCACTGCCACACCGCCAGAGAGCTTCGCAATGCGTTGCTGGAGTTTCTCTTTATCGTATTGAGACGTTGCCGAAGCCATTTGCGCTTCAATACTTGCCACGCGGTCTTGAATTGCATGGTGCTGTTCATCGCTGCCTACAATGGTCGTCGCGTCTTTGGTGATGGTCACTTTCTTAGCCTGACCAAGCTGCTCCAAGGTGGTCTTTTCAAGCTCTAAGCCAATCTCTTCAGAGATAACCGTACCAGAGGTAAGCACCGCAATGTCTTCCATCATCGCTTTGCGGTTGTCGCCAAAGCCTGGCGCCTTGACAGCGGTTGCGCGAACGATACCACGCATGTTGTTGACGACGAGTGTCGCCAATGCTTCACCTTCGATGTCTTCGGCGATAATCAGCAATGAACGAGAGGCCTTAGCGACTGACTCAAGAATCGGCAGCAGTTCACGAATACTGCTCACTTTCTTATCGACCAGCAAGATGTAAGGATTGTCGAGTTCGACGGTACCTGTGTCTTGATTGGTGATGAAGTACGGCGAGAGATACCCACGGTCAAATTGCATGCCTTCGACAACTGAGAGTTCGTTGATCAGGCCCTGACCTTCTTCAACGGTGATGACGCCGTTGCGGCCGACTTTTTCCATCGCCTGGGCAATGATCTCACCGATAGCGCGATCGCTATTGGCCGAGATACTGCCAACTTGCGTAATCGATTCTTGATCGCTGCAAGGTTTCGCCATATCGCGTAATTTAGCCACAGCGGCTTCCGTCGCTTTGTCGATACCGCGTTTAAGATCCATAGGGTTCATGCCCGAGGCCACCGCTTTTAGCCCTTCATTGATGAAAGATTGCGCCAGTACCGTTGCGGTAGTGGTTCCGTCGCCCGCTTCATCGTTCGCTTTGGATGCTACCTGTTTGACCATTTGAGCACCCATGTTTTCGAATTTATCTTTTAGCTCAATGGCTTTGGCGACAGACACCCCATCTTTGGTGATGGTAGGGGCACCGTAAGACTGATCTAAAACAACATTGCGTCCTTTAGGGCCAAGCGTCACTTTGACCGCATTGGCTAAGACATTGACACCAGTGAGCATTTTTTGACGTGATTCGTTTGCAAATAGTACGTCTTTTGCAGCCATGATTTTCTCCTCAAAAAGATGACAGAACGAGATTATTCGACGATAGCCAACACATCTGACTCACTGAGAATCAGATACTCTTTGCCATCAATCTTTTCTGTTTTCACGCCGTATCCATCATTGAAAATGACGTGATCACCGACTTTGACGTCCATTGACGCGCGGTCACCGTTATCAAGGCGTTTGCCTAAACCCACTGCGATGACTTTTCCGCGCGTGGATTTTTTCACCGATTGAGAAGTTAGTACGATTCCCCCTTCAGATTTGTTTTCCACTTCTTGTCTTTCAACAATCAGCTTGTCATTTAAAGGACGAATATTCATTGGATTTGCCTCCTACTTAGGACAAAAAATAAAAGACACAATATGAGCGATTCCTTCGCGCTCGATGAAAAAATAGGGTCTCTCATGGCAACTTCAAGGGGGAAGTTCGATAAAAGATTTTTATGAAAGTAGCGAGGACAATAAAAAAGCTCACCGAAGTGAGCTTTAAAACTAGGAAGGAGTGGAGCAATGGCTAAGAAACCGGGATGCCCAATTCGGGATGCCCAATTCGGGATGCCCAATCGGGGATGCCTAATCGGGGATGCCTAATCTCTGCAATGCGAAATGATTATGAAGCCACAGCAAGTTCGACAACAAATTGAGATTTTTGTCGTCTCGAATCAAAGGCTTGTTCCCCAACTGATTGAGAGTCGTTTAGCGCTCAATGTTAGATTAGGGCCAGCAAAATGCCGCCAACGGTTGCCGCCGCGGAAAGATATTGCCCCGCAGAATAAGAGCCGTCTTCCTCTTCTTTGATCTTATCTGGGTGATCCATGCCTAGCGCACCGTGGGCGAAAGACTCTACTTTGTCACCGACGGTTTTTTCCGCTTTGTTGGCTTGGCTCTCTTTCTCAATTTCTTGCAATGCGGCAAGCAATGCTTTCCCTTCCTCTGAAAGGGTTACCGTGTTTTGCTCAACTTTTAAAGGTGCAGCGCCTTTATCTGCAACCGAGGTGTTGGCTTGAGGCTTAACCTGCTGGGTTGGTGCCAGCTTCGCTGACTCCATTCCTACTGGGGTCATAGTGTTCTCCTTACTTCATCCTCAAATAACGTATCGGCAGTGTGGTGTAAAACTTGTGCAAAATATGCGTTATTTGTATGAAAAGCCATCAAGCACAAATCATGCCTATTTATCGGTCGCGAGTGCAGGCGTTCAGCTAAGGTCGATTAGGGGGCTTCAGTCGGCTGACACTTGTTGCTCCCATGACGGGTCGACATTTTATGAAACGCCGCCATTTGATTTTCCATTTTGACGAAGCGCACAGGTGGGGCTAAGACGTGCAATGGGTAATCCGTGTTGAGAGGCTGAGGCTCGCTGGCGGCATCGATGATAGATGCGATATCAGACATAGGTGTGATAACCACGACAGAGAGGTTGGGGTTGCGCGCCAAAATAGACGCTTTGGTTCCTAGCCCTTGTTCGGTATGAAACTTCCCTGCGACATGAATGACTTGGTGGCCTGGGTGGTCATTGAGGTATTGGACGATGCTTTCCGCCATGGTTTCATCCCACGTCATTTGAGCAGCGTACTGTTTTTCGGTTTGGGCGGGCTCGCCATGATGCATTGAGGCCATAAATTTGCGTTTGTATGCGGAGTCCTCGGTGTTGATCTTAGCGGCCACGAGGCGGCGCTCATCGTCGGATAGGCTATCAAGGTAGCGTAAACCGACACGGCCCACACAACGTACCGTTGATTTAGGTGCGTTGGCGGCAATGACAGGCCAGTTAAACGTTTTTGCTAGCTCGACTAATGGTCGATAGTCACTTTCATAGTTAGGCCAAGCGTTACCCGATGTGATCAGTGTTTGCTCTCCAATCTCACCGTTAAGGTAGGCGTTGAGATGGGGTTGGGCGTCTCTTGAAAACTGCTCCATCGACAAGGCGGTGTCTCGGCCTTGGCTCGCTATTGCCTTAATAAAATCGGCTTGAAAGCGATGGATAGCGGAATGAGTATGCCATTCACCAATCAAAATAACTTCTGCCTGAGTGAAGGTTTCAGGTAGTGCATTGAGTGACAGGGCTTTTCCCGATGGGTCGTATAGTTGATAGTCATAAAAACTAACGATAGGGGTAGCAGCGCTTGGATCAGAGGCCACTGAGTTTGAACGAGTGGATGGAGAGAGTGACGCTGCGCTGTATGAACAGGCGGTCAGAGTCATACAAGCACTAAAACAAACAAAACGGGTCAATATAAAACGGATCAGCATAAACCGTGGCCTCCTAATGGTCTGCTCGCATACTAAAGGAGGCTCGGGACATTTACAATGCAAATGAGAATTGTTATCTAGTTTGTGCCGGGTTACGCCTGCTTACGATAGATGCGAATCATAAAATCTGCCTCACATTCAAACATAGTGGAGTTTTTCAGTTCGTCACGCAAAGAATCGCTGGCTTTCCAAGCAAATGGGGTCATTTGCAATAGGTCGAACGCATCACCATCGGCGAGGGGGAGGAGGTAGCTGAGCTTTTCTTCCCGCTCAAGGTCGAAGCCTTCAATCGATTCGGCTTCTTCGCTGTGCAGTCGTACATCGTCATAAATTCGCTCTCGCAACTGGTAAAGATGACGTCCTGCTGGCGTGACTGTGATGACCACGCCATTGTCTCGCACGCAGCGTTGCAACTCTTGCGCTTTGCACGGCGCGTAGATGCGTAACACGCCATCGAGTGAGTGGTCGGCAAAGGGTAGGCGGTGGCTTGAAGCAACACTGAAAAGGCAGTTTTGGTAACGTTTCGCGGCATAGCGGATGGCGATTTTGGAAATGTCCAAACCGTATGTGTTTGCTGCTGCGTGTTGTTCGATTAACCGATGTGCTACTTGGGTCGTGTAGTAGCCTTCGCCGCAGCCGATATCAAGCAACTGGTGATCACTACCGACTAAGGCTTCGGCGCATAAGTCGGCAATGCGTTGTCGCAGGGGTTGGTAGTAGGTTTTTTCCAAAAATCGGCGCCGAGCTTGCATCATCTCTTTATTGTCGCCAGGATCTTTTGAACGTTTGTGATGCACAGGCATCAGGTTGACGTAGCCCTCTTTTGCTACGTCGAATGAGTGACGGTTTTCACACGAGTAGCGCTGTTTTTCTTGCGATAAAGGCAGATGACATAAAGGACAGGAGTAAGACATATCGAGCTCTGGGCGATTTCGGGGGCTGTATTTTATCAGCTTAGACGAGCGAATCCCAGAAATAGGGTAGAGCGCCGCTCTACCCTCAACGATGTCACGTAAAGGCGCTATTTATTCGCGCTGGAGAGTACGGTGACCAGTTGGTGAGTCTCACCTGGCTCAAGACGTTTACCGGTGTCTAGAGAGGTCGCATGCAGGGTCGACTCGACACACAAAAAGTGCTGATAGCCGCTGTCTTGCATGTCGGCCATCGCCGCCGCGCCTTGCTGCCAAGGGTTCCAAAGGACAGCGGAATTGTGGCCTTGGTTCTCAACGGTAAGTGTGCGATGAAAGACTGGGTCTTCCACATTGATTTGGGGCTCAGGCTTGGTATAGACGCGATCGATGGTGTCGGTCAACTGTAACACGTCACCGCCTTGGCATACTTTCCCGTCTTGAAGGCTATCGATGTACGCTGCGCCCATACCTGTTGTCTGGACTTGGGTAATATCACCTACGTTGAGGTAGGTATGCAGCGCACCGGAGAAGGTCCATGCTTGATCATCAATATTGATAACCTTGAGGGTGACGCTCAGTGTTTCGCCAATCTCAATCAAAAGTCGGGCCTCAAACATATATGGCCAGATGTCGTGGGTCTCTTCACTTGAGAAAAGGGCCAGCTCAACGATGACACCGTTTTCATTTTCTCGATGCTCGACCAATTCCCATTCGCTCGTACGAGCAAAGCCGTGTGCTGGGGCCGCAATGCGTCCAAACCATGGCCAGCAGACCGGGATGCCACCGCGCAGAGCGGCCTTACCATCAAAGACCGCTTGCTCACTCATCCAAATGAGATCTTCTTGGCCTTGAGGTTTGAATGAAATGACATGACCACCATGCAGGGCAATACCGGCGCTGGCTTTGTCATGGATGATACGAATCACCTTTACTTGGTCGACTTCGACAATCGTGACACTGTCAGACAAGACAGTCAGGGCAGGGAGCGTTAATAAGTCCATGTAAGTTTCCTGTGCCATAGAGAGCAGGCGTGTCGCCATTAATGAGCTCTCAAATTTCAGATACAAAAAAGGCGACTCAAGAGCCGCCTTTTATAAAATTCTGCGCTAAACGCTTATCTCAAAGTGATGATTACTTAGAGATGTGAGCGATTAGGTCTAGAACTTTGTTTGAGTAACCGATTTCGTTGTCGTACCAAGATACAACTTTAACGAATTTGTCAGTTAGCGCGATACCTGCTTTAGCATCGAATACTGAAGTGCAAACTTCGCCGATGAAGTCTTGAGAAACTACTTGGTCTTCAGTGTAGCCTAGAACGCCTTTTAGTTCGCCTTCAGACGCTTCTTTCATCGCTTTACAGATGTCTTCGTAAGAAGCACCGTTTACTAGGTTAACAGTTAGGTCAACAACAGAAACGTTAGCTGTTGGTACGCGGAAAGCCATACCAGTTAGTTTGCCGTTTACTTCTGGAAGTACAACGCCTACAGCTTTAGCAGCACCAGTTGATGATGGGATGATGTTTTGAGAAGCACCACGGCCACCGCGCCAGTCTTTAGCAGAAGGACCGTCAACAGTTTTTTGAGTTGCAGTTGTTGCGTGAACTGTAGTCATAAGACCAGATTCGATACCGAACTTGTCGTTAAGAACTTTAGCGATAGGTGCTAGACAGTTAGTCGTACAAGAAGCGTTAGAAACGATGTCTTGACCAGCGTAAGTGTCGAAGTTTACGCCGTTAACGAACATTGGAGTTGCGTCTTTAGAAGGACCAGTTAGTACAACTTTCTTCGCGCCAGCAGTGATGTGCTTACGTGCAGTCTCGTCAGTTAGGAAAAGACCTGTTGCTTCAGCAACAACGTCAACACCGATTTCGTCCCATTTTAGGTCTTCTGGGTTGCGCTCTGCAGTTACACGTACAGTTTTGCCGTTAACGATTAGGTTACCGCCTTCAACTTCAACAGTACCGTTGAAACGGCCGTGAGTTGAGTCGTACTTCAGCATGTATGCCATGTAATCTACATCGATAAGGTCGTTAATACCTACAACTTCGATGTCGTTGCGCTCTTGCGCTGCACGGAATACGAAACGACCGATACGGCCAAAACCGTTAATACCTACTTTGATAGTCATTATAGTTGCTCCACAACTTAATTTCTGATTAAAGATAACTGGTAGTAAAATTACAAAACCCAGTCAAAATCTGCAACCGATAATCGGACTTAACTTGTTTAATGTCAAAAAAAAGTGTCGCTTTTTTTCACAATTAAACGCGAGTGGTTGTTTTTTGAACGGATAGTGGAGTTTATACCTAACCAGTTGATGTAAAATGCGTTGAAGACTTGAACTGCTGCTTAAAGTTTAGCCATTCTGTTATGGTTTCAAAGTATGTGCTACAAAGGTTAAACTGCGCAAGTTTTTCAACAAAAAAGTCACAAATAAAAATGAGAATGTGGAGAATAAGTCAGTGAAACAACATAGCGAAAAAGTCACCAAGCCTGATGAATACTGGCGTGAGAAGCTATCGGATGAAGAGTATCGAGTATGCAGACAGCAGGGCACTGAGGCACCATTCTCCGGTAAATTGCTGCACAATAAAGAGACGGGAATCTACGCGTGTACCTGTTGTGACGCTCCGCTGTTTCGTTCAGATAACAAATACGATTCCGGTTGTGGCTGGCCAAGTTTCGATGCGCCGATCAATGACGATGCGATTCGTTACTTAGAGGATCTGAGCCACGGAATGGTGCGGACAGAGATTCGCTGTGCACGTTGTGATAGCCATTTAGGTCATGTATTTGAAGATGGACCACAAACCACCGGTGAGCGTTTCTGTGTTAACTCGGTGTCGTTAGTTTTCAACAATTGATGGCAAGGCAGCGTTAAACGCTGTGTGTGTTGTTACTCACTTTCAAATTGAACCCATTCAATTCAAAGTGAGTAACCACTAAAAACCTAAGGCTAATCAAGCCCTTCGAGTTGTTGGCGCTGAAATTTCCCGGCCCGAATCGCATCTTCAATATCGTCTGCAAACGCATCCAACTGACGATATTTGTCCTTATCAAAACCGTACAGCAATTGCAGCTCCTTCTCGGAAGCGATCGGCACATCAAAGGCTTTCGCTACCATCGCCCAAACGTACGCTTGTTCGCGTTGATGGGTTTGATAGTGAATACTGGCAAGTGATTTCAATATTTCAACGTTGACAGGCGAGCGCTTGGTCAGCTCCAACGCGTGCTTAAGCAATGCGATGGTTTTTTCTTGGTCACGACCCGTATAAAACGTGGCTAATGCATATTGCATTTCTGCGCTTTCAAGCTGAGGTGACCCTTCCATTTGAAGAAAGGCGCGGCGGGCAGAATCACTCCCAGTGCGACTCCAGAGAAAGTAGAGGGCTTGTGGGCTGGTGGATTCAGAGAGCTTTTTCACTAGCGCTTCGAGATCCTTACCCGAGTTGACCAGTGCTTCAAAACGCCGCTGTTTCAGGTTGGATTGATCAATGGGTTGGATCTGAGAGGCTAGCTCTAGACACTTTTTATACTCTGACAGCAAATTGTATTCTTTGATGAGATTTGGGTCTGTTGGGTCCTTAAAGACTTCAAAGCGGTGCCAAATGAGATCGGTACGAGGAACGCGACATTGGCCATCATCCATATTCAGGCGTTCGCAACGAAGTTCCGGTGTGTCTTTACACAGTTGGTCGGTATTTTTTCGAACTTCAAAGCAGCCCGTGAGTGTGGCCGCTAGCCCTATCAATACCAGTGTGATAAGTCGATTCATACGAAGTTTGCTTGTGATCCGTTACACTTATTCTTAGCCGTTATCTTGACGCCTTCATTGAGGCGGTTAATGTCAGGGCCTTAACAAAAAACAACAGAAACCAAAGGATACGTCATGGACGCAGAGCAGTTGATTAATTCAATTACACCAGAAGCTTACGAGCGTCTCCTCTATGCAGTTGAGACGGGTAAGTGGCCTGAGGGTACACCACTTTCGCAGCAGCAGCGAGATTCTTGCATGCAAGCTGTGATGTTGTATCAGTCTAAGCATAATGTAGAAGCGCAACATATGACAGTTGCGCAGGGTGGTGAGATCAGTTTTAAGTCAAAATCTGAGCTAAAAAAACAGTTTCAAGCAGAACAAGACGACATTTTGCGAGTGAACCCGAATAAATCTTAGTCTCTGATTTTATTCGTTATCCGCAGCATTTTTTAAATTTCTTCCCGCTTTGACATGGGCAAGGATCGTTGCGACCAACCTTGGCCTGATTCGCTTGTGGGAATTCTCCATCGATGTAGTACCACAAGCCATTTTCACGGACAAATCGAGATCGCTCTTCAAGGCATAAGGTCTGTGTTGAGCGACCTTGCTCGGCAGAGAAATACGCCTTGAAGGTGACGAAACCCTCATCATGATGCTCGCCCGGCGCGGTGGATACCACTTCAAGGCCGCACCAGTCGCTCGCGATTGAATCTGCGATGGCATCGCGTTCTTTCTCCGCTTCGCACGAAGGGTGATAGGTGGCGACAACAAAATCAACCAGACCTTTGACATGGGCGCTGTAGCGAGCGCGCATGAGTTGCTCTGGTGTATGGGCATTCTGATGATGTTGATGAATCGGCAGGCAGCAAGACTCATAAGTCTGCTGACTTTCACAAGGACATAAAGACATCCAATCTCCGCTTTTTACTTATATCAGGGACAATCAGGGTTAATTAGACAGTAAATCTGCCGTCCATTGTACCGATTCATCGTAGCATTCACT
This sequence comes from Vibrio sp. R12-SG2-ISO1, assembly GCF_059834045.1. Classification (NCBI taxonomy): domain Bacteria; kingdom Pseudomonadati; phylum Pseudomonadota; class Gammaproteobacteria; order Vibrionales; family Vibrionaceae; genus Vibrio; species Vibrio sp. R12-SG2-ISO1. The sequence goes on along the minus strand of NZ_JCBDGO010000001.1, from coordinate 411,219 downwards.
AACGACTTCTTTCTCAAGGCCGAGCTGTTGACAGAGTTCAGCGGCTTCGTCCCATTGTGCGTGTTCATAGGCGATGACAAGCTTGAGCAACACCCCAAGCGTCCCTTCACCATCAGTGAGTGCATGCTTGACGGCTTCATCAATGGGGATTTCCGCCACGATTTGTTCTAACGGTCTGTCGAGTAAACTGTCGAGCAGCGAAAACATACCCGTAAGAAACGCTTGGCCAGAGGCGAGCTTCTCCTCGAGCTTCGCCGCGACTAATTCGCAGTAGCGTGCGCGCTGAATGGACAACCCGTAAAGGTACTCGGGTTTGGAGTCTTGGGAGGAGGCGAGCGCCACCAAGGAGACAAATTTACGCAATCTATCTTCACCCAGGTAAATCAGCGCTTGTTTAAATGACTGAATCTTGGTGCTGACAATCGAAGACGAGTTGACGTGCGTGAGCAATTTATACGAGAGCGAGACGTCTTTACTCACCAAGGTTTCAATCCGCTGATAATCGATGTCGGATTTTGCAATCTCACTGAGCAGTTGCACTATGGTCATGAAGGAAGGTTCGATCGATTTGCGCTGCAAGATCTCGGGTTTACTAAAAAAGTAACCTTGGAAATAGTCAAAACCTGCTTCAAGCGCGTGACTAAACTCCTCATACGTCTCGACTTTCTCGGCTAAAAACTGGATTTTGCTGCCTTGTAACTTGCGAATGAACAGTCGCGCTTTTTCAATCGGGACGACACGGATATCAAATTTGATGATCGAGACATACGGCAAAAAGGCTTTCCATTCAGGGGAAGGCACAAAATCATCCAGCGCAATTTTATAACCGAGTTTAGACATCTCTCTGACCGCCTCGAGTAGCTCGGGCGTCGGCAGGCAGTCTTCCAAAATTTCAACCACTAGGCTCGCCGACGGAAATAGAGTCGGCACGCGATTGATCAAGCTTTGATAAGGGAAATTCACAAAGCCAACTTTGTCACCCAATGTCGAGTAGTGGGTGGACATAAAATGATCAGACAGCAAACGACTCGTTGCCAGCTCAGGGTCGATTTCTGGAAACGTGTTTTTAGGGCCATCACGAAACAGCAGCTCATAGCCAATGGTATGTTTGTGCCGATCTAAGATAGGTTGGCGTGCAATGTATGAGGTTTTCAAAGTAGCAGTCTAACTTCAACGTGTTACCGAACATTGAAATTAAGTATAGGCACAATTTATTGAAAAATCTGGTACTTATTTGTCAATTTGTTGATAGGAATGCACGATTTTGTAGGTCGTATCCTGTTTTATCAACCACTAAGACCGATCCTTGTGTGTACCAATCCCCTAATACGACGCGATGCAGGGTTTTTCCGTTACTGATAAAACGGTGAATATTCGGGCGATGAGTGTGGCCATGAATCATGAGCTCAACATGGTGTTTATTCATCACGCTCTCCACTTCTTGCTGATTGACATCCATGATCTCAAGGGATTTGGTCTGCTTATCTGCACTGATGTCTGTTTGTACCTTGGCGACGATCTTCTGCTTGATGAACATCGGGATACGATTGAACACCCATTGTAGCCAAGGCTGATGAACTTTTTTTCGGTACTCAAGATAGCTGACATCGTCAGTGCACAGCGTATCACCGTGTAGAATCACGGTGGGCTGACCATACAAATCAATGACGGTCTCATCCCCGAGTAAGGTGACTCCGGTTTGCTTTGCAAAGCGCTTACCGACCAAAAAATCACGATTCCCCTGGGTAAAATAGCAAGGCACACCAGAGCGTGTTAAGCGGCGAAACTCGTCACGAATAGTTTGCGCGAATTTAGACTTATCGTCATCTCCCACCCAAAATTCGAACAAATCACCCAAGACATATAAGGCGTCGGCTTGGCTGGCTTCTTCGCGCATAAAGCGAATAAAACACGCGGTGATCTCGTGCGTTGAAGGGGAGAGATGCAGATCGGAAATAAACAGAGTGGTCATAAAGCAATCAGAGTTCAGGCGAGCCCAGTGGGCAGAAAGGGTAGGGCAAAACAATCACAGGTTTAGGGTAAAAGCGCCCAATATAGGAAAAAAGAGCTGCATTAGGCAGCTCTTCTTTGGATAGATTACTCTTCGATCGTTGTGCCAGTGATCACAACATCTTCAAGCGGTACATCTTGGTGCATGCCGTAAGAACCTGTGCTGACACCTTTGATCTGGTTAACAACGTCCATACCTTCAACGACTTCAGCGAAGACACAGTAACCCCAACCGTCAAGACTTTCACTGCGGAAGTCTAGGAAGGTGTTGTTGTTTACGTTGATGAAGAACTGAGAGCTTGCAGAGTGCGGCTCCATGGTACGTGCCATTGCTAATGTACCCACTTTGTTGCTTAGGCCGTTGTTTGCTTCATTTTTGATAGGAGCACGAGTAGCCTTTTCGCGAAGACCAGACTCCATGCCACCGCCTTGAATCATGAAACCGTCGATAACGCGGTGAAATAGCGTGTTATCGTAGAAACCGTCGCGGCAGTATTGAAGGAAGTTTGCGCTGGTTTCCGGTGCTTTCTCTTCGTTTAGCTGAATTTTGATGTCACCAAAATTAGTGTGAAGGGTGATCATGATTATGTCCTTTCGGTCGATTTTCTATGTGAAGGCAAGATTCTAACGTAAGTTTTACGACTTTCCTACGTCCAAAGTCAGTCGTGTTGTTCACGTACTGGCCCTTTGTCACAAGGATAGTCGGTTTTTCGCCGAGTTAGGGATGACTTCGCCAAGCAGGACTTGATATACTGCTCCACTATTTTGTTTCACTCATTTATTAGATAGAGATCATGTTAAAGATATATAACACACTCACAAGACAGAAAGAGGAATTCAAACCCATCACCGCTGGCAAAGTCGGCATGTATGTCTGTGGCGTCACCATCTACGATCTCTGTCATATTGGTCATGGCCGTACGTTTGTGTCTTTTGATGTGGTCTCACGTTACCTACGCTACCTAGGCTACGATCTCACGTTCGTGCGCAACATTACTGACATTGATGACAAAATCATCAAACGTGCAAATGAAAACGGTGAGAGCTGTGATGCGCTGACAGAACGTCTTATCGGTGAGATGTACGCTGACTTTGATGCTTTGAATATGAAGCGCCCAGATGTTGAACCTCGCGCGACTCAATTTATCCCTGAAATCATCGCCTTGGTTGAAAAACTGATCGAGCGTGGTTTTGCCTATGTGGCCGATAATGGCGACGTGATGTTTGAAGTGGGCAAATTTGACGAATACGGTAAGTTGTCAAAACAGGATTTGGATCAGCTGCAAGCTGGTGCGCGCGTTGATGTGGAAAGCGCAAAACGCAGCCCGCTTGATTTCGTGTTGTGGAAAATGTCGAAGCCGGGTGAGCCAACGTGGGAGTCACCATGGGGCCCGGGCCGTCCTGGCTGGCACATTGAGTGTTCGGCAATGAACTCGTCGATCTTGGGCAATCACTTTGACATTCACGGTGGTGGTTCCGATCTGCAGTTCCCACACCATGAAAATGAAATCGCACAATCTTGCTGCGCACACGGGACACAATACGTGAACACCTGGATGCACAGTGGCATGGTCATGGTCGACAAAGAAAAAATGTCCAAGTCGCTGGGTAACTTCTTTACTATCCGTGATGTGTTGGGTCATTACGATGCAGAAACCGTGCGTTACTTCTTAATGTCGGGTCACTACCGCAGTCAGTTGAACTATAGCGAAGAGAACCTTAACCAAGCGCGTGCGTCGCTTGAGCGTTTGTACACAGCGCTACGTGGCTTGGATCTGTCGGCCTCCGCATCGGGCGGGCAGCAGTACATCACTCGCTTTACCGAAGCGATGAACGACGATTTCAATACGCCGGAAGCCTATTCAGTGCTCTTTGATATGGCGCGTGACATCAATCGCTTGAAGAACGAAGACATCAATGCCGCGAACGGTTTAGGTGTCCTGATGCGCGAATTGGCAGACATCATCGGCATTCTTGGTCAAGATCCCGAAGCTTTCCTAAAAGGCGACGCGGGCAATGACGACGAAGTGGCCGAGATTGAAGCGCTTATCAAACTGCGTAACGACAGTCGCGCCGCTAAAGATTGGGCAAACGCGGACATGGCGCGAGACAAACTGACCGATATGGGTATCGTTTTGGAAGATGGCCCAGAAGGGACCACCTGGCGTCGTAAATAATTTTAACTTAAGGGCTGACTTTTCAGCCCTTTTTGTCATTTTAATCGGCCGCATTGAGTATGCTCATGTTGCCACTTTTGCTACAGGTAACCTTTCGTGGCTCAGATGTACTTCTACTACTCTGCGATGAATGCAGGGAAATCCACCACACTACTTCAATCGTCTTTTAACTATCAAGAGCGTGGTATGACGCCGGTGATTTTTACCGCAGCGTTAGATGACCGTTACGGCATCGGTAAAGTTAGCTCTCGTATCGGCTTGCAATCTGACGCGCAGCTGTTTCGCGCTGAGACGGATCTCTTTGCAGAGATCAAAGCGCTGAACGAACAACAAAAGCGTCACTGTATCTTGGTCGATGAATGTCAGTTTCTCACTAAAGAGCAAGTTTACCAGTTGACCGAAGTTGTGGATAAACTGCATATTCCTGTGCTCTGTTATGGTCTAAGAACCGATTTTCTTGGTGAGCTATTTGAAGGAAGTAAGTATTTACTCTCTTGGGCAGATAAGCTGATTGAACTGAAAACGATTTGTCACTGTGGAAGAAAAGCCAACATGGTGATTCGCACCGATGAAGAGGGCAACGCCATCGCTCACGGTGATCAGGTGGCCATCGGGGGCAACGACAAATACGTGTCGGTGTGTCGTGAGCACTACAAAGAAGCGCTGGGTAAATAAAGTTTTTCAGTGATTCAGCAACAAAAAAGCGGAGCCTAGCTCCGCTTTTTTGTTGCTGTCTGATAATCAAAGATTAACGAGCACGGAAGACGATGCGACCTTTTGATAGATCGTATGGAGTCATCTCTACAGTTACTTTGTCACCAGTAAGAATACGGATGTAGTTCTTACGCATTTTACCAGAGATGTGAGCAGTCACGACGTGGCCGTTTTCTAGTTCAACACGGAACATTGTGTTTGGTAGAGTATCAAGGACCGTGCCTTGCATCTCAATTACGTCTTCTTTAGCCATTTAATCCTCTTTTAAAAAAATGGGCGATTTTCAGCGGCGAGAAAGGCCGATAAAAATGAATTAAGTAAAGTTGGGGCGTATTCTACCCTTGCCAACGCTGATTTACTAGCCTTTGATGACGCGCAAATCGGACTTTATAGTTCATAGCCGGGCATTCATCGATTTGATAGCCAAGATAGAGCCACTGTTTTCCAGCGTTCTGACAATAGGTGATTTGCAGCAAGACCGCTAAGGTGCCTAAGGATAAATCGATGTCTGGGTCGAAGAAGGTATAAAACGCACTGGCACTATTGGAGAGAATATCGGTGACCGCGACCGCAATTAAACGCTCGCCATCATAGAGGTGTAAATATTGGGTGTTGAGCCAGTTGCAACGTGAAAATTGAGCAAACTCGTTTTTCTTTGGCGGATACATACTGCCTTGGTGGTGACGAGCGATGATGTAGCGTGAGTAGAGATCAAACCAATCCTCATCTAAGGTCTCTTTGAGTTGCCAAGTCAGGTGGCGTGATTTGGCCAAGAGACGCTTTTGACTCTTGCTTGGTACGAAGTCGGGCAGTGATACTCGCAGCGCCTGACAAGATTGGCAATGGTCACAGTGCGGTTTGTAGATGGTGTCGCCGCTACGGCGAAACCCATTGGCCAGCAGCACCTCGTAACTAGAAGCGCTGTGCATTTTAGGGTCGAGTGCAACGGCCACGCGCTCTTGCCTCTCCTTGAGGTAACTGCATGGGTGACTATCGGTTAATCCAATTCGAATCTGCTGTAAATCAGAGCTCATCCACGTTCTCTATTCATCGGCTAAGATTTGCTGAGCAAAACAGCCTAGTTTGACGCTTTGTGCTTTTAATAATAGCAGTTGTTGCATAAAGTCCTCTCTTTCTATCTCCTTTGCGCCCAATGAGTCAAGGTGCGGATTCATCACCTGGCAGTCAATGAGCTGGCCATCATGACGGGCAAAGTGGCGACAAAAATACCAAAGCGCCACTTTGGAGGCGTTGGGTTTGAGGCTAAACATCGACTCACCACAAAACAGTTGGCCAACGCTGACGCCATAGAGACCGCCAATCAAGGTCTCGTCTTGCCACACTTCGACCGAATGGACGCGCCCTTTCTTGGCCAACCTCTTATACGTGTCACGCATCTCTTCGTTCAACCATGTCTCATCGGCAGGGCGAACACTGGCGCAATAGTCGATCACTTGTGCGGTCGCCTTGTTTATACTCACAGAGTAACGCTGTTTTTTTTGAAACTTCTTGAGACTTTTTGCCGGGGCAAAGGTCTTAGGATAAAAGACCGCCCTCGGTGCTGGGCTCCACCACAAGATGGGTTCACCTGGCCCAAACCAGGGGAAGATGCCGTGCTGATAAGCCAGTTCAACGCGCTCTGGTGAGAGATCGCCGCCAAAGGCGAGTAGGCCGTTGGGCTCTTCTAACGCCTCAAATGGAGACGGAAAGCTCAGCGTTTGTGGGTCTAACTCAGTCAAATATATCGTCATAATCGAAGAGGACGTGAGATGAAAAAGTGGACTTGGATCTTATTGATTTTTCCTCTGTTTGCCAATGCTGCTTATCAGAGAAATGTTGCCAGACCTGTGAACGAAGTGGTGTTTGGCGCAGTGGATACCGTGCGCTACATCAGTCAAGAAGAAACCGTTCAGTCGCACGCGAATGGCTGGGAAACCTTGTTAGGTGCCGTCATTGGTGGTGTGGTTGGCAATCAGTTTGGTGATGGTACCGGGAGAGAGGTGGCAACGGCGGTAGGCGCCGTCGCGGGAGCCAGTGTGGCAAGGCATCGTGCCAATCAAATCTATAAAGTGGAGTACAAATTGGTTGAGCTGTTGATTGAAACCGACAGCGGCCACTTGGTGGATGTGATTCAAGATGTGGACCCCAACATGCTATTTAGTCGCGGAGATAAAGTCAGGATTTTGTATTTTGACAACGGCGTTCGGGTGGATAAGACCTATTGATGGAGTCGCACAGGCACTCAATCGTATTTGTACGTGACTTAGCTCTGGTTTTAACCGGGGATTTTAGTTAGTCTGCCAGTACGAAGAATTTTTCATTGCCCTCAATAGGAATGAGGGTGATAAAGGAACAACTCACTGAATGGAAAGCCTTACGTTACAACCGATCAATAAAGTCAATGGTGAGGTCAACTTACCTGGTTCAAAAAGTGTCTCAAATCGTGCGCTGCTGCTTGCTGCGCTAGCAAAAGGGACAACACGCCTGACAAACTTACTCCATAGCGACGATATTCGCCATATGCTCAATGCACTGACGCAACTTGGCGTCAGCTACACCTTATCGGACGATAAAACCGTCTGTGAGGTGGAAGGTCTCGGTCACGCATTTCATAGCGAGGGCGCACTTGAGCTCTTTTTGGGCAATGCCGGCACGGCGATGCGCCCATTGGCTGCGGCGCTCTGTCTTGGCACTGGCGATTATGTGCTGACTGGCGAGCCGCGCATGAAAGAGCGCCCGATTGGTCACCTAGTGGATGCGCTACGTCAAGCTGGTGCGGAGATCACCTATCTGGAAAACCCTAACTATCCACCGCTGAAAATTCAAGGCACGGGGCTTTCTGGTGGTACCGTTGAAATTGACGGCTCCATCTCGAGTCAGTTTTTGACCGCATTCCTTATGGCAGCACCGCTGGCGAAAGGGGATGTCGCGATCAAAATCATTGGTGAGTTAGTCTCAAAGCCTTACATCGATATCACTCTGCACATCATGAAGCAGTTTGGTGTTGAAGTAGAGAACCGCGACTACCAAGAATTTGTGATCCAGAGTGGCCAATCTTATCTCGCCCCGGGTGATTTTCTGGTTGAAGGTGATGCCTCTTCCGCGTCTTACTTCTTGGCTGCCGCCGCGATTAAAGGCGGAGAGATCAAAGTCACCGGCATTGGCAAAAACAGTATCCAGGGCGATATTCAATTTGCTGATGCTCTTGAAAAAATGGGCGCTCAGATTGAGTGGGGGGATGACTACGTCATATCACGCGTGGGCGAGCTTAAAGCGGTAGATATGGATTTCAACCATATTCCCGATGCGGCGATGACCATCGCCACCACCGCGCTGTTTGCAAAAGGGACAACCGCGATACGCAATGTTTATAACTGGCGCGTGAAAGAGACAGATCGCCTATCGGCGATGGCAACGGAGCTGCGTAAAGTCGGTGCAGAGGTGGAAGAGGGTGAGGATTACCTTATCGTGACGCCGCCAGCAACGCTGACACACGCTGCGATCGATACCTACGATGATCACCGTATGGCCATGTGCTTTTCGTTGGTTGCACTGAGCGATACGCCAGTGACGATTAATGATCCCAAGTGCACCTCTAAAACCTTCCCAGACTACTTCGAAAAATTGGCGGCGCTGAGCTGCTAACGAGGGTGAATGGATTAAAGCCAAGGCAAAAGTCCTTGGCTTTTTTTGGGGCGAGAGAGGGGCTATCGCTCGGTTATTTTGCGAGTGTAAACTCTTTAGACAGGTGATGAGCGAGGTATTTAAACATGTTGAATACGGCGGTCGTCTCTTGGGTAGGTAGGCCATTGTCATCAAGAAAGTAGTCACCTTTGAATACCAATACGTCCTCTTTTTCTTCTACGCTGGTCGCTCGCATCCCTTCGATATAGTCATCATGTTCTTGGATGATGTGATTGGCGATCATCAATAATTCCGCTTCTGAGATGGTCTTTTTATCGCTCATGGGGTTACCTCTTTGATATTGATAGCCGAATTCTAAGCATCTTTTCCATAATTTCAATGCGTGTTTACGTTGGATAAAGAGGACAGTGCGGCTACGCTTTTGTGAGCAAATGCAAAAATCGTTTCGATTTCTAAAGCGCATCGCTGAGTCTATCTATAGTATGTGCGCCCTTCTTTATTACCCATAGTGGGAGAGTCGTCGAATTGTCGAGCAGTCAATTGACTTTTTTAAAAAAGGTATTGATCTTCTTGCAATCTCGCTCAATAGTAAAAAAAGAAGCAAAATTTTAAGTATATCGTGCGTTAAAAGCGCTGCCGAAATAGGACACTTGAGTCGATTATGGGTAAGTCACTGGTTATTGTGGAGTCGCCAGCCAAAGCGAAGACCATCAATAAGTATTTAGGTAAAGACTTCATTGTGAAGTCGAGTGTTGGTCACGTCCGTGACCTACCAACTGCGGGTCAAAGCACAGGCCAGAAGGCGGCGGCGATCTCGACAAAAGGTTTGAGCGCTGAAGAAAAAGCCAAAATCAAGAAAGAGAAAGACAGGAAAGCACTGATCAAAAAGATGGGCATCGACCCATACCACGGTTGGGAAGCAAACTACCAAATCCTACCCGGCAAAGAGAAAGTGGTTGCAGAGCTGCAAAAGCTTGCTAAAGACGCGGACGCCGTCTATCTCGCCACCGATTTGGACCGCGAAGGAGAAGCCATCGCTTGGCACCTTCGTGAGATCATCGGCGGCGATGAAGAGCGATACAAACGCGTTGTATTTAACGAAATTACCAAGAACGCGATTCAACAAGCATTCCAAAAACCGGGTGAGTTGAGCATGGACGGCGTCAATGCACAGCAAGCGCGCCGTTTTATGGATCGCGTTGTGGGCTTTATGGTGTCACCACTGCTGTGGAAAAAGGTGGCTCGAGGCTTATCTGCTGGTCGCGTGCAGTCGGTAGCGGTGAAACTGCTGGTTGAGCGTGAGCGTGAAATCAAAGCATTTGTTCCTGAAGAGTTCTGGGACATTCATGCCAACACCAAAACGGCGGACAAGACGGATTTTCGTCTTCAAGTCGCGCAAGAAAATGGCACGGCATTTAAGCCCGTCAATGAAGCGCAAACTCAAGTGGCGCTGGATGTGCTCAAAAACGCCACGTTTGAAGTGTGCAAGCGCGAAGATCGCCCGACATCCAGTAAGCCTTCCGCACCTTTCATTACTTCAACGTTGCAGCAAGCGGCGAGTACACGTCTTGGCTATGGCGTAAAGAAAACCATGATGCTGGCTCAAAGGTTGTATGAAGCCGGTTACATCACCTATATGCGTACCGACTCGACCAATTTGAGTGCAGAAGCGGTCGACAGTGTGCGTGGCTTTATTGGCAGTGAATACGGTGATGCCTATTTACCCGCCAAACCGAATGTTTACGGCAGCAAAGAAGGGGCGCAAGAGGCGCACGAAGCGATTCGTCCTTCTGATGTCGCGGTGAAAGCCGAGGATTTACAAGGCATGGAAGCGGATGCGCACAAACTCTATGCTTTGATTTGGAATCAGTTTGTCGCATGTCAGATGACCCCTGCTAAGTACGATTCCACCACCGTTAGCGTTAAAGCGGCACAATACACGCTGAAAGCGAAAGGTCGTATTCTTAAATTTGACGGTTGGACACGCGTTCAGCGCCCGATGGGTAAGAACGAAGACCAAATTCTACCGCCAGTGCAAGTGGGCGATCACGTTGACCTAGTGAGCTTAGATCCTAAGCAGCACTTCACCAAGCCGCCTGCTCGTTTCACCGAAGCGGCACTGGTTAAAGAGCTTGAAAAGCGCGGCATTGGCCGTCCGTCGACGTACGCATCTATCATCTCTACCATTCAAGACCGTGGCTATGTGAAAGTGGATCAGCGCCGTTTCTATGCCGAGAAGATGGGTGAGATCGTCACCGATCGTCTTGATGGTAGCTTTGATGAGCTGATGAACTACGAGTTCACGTCTAAGATGGAAGAGAAGCTCGACCAAATCGCTGAGGGTTCCGCCAACTGGAAATCGGTCCTCGATAGCTTCTTCAAAGATTTCACTCAAGATCTTGAACAAGCTGAGCAAGATGAAGAAGAAGGCGGTATGAAGCCTAATCATATCGTTTACACCGACATCGAATGCCCGACCTGTTCACGTCCAATGGGAATTCGCACCGCATCGACAGGGGTTTTCTTAGGGTGTTCGGGCTATGCGCTGCCACCGAAAGAGCGTTGTAAAACCACCATTAACCTCGGTGACGAAGAGGGCATCATCAATGTCCTTGAAGAAGACGTTGAAACCGCGGCATTGCGAGCGAAGAAACGTTGTCCTATCTGTGAAACCGCGATGGACGCGTATTTGATTGACGACAAGCGCAAACTGCACGTGTGTGGTAACAACCCGAACTGTGAAGGTTATGTGGTTGAAAAGGGCGAGTTTAAAGTCAAAGGGTACGATGGCCCTGTCGTTGAGTGTGACAAATGTGGCAGTGACATGGTGCTGAAAAACGGTCGATTTGGTAAATACATGGACTGCACCAGTGAGACCTGTAAGAACACGCGTAAGATTCTGAAAAATGGTGAGGTAGCGCCGCCTAAAGAAGATCCTGTACATCTTCCTGAGCTACCTTGTGAGAACTCAGAGGCTTACTTTGTGCTCAGAGACGGTGCGTCTGGTCTCTTCCTCGCAGCGAGTACGTTCCCGAAATCTCGTGAAACTCGCGCACCTCTAGTTGAAGAGTTGGTGAGATTTAAAGACCGTTTGTCGCCTAAGTTCCTCTACTTGACCGAAGCGCCGCAAAAGGATCCGGACGGATTGCCTATGGTGGTTCGCTTTAGCCGTAAGACTAAAGAGAACTACGTGCGCTCAGAAGTAGAAGGCAAGCCAACGGGTTACACCGCTTTGTATATCGACGGAAAATGGGAAGTGTCGGACAAGCGTAAAAAATCCGCCAAGTAACATGACGATGTCTTTACGATAAGCACGTCTTCAGCAGACCCCAAAGGCAGCCAATCTAGGCTGCCTTTTTAGTTTTAGAACTAACAATAATAAGTATGGTGAATGGGATGGCGATCCCCATTTGCCAAATAAATAATCAACTTTGTGATGATTCGCTGGTTCTGTTTTGACATTTTCAATCTGAACTTCTATTGATCTATCTCTGGTGAGATAAAAAGATGACTCTAAAGTTAAGACTATTTTTCGCAATCTTCGTACTCTGTGTGGCGTTCGGTTTGGCAGCCTATGCGGTCTCTAAGCATATTATCGATGATATTATCGAGGAATTGATGTGGAAGTATGGTCAAATCATCGCGCAATATGATGTAGAGAAAACTCTTGCGCCGTTGACCACGGAAATCGCCTTGGCGCAGGAGCTGGCAAGACACCCCAACATCACCTCCTGGGCGCAGAATGCTCAAGATGGTGTTTATCGCTCCGTGGCCCAAGAAACGCTCGAACACTACCGATGGCGCTTTGATTCCAAAAACTTTTTTATTGCACTCGATCAAGACCTTTCCTATCACTTCAATGATGTCAACAGTATTAGAACGGGTGACTTTCAACGATACACCTTAGAGCCTAACGCGGATGACGACCAATGGTACTTTGAGCAAAAATCGAGCTTAACGCCTCTGGCGGTCAACATTGATAAAGACTCTCACTTGGGGGTAACCAAAGCGTGGATCAACCAAAGCGTTATTGTCGATGGCCAGTTTTTGGGCATTGTCGGTACGGGGCTGGATATTGATATGTTGGTCAGTCAGCTTAATCACCACAAAAACTCACCACTCTCGACCCTGTTTATTGATCGCCAATTGCGCGTGCAATTGATCCGAGATTCCGATCGCTTTGTGTTTCCACTGGGCGAGCAAGGTCAAAGCCGCCCGACACTGCAAGAGGTGATAGACAACGACAGTGATTACCAAATCATCCAGTCGGCGTTGTATCAACAACTGAATGGCCGTGAGTCACAGTTTCTGATGCTCAAGCAAGATGCAGGTAATGTAGTGGCCATGATGCATTACATCGACGCATTGGGCTGGTTTGAGTTGACGCTGCTGAATGTAGACGCGGTGCTGCCACTCTTTATGCTGGATTATTTGTTGTTTATTTACCTAGGCCTCGCGTTGGTACTGAGTGTACTCTTCTACCTGTATGCAGCCAAAGAGTGGTTGATGCCGCTAGAGAGGTGGTTCACGCGCCTACACACGATGGCTCGTGGTCGGCGTCACTCCCATTTGGATGCTGTGACCGTTGATGCGGACTTAGCGGTTGTTGAAAGAGAGCTCTTAGAGGCGCGTCAAAGCGTCGAGAAGTTGGTTGTCGCGCGGACCGCCGCGCTCGATAAACTGGCGACCTATGATGTGATGACGCACTTACTTAATCGACGTGGCATAGAAAGAGAAGTGACGAATGAGCTTGCTCGAGGTAAGCGCGAACAGAGCCAATTCGGCTTGATATGGGTGGATGCTGGGCTTTGTGACGCGCTGAGTGCGGAGCACATAGGGCAAGACAAAACGCCTTGTTTGAAGTCGATTGCCGTAGCCATTTCAGATACGATTCGTGAGTATGACCTTGCTGCGCGTTGGGGAGAAAGTGAGTTTTTGTTGTTGATCAAAACCGATCAGAGGGAAGTGCTAAGCACGTTAGCACAGCGATTGATTGACACGATTCAACAGCAAAGAGCCCAAGACCAATTGCCCGCCTTATGTTTGTCCGTTGGTGGCTCTCTGATTAGTTCTGAGATGACCTTGCATCAAGCTTTATCGGTGGCGGATCGCGCCCTCTATCAGGCCAAAATTAATCAAGAAAAAATATATATTCACCACTGCCCACATGACACCCTGAATCAACTAATGGAACTGTCATAAAACATAAATAAAACACAGGTTTATTACTGAGCAAGAACGTCACTCTCTTGTGGTGATCTTGTTAATCTTATGTGAGCAATCGCTTATGTAATGTGAGCTGAATCAGCCATCCGCAAAGTAACTCATCTTACCATCTAAGTACGGTATATTTTAAATTGTAATCTTGGGCAAATAAGATAACGTAGAGTAAATCGCCGTGTTAAACGTTTACGTAGCAAAATGCGCGTAAGATCTATGCAGTTTGCATGCGCCATTCGCTAACGCTGTCAGATTTTGGAGCGTCGATGAGCCCCCCAAATATTACACTTTCTCATCGACAATATTATAAAAATGGAGATTAAAATGGCTGGTGTTTTAGGTATGATCCTCGCAGGTGGCGAGGGTTCGCGTCTGCGTCCTCTAACTGAATCAAGAAGTAAACCCTCGGTGCCTTTCGGCGGGAGTTACCGTCTGATTGACTTTGCGTTGAACAATTTCGTTAATGCGGATTTGATGCGCATTTACGTGCTGACGCAGTTCAAGTCTCAGTCTCTGTTCCATCACTTGAAAAAAGGGTGGAACATCAGCGGGATTACGGATCGCTTTATTGACCCGATCCCAGCGCAAATGCGCACGGGCAAACGTTGGTACGAAGGCACGGCAGATGCGATCTACCAAAACCTGCGTTTCATGCAGTTGTCGGAGCCAGAGCAAGTGTGTATTTTTGGCTCTGATCACATCTATAAAATGGATATCAAACAAATGCTTGATTTCCATAAAGAAAAAGAGGCTTCCCTGACCGTTTCTGCGTTGCGTATGCCACTGTCAGAGGCGTCACAGTTTGGTGTGATCGAGGTGGATGAAGAAGGTCGCATGATCGGATTTGCTGAGAAGCCAGCCAATCCGAAAGCGATTCCAGGTGACCCTGAGCACGCGCTCGTCTCTATGGGTAACTATATCTTTGAAGCAGAGACGTTATTTGCTGAGTTGATTGAAGACGCCGACAATGAAGCGTCATCGCATGACTTTGGTAAAGACATCATTCCTAAGATGTTCCCAAGTGGCGACGTGTTCGTTTACGACTTCAGTACCAACCGTATCACTGGCGAGAAAGAAGAAGTGTATTGGCGCGATGTGGGTACGATTGATGCCTACTGGCAAGCGCACATGGACTTACTTGCCAAAGACGCGCCATTCTCGCTCTATAACCGTAAATGGCCACTTCACACCTACTACCCACCATTGCCGCCTGCAACGTTTAGTGATTCGGACAATGGTCGAGTGCAAATTATTGATAGTTTAGTGTGTAACGGTAGTTTTGTACGCGGTTCGCGTATTGAAAAATGTGTGCTTGGCTTTAGAAGTAATATTGCATCTGCGTGCGATATTAGCGAAAGTATCCTTTTAGGTGACGTGAAGATCGGCGAAGGCTGTGTCTTGCGTCGCGTCATCATCGACAAGGATGTGGATATTGCGCCAGGGACGCAAATCGGTGTGAACCTGACGGAAGATAAAAAGCATTTCCACGTGTCGGATGACGGTGTTGTCGTTATTCCAAAAGGAGCACGTGTTGGCTACTAAGAATCTCTCTATTCTCTTTGTAGCATCGGAAGTAGAAGGATTGATCAAAAGCGGTGGCTTGGCAGATGTTGCCAAGGCACTGCCTGAAGCCCTTTTTGAGCTCGAGCAAGATGTGAGACTCACACTTCCCGCTTATCGCAAGGTTGCAGGCATTGAGTCTGCGACTGTGGTTTTAGAGACGGCATTAGAGCACTGGCCTCATACGCCTTATTGCGTCAAGCAGCTAGCGCTATCGGGAATCACTGTGTATGCCATCGATTGTCCGCAGTATTTTGACCGTCCTGACATGTACGCCGAGTACAATCAAGCCTACTCAGACAATGGTGAACGCTTCGCCTTTTTTAGTGCGGCGAGTTTGGACATGCTGCCGAAACTGGGCTTTCAGCCGGACATTGTCCACGCCAATGACTGGCACACGGGTCTGGTTCCATACCTTCTCAAGCATCGTTACGCCAGTGACGATTTTTTTGCTCATACCAAAAGCATTCTTTCCGTGCACAACGCGGTCTTCAAAGGTGTCTTTAGCTATGATGAGCTCGGCGATCTGCCTGAGTTCCAGACGCATTACGCGCCGGATGCCGCAGTGAGTGCAACGCACATCACCATGCTTCGCGCTGGGGTGAAAACCGCTGATAAGGTGAACGCGGTTAGCCCGACGTACGCGCAAGAGCTCAAGACGGAACTGGGCAGTCATGGTATGGCGCAAGATTTTCAAAGCCGAAGCCATGATCTGGTGGGGATTCTTAATGGTTGCGACTACAGTACATGGAACCCAGAAACAGACACCCACTTACCGTTAAATTACCGAGCGACGAAGCAGAGTATGGTACGCGGTAAGAAAGCGTGTAAGGCGGCGCTGCAAGCAAAAGCGAAACTGAGCGAAAAAAACGTCGCGATGTTTGGCATGGTTTGCCGTTTGACGCAGCAAAAAGGGTTACATTACCTGATCCCTATTCTGTCTGAGTTTCTCAAACACGATGTTCAGTTGGTGATTGTTGGGACCGGCGACCCGATGTTGGCAAGCCATCTTAAAGCGCTCTCAGCCACACACAGCGACAAATTTGCGTTTATCGAGGCTTACGATGAAGAGCTTGCTCACTTGGTGGAAGCGGGCAGTGATTTCTTCTTGATGCCGTCAGAGTTTGAGCCTTGTGGTCTCAATCAGATCTACAGTATGGCTTACGGTACGCTGCCAATCGTTCGTGGTGTGGGTGGACTGAAAGATACGGTTCACCATTACGACGATGATCCGTCAATCGCTACTGGGTTTGTGTTTGATGAGCCAACGCCGACTGCGTTGTTGTTGACTATGCTTCGTGCTTTGCTGCTCTACGCGCAAAATCTCAATGAGATAAAACGGGTTCAATTGCACGCGATGACAGAAAACTTCTGTTGGGAAAAAGCGGCGGGTGAGTACATCGAACTCTACCACAGTGCTTTAAGCGCCTAACACTAGGTCATTGAATTGCGGACGCTATTTTTTAGTCTGTTCGCGTAAAGACGACAATAGGTCCGCATAAAGAAAGCGCCTGAGGGGTTTTGTGCTTGCACAGTCTCACGGCGCTTTCATTTTTTCTAACATTTCCGATTGCACTAAAGTGGCGGTTTTCGTTTATGCTAAACAAAAACACGGGCGCTTTTGTGTTACCCTGCGCCCTGAATTGTGTGACGATAACGGTTATTTTTCGACTATGACTCAAAGCTTGCTATTCCATAAGACTTTTAAACACCCCACTAGCGATGAGTGGGTGGTCTTTGTGCATGGCGCAGGCGGCAGCTCATCGATTTGGTTTAAACAGATCAAAGCCTACAAGCAGCATTTTAATTTGCTGCTGATTGATTTGCGCGGCCATGGAAAATCGAACCAGCTGATTAAGGAGATCATTGCCAATCGCTACACCTTTAAAGAGGTCACATTAGACATCTTAAAAGTGCTCGATCACCTAAAGATTCAGTCGGCACATTTTGTCGGCATGTCGCTTGGAACCATCATCGTCCGTAACTTAGCGGAGCTAGCGACTGGGCGCGTAAAAACCATGGTGTTAGGTGGCGCCGTCACACGACTCAACACACGCTCTCAAGTACTGGTGAAGTTGGGCAATCTGTGTAAACACATTGTGCCCTACATGTGGCTCTATCGACTGTTTGCCTACATTGTGATGCCGCAGCGAGCACAAAAAGAGTCGCGACATATGTTTATCCGCGAAGCGAAGAAGTTGTGCCAAAAGGAGTTCAAGCGTTGGTTTATTTTGACCGCAGAGGTGAACCCTCTGATGCGCTACTTCAAAGACCGCGAGTTACCTATTCCTACGCTCTATCTGATGGGTGAAAAAGACTACATGTTCATCACCCCTGTGAAAGAGATGGTCTCAGCACATACGCTCAGTGAGCTGCATGAAATTCCTGACTGTGGCCATGTGTGTAATGTTGAGCGCCCAGATGAGTTTAACGATCACTCCATCGCCTTCATTCAGCAACACCTCACTGCTTAATCTCGGTTGACTCCAAGCACACTCAAGTTGGTTTGGTGTGCTCGCACTGCCAACATAACTGAAAATGGTCGTCATTTTCTTCTTGGCAAGTCGGGCAAACCCAAACCATGTTTTCGGGGGTGTCCTGTTGGAAATCATCAATCAGCGCGAGTGCCGCCTGCTTCTGTTCTGGGCGAGTTAACCAAACGTACGGGCTGGCCTCTTCGCCAAACGGAATCTCTCCTTGCAAGCCGAACAAACCTTCACCTCTCACCTCACAGGCTATTCCTTCGCTGCGCAGCATTTCACACACGATGTGTGCTTGTGGTGGTGTCGTGGCAATAAAAATTTTCAAGACGCTTGCCCATTGGATTGCGGTGTCGCTTTGAGCTTGGCCATTACCCATTTGGCAATGATTGGGAATACCCCGAGCAACGCAAAAGAGGCGAGTACTGTTGGGGAGACGATGCCTGACAAACTGTCGATTTGCGCTAGCTGAGTCCCGGCGTTGAGGTAGACGGCCGTGCCCGGCAACATACCCAGTTGACTAACCAGATAGAAGCGCGCGATGGTGATGGGCGTAAGACCCATCAAGAGGTTGATCAAAAAGAAAGGGAACACCGGTATAAGGCGCAGTGAGAAGAGATAAAACGCACCATCTTTTTCGACCCCTTGGTTAATTGTCGCGAGCTTATCGCCAAACTTGCTTTGTACCCACTCTTTGAGTAAAAAGCGGCTGCTTAAAAACGCCAAGGTGGCACCTATCGTACTGGCAAAAGAAACGAGCAATAAACTGGTCCAAAAGCCAAACAGCGCAGCGCCAAGCAAGGTGACGACGGCTGCTCCAGGGATCGAGAAGGCGGTGATAGCGACATAGGCGAAGAAGTAACTCAGCGCGGCTAGGGCAAAGTGGGTGTCAATGATTTCAGCCAGCGCTTGCTGCTGAGCTTTGGCGTTATCAAGTGTCAGGTATTGACCAAAGTTTGCGCCTAAAAACACAATCAGAGCGAGCAAACCAATACCTAAAAGCAGTTTCTTGTTCATATGGATCCCTTTGAAAACATCATCATTGATCATTGTTAGATATGAACCAAAAAGCCAGTAAAAAATTTCGCCCTAAGGGGAAAACACGTTGAATTCTATGACTAAGGAATGGAAACGCTGAAAAAGCATCGGCTAAAAACGTCTCAAGCCAGCGGTGTTCGGCTGGCTTGAGAAGGGTATTGGAATTAATGAGCGCTATCGCTGACTAGCTTTGCAGCTGATTCAGGAGCTCGTCGCGTCTTGCTTGAGGGACCACAGACCAGTGCGTGCCTTTAATTGCCCCCTCAAGTGCCCACAGCAGGTCGATGCTGACGTCGGCAGAGTGTGTGGAACGAATCGCTTTATACGCTTCCACTGCGCCCGTCTGCTCCAAACGGGAGACACTGTCGATACCCGCTTTCTTGAGCATTCGCTCGGTCGCTAGACGCAAGTTCGGCAGATCTTTCAGGCGCGTTGGTTTGGCGTTGGTTTGACGCTGCTTGTCTTTGTTGGCCGCCTCTAGTGCAGTGTTTGCCATCGCAATAGTCTGAGCGACATCCTGATCCCAGTCATGGCCAAGGGCGTAGTATTTGGTGACCACAGGGAAACCACGCTTTTTATACACGTATGGCTCGAGTCCCTGAGCATTAAACTGTTGGGCCAACGAGTCGTCGGCGCGTATGTGAAGTTTGTCATTTACCACGAGGGCAAACATGGTGTCATCAGCGAAGATTCCGAATCCACCAAACATTGAGCGAGACTTGATCTTGCCCAATGGTTCAAACAATCGCATTGAGTCTTTTAAAATTGGTTTATCCATGCTGTTATTCTCGGTGTATTACAATACGCCACCAAATTCAGGTCCGAGAGATTAGCAAAAATATGCAGGTTTTGTGTCAGTAGGGTGTCATTCTGGCTCATAAAAGAATAATCCTACTCACGGTGTGAGCGCATAATGCGCGCGCAACGTTTAACTCATTGTATTCTTTGCTTTTGATAAAGAATTACGAAGTGCACATTTGCCATCGGCAACCCCGCTACCAAGCAGTCATCAACGTTGAAATAGTTGAGTGGCTGCAACAGGCCGGAAGCTTTGCGTCCCATCCTTTCGAAATGGTTTGCCCTGTTCGTGGCATTCGTCGAACATAATAAGCATAAATAATTTATGGGCTAAACATCACGTTTTGATGGGTTAAATGTGATCTTAGTTCATAAAATAGAGGGGTGTTACCGAGAGAATAAAGCCCAGCGGATGAGAAGTATTCTCGCTGGGCTAGTCGATGTGATGTGCTGAACTTGTTCGTTGGTCTATTTCACCGTCGCCACGGTATCGCGCTCGACGATTTCTGGGTGCATTTCAAAAATACGTTTTTCATGCTCTTTGTCTTTAATACGTTCGAGCAAAATCTCAAATGCGTTTTTACCCACACGGCGCTTCGGCTGGTGAACCGTCGTTAGCGGTGGTGAAAAGTACTCGGCTAGCTCAATGTTGTCATAACCAATGACCGACATGTCTTCTGGAATACGAATGCCTTTTTGCTGTAAACGGCTCATCAAACCGAGCGCCATCGTATCGTTGAAACAGAATACTGCGGTTGGCTTTTCGTCCATGGCGACGATTTTGTCCGCGGCAAGCACGGCGGTATCGCACTCAAAGTTACCTTCTAAGATCCAATCTTCGTTGACGCTCAAACCCGACTCGTTCATTGCGCGCTTAAAGCCTTGGATGCGCTCTTGGCAGGCCGCTTTTTCAAAATGCCCACTCAAGCAAGCAATGCGCTTGTGGCCGTGATCAATCAGGTATTTTGTTGCGAGGTAGCCGCCTTCTTCCGAGTTGTCGATGATTTTATCGGCTTGTGAGCTTTCCGGGCCCCAATCCATCACCACCTTAGGGATGTCTTTATGACGGTCAAGCATTTCGCTCAACTCTTCGGTCAAATCTGAACACATCACTAAGATGCCATCGACGCGCTTTTCCGCCAGCATGCGAATGTAGTCACGTTGTTTCTCGTAGATGCCGCCAGTGTTACACAAGATCAAGGTGTAGCCTTGACGGTAGCAGTAGCTCTCAACCCCGTCGATCACTTCCGAGAAGAAAAGGTTGGTCGATTGAGTAACCAGCATGCCTATTGTGCGTGTCGAGTTACATTTCAGGCTGCGTGCAACGGCACTTGGGGCATAGTTCAACTCTTGAACCGCTTCCATCACTTTTTCTTGCGTGGCTTCAGCGACAAAGCGTGTTTTGTTGATCACATGGGATACAGTGGTGGTCGAGACACCCGCTAAGCGAGCGACGTCTTTAATCGTGGCCATATGGTTTTGTCCTGTCGATGACTGCCTACTATTCTATGAAAAGTTAAGTCTATAAAAGTAAAGTCTATACAAAGTTTAGAGTATGTAGACAGAAAGTATCAGAAACACAAAAACCGCCCTCAAAAAGCGGTTTGTATTTATTAGTTTTATCGTTTGCGAACCGGATTGTAGTCCGCAACGTCGATTTGGGCAAATAAAAAACCCGCCTTTGGGATCTCGCCACACCTTTTGTATGGGCTTAATCGCTATCGCCTTGCAGGTAGGCTTTATCCAATTGAATGAACGCGCACAATAGCGACGACAGCGCCGCATAGAAGCCGAATGTGTCGAGGCGCTGGCAGCGCTCGGCAAACCTCTCAATCCAAGGGAGTAGATGCTGCTCAATAAAATCGGCTTGCTCTTGGTAGGCGAGATGCGTGTCGCCTGCCGTCTGCTCTGCTGCATGAGCGCCGCGCACAATCAGGTTACCTAAAAAATCCAACTCTATCGCGAGATGATCAGAAGGTTCATTGAGCCCTGAATGCACGGCCACGCCATGTTGTTGGAGCAGAGTGTCCATCTGTTTGGCGGGCTCCCCATTGAGCAGTCCGGATTCATCTAAGTAGACAGAGGCGTAAGGCAACGCGCTGTCTCGGTCGGATTTTAAAAACAGGTCGCAATAGTCGGCTGATAGTTCCAACTGAGCATCTGGCCTGTCTTGCAATCGGTTCAATGTATCGATGAGCCTGTCTGCGGCTACGTTAAGCTCAGGGGTTTGTGCAAGTCCCGTCAGAAAGGTACGTGTGTCCACCGAATGATATTGGGCCAGCTCTTGCTCTGAGAGCTCTTTGGCAAACACGCTCGAAAACCACCAGTAGAGCTCGGCGCGTTGCTCATCAAAGGCGCGCTGCTCTTTTTCGGCGGGAGATAAAGGGTCGGAAATCTGGGCGTTAGGTGTCTCTGGCATGATGGGCTCTCAACTGAATCAGATGCCGTTAAGTCTAACGGATAAAAATGAACAGCGGTCAACCTGATTATGAGAAGAAATGGTCAAATATGGCAATTTGTGAACAGGGCAGCAAAGCTTGCTTTGCATCAATGAATCGCCAACTTTTCACCTCCCAAAGAGGACAAAGATGGAGTTGTGACTAATTATGAATAGAATAAAGCCATTGAATCAGTGTGTGAATAAGTGAGTAGAGCCGATGAGCTACCACATTTTGGTTGTTGAAGATGATGAAGTGACTCGCCGTAAATTGGCGGGCTACTTTCAAACCGAAGGGTATCAGGTGAGCCAAGCTGAGAATGGCGCGCAGATGCGCGACGTACTCAGTAGCAGTCGGGTCGATTTGGTGATGCTGGATATCAATCTGCCCAGCGAAGATGGCTTGATGCTGACGCGTGAACTACGCAGTCAATCGGACATCGGTATTATCTTGGTGACCGGGCGTACCGACAGCATTGATAAGATTGTTGGTTTAGAAATGGGCGCGGACGATTATGTCACCAAGCCATTTGAGCTTAGGGAACTGCTCGTCAGAGTCAAGAACCTCTTGTGGCGCATCGCACTGGCTGCGGGAGCGCAAAACGCGGGCAGCGATCAGCAAGACGGCGTGGTCCGCTTTGCTGAATGGACGTTCGATATTCAGCGCCGCGCTTTGAGCCGAGGGGATGAACCGGTCAAACTGACTAAAGCAGAGTATGAGCTTTTGGTGGCGCTCTCCTCTCACCCTAACCAAGTGCTCAGTCGGGAACGCATTCTTAATATGATCAGTCATCGTGTGGACGCACCCAATGATCGCACTATCGATGTCCTGATTCGACGCATGAGAGCGAAGATGGAGGTGGATCCAAAAAATCCGCAGATATTCGTCACCGTGCATGGCGAAGGCTACATGTTCGCCGGAGATTAACGTAGTTCGGCAATTAACGAGCGAAAATTGACGCAAAAGAAACGAAAAATCCAGGCATGCAGCCTGGATTTTTGTTTTAGGTCGAAGACGTTATCCGTCTACGCTGGCGGCCGGTTAAACGTCGCTCTGCGCAGCCTCCACCTCTAAGGCTTGCTCTTCATAATCGGACGCCCAGTCGCGGAGGTGTTGCCAAATGGTGCCCAGCGTTTCATGCCAGTAGCGCTCAGTTTGTTCGAGATATTTGCCCTTCGGCGCGTACTTCTCCCACGCTTGATCGATGTTTCTCTGCGCTAGGTAGTTGGTCGGCGCGGCGTAAGGTTTCAATCCTGCGGAGTGGAATTCATTCAGGGCACGGTTCATGTGACTGGCCGATGTGACCACCACCAACTTCTTGTTCTTAACGAACGCTGCCGCTTGGCGCGCTTCTTCCCAAGTATCTTTGGCGGTTTCGAGCAGAATGATGTCAGATTTAGAAACGCCAAGCGCCAGCGCTACTTTAGCCATCATGCGCGCATTGCTCACTTCAGAACCGGCGGCATAGCCTGAGAGAATCAGTTTAGAGCCCGGATAAATTCGCATCACACGAATCCCTTCGGTCAAACGCATTAGGCCGGCGCGACTCAGTTCTGAGGTGGGCGGAATGTCGTCGTCCACAACATGGCCGCTGCCAAGCACCATCACATAATCAATCGATTCATCGACAGGAAAAAAGGCCGAGTATTGGCGCTCGATAGGCATGAGAAGACGTGATGAAACGGGCTGGAAGGCAACGAGAAAAATGCCAACAAACGAGAAGAGAACAACGAAACATCCTGTTTTTTGTTTTCGTGTGAACATGACGAGCATGAGTCCCACAAGGCCAATGATCAGCAGGGCTGGCAAAGGCATAAGTAAAGCCGAGACGACTTTTTTCAGCTCAAACATACTTAAATAGTCCGAAAAAACACCAGTTGATTATAATTTAAGAGAAAGCCTCTTTATTCCTGCCTTTCTTGTGACAGAATAGCAGCACGATTCAACATCATAACTCAAGCTGCTGTGACTGAAGACCGCAATTTCGACGATATTGCCCACAAATTTGCAAAAAATATATACGGCTCTGACAAAGGCGAGATTCGACAAGTCATTGTTTGGGAAGACCTTCAAACCATCCTCGCCTCGTTACCCGCCAGTGATTCACCACTCGACGTGCTCGATGCCGGGGGTGGGTTGGCACAAATGTCGCAAAAGCTGGCGAAACTAGGCCATCGCATTACGTTATGTGATCTATCTTCTGAAATGCTGCAATTAGCTGAGCAGGATATTGCAAAAAATGGCTTGCTTGAGCAGTATCGCTTGATTCATTCGCCCGTTCAATCCATCGCTCAACACCAGCAGCAACCGGCGGATTTGGTGATGTTTCATGCCGTCATGGAGTGGTTGGCTGAGCCAAAGCCAGCGCTGCAAACGCTGTTAGAGCAGGTCAAACCGGGCGGTATCGCGTCGGTCATGTTCTACAACCATCATGGCCTCGTGTACAAAAATGTCGTGTGTGGCAACCTTCCGCATGTGTTAGAGGGAATGCCGCACCGAAAGAGATTTAAGCTTCAGCCCCAAAAAGGGCTTAAGCCTGAAGATGTCTACCGTTGGATAGAGGAGTCGGGGTTTCACATTGAAGGGAAATCCGGCATTCGTTGTTTCAGTGACTACATTGGCGATCGCCAGTATATGGGCGACTACACCAGTGAGGATGTCTTGGCCCTAGAGAGGCAACTTTGCCGCCAAGAACCGTATGTGTCGCTCGGACGCTATATCCACGTTTGGGCAAGAAAGAATTAAAACAGGATAAACCATGAGTGAAATGACTCTGAATGCCGCTGAGCAACCGATTGATGAGTTGGTGGGTTGGGTCAAGCAGCATGATTTTTCATTGAACCTGACCAACGAACGCTTGGCCTTTTTGATCGCCATTGCCGTGTTGAGTAATGAAAGGTTTGATGAAGAGTTAGGTGAAGGGGAGTTGCATGATGCGTTCGCCATTGTCACTCGATTGTTTGCCGATTCGGGCGAAGCGTCGGCGTTTCGCGCCAACAACGCCATCAATGACATGGTCAAACAGCGCCTTATCAGCCGCTTTACCAGCGAAATTACCGACGGTGCGAGTATCTATCGTCTCTCGCCGTTGGCCATCGGCATTACGGACTACTATGTTCGTCATCGCGAATTTTCCAAACTGAAACTCTCTATCCAACTGTCTATGGTGGCGGACGAAATGGCGAAAGCCATTGAAGCGGCACAAAAAGGCGGAACGGCGGGTCATTGGAAGAAAAACGTTTACGGCGTGCTGAAATACTCAGTCGGTGAAATTTTCGATCAGATTGATTTAAACCAGCGCGTGATGGATGAGCAGCAGCAGTCGGTCAAAACACAGATAGCTGAGCTACTTAACAAAGATTGGCGCGATGCGATCAATAACTGTGAATCCTTGCTGTCAGAAACCTCCAGCACACTGAAAGAGCTGCAAGACACCTTGCAAGCGGCGGGTGATGAGCTGCAAAGCCAAATCCTCGATATTCAAGAGTTGGTACATGGCGATGATGAGCTCGAGTTTATTGCCGAAACCCTGTTTGTGTTGCAGATGAAGCTCGACCGCATCACCAGTTGGGGTCAGCAAGCGATTGATCTCTGGATTGGTTACGATCGCCATGTGCACAAGTTCATCCGAACCGCCATCGACATGGACAAAAACCGCGCGTTTAGCTCGCGCCTACGTCAGTCGGTCAAAGACTACTTTGAGAACCCTTGGTACCTCACTTACGCCGATGCGGAGCGGTTGAGCGATTTACGTGATGAAGCCTTGGTGTTGCGTGATGATGAAGTGACCGGCCAGGTGCCACTCGATGTGGTCTACGAAGAATTTCAGCAAGTGAATGATGCGCTGTCTGAGCGCATTGGGGAGATGCTCCAAGTGCACAAAGCGCAGGGGCAGCCTATTGATTTAGGCCAAGTGCTGCGCGACTACCTCGCCGAGCACCCCTATACCCATCATTTTGATTTAGCCAGAATTGTTGTCGACCAAGCGGTGCGACTGGGTTACTCCGAGTCCGATTACCAAGCGATTCAGCCCGATTGGCAAGCGATCAACAATTATGGTGCAAAGGTACAAGCCAATGTCATCGACAGATACTAATGAATACATGCCAGAGAATCTGGTCAAAGCGATCTCTAATCCGCTGTTTCCGGCGCTAGACAGCATGCTGCGTGCCGGGCGTCACATCTCCAGTGAAGATCTCGACAACCACGCCTTACTGTCGGATTTTGAAGTGGAGCTATCGAGTTTTTATCAGCGTTACAACACCGAACTGGTGAAAGCGCCTGAAGGTTTCTTTTATTTGCGTCCGCGTTCGACGTCGCTGATTAACCGCAGTGTCCTGTCTGAGCTCGATATGCTGGTGGGTAAAGTGTTGTGCTTTTTGTATTTGAGCCCAGAGCGTCTTGCTCACGAAGGCATTTTTACCAACCAAGAGTTGTACGATGAGCTTCTGTCACTGGCCGATGAGTCCAAATTGATGAAACTCGTGACCAACCGAGCCAGCGGCTCTGATCTCGACAAAGAGAAACTGTTCGAGAAAGTGCGCACCTCGTTGCGCCGACTGCGCCGTTTGGGCATGGTGATCAACATCGGTGAAACCGGAAAATTCAGCATCAGTGAAGCTGTGTTCCGTTTTGGTGCGGATGTTCGTGTCGGTGACGATATGCGTGAAGCGCAGCTACGCCTCATCCGTGATGGTGAAGCAGTGGTTCACACCAAAGAGCCGAGCCAAGGCGATCTTTTGCACAGCGATAACCTAGATGCGCCAGAAGGCGAAGAAGAACTGACACAAGCAGGTGAAGCATGATTGAACGCGGTAAATATCAATCACTGACAATGGTCAACTGGAATGGCTTTTTTGCCCGCACTTTTGACATTGATGATCTGGTGACCACCTTATCGGGAGGGAACGGAGCGGGCAAATCGACCACCATGGCGGCGTTTATCACCGCGTTGATCCCTGACCAAACCTTGCTTCACTTTAGAAACACCACCGAAGCTGGCAGTAGCCAATCTTCCCGCGACAAAGGTCTCTACGGTAAACTTCAACCGGGTGCCTGTTACGCGGCGCTCGATGTGGTCAACTCGCGTAAGCAACGCCTACTGTTTGCCGTTAAGCTGCAACAGGTGGCGGGGCGTGACAAAAAGGTCGATATCAAACCCTTCGTCATTCAAGGCCTGCCAAGCCATGTCAAACCTACCGATGTACTGATTGAAACCGTCTCGGCGACCCAAGCGCGCGTACGTCAAGTCAACGAAGTCAAAGAGGCAGTGGTCCAATTTGAAGGGGTGCAATTTAAAGCTTTCCCATCGATTGTTGATTATCACGCGCAGATGTTTGAATTTGGTGTGATCCCGAAAAAGCTACGTAACTCGGGCGATCGTTCCAAATTTTACCGCTTAATCGAAGCCTCACTGTATGGCGGTATTTCCAGCGCCATCACCCGTTCGCTGCGTGACTACCTACTGCCACAAAACGGCGGAGTGAAGAAAGCGTTCCAAGATATGGAATCGGCGCTGCGTGAAAACCGCATGACGCTTGAGGCGATCAAAACCACTCAAGCGGACCGAGATCTATTTAAACACCTGATCACCGAGTCAACGAACTATGTTGCAGCGGATTATATGCGTCATGCCAACGACAGACGCAATAAACTCGATCAGACCTTGGCGCTGCGCAGCGAGTTGTTCAGCTCACGTGAAATGTTGATCGAACAAAACGCGTTGCTGACACGCGTGCAAGAAGAGCTTGATCTGTTAGTGGAGTCTGAATCAGGACTAGAGCAAGACTACCAAGCCGCATCCGACCACTTGCAACTGGTGCAAACTGCGCTGCGTCAACAAGAGAAAATTGCCCGCTACCAAGATGATCTGGAAGAGCTCAGTGAGCGTCTTGAAGAGCAGATGATGGTGGTGGAAGAAGCGAATGAGCGAGTTCACATCGCGCAAGACCAAGCGCTGGTATTTGAAGAAGAAGTCGATAGCTTAAAGAGTCAGTTGGCCGATTACCAACAAGCGTTGGATGTTCAGCAGACGCGCGCGTTGCAATATCAGCAAGCGGTGCAAGCGCTGGAAAAAGCCAAAACGTTACTGGGTGACAATAATCTGACCGCCGAGTCGGCGCAAAGCTTGGTGAGCAGCTTGAAAGCTGAGCAGGGCGAGCGCACCGACGCCTTACTCGCGATGAAGCACAAACTTGATATGTCGAGTGCGGCGGCCGAGCAGTTTGATAAAGCCTTTGCGCTGGTTGAGTCTGTCGTGGGCAAGGTAGCTCGCCAAGAGGCGTCAGAACGCGCTAAAGCGTTGATCAATCAAGCGCGCGATGCGCAGCAAACGCTGCAAAACGAAGCTCAACTGCGCGCCCAACATCGTGATGTTGAACGCAGCTTAACTCAGCAGCGTAGCGCCGCAGAGCAAGTGGCGAGCTATCAAAAGCAGCACAACGTCGCACTGGTTGATGAACTGACGTTTGAACAAGAGCGCGAACGCCACAGCGCGCTGATTGACTCTCTTGAGCACAATCAAGAAGCATTGCGTGAGCAGCGCAGTGAGCAGCGCCGCAGTGAGCAAGATTACGCTGCGCAGATCACCCAGTTGGAAGCGCTCGCTCCGGCTTGGATTGCCGCGTCTGATGCGCTAGAAAACCTGCGTGAGCAAAGCGGTGCTGAGCTTGGCGATAGCCAGTCGGTGATGGCGCACATGCAGCAAGTGTTGGAGCAAGAGAAGCAACAATCTCTAGCGAAAGAGAAACTGGCAGAGCGCCGCACGACACTCGATAGCGATATTGAGCGCCTCGCCTCACCGGGTGGCTCGAACGATCCGCGCCTTAAAGGATTGGCGGATACACTGGGTGGTGTGTTGCTGTCTGAAATCTACGATGACATCACTATCGACGATGCGCCGTACTTCAGCGCCATGTATGGCCCTGCTCGTCATGCGATTGTGGTATCGGATTTGTCTGGCATCGAGCAAAAGTTGGTTGAGCTGGACGACTGCCCAGAGGATCTCTACATCATTGAAGGCGATATTGATGCCTTTGATGACAGCAGTTTTGATGCGCAAGAACTAGAAGGCGCCGTCTGCGTGCGCATGAATGAGCGCCAAATGCGTTACTCGCGATTCCCTCAGATCCCACTGTTTGGGCGTGCGGCGCGTGAACAGCGCCTTGAGCTTTTGCGCAGTGAACGTGATGAGGTCATCGAAGCGCACGCCAAAGCGGCGTTTGATTCGCAAAAACTGCAGCGCCTTTACCAAGCATTCAACCGTTTTGTTGCAGAGCACATTCAGGTCGCTTTTGATGACGATCCTGAGCAAAGCCTGCAAGTCGCGCGTGAGAAACGCACTCAAGTGCAGCGCACCTTAGCCGAGTTAGATGGGCAAGAAGCGACCTTACGCGGTCAGCTGCAAGCGAGCAAACAGGCGCTCAGCGCACTGGATAAATTAGCGCCCATGATGTCGCTGGTGGAAGACGATACCTTGGCTGAGCGTTTCGGCGAGCTTGACGCGCAGATGAGCGCCTTGAGCGAAGCGAAAGCCTTTATCAACCAACATGGTAAAGCGATTGAGCAGCTCACGCCGATCGCCTCCGCGCTTGAGGCTGACCCACAGCAGTTTGAAGCGCTGGAGACGAACTATCGTCAAGCCGATGAGGCACTGCAGCAGATCAAAGCACAAATTTTTGCGCTCTCTGATCTTATTGAACGTCGCCACTACTTCGCTTACTCCGACTCTATCGACATGTTGGGTAAGAGCAGCGAGCTCAGTGAGCAGTTGAAGGCCAAGTTGGCACAAGCGGAAGTCAACCGTGGCCGAGCGCGCGAAGAGCTTAAGCTTGCGCAAGACCAACTGAACCAATACAACCAAGTGCTCGCCTCTTTGAAAAGCTCTCACCAAGCCAAAATGGAAACGGTGCAAGAGTTTAAGCAAGAGCTGCAAGAGTACGGTGTCAACGCCGATGAAGGCGCGATGGAACGTGCTGAGCGCCGTCGTGATGAGCTGCATGAACGTTTGCACAGCGCGCGAGCACGTAAGAGTGAGTATGAGCGCACCATCACCTCGACAGAGCTTGAGATGAAAGGGCTGGCTAAGCGTCTGAAGAAAGTACAAAAAGAGTACACGGATCTGCGCACGTTCGTTGTGGCAGCAAAAGCGGGTTGGTGCTCGGTACTTCGATTGGCGCGTGAAAATGATGTCGAGCGACGCCTGCACAAGCGTGAGCTTGCCTACCTCTCTGCGGATGAATTGCGTTCGATGTCGGACAAATCATTGGGCGCGCTGCGTCTTGCGGTGGCCGACAACGAAGATCTGCGAGATGCGCTGCGCCTTTCGGAAGACAACGCTCGCCCAGAGCGAAAAGTCTTGTTCTACATTGCGGTCTACCAGCATCTGCGCGAGCGCATTCGCCAAGACATCATTCGCACCGATGATCCTGTGGAAGCGATCGAAGAGATGGAAGTGGAACTGGCGCGTTTGACCGAAGAGTTGACCCAGCGTGAAAACCGTTTGGCGATCAGCTCTGAGTCCGTTGCTAGCATCATCAAAAAGACGATTCAGCGTGAGCAAAACCGCATTCGTATGCTGAACCAAGGCCTCTCGAACATCTCGTTTGGTCAGGTGAAAGGGGTACGTCTGAACGTGAAGATTCGTGAAAGTCATGAGGTGCTGTTAAACGGCCTAGCGACCGGTCAAGAGCAGCACAAAGACCTGTTTGAGTCGATGCGTTACACCTTCTCAGAGGCGATGGCAAAATTGTTCCAACGTGTGAACCCACACATCGATATGGGCCAACGTTCACCGCAAGTGCTGGGTGAAGAGCTGCTCGATTATCGTAACTACCTTGAGCTGAGCGTCGAAGTGAACCGTGGCTCAGACGGTTGGCTGCAAGCGGAGTCGGGCGCGCTCTCTACTGGTGAAGCGATCGGTACCGGTCAATCGATTCTTTTGATGGTGGTACAGAGCTGGGAAGAGGAGTCTCGCCGCTTACGCAGTAAAGAGATTGTGCCGTGTCGTTTGTTGTTCCTCGATGAGGCGGCTCGATTGGATGCCAAATCGATTTCAACCCTGTTCGAGCTGTGTGACCGCCTCGATATGCAGCTGTTGATCGCGGCGCCTGAGAACATCAGTCCAGAAAAAGGCACCACGTACAAGCTGGTTCGTAAAGTCTTTAAAGACCACGAACATGTGCATGTGGTGGGCCTAAGGGGCTTTGGTCAAGGCGAAAAGCCTAAGAGTGAAGCTGCTCAACTCATCGAAGAGTTTTAACATCAACGCCCATCTTTTGATGGGCGTCGTTTTATTGGTTTAAGGGACGTATCGGTTTAACGGACTTATATGTCGAAACGTCGCGTACTCTGCATTCGCTAATGCTCACGAAGATGGGGCACCGCATGGGCCGATTTGCGATAGTGACTTGGCGAATCGCCACTCCACTTACGAAACGCGTGACGAAAGTTGGCACTGTCTGAGTAGCCGACGCGCTCTGAAATCTCATCAATGCTCAATTGCGTCGAGCAGAGGTAATGGCGTGAAAGCTGAAAGCGAACGTGATCCAAAATCTGTTGGTAGCTGGTCTGCTCTTGACTCAGTTTTCGTCTCAGCGTGCGTGAAGACATCCCCAGCTGCTGCGCCACGATTTCAATCGATGGGTAGTGCCCCGGCTGCTCGATTAAGCGTTGAGTAATCCTGTCTTTTAAGCTGGTACTGGTGCCACTCAGTTTTGCCAGCATCTCATCACACGTTTTTAAGCACTGCTGCAAGGTCATCTTGTTGGCGGTGGGCAAGGGTTGATTGACCACATCCGTAGAAAATTGCCACTCCAGCTGTTTGGATTGAAACTTCACCGGGCAGCGAAATACCTCTTGATACAATGATGCGTAGTGGGGCGCGGGGTAAGGAAAATGCAATTGGTGTGAGGGGAAGGGATGTTGCATCACCTCTTCACACAAAGATTGAATTGCCGAAAACCAGTATTCGCAGCAAAAGGGCATCAAGGTGTCGAGATCAATTAACTCTTCCGCGCGGATATACCCCAAATCCTTATCGATGAGGAGCTGCTTGCGCAGCACTGGCCCCGCCAATCTCAGGTATTTGAATCCCATCGTCATCGCTTCAAGCAAGGTGCTGGAGCTAAACACCGCGTAACCCAACACGCCAAAATCGCTGAACCTGGCTTGTTGGCCCACCTTAAGGCCAAGTCCGGGCTCGTCTGCACAGAGTAGGGCATTGCTGAAAATATGCAGCTTCTGGGCGAGGGTGACTTGCGTGTCGGGTTGATAGAGCTTTTCGACACTGACACCACTGCCATCCAGCAGGTCTGTGAGCGGCACTCGCTGACCGAGATAGCGCACCAACAACTGCACGTCCAGCAGACCGCATGCGTTACTATCAGGCTCATAAACCGCTAAATGTTGCATTGTGTGACCGCTCCAGTATGAGAGTAAGATAACGGATATTGGCGTTGAGTATAGCCAAGATGGGGCTGTGATGTTGTCAGCAGTCTCTCAGTTTTGTCCGAAATTCACCGTTTTTTGTCTGTTTGCCACCTAGGTGGCATGTTAACAAAATGTTGTAATACTTGTGTCAGTACCACGAGAATCGATTATGAATGCATTAGTACACCCTCAAACACCTCATGATGTTATTTCACCCTCAGACCAAGATCTGCAGCAATGGTTTGATGCGTTGAGCACGGCCTATCGCAACGAACCCATGCCGTCACTGGATGTGCGTAAGCAGCGTTTAGTGGCGTTGAAAACTCAGTTGCGCCGCTATCAAGATAGATTAGCTCAAGCGATGAGTGATGATTTTGGTGGGCGCAGTGAGACCGAATCTAAGATGGCGGATGTGTTGGCACCGATATTGGACATCAACCATGTTCTTCGTCACTTGAAAGGTTGGATGAAAGCCAAGCGTCGCCCGACGGAGTGGCTATTTAAAGGCAACAAATTGCAAATACGCTACCAACCGAAAGGGGTGGTGGGCATCATTTGTCCGTGGAACTTTCCGGTTTATCTCTCTATTGGGCCTATGATCACCGCATTGGCTGCGGGTAATCGCTGCATGATTAAAATG
The DNA here is from genome assembly GCF_059834045.1 of Vibrio sp. R12-SG2-ISO1. NCBI lineage: Bacteria > Pseudomonadati > Pseudomonadota > Gammaproteobacteria > Vibrionales > Vibrionaceae > Vibrio > Vibrio sp. R12-SG2-ISO1. The sequence continues at coordinate 378,071 of NZ_JCBDGO010000001.1, read as the reverse complement.
CCGCCCAACTGTCCCAATACCACCCGTGTATTGAGCCAAATGTTGGCGGAAATTTACTCAAACGATCTGGTGCGGATTGTCCCCGGCGATCACCCGCAAGCGATGGACATATCGCATCTGCCGTTCAATCACTTGGTGTTCACCGGTTCGCCGAGCAGCGGCAAGATCATTATGGCCAATGCTGCGGCCAATTTAACGCCGGTCACATTGGAGCTCGGCGGTAAGTCTCCCGCTATTGTGGCGCCAGATTATGACGTCACCAAAGCGGCGAAGCGTTTGGCGCACGGCAAAGGCTTTAACTCAGGGCAAATTTGTATCGCTCCCGATTATGCGTTTGTCCATGAGAGCAAGCTAGAGGCGTTTGTCGACGCGCTGTGTGATGCCCATGTAGCTATGTATCAGCAAATCAGTGGCAATGCTGATTACACCTCTTTGGTGGATGAGCCACAACATCAACGCTTCCATGCGCTGCTCGAGGATGCGAAACAGAAAGGCGCTAACATCATTCAATGTTTGCCCGAAGGGGAAGGGCGCAAGACGCCGCTTTATATTGCCACGAATCTCAGCAGCGATATGCGTATCTGCCAGGAAGAGATCTTTGGCCCGCTGCTTCCGGTGCACAGTTACAAAAACATCGAGCAGGTGGTGGAGTACATCAACAATCGACCTAGACCGCTTGCTTGCTATTTGTTTACCCACAGTGGCTCGCTGCGCGATGACATTCTTTGCCAAACACACAGTGGCGGCGTCACCGTGAACGATTGGGGCTGGCATGTCCTCAACCACTCCGTCCCGTTTGGCGGCATAGGCAATTCAGGTATCGGTAACTACCACGGCGAAGAAGGATTTCGCGAGCTTAGCCACGCGCGCAGCGTACTGCAAATGCGCGAGTGGTTCCCTATTTCGTTGTTTTCACCGCCCTACGGCACTTGGGTGCAGAAGCTCGTGGTGAAGCTATTTGTCGGCAAATCCGACCCAACGGTTTAAATCGACCCTCTCCCCGAGAAGGGGAATACCCTACACACAATAACAAACTTACGGGCCGCATCGTCTTGATGCGGCTAAGATAAGGAGATCCCGCATGCACAACTTGGCTGTCAATCTGGAGCGTAATGCCGCGCTCTTTGCTTCTCATCCTGCGCTCAAACTGGCGAACAACGTTATCACCTACCAACAGCTCGACATCATGGCGGGTAAGGTGGCGCGTCACTTGGCTGAGCTTGGTCTCGAGCCGGGGGATAAAGTCGCGCTATCGTGCCCCAATATTCACTACTTTCCGGTGGCCTATTACGGCATTTTAAAAGCTGGGTGCGTGGTGGTGCCGATGAATGTGCTCTTTAAAGCGCGCGAAATTGCCTATCACCTTAATGATTCAGAGGCCAAAGCGTATCTCTGTTTTGATGGCAATGAAGCGCTGCCGATGGGCCAATACGGCCGAGACGGTTTTCATGCCGCGCAAGGCTGTCAGCACTATATCGCCATGCCACAAGGTAAAGTGGGCGAGCATTCGTTGGAAGCGTGGTTGGCATCGGACGTCGAGCCGCTGGAGTCGATTGTGCGTCAAGGCGATGACAGTGCGGTGATTCTTTATACCTCAGGTACGACCGGGCAGCCCAAAGGGGCAGAGCTGTCACACACCAACATGCTCACCAATGCGATGGCGTCACAAAACTTGATGCGCCTGCAACGTGATGACACCACCATCGCCACCTTGCCGCTCTTCCACAGTTTTGGTCAGACGGTGATGATGAACGCCACCTTGATGATTGGTGGTTGTATGGTGCTGGTGCCTCGCTTTGATCCCAAACAGGTCATTGAAGACATTATTAGGCACAAAGTCAGCGTGTTTGCTGGTGTGCCTACCATGTACATTGCGCTGCTTAGCGCTGGTCAAGCGGATACCGAAGTGGCGCACAAACTGAAAGAGAGTTTACGCCTGGGCGTGTCAGGCGGTGCTTCATTGCCGGTTGAAGTGTTGCGCCAGTTTGAGGCGCTGTTTGAGGTGCCTATCCTTGAAGGTTATGGCCTCTCCGAAACCGCGCCAGTGGCAACGTTCAACCACATTGACGGTGAGCGCCTGCCTGGCAGTGTCGGTCAGCCACTGTGTGGCCACATGGTGAAAGTAATCGATTTAGAGGGCAATCACGTGCCGTGTGGAGAACTGGGTGAAATCTGCGTGAAAAGCCCGAGTGTGATGAAAGGTTACTACCGCCGCGAAGAGGCCACCGCAGAAGTGATTCAAGATGGCTGGTTTAAAACCGGGGATATTGGCCGTTTAGACGAGCAGCAAAACCTCTTTATCGTCGATCGAGTGAAAGACATGATCATTCGCGGCGGATACAACGTCTACCCACGTGAAATTGAAGAAGTGATGATGTGCCACCCCGCGATTGAGATGGTGGCAGTAGTGGGTGAGCCTGATGAGCGTTTGGGTGAAGAGATCCACGCTCACGTGACGTTAAAACATGACAGTGATCTTGACGCGGACACCCTGGTTCAGTGGTGCCGTGAGCAGTTGGCAGAGTACAAATACCCGCGCCGCATATTTGTTCGTCAATCTTTGCCGATGACAGCGACGGGTAAAATTCTCAAACGGGAGCTGCATCCTTGTGATGCCGAGGAGGCGTGATCATGGAATACGATTTTATTGTGGTCGGCGGCGGCTCGGCGGGCTGCGTGATGGCGTCACGTTTGAGTGAAGACCCTAGTATCAGCGTGTGCTTAATTGAGGCTGGCGGTAAAGATAGCAGCGCGGTGATCCACACGCCGGTAGGCGCGGTGGCGATGATGCCGACCAAAATCAATAACTGGGCGTTTGAGACAGTGCCTCAGCCTGGTCTAAATGGTCGCAAAGGCTATCAGCCACGTGGAAAAACGCTCGGTGGTTCAAGCTCCATCAACGCCATGATGTACGCACGCGGCCATCGCTATGATTACGACCTTTGGGCAAGCCTAGGCAATCTCGGCTGGAGCTACAACGAGTGCCTGCCGTACTTTAAAAAGGCAGAGCATAATGAGCAGCACGTCGACGCGTATCATGGACAAGGTGGACCGCTTAACGTCAGCAACTTGCGTTCACCGAGTCCGCTACTAGAGCGTTTTCTTGATGGGTGTGAATCCATCGGGGTGCCAAGAAATCATGACATCAATGGTGCAGAGCAGTTTGGCGCTATGGTCACCCAAGTGACGCAAAAAAACGGTGAACGCTGCAGCGCGGCAAAAGGGTATCTCACGCCGAACTTACATCGCTCAAATCTCACCGTGATTACCCGAGCCACGACCCGAAAAGTGCTGCTTGAAGAGAAGCGTGCGGTGGGCGTGGAGTACCAGCATAAGGGTAAGGTGTACCAAATTCGAGCACGTAAAGAGGTGATTTTGAGCGCCGGAGCCTTTGGCTCGCCGCAAATTATGCTGTTGTCGGGCATAGGCGCCAAGAGCGATGTTGAACCGCACGGGCTGACTCACCACCACCATCTACCCGGCGTGGGAGAAAACTTGCAAGATCACATCGACCTTGTCCATAGCTATAAAACCAGCGCCAAGAAAGAGACCTTTGGTGTGTCGCTCTCTATGGCGGCTGAGATGAGCAAGGCGCTGCCTGAGTGGATGTCTGAGCGCAAAGGTAAGCTTAGCAGCAACTTTGCCGAAGGAATTGCGTTCGCGTACTCCGAACCTGAGCTCGATGTGCCGGACCTTGAGTTTGTGTTTGTGGTCGCGGTGGTCGATGACCACGCAAGAAAAATCCACACCAGTCACGGTTTCAGTTGCCATGTCACTGTGCTAAGGCCGAAAAGCCGTGGCACCGTTAAGCTGGCGAGCGCTGACCCGACTCAAGCCCCATTAATTGATCCGCAATTTTTTGCTGACCCAGACGATATGGAAGTGATGAAGCGTGGCTGGAAGTTGCAGCATCGCATGCTAAACAGCCGTTCGTTTGACGAGGTGAGGGGGGAGAACTTTTATCCGGTCGATATCACCGATGATGCGCAAATCGAACAAGACATTCGCAATCGCGCCGATACCCAGTATCACCCAGTCGGTACTTGTAAAATGGGGCCCAGCAGCGATGAGTATGCGGTAGTGGACGCCGACCTCAAGGTACACGGCTTAGAAGGGCTGCGGGTGGTGGATGCGTCGGTGATGCCGACCTTGGTGGGCGCGAATACCAATGCCCCGACCATCATGATTGCCGAGCAAGCTGCGGATAAAATTCAGCGTCAATATGGCCTGCAGTCTACCCCTGACGTGCGCGCCGCGAGCTAATGTGACACCCGAGGTCGACAAGAAACAAAAGACCAGAAACAAAAATAGCCGCTAAGCGGCTATTTTTTATTGGAGGTTTAAGGCAACTTAGACATTAAGGAATCAAGCAGGAATTTCGTTGGCGAAAATTCCAAACTGTTTCGCGGCATAGGCGACGCGCTCTTCCGGTGTAGGGTAACGGATAGCCGTGCCCATGTTTTCAATGTGACGGAGCCTTGGGAGTAGTCCGCTGCCGTTCGCGATTTGAATCGCCAGACCGGGGCGCGCGTTGAGCTCGAGCACCATAGGCCCTTCTTCTTTGTCCAGCACCATGTCGGTGCCCATGTAACCGAGACCGGTCATCTCCCAAGCACTAGAAGCCAGCACCAGAAGGCGCTCCCAATGAGGCACTTGTAGGGTCGCCAGCTCTTTGCCGGTGTCTGGGTGATGAGTAATCGGTTGGTCAAACTGCACCGCTCGCACCGCGCGGCCGGTTGCAATATCGATCCCGACGCCCACGGCGCCTTGGTGCAAGTTCGCTTTGCCATCAGACGCAGCGGTCGAGCAGCGCATCATAGCCATCACTGGGTAGCCTTTAAATACGATGATGCGCACATCGGGCACCCCTTCGTAGCTAAAGCCATCAAAGCAATCATCAAATTTGATCAGATTTTCAACCACAGCGACATCGTTCTTGCCACCGAGCGAGAAGAGCCCAGCGAGGGCATTACTGATGTGACGTTCGACATCTTCTTTATTGATGGTGGCACCGGAAGGCTTGGTGTAGACGCCATCCTTATGAGAGGTGATAACAAGGATCCCCTTGCCACCACTGCCTTGTGCTGGCTTGATAACAAAACCAGGCCAATCGAGCACCATATTGTGAATACGTTTGACTTCGGCTTGGTTACTGATAACGCCGATAAGCTTCGGTGTCGTCGCGCCATGCATCTCGGCAATGATCTTGGTTTTCAGCTTATCGTCCACCAAGGGGTATTTTGAACGGTCATTGTAGCGACCAATATAACTGTGGTTACGTTGGTTCATGCCCATAATGCCCTTGTGGCGCAGCTTACTCGGAGAGGTAAAACGTGAAAACATCGTTCAGTCCTCCGCTAATGGCTTAAAACGACGCAGCTCAGTCAGACGGTATCCAGTGTAGGTACCGAGTAACAAAATACCGCCCAGTACGATCAGTTGCAGACCAATAAAGTTAAAGGTCAGGTGTTGAATGTAAGGGTTGGTCATCGCTAGGTAGACCAGTACAGCAGTCAGTAGCGAGCCCCCACCTTGCAATACTACCTCTTTAGCGCCTTCCTCTTCCCAGAGAATCGACATGCGTTCAATAGTCCAAGATAGGATGATCATTGGGAAGAAGGTGATCGAGAGACCTTCGGTCAAGCCAATCTTAAATGCCACCACGGTAAACACCGAGATGATCATAATCACCGTGATGATGACCGCCGAAATCCGCGCCACCAAAAGCAGGTTGAGCTTAGAGAGATAGCTGCGGATAACCAAGCCAGTACCGACGATCAATAGGAAGCCGACAATACCGGTCACAAGCTGAGTTTGCACAAAGGCGACCGCAATCAGAACGGGCATAAAGGTGCCGGAGGTTTTCAGACCAATCAGCACGCGTAAGAAAACCACAATCAAGGCGCCAATCGGGATCAGCATGATGGTTTTGAACATGGCTTGCTCTTCTAGTGGCAAGCTATGAATAGAGAAGTTGAGTAAACCGTCGGCTTGCACTTTGTCCATCGTCGCTTGAGACGGCGAGACTTCCTGAGCAATCATGGAGAAGTGGACTTGACTGTTTTGACCGCCAATCAAATCAAGTAGCGAGACGTTCGATTCATCCCACACCAGAATGTTCTCTGCGGTGACTTGGCTCGCTTTGCTTGGGTTGAACAGCACCCAACTTTTGCCATCCCACACTTGGTTCATCTGCTGAATGCTTTGGCGACGACGGCCATCTTCCAGCTCGATAACACCGACGACTTTACTTGGGATATCCGCATAGGCGAGCAGTTTGCTTACTGCTTCAACTTTAGACGTGCGATTGAGAATTAACGCCGCGTTCTGGCTGTCTGAGTCGTTGATGGATTTGATCAGTTCGCGGGTAAAGGTGATGTCATCGGCAGAGCGTTGATTAGCGAGTTCAATCAATGCATTGGCTGCTGCTTCGACAGGACCATCGAAAGTGGGTTTGGTGGTGGCGGCAACAGGTGGAATCGGGTCGACGTCGGCTTGCGGGTCAACCAAAAACTGCGCTTTGTAGTAGATGGTTTGCGCGCCGCTCGCTTGGCGAATGGACCACTCGGCACGTCGCCCAGTTTCGGTGTCGATGTAGGAAACACCATAGCCTGGAGAAGATGACGACTCGCTAATCAGGGTAAAACCCGATTGTGTATGAGGCGCAGCAAGGGAGGCTTTGACGGGCTTATTTTGCGCATTAAATTCAATACGAGCCTCGATATCCCAGACTTGGCGCGTTTCTCCTGGCGTCCAAGGCACACCATAGCTTTGGTGGCGAAATAGACTCAGCGCAATCCCTACGCAGATCAGGACAACCACTGAAATATAAAAAGGGACTTTTGACGTCATACTGTTACCTTATTATTTTTTTGCAACTTCCGTGTGAATGTACTTCTTGCTGACATCGACGACGGCGATGTCACGGATGAATTCACGACCTAGAAGAACAGGATGACTCATTTGAGAGCGATCTGCCAATGTAAACTGCGCTTTTTCATGAATTTTTCCAAGTTTGACCCAAAGTTCAACCACGACTCGTCGCTCCAGTTCTTCATTGGTGGATTGACGAATTTTGACATGGCGAACCACGGGCGCTTCGATCCAGTTGTCATCATTTAACTCTGTGACACCATCGGAGAGGTGGAAGCGAACCCAGTTTTTGCCGTTGCGCTCAAACTCCGCAATGTCGACAGCATTGAGTGACGAGGTCGCAGCGCCGGTGTCAACTCGGGCGTCAAAACGTTGTGAGACGTTGTCTATGGTGACCGTCTCGATTTCTCCCAGCACAATGCGGTTACTTGGGTCAACCTTGACAATTTTCTGCGTGGGCGCTTTGGGTGTGGTTTGTGCTTTGCTCGGTGTGTTGACGCGTTTTTTCAGTTCACCCACCTCACCACCTAACACCAAGACTTGGCTCTCTAGGCTTTCGATGTAGTCGGACTGATTGCTCAGTTGCAGGGCGATGTTTTCGAGCTTGTTATTAAGAGAGGTTTCTTGCGCTGAAATCGCGGCGAGTGTTTCTTGATGGTACGGCTTTTCGTCAGTTGTCGCGCAGCCTGAAAGCACAGCAAGGGCGACAAGCGGAGTCAATCTTGAAAACATTAATCAACCTAAATTGGGCAGTAAAACAGAGATAAAAACAAAGAAATAGTCCCTTACTGACTGGGCGTATTAGGCGGCAGAAAGTAAGGGTTTGGAGAGTAACGATTCGATAGCAAAAATGCGTTAACGTATTGTCAAATCTTTAAGAAATTCGGAATTCCTAGTTGGGTTTCTTCGCCACTAAGATCGCACGTCGTGGCGCCGGATAGCCTTCCACGGTTTTGCTCGGATCGCTTGGGTCTAAATAGTCTGGCAATGAGTTATGCGTCATCCAATCGGTGGTGCGCTGTTCACCGGTGGTTGTGACGTTTTCATCCACAATACGCACTTGCTCAAAGCCAACCAGTTCCAGCCAGACTTTGAGCGCTTTGGCGGAAGGGAAGAAGTACACATTTCGCATCTGTGCGTAGCGTGATGTCGGCACCAACACGGATGTTTCATCGCCTTCGATAACCAGCGTTTCGAGCACCAGCTCTCCGCCTGCCACCAATTGATCTTTAAGTTGGATCAAGTGATCAAGCGGCGAGCGGCGATGGTAGAGCACACCCATGCTAAAGACGGTATCAAAGGCTTCCAGTTTTGGCAGTTGTTCTATACCCAGCGGCAGAAGATGAGCTCGTTGATCACCGCCCATCAGTTTGCGAATCGCTTCAAACTGGATCAAAAACAGGTGTGATGGGTCGATGCCGACCGTAAGACGCGCGCCTTCGCCCAGCATGCGCCACATGTGATAGCCATTGCCACAACCGACATCCAGCACACTGCGATTTTTCAGTGGAGAGATATGAGGGAGGACACGATCCCACTTCCAGTCGCTGCGCCACTCAGTATCAATATGGATACCGTGTACGGTGTACGGCCCTTTACGCCAAGGGTGGAAGGTACGCAGTAAGTTTTCGAGTTTCTTTAACTCGCCCTCATGGAATGGCGTGTCATTGCTCAACGTCACCGAATGTTTAACATCGACTTGATCTGGCGCGCCTTCTGGGATCTTGTTCAGTGCTTTTAACCAGCGGCCAAAATCACCGTGTTCGGCATTTTGCCAATCGGTCAACTGCTGTGGTAGAACATTCAGCCAAGGTTGCAGACGCGTGTCTTGAGCGATGAGTTGATAGAAATCGGCAAAATTAAACATGAAAACAAGGTCCTCGTTGATACAGGCATGGCCCTAGATGTTTATGCTTGCTCGCGGCCTCTAGGGACTCGGCGCGTGCAAATGTGGAGATGGGTGTCGTACAACACTATTCGTTGATGGACACCATATGCGCGTGATGACTACTTAATCGCGAACATAGAACCAAAGTTAAAACACTGAAACCAAACGTCAAAACTGCTAAAGCCAATCTTGGCAAAGCGCTCTTTATGCGCTTTGATGGAATCAGGACGCATGACGTTTTCAATCGCGCTGCGCTTTTGGCTGATCTCGAGTTCGCTATAGCCATTGGCGCGTTTAAAGTCATGGTGCAAATCAATTAATAGCTCGTTGGCGCCGACATCATCAAAGACAAATTTCTCGGACAAAATGAGAATACCGCCAGGTCTTAAACCCGCGTAAATCTTCTCTAGCAAACTGTAGCGGTCTTGTGGTGAGAGAAATTGCAGCGTGAAGTTCAAGACCACCACAGACGCGTTGTCGATGTCGATGTGTCGAATATCGGCTTCAACCACCTCAACAGGCGTATCGCTGCGATAGGCGTTGACGTGCAGTTTGCATCGCTCAACCATGGCTTGCGAGTTATCGACAGCGACAATCTTGCAGCCTTCTTGCTGGATGTGGCGACGCATAGAGAGGGTCGCGGCACCCAATGAACAACCTAAATCGTAAATGTTGGAGTGAGGCTTAACGAAGCGCTCGGCCAACATGCCAATCGCTGAAATGATGTTGCTGTAGCCTGGCACCGAGCGCTGGATCATGTCAGGGAACACTTCTGCGACACGTTCATCAAACGTGAAGTCACCAATTTTGTCGATTGGCGCCGAAAAAATGGTATCTGGGTTGCTCTTAGGGTTCATCACACACTCTCGCTACGGCCGATGCAAACAGTCAAGCATGCCATCGTCAGATGTCAAAAAAGGCGCGTATTTTATGAGATCTTTGCGCGCTTGTCATGTGACTTAAAACATTGATATTTGCGCGTGGTCGCCTTGGCTTGGAAATGGCGCTAAATCGGGTAATGACACCTGCTGTTGCAAACGTCGATAGAGCTTCGCGGCTAGCTCGGGCGCAATCAGGTTGTCGGCGGTATGGATCATCAGGTAAGGCTGCTTTCCTTCGCCTATCCACTGCGGCAATTTATCGAGCCAAGGAGTAAAAAAACCGTCATTGAGTGGTTCATCAGGATGGCCAATAAAACGCACCATAGGATGCGCTCCGGTGGCAATGGCGTGCACGGGAACGCGTGGTTTCTTCTCTTGGGCATCAATTAGGGCAGCAAAAAAGGGGGAGCGCCTGTCTGGCTGAGTCGAAAAAACAGGGCGACTGTCCATAATGATGCGATCGTAATTGCGCTCCAGCAGCCACTGATTGAGTCGCTTTTCGGCGTCACCTTTGGCGAAAAAGGCGGGGTGGCGCACTTCAACACCGATGGGAAAGTCCGGTGGCAGCATGGCGCAGAAGGTCGTCAACTGTGAAAAGTGTTCGGGTCCAAAGGCGGCGGGGAGTTGAATAGTCCATTGCCCAATGCGCGGTATCAGTGGCGCCATAATGTGCATAAAGTCGGCAAGCAGTGCTTGGCAGCCTTGCAACTGATGCTGGTGGGTGATGGCTTTGGGAAGCTTGAAGGTAAAGCGAAAATCATCGTGCGTGGCGGCTTTCCAGTTGCTCACCGTTGATGGCGTTGGCGTGGCGTAAAACGTGGTGTTACCTTCAACGGTATGGAATACCTCAGCATACTTTTCAAGGCGTTGTGAGGCCTGCGTGCCACTACCATAAAACGCCTGCTGCCAGTGGTTGTTTGACCACATTGTCAAGCCTAATCTTAGTGGTAACTTGTCCATACTTCCCTCAATACGCATCGGATGTCTCTACTCTACGAGAGTTTTGAAGAAAAAGGTAATCTGGCGTTATAATCGGGTCAATTTGACGGCGAAATCGGCTTTTTTGGCCATTTGTTGGTGTAAAAATCATCAAAGCACGATAAAACGCAATAAATTGTCGCTGCAACAGTCGATTTAAAATGACTTTCAGCGTATAAATGGACCTTTGCTCTGGCGGCAGTCAGCTAGGGCGTCATCAACTTATTACTAGAGAGATTGGGAATTTCATTATGCGTACCCATTACTGTGGTCACCTGAACAAGTCCCTAGCAGGACAAACTGTAGAACTGTGCGGCTGGGTAAACCGTCGCCGTGATTTAGGCGGTCTTATTTTTATCGATATGCGAGATCGCGAAGGTATCGTACAGGTAGTGGTGGATCCAGACATGGCGGACGCGTACGAAGTGGCGAATACCCTTCGTAATGAATTCTGTATCAAGCTAACGGGTGAAGTGCGTGTTCGTCCAGATAGCCAAGTCAACAAAGACATGGCCACCGGTGAAGTTGAGATCCTTGCGAAAGGTCTTGAGATCATCAACCGCAGCGACGTTCTGCCTCTAGACTTCAACCAAAAGAACTCGGAAGAGCAACGTCTTAAATACCGTTACCTAGACCTGCGTCGCCCTGAAATGAGCGACCGCATAAAGCTGCGTGCGAAAGCGTCTAGCTTTGTTCGCCGTTTCCTAGACGACAACGGCTTCCTAGATATCGAAACACCTGTACTGACCAAAGCGACACCAGAAGGTGCGCGTGATTACCTAGTACCAAGCCGTGTTCACAAAGGCAGCTTCTACGCGCTTCCTCAGTCCCCACAGCTATTTAAACAGCTGCTGATGATGTCGGGTTTTGACCGTTACTACCAAATCGTTAAGTGTTTCCGTGATGAAGACTTACGTGCTGACCGTCAACCTGAATTCACTCAGATCGATATCGAAACCTCATTCATGACCGCTGACGAGGTGCGTGCAACCACAGAGAAAATGGTTCGCGACATGTGGCTAGAGCTACTGAACGTTGACCTCGGTGAGTTCCCTGTCATGCCATTTAGCGAAGCGATTCGCCGTTTTGGCTCTGACAAGCCAGATCTACGTAACCCACTAGAGCTCGTTGATGTTGCTGACCTAGTGAAAGACGTTGAGTTCAAAGTTTTCTCTGGTCCTGCCAATGACGAAAAAGGCCGCGTTGCTGTGATTCGTGTACCGGGCGGTGCGTCACTCACTCGTAAGCAAATTGACGGCTATGGCGAGTTTGTCGGTATCTATGGTGCGAAAGGTTTGGCATGGATGAAGGTCAACGATCGCGCAGCGGGTATGGAAGGTATCCAATCTCCTGTGGCTAAATTCCTCAGCGAAGAGGTGATCAATGGCATCCTTGAGCGCACGCAAGCGGAATCTGGCGACATTATTTTGTTCGGCGCAGATAAAGCGAACATCGTGGCTGAAGCGCTGGGTGCACTGCGTCTGAAACTGGGTAAAGACCTAGAGCTGACAAAAGAAGGCACTTGGGCGCCTCTATGGGTTGTTGACTTCCCAATGTTCGAAGAAGACGATGAAGGCAACTTGCACGCTATGCACCACCCATTCACATCGCCTCTCGGTGTGACGGCAGAAGAGCTAAAAGCGAACCCTGCAGCGGCGAACTCTAACGCCTACGACATGGTACTCAACGGCTACGAAGTGGGCGGTGGTTCTGTTCGTATCCACAACGCGGAGATGCAAGCGGCGGTATTCGATATTCTTGGTATCGATGCGGATGAGCAACGTCTGAAGTTTGGCTTCCTATTGGACGCACTGAAATTTGGTACGCCGCCGCACGCGGGTCTTGCATTTGGTCTCGACCGTCTTGTGATGCTGTTGTGTGGCACCGAGAACATCCGTGATGTGATTGCGTTCCCGAAAACGACGGCAGCGGCTTGTCTATTGACCGATGCGCCTAGCCTTGCTAACCCTGCCGCGCTTGAAGAGCTAGCGATTGCAGTGACTGCAGCGAAAGATAAAGAATAAGCCCTTTACGGGTGATGAAACCAAAAATACCGCTCAATTGAGCGGTATTTTTTATCCTAAGTCGCTCTGAGAGGACAACGAAGAGCCACTAATAACAAGGGCAATTACAGGTCGACGGTTTGCCACTCGCCTGGCTGCAAATCGCCTAAGGTGATGTCACCCATCGAGTAGCGCACAAGCCTAAGGGTCGGGAAGCCGATGTGCGCGGTCATGCGTCTGACTTGGCGATTACGACCTTCGATGATGGTGATCGCGAGCCAAGTCGTTGGAATCGAGGCGCGAAAACGCACCGGCGGGTTGCGCTCCCAAATATTAGGCGCGTCTATGCGTTCGATGGTAGCCGGCAGTGTCATGCCATCTTTTAATTCAACCCCTTGGCGAAGCTTGTCGAGATCCGCGTCGCTCGGCTCACCTTCTACTTGTACCCAATAGGTTTTAGGGGCTTTCGATTTGGGCGAGGTCAGTTTGGCTTGGAAGATGCCGTCATTCGTCAGCACCATCAGCCCTTCACTGTCACGATCGAGTCTTCCAGCGGCGTACACATCTTTAACATCGATGTAGTCGGCTAGGGTTTTTCTTCCCTCCCCATCGGTGAACTGGCTCAAGGTGTCATAGGGTTTATTGAAGACGATCACCTTACGTTCTGATGGCGCGATCTTCGCTTTTTGACTTGGCTTTTTTCTGCGATGTTTAGACGAGCTGCGCTTGGCATCTTGCGCGCCAAACGGTCGTTTTAAACGTGTTTGACCGTTGCGTGGTGAAGCGGGCTGAGACTCGCGTCTTGAGCGTGGTGACATGTTAACTACCTTGCAAAAATGTAAACGAAGTGTGGGCGAAAGTTTCGATCTATCTCGAATTACGCTATGATGTGCGCGCCTCGAATCAGGATTGGCGCACAAGATAATAGACTATTTTGCCGATTTTGTTTAATTATAACGATTACGTTCTCATGGACGCCGAGTCAGCGAAACACAAAGTTTCAACGGCGATGGCCAAACAAAAAAGAGACATCTAAATCGCAACAAGTGAGGGGATGACGATACCAAGGCAACCACATTCGTGTTGGTATTATCTACTTGTCGCGGACAGACCACAAAAGCCCATGCATCCAATGGGTTTGTCAGAACAAATAGGGAAATTTCATGCCTACAGAAAAGCCTACAATTATTTACACGATCACCGATGAAGCGCCAGCGCTAGCGACCTACTCACTACTGCCAATTATCCAGTCTTTCACTGCCTCCTCAGGCATTGACGTAGACACACGCGATATTTCACTCGCCGGTCGTATCATCGCGAGCTTCCCTGAGCATCTGACGCCAGAACAGCGTATCGGTGATGCGCTTGCTGAATTGGGCGAGTTGGCGAAAACACCTGATGCCAACATCATTAAACTGCCGAACATTTCGGCGTCTATCCCACAGTTAAAAGCCGCAATTAAAGAGCTGCAAGCCAAAGGCTACAACCTGCCGAACTACCCTGAAGAGCCAAGTACATACGAAGAGGAAGCGATCAAAGCGACCTACGACAAGATCAAAGGCAGTGCAGTGAACCCGGTGCTACGTGAAGGTAACTCTGACCGCCGTGCGCCGCTTTCAGTCAAGAACTACGCAAAGAAAAACCCACATTCAATGGGCGCGTGGTCAAAAGAGTCGAAGTCTCATGTCTCGAGTATGGATGACAAAGATTTCTTCGGTAGCGAGAAGTCGGTGACGGTCGAGCATGCGACCAAAGTGACCATCGAATTTGTCGCGAAAGACGGCAGCACAAAACAACTGAAAGCGCCGTTCGCCCTGCAAGATAAAGAGATTATTGATTGCGCGGTGATGAACAAAAACGCACTCGTGGCGTACTTTGAGCAAGAAATTGCAGACGCGAAGCAAAAAGATGTGCTGCTATCACTGCACATGAAAGCGACCATGATGAAAGTCTCTGACCCAGTGATTTTCGGTCATGCCGTGAAAGTCTACTACAAAGACGTGTTTGCTAAGTATGGTGAGCTGTTTGAGAAACTCGGCGTTGATGTCAACAACGGTATCGGCGATGTGTACAGCAAGATTGAAGCCTTGCCGCAAGATCAAAAAGCCGAGATTGAAGCCGCGCTTCAAGCTGTGTATGAAACTCAACCACCATTAGCTATGGTCGATTCTGATCGCGGTATCACCAACCTTCACGTGCCAAGTGACATCATCGTTGATGCCTCGATGCCGGCCATGCTTCGTGCATCCGGTCAAATGTGGGGCCCTGATGGCAAACAGAAAGACACCAAAGCAATGATTCCAGATCGCAGCTACGCGGGTATCTACCAAGCGGTGATTGATTTCTGTAAAGAGCACGGCGCGTTTGATCCAACCACTATGGGTAGCGTGCCTAACGTGGGTTTGATGGCGCAGAAAGCGGAAGAGTACGGCTCACACGACAAGACCTTTATTCTCGATGCCGATGGTGCTGTTCGTGTTGTTGACAGCAACGGCCAGGTGCTGCTTGAGCAATCGGTGGAAGCGGGTGACATCTTCCGTATGTGCCAAGTGAAAGATGCACCGATTCAAGACTGGGTAAAACTTGCGGTGACACGTGCACGCGCAACCGGCGTCCCTGCGGTATTCTGGTTGGATGAAAATCGTGCTCATGATGCTCAGCTGATCAAAAAAGTGAACGCGTACTTACCTGAGCACGACACCTCTGATCTAGAGATCAAGATCCTGGCACCACTTGAGGCGTGCAAATACTCGCTAGAGCGTATTAAAGAAGGTCTTGATACCATCTCTGTGACAGGTAACGTGCTGCGTGACTACTTGACGGACTTGTTCCCAATTCTTGAGTTGGGCACCTCGGCGAAAATGTTGTCTATCGTACCGCTAATGAACGGCGGTGGTCTGTTTGAAACAGGGGCGGGCGGCAGCGCGCCGAAGCACGTTCAACAGGTGGAAAAAGAGAACCATTTGCGTTGGGATTCATTAGGTGAGTTTTTGGCATTAGCGGCGTCACTGGAACACCTCAGCGTCGTGACAGGCAATGCTAAAGCGCAAGTGCTGGCCGATGCCCTTGATAAGGCGACCGGTGAGTTCCTTGACAACAACAAGTCACCGTCTCGCCGAGTTGGCGAGCTTGATAACCGTGGCAGCCATTACTACCTAGCGAGCTACTGGGCAAAAGCGTTAGCAGAGCAGACCGCTGATGCTGAGCTTGCGGCGGAGTTTGCGCCGATTGCGAAGTCGTTGCAAGACAACGAAGAGGCGATTATCGCTGAGCTCAATGGTGCTCAAGGTGTCGCGGGCGATCTGGGTGGCTACTACGCACCAGTGTTTGAAAAGGCCGCGACGCTAATGCGACCAAGCGCAACACTCAATAGCATCATTAATCGCTAATAGACTGGCGAACCGATAAACAAAAACCCGCTGACTGAGCGGGTTTTTTATTGCGTTAGATTTGCGGCGCCGAAGAATCGGGCGAAGTTTTTTGGCAGCGGTTATTTAGCTGGTTGAGCGTCCACTGGTGTCACCACGCTGGCGTGGTAGCCTTTAGGACCTTCTTCCACTTCAAAATTGACTTGTTGGCCTGCTTTCAGAGTACGATACCCATCCATTTGAATGGTTGAGTAGTGCGCAAACACATCACTCTCTTCACCTTCTGGACAGATAAAACCAAATCCCTTGGCATTGTTAAACCATTTTACTGTACCTGTAGCCATGCTATACATCCCTCATGCATTGTTTACTGACGTTGTTGGTGGTTACACGACCGATTTCAACTCCGCTCTATACTGCCGCCATTCCTGTTGCCATTTGATGACCGTCTAGCGCTGAATGTTGTCAAAATGTGATGTGTAAACAAAAAGTGAATTTCCATTCAGCCGCTGCCAAATTTTTACTCACTATTTGACCAATGTAGCCAATGATTGAACACAGTCAATAGAAAAAACGTATTGCACTCTACATATTTGCAAACAAATCACTTTTGAGATTTACATTTTTGCAACGATTTTCAATTTCTAGTCTACGGGGTGATTTTGACAATTCAGCGATTTTGGCTTCTTTTTAATCAATCAGATAGAGGGCTTGAGAGAATAAAAATCTTTTATTTGCAGGCTTGGAAATGGTGGATTAGTCTCTAAGTAAGCGTGAAATTTTTGTTGTGCTTAAATGGTCTAAATTACAAGAGCAAAATCTAAAACTTCTCTTCCATGAAGTGGTAAACTGAAACCAGATAAACCTAATTGTTGAAGAGTCATGAGCAAGCAGTTTGAATGGGTGACTCCAGATTCTGACTTACTGGAGCAAGAAAGAACAGAAATTAAGCCACCGTCCATGTATAACGTTGTATTGAACAATGATGATTACACCCCCATGGACTTTGTCATCGAAATCCTAGAGCGTTTTTTCTCTATGGATATTGATAAGGCAACTCAGGTGATGCTCAAAGTGCATTATGAAGGTAAAGCGGTCTGCGGCACCTACACCGCGGAAGTCGCTGAAACCAAAGTGGCGCAAGTCACAATGTATTCCAAGGAAAATGAGCATCCCCTGCTTTGTACAATGGAACAAGCGTAACGTTTGTTCGAGCAACCATCGTTGTTCTATTTAGGAGGTACTTATGCTGAACAAAGAATTAGAGTCGAGTCTAAACGGCGCGTTCTCACGTGCACGTGACAAACGACATGAGTTTATGACCGTCGAGCACCTCCTGCTAGCATTGTTAGAAAATGATGCTGCGCGAGAGGCATTGAAAGCCTGCCAGGCTGACATCGATGCACTTCGTGCCGAGTTGGACATTTTCATCGATCAAACTACCCCCCTGATTCCTGATAATGACGAAACCCGTGAAACGCAGCCAACCTTGAGCTTCCAGCGTGTGCTGCAGCGAGCCGTTTTTCACGTGCAATCGTCCGGTCGCAGCGAAGTGACTGGCGCGAATGTTCTCGTTGCTATCTTTAGCGAGCAAGAATCCCATGCTGCTTATCTGTTGAAGAAAAACGACATCAGCCGCTTGGACATCGTCAACTTTATCTCTCACGGCATTACCAAAGCGTCCAGTTCGGGCGACGAGTCCTCTTCATCGGATTCCTTTGGCAGTGACAGTGTCGAAGAGTCAGGCTCTGAAGAGCGTCTAGAAAGTTTCGCGACTAACCTCAATCAAGTGGCGAAGCAAGGTCAAATTGACCCACTGATTGGGCGCGATAAAGAGTTAGAACGGACTATCCAAGTCCTGTGCCGCCGACGTAAAAATAACCCACTGTTGGTGGGTGAAGCGGGCGTTGGTAAAACGGCGATCGCGGAAGGCTTGGCGTGGAGAATCGTCGAAGGGCAAGTGCCTGAGATCATCGCCAACAGCGTGATCTACTCCCTCGATATCGGTTCGCTGCTGGCGGGCACCAAATACCGCGGTGACTTTGAAAAACGTTTCAAAACCATCTTAAAGCAGCTTGAAAAAGAGCAAGATGCCATCCTATTTATCGATGAGATTCACACCATCATCGGTGCGGGTGCGGCATCTGGTGGTCAAGTGGACGCTGCTAACCTCATCAAACCGCTCCTCAGCAGTGGCAAGTTACGCTGTATTGGCTCCACTACGTACCAAGAGTACAGCAACATCTTTGAAAAAGAGCGTGCGTTGTCTCGTCGCTTCCAAAAAATTGACGTGGTGGAACCTTCGCTTGATGACACCACCAAGATCTTGATGGGCCTAAAACCCAAATATGAAGCGCACCACGAAGTGCGTTACACCAACAAAGCCTTGCGTGCGGCGGTTGAATTGTCGGCGAAATACATTAATGAGCGTCACTTGCCAGACAAAGCGATTGACGTCATTGATGAAGCGGGCGCGCGCAGCCGCTTAGCCCCAGCCAGTCGACGTAAGAAAACCGTCGGTGTGGCTGACATCGAAGCGATGGTTGCCAAAATGGCGCGCATCCCAGAGAAATCGGTCTCCTCTTCTGACAAAGAGATTTTGCAGAACTTGGATGAGAAGATGAAGATGTTGGTGTTTGGTCAAGACGATGCCATCGATGCCTTGAGTGAGGCGATTAAGCTGACTCGCGCAGGGCTAGGTAACGACAACAAACCGGTCGGTTCTTTCTTGTTTGCGGGCCCAACCGGGGTGGGTAAAACCGAGGTCACGGTGCAGCTTTCTAAACTTATGGGTATCGAACTGCTTCGCTTTGATATGTCTGAGTATGGTGAGCGTCATTCGGTGAGCCGTTTAATTGGTGCGCCTCCAGGTTACGTTGGCTACGATCAAGGCGGTTTGTTGACCGATGCGGTTATTAAACATCCACACTCCGTTGTCTTGCTGGATGAGATTGAAAAAGCGCACCCAGATATCTTCAACTTGTTACTGCAAGTGATGGATAACGGCACACTGACGGACAACAATGGCCGTAAAGCGGATTTTCGTAACGTGATTCTTGTGATGACCACGAATGCGGGCGTGAAAGAAACCGAGAAGAAATCCATTGGTCTCATTCAGCAAGATCACAGCCATGATGCGATAGCAGAAATTAAGAAGGTCTTTACACCTGAGTTTCGAAATCGCTTGGATAACATCATCTGGTTTAACAGCCTGGATGAACATGTTATTCATCAGGTGGTTGATAAGTTCATCGTTGAATTGCAAGCCCAGCTGGATGCACGCGGCGTGTCATTGGAAGTCTCTGATGATGCTCGTCACTGGCTATCGCTCAAAGGTTACGATAAGGCGATGGGCGCACGTCCAATGGGCCGCGTGATCCAAGAGCAGTTGAAGAAACCTTTGGCGAACGAGCTGCTCTTTGGCTCCTTAGTTAACGGTGGCACAGTGAAAGTCGATCTTGATGGCGACGCGCTGACCTTCAAATACTTAGGCGAGCAAGAAGAAGCGGTCCACTAAATCCAAACACGAATAAGACCAAGGCCAGATCATCGCGATCTGGCCTTGTTGTTTTGCTATGAGGCTAAACTGTCGTTCAATCAAAGATGGCTTTGAGTGCACGATACGCCTGTTCGACGGAATCTGGCACCACTTGCTCGACCTGAAACCCAAGCTGTGGATAGGTTTTTATTCGCTCGAAATCGCCAAGCATTGCCCGCACTGTGGTATCAAGGTCAATCTCTTCATTGAAATAGTCCCAGACTGTTAATGCCGGCGAAGTGACGAACACCTGCCGATAGGGTAGAGGCCACTGTTTTAAAAACGCGGCATAGCAGCGCCGCTCCATATATGGTTTTTGTACCAATAGGATCGAATCGAGCTGAATGTTCAATCGTTGGAGCTTTTCAGCGCTAAACAGCAGGTTTTCGCCGGTATTCGTGGCTCGGCTTTCTATCACAATATCACGGCGTGGAACGCCCATATCGATGGCAATTTGAGCAAAGGTGTCGGCTTCACTGTCGGCAAAAAGACCCTGCGTCAAGCGCCCGGCACCGCCGCTGAAGATTACCGTCTTGGCCCAGCCGTCGAGGTAGAGCTTGGCGGCGTGCTCTGCAACACGCACATCATTACTGCCAAGAACCAACAAACCGTCACATTGCTCTAACGGTTGGTTGAGTCTCATATACGCCCATAGGTGCTCTAGATGTTGATACAGTCTCATGGTGCGACTCACAGAGCCTCTAGTGTATGTTGGAAATGAAAACGGTAACCGAGCTCTAGCAAACGGTCCGCCATAATCCGTTTATCTTCCACGTCGACAATCGGTGGTAGGGGCTCTGATAGCCCAGCTCTTTCTAACGCAGTTTGATAAAATTGCGCTTTGCTCACGGTATTCGGCGTCGTGGCATTGGCCACTATATTGTTGTCATGCAGGGCTGCAAAGCTGACTGCACCTATGGCATCGAGTAGGTGAATCATATTAGCGGGCGCAAGGCGACTGACTTGGCGAAGCTTGGCTGCAAATCGAGAAGGGTGACGCTCAGGGCCAATAAGACCGCTGCAACGAACGATGGCAAAACGCAACCCAGAATCTTGAACGTGTTGCTCAGCACGGAGCATGATTTTGGCATTGTCAGAAAAGGTACTGTGCGTGTTGGCCAATGCTAACGTCGCGTCGTCCTCATACATCTCTTTCGCCACTGATGGGTAAACCGTGGTCGAGCTGACCATCACCAGCTTGTTGACCCCGATGTTGACACAGGCTGTGGCGAGTTTTTTCCACTGCTCGGCGTATTCATCGCCCTTACCTTTACGAAAACCTGGCGGAAAACAACCGATCACGATCGAAGGTTGAATCGCGCTGAGTGAGCGTTCCACCTCAGACTGCGGACTCTCGAGCTGGCAGATAAAGCCATCGAGGTGCGATGCTTTGAGCTCATCAGCCCCCACCTCACTGGTGCGGCTGACCGACACCTGATGGCCAATGGATTCCAAGTATTGAGCAAGTGGGCGACCTAACCATCCGCCGCCAATAACCGCTATATGACTCATGACATCCTTCCTTCATTTATTTCCTTTACTCTATCTTGCGTTAGGTGCAATGAAAAGCATTGTGAAAGTGTTCGCAACCGTATCGCAAGGCCACGTAGAGGTGTTGGCCAAAATGAATCTAGCGAATTGAGTCAATCACGCTATTATTAAAAGTGAGACAATGGGTTGGCAATGAGTGCCAAACCTTGGATGTCACTGGCTTGAATAGCGATGGCTGCGAAGGCGTTGAATGCTAGGGCGTTGAAAAAGGAAGGTAAGATGATCAAGTGGTGGTTTGCTTTGTTGTTACTGACATGGCAGGTACAGGCTAACCAACGTGTCGTGATGACGTCACTCAACTGGCCCCCGTATTCAGGTGAAGAGCTGATTGAGCAGGGTGTCTCCGTCGCCATTGCCAAGGAAGCGTTTGCCGCCATGGGCTACCAGTTAGTGGTTGAGTTCAAGCCTTGGGTCAGAACGGTGACGACGGCCAGTCGCAAAGCCCAGTACATCGGTTACTTCCCCGAATATTATTTTGATACACAAGAGTTTGTGTTTTCAGACCCGATTGGTCGCGGTCCGTTAGGGCTGGTGGAAAACACCCAATCACCCATTCGTTGGAGCACACTCAGCGATCTCACTCAATACCGCGTTGGAACCGTGAAAGGGTATGTCAACACACCAGAATTTGATCAGATGGTCGCTTCCGGCTCCCTCACAGTGGAAGAGACGCTCGATGATTTACGTAATGTTTATAAAGTGGCAAAAGGGCGATTGGATGCGGCGGTGATTGATGCCAATGTGCTCGATTTTTTGATTCGGCGTGATTCACGCTCCGTTTTATTGTCAAAGCGATTGCGAATGAACCCCACCTTATTGGCGGAAAAAGATCTCTTTTTGGCGTTTAACAACAGTGAAGAGGGGCGCAAGTGGCGAGACATCTTTAATCAAGGCCTCGCCAAAATCGATCCACTGGCGATTGCGGCCAGTGTTCAGAAAAGACAACAAGAACCGGGTAACGTGACTCAGTTACCCGTCGCGGATAAACGTTAGCTGCACAGCACGCGAAGAATCTTATCAGCGTGCTCGGCCACTTCAATGCCTTCGTCCGTCAGGTAGCCACCATCAGGTAGCGTACAAAGCCCCTTTTGATACAGACGAGCCACCGCGGATTGCATCTCTTGCGACGCCTCGTGGTGCACTTTGATGCCAGTCGCTGCGCTGCTGATATCGAACTGAAGTAAGAGATTCAGTTCAGAAAGGTGCTCGCTGGAGTATTTCATAGACGGTTTCCTTCTGTTTCTATCGTCGATCTCACCATAAGCGCCCAGCCCCGTTAGAACAACGCCTTGCGGCGAGTTTTGTTAGCTCAACCACTCTTTTTTAGTGGCCAATGATCACTTCTGAAAGCTAAATCTTATTTCCTTATTTTTAGTGCTTGAATTTGATCACATTTCGAGTAATTATCCGTGCCCTGCCATTAATTGTTTCAAATTGTAACTTCAATGATTAACCTCAACCAAAACCAATTCGACTCGTTACTGCCACCGCAAATGGCAGAGCGTGCTGCAGAAATCGGGGTGGGTAAAGCGACCAAAGATCCCGTTAAGTCGTTTTTGCTGGCGATCTCCGCAGGTATTCATATCGGCATTGCCTTTGTCTTCTACACGATTGTGACAACCGGTGCAGGGGATTTACCTTGGGGCATCACACGCCTGCTCGGAGGCTTGGCGTTCAGTCTCGGTCTGATCTTGGTGGTGGTAACGGGCGGAGAGCTGTTTACCAGTTCAGTGCTCACGCTGGTTGCGAGGGCGAGCGGTAAAATAACCTGGCAAGTTTTGGTTAAAAACTGGGCGATCGTGTACGGCGGTAACTTAGTGGGCGCATTGCTGCTGGTTGCCTGTATGGTGATGACGCGTCAGTACATGTTCGATCAGGGGCAAGTTGGGTTAAATGCCATGGCCATTTCCCAGCACAAAATGCATCACACGTTTCTTTCGGCAGTCGCGCTTGGCGTTATGTGCAATGTCTTAGTGTGTGTCGGTGTTTGGATGACGTTTAGCGGACGAACCTTGACTGATAAAATCGCGGTGTTGGTATTGCCCGTGGCGATGTTTGTCTCGGCGGGGTTTGAGCACTGTATTGCCAACATGTTTCAAGTGCCGATGGCGATTGCGATTAAATCTTTTGCTCCTGCCGAATTTTGGCAGATGACAGGCGCGAATATTGCCGACTATGCCGATTTGAACTTGGTTGACTTTTTTGTCCATAACCTTATTCCTGTCACGCTGGGCAATATCATCGGAGGCGGTGTGTTTGTCGGGATCTGGTACTGGTTAATTTATCTCAGAGATTGAACCGGGCAGTGTGCTCGCCATTGAAAATCAAAAAACCTAGCTCGCGCTAGGTTTTTTCGTATCGTCTCTGATTAATCGAGGCTTTGATGATAGGGCTCATCAAATGGCAGCAGTTCTTTGGGCAAAGAGACCAGCCAATCACGCAGCTCTTCACTGCCTACCTCTTCTTGATCGCACACTTGGTGTAACGGATTCACTATCATAACAACACTCCTTTGCAGTTACCGATTGCATCCTATGGTCATTTTATGACCTGTTTATTACAGTTATCGAAATAAATCATACTCGGATGAAAGTAAAGGAATTTTTCTATAATCGTCAAAATTTACGTTTTGCGTCTCGACCAAGGCTAGGTATCACCACGGTTATCCACAGAATCTGTGGATAAGATCTATTCTTGTTCAGGCTCGATCCTTTTGACCCGTGTTTGACCCGATTGGCTAAAGTTGACTGCAATATTCAGCCGAAGCGTGGTGGTAATGGAGATGGTCATCATGACAAATATCGCCACCATGATCATCACTTGGTATTTGATCGCAATAATAGGGCTTGCTCCGCCTAAAATTTGACCAGTCATCATTCCTGGTAACGTGACCAATCCGCTGGTGGTCATTGAGGCTAATGTGGGTGCCACGGATTTTTGAATCGCTTCGCGAACAAAAGGCAGGGTAGCAAAGCTGGGTGGCGCGCCCAGTGAGATAGCCGCTTGGTACTCTGAATTGCGTTGCTCAAAGGCGGTGTAAAAATGTTGCAGCGCGACGATATTGCCGCTCAAACTGTTGCCCAGAAGCATGCCAGCGAGGGGAATTAAGTACTGAGCGTGATAAAACGGCGTGGGTCTCACGACCAAAGCGGTGATAATCAGCAACACTGGCGTCAGGCCGACGATGAGGCTTGTGGTGACGACCGCCATCAATGGGCGGCGAGGTAAACGTGCTTTGTTGATGATGGAACTGGCGCCAATCAAAATCATCACGGCGAGCCAGAGCACATTGACCAGCGCGCTATTGAGCTCAAACAGGTATTCGAGATAGACCCCAACCAGGGCCAGTTGCAGCGTCATTCTCGCGACGCCTATGAGCGCATCTTTGCCAATGTTCAGTTGATAGTAGCGACTGATAGAGAGCGGAACGCTCAAAGTAAGAAAAAACAGCCCAAGAATGGGCCAAGGAATATCCACCACACTGCTCATTATTCATCTCCATATTCGCGCTCATTCTACACCATTGCGTTCATTGTGACAGATTGGTCGCTGCGCTCGGATTGAGCCCTTCATTCCCGTTTCTCATTAATAATAATTTAACAATTTGTTGGGAAGTTGAGCGCTTAGACTTGCGTTTTTTAAGCCAGTTTGAAAGTGAAATGTTATGCGAGTAACCGTTTTTTAACTCTTTCTTCTTGTTCATATTTCTTCATAAATGCACCTTATTTAACACATAAAATCGCAATCCATCATATCTCTGTATCAGCTCAAAAAAGTGTCGAATAGTCGTTGTGATGGGCTTGAATTCGATTGAACCCCACAGAATGTGTGGTCTACCATTACGTCTATCAGTTGTACGAAATTTGTGCGTATCGATCAGCGCTCAAAGTGAGCATCAGTGACAGGGCAGGCAAAATGTATGAGTAATGTTAACAAAATAGAGAGTGGCGAAAAGCGCTCCTTGGAGTGGAAATCGTTCCTCTTCATCACAGTGATTCTTTTCCCCGTGTTGAGCGTCGTACTGGTGGGTGGATACGGATTCATCGTCTGGATGCTACAGGTCTTTTTCATGGGACCACCGGGAACGCACGGTTAAACCAAGAACCGTCACTGACGTTAAGAATAAGATGAAAGAGAAAGAATGATGAAAGCACTAATTGTTAAGCTGTGGCGAACCATGACTCGCCCTGCAGTTCATATCAGCCTAGGTGTGCTCACCATGGGTGGCTTTATTGCTGGGGTGATTTTCTGGGGTGGATTCAACACAGCGCTAGAAGCGACCAACACCGAAGAGTTCTGTATCAGTTGTCACACCATGCGTGACAACGTCTATGTTGAGCTGCAAGAAACCGTGCACTGGAAAAACCATTCAGGGGTTCGCGCAACCTGTCCGGACTGTCACGTACCTCACAACTGGACGGATAAAATTGCACGTAAAATGCAGGCCTCCAAAGAGGTGTTTGCGCAGGTGTTTGGCGATCTCGATACGCCTGAGAAATTTGAAGCGCGCCGTCTTGAGTTAGCGCGTCACGAATGGGACCGTTTCTCGGCCAATGGTTCACTGGAGTGTAAAAACTGTCACAACTACGAATCGATGGATTTTGATTTGATGTCGCCCACCGCGCGCATTCAAATGCAGTCCGCAGCAGAGCGCGATCAAAGCTGTGTGGATTGCCACAAAGGCATTGCGCACCACTTACCGAATAATATGGAAGCGGCGAGCGGCATTGTGGGGGATCTTGAACAGGTCGCCAACGGCACCTCATACAATGTGGGCAATTCTGTGGTTTCGATTCGTCACTTGCCTCTCTATACCGACGAAAGCGCGACCACCGAAGCGGGCCTACTTAGCCCAGCAAGCCAAGTGGCGATTGTGGAAACGAAGGGCAACATGATCAAAGTAGAGATCGACGGCTGGCGCAAGGCGAAAGGATTTGGACGTGTCATTCAAGAAGATTTTGGTATGAACATCTCAACGGCCATTTTGACGCGCGATGTCTCTCAGGGTGACCAAGTGGTGACAGGAGAAAGCAAAGAAGACGAACTCACGGGGTTGCCATGGGAAAAAGTGGCCGTGGACTTGTGGATGAAAAAAGAGTCGATGGTCTCGGATTTCGAGCCGATTTGGAGCGCTGCCGGCCAAGCGTATCAAACCAACTGCTCGACGTGTCATACGCAGCCTGATGAGGCGCACTTTAGTGCCAATGGCTGGGTGGGGATGCTCGATGGCATGATTGCCTTCGTCAACTTTGACACTGATACCGAAGCCTTGGTGCTCAAATACCTGCAAAAACACTCTTCTGATTTCTCAGATGGTCACCACTAATTCGCGGCAATGGAGTAACAAATAATGGCAATCACAAGAAGAAGTTTTCTAAAAGGTGTCGCGGGAACCAGTGCTGCCTCCTTGATTGGGCCGAGCTTATTGACGTCGGCTGCGGCGCACGCCGGAGAAGTGGAGGGTACCTGGAAGGTATCTGGCTCACACTGGGGCGCATTTCGCGCCCGCATCTGGGGCGGAAAAGTACAAGAAATCAAGCCACTTGAAGTCGATAAGTACCCAACCGATATGCTAAATGGCATCAAAGGGATCATCTACAGCCCCTCTCGTGTACGCTACCCTATGGTGCGTTTGGATTGGTTGAAAAAGCATAAGTACTCGACCGATACACGCGGCAACAACCGTTTTGTTCGAGTCACTTGGGATGAGGCTCTGGATCTTTTCTATCGTGAGTTGGAACGCGTGCAAAAAGAGTATGGCCCTTGGGCTTTGCACACTGGACAAACTGGCTGGCGTCAAACCGGTCAGATGCACAGTTGTAACAACCATATGCAGCGTGCGATGGGTTTGCATGGTTACTCCGTGAAAAAGGTCGGCGACTATTCAACCGGCGCGGGGCAAACTATTTTGCCTTATGTGTTGGGTTCCACCGAGGTGTACGCGCAAGGCACATCATGGGAGCTGATCCTCGAAAACAGTGACAACATCGTGTTGTGGGGTAACGATCCGGTCAAAAACCTACAAGTGGGCTGGACATGTGAAACGCACGAGTCGTTTGCCTATCTTGAGCAGTTGAAAGAAAAAGTCGCGCAGAAGCGCGTCAATGTCATCTCCGTTGATCCTGTACGTAACAAAACTGCGCGTTATCTAGGTAATGAGTTGCAATACATCCACCCGCAAACGGATGTGCCTTTTATGCTTGCAATCGCGCACGTGCTGTACAACGAAGATCTGTACGACAAAGCCTTCATTGATACCTACTGCCTTGGTTTTGAAGAGTTTATTGACTACGTGCAAGGTAAGACTAAAGACAAGGTCGAAAAAACACCCGAGTGGGCGGCAGAGATTTGCGGCGCATCCGCCGACGAGATTCGCCAATTTGCGCGCATGCTTGTCAATGGTCGCACTCAGATTTTGGTCGGTTGGAGTATCCAACGTCAGGAGCACGGTGAGCAGCCATATTGGATGTGCGCCGTGATTGCTGCAATGGTGGGGCAGATTGGTTTGCCTGGTGGCGGTATCTCTTACGGTCACCATTACTCAGGTATCGGTGTATCCTCGACGGGATTTGCTGCGCCGGGATCGTTTCCGCTCAATATCGATCAAGGTCAAGAGCCAAAGCATACCAACCAAGATTTCAACGGCTATAGCCGCGTGATTCCGGTGGCGCGTTGGGTGGATGCCTTGCTCGAGCCGGGTAAGAAGATCAACGCCAATGGCGCGGTGGTTACCTTGCCAGACATCAAAATGATGGTGTTCAGTGGCAACAACCCTTGGCATCACCATCAAGACCGCAACAAAATGCGTCAAGCGTTCAAAACGCTGCAAACCGTGGTAGCGATTGATTTTGCATGGACGGCCACTTGCCGTCACGCTGACATCGTCTTGCCCGCCTGTACTCAGTTTGAGCGTAACGATATTGATGGTTACGGTGCGTACTCTGGCCGTGGCTTAATCGCTATGCATAAGTTGGTTGATCCGCTGTTCCAGTCGAAAACCGACTTTGACATCATGACGGAACTGACGCGCCGTTGGGGCCGTTCTGAGGATTACACGCGTGGTATGAGCGAGATGGAGTGGGTAAAATCGCTCTATGATAACTGCCGCGACGCCAACAAAGGCAAGTTTGATATGCCTGAATTTGACGTGTTCTGGCAGCAAGGTTTCCTCGATTTTGGTCAAGGTCAACCTTGGGTTCGTCACGCTTCGTTCCGTGAAGACCCGGAAATCAACGCGCTGGGCACGCCATCGGGCTTTATTGAAATCACCAGCCGCACTATCGGTAATATGGGCTATGAGTTCTGCCAAGAACACCCGATGTGGTTTGAAAAATCCGAGCGCTCGCACGGCGGCCCGGGATCAGAAAAGTACCCCTACTGGCTACAATCGTGCCACCCGGACAAGCGTCTGCACTCACAGATGTGTGAATCTGAAGCGTTTCGTGCGACCTACGCGGTGCAAGGGCGTGAGCCTATCTACATCAACCCAACCGATGCTAAACGCAAAGGCATCAAAGAGGGCGATGTGGTTCGAGTGTTCAACGGCCGAGGTCAGCTACTTGCTGGCGCCGTGTTGACCGATAGCTACGCCCCAGGCGTGGTACGTATCGAAGAGGGCGCATGGTATGGGCCACTCAACGAAAAAGTGGGCGCGTTGGATACCTACGGCGATCCGAATACGCTGACTCAAGACATCCCTTCCTCTGAGTTAGCGCAAGCGACCTCTGCCAACACTTGTCTGGTGGACTTCGAAAAATACACCGGCACATTACCGCCAGTGACCGCCTTCGGTGGGCCTATTGAGGTCATGTAGCACCCATGTAGCCAGCAAAGACCAGCATCGCGCTGGTCTTTTCCTATTTTGGTGACCTGATAACTCCCTGTTTTGGGAATAATGGTTATTCCTATCAGTTCGAGCACGATAACCGCATAATTCGCCACGTTTAATTCCAATAATCAGTGAAAGGGACATCGCTGAACAACTTTGTGGAGATGGCGATGAGCAACAAACCTCTATTCGCACTGAGCGCGTTGGCGTTGGTGCACTTTAATGCAGTAGCCAATGAAGATGTGCAGGACATGTCGGATCCGTTGGCGGTCTATACCCAGGCGGGTGTGGGTTATACCGACAAAGGTCTGAACCTGAAACTCGGTCAAGCGTACGACACCGGCAATCCAACCACGATGGCGATGCACATCGCAGAGGTGAAAGGCTTCCTTGGTGAAGACCTTGGCTGGAATGGCGGCACACGTTCAGACAACGACAACAGCATCGATAGCTTACGCTACCGCCACTTCAGCGTGGATATGACTAACGGTCGTGGCTCGCAGGTGGACGTGAATCTTGGATTCCAAAACACAACGCCAAACGGTGAGGCAATGGGTACTCAAGGCAGCGTCTCTTACAGTTTTATTCAAGCGTTGCCTAAAATGGGCCCGGTAAACTTCTACCCATTGGCAGGAGCGGGCGTCGCATTTGGTGAAAATCGCCAAGCTGCGACAGACAACCAAGCGCAAGATCGCTGGGACATTCACGGCACCTTCTATGTTGTGGGTATGTACAGCAAAATCGAAGTGACTGAGAACATCTGGATCAACTACAACCCAATGTACCTAGGCACCATGTCTGGCTCAAGTTTCTACAAAGACAATGCTTTTGGTGCAGGTGAAGATACCCTGTACGCGCACGAAGCGGCGGTCTCTTACCAAATCAACCCACGCGCCAACGTTCGTTACTTTGCCAACTGGAACGAGAACGTCAACTACGCGAAAGGCGATCACCGCATCGAATTTAACTACCAGTTCTAACGTTAAATACGTTTTGTATGGTCAATGCCGCTTCCTGTGAAGCGGCATTTTTCGTTGCGTCGAATTTGGCGAAAACAAAAACCATCACATATAGTGATAAAAGTGTGATTTGTAATAGATTTGTTGGTTAGACAGGCACGGTGAGCAGTGCTGTAATGTCAATCGTTGTGGTGAGAGGTAACGAGATGGGCCAAGTGATTCGATTAGATAACGAGCAGGTGCTGTATGTGCCGAGTCGCGATCTTGATGCGGTGGTAGAGGGCAACGAAGTCCACTTTCGCTTCCAAGGCTTAAGTAATGATCCATTCGGCTCACACTACGCACTGTTCTCAACGGATTTTCAGTTTGAGCGTCAGGCAACGGTACTTGGCGATGGCTTTCAAATGCTCGCTCAAACCACCGGCACCATCGACAAGCCGGTGGATATCGGTCGCTGCCCCGACAACAGCGCGAGCTATCGGCTCTATGGCTCCAACGAACCTAAACGCTATTACAACTATCTGGTGGTCGAAGACTCGCTGGGCTACACCTTGTTTGGCTTTACCTCTTGTCGGCGTTTCGCCGGCTATTTTGAGGTGAGAGAGCAGAAGGGTACGCGTACCCTCACGGCTTACATTGATGGTGAAAATACCCACCCTAGTGATTGGAGCCATAGCGAACTCGAATCGGTTGTTGTGCTGAAAGGCTCTTCACTTTCCGGACTGTATGAAATCTTCAGTGACTGCATTGCCAAACATCATCCACCGCGTGCAGGTGTTGATGATGTCGCGCCGCTGGGCTGGTGCTCTTGGTATGCCTATTATGCGCAAGTCAAAGAGCAGCAGATTCGCGACAATGTGCGCTGTATGAAAGAGAACATTAAGCCGCTCGAGTACGTGTTAATTGATGACGGCTATCAAGCGTTTATGGGCGATTGGCTCTCGCCTTCTTCGCAGTTTCCGTCTGGGCTCGCGTCCTTGATTGAGGAGATAAAGCGCAGCGGCAAAAAGCCCGCGATTTGGGTCGCGCCTTTTATTGCCGAGGGCAACTCAACCATTTTTCGCCAGCATCCAGATTGGTTTGTCACCCATGACAATGGCCAGATCATGAAAGCAGAAGACGTCACCTATGCGGGCTGGCGATGTACGCCTTGGTATCTGCTCGATACGACTCACTCGGATGTGCAAGATCATCTCACCCATGTGTTTAAGACCATGCGTGAAGAGTGGGGGATAGAGCTGTTTAAGCTTGATGCTAACTATTGGGGAGCGTTAAAAGGTCGCCGTTGGCAGTCAGGCATTACTGGGGTGGAAGCCTACCGAATGGGGATGGAGGCTATTGCTCAAGGGGCAGGCGATGCGTGGCTACTGGGCTGCAATGCCCCAATGTGGCCGTCGCTAGGCATGGTAGATGCGATGCGCGTATCCGATGATGTCGAGCGAGACCCAAGGCGATTTGAGCAAATCGCCAAAGAGACCTTCTACCGCAGTTGGCAGCATCGCAAACTGTGGCAAATCGATCCCGATTGCGCGACGTTGGTCTCGTTGCCCAATCAGGCAGCGGAACGTCAAGCGTATGAATTCCATCGTGATGTGTTATTGGCCAGTGGCGGATTACTGCTCTCTGGTGACCCGTTACCGGATCTCACCACATTCGCGAAAAAGACCTTGGCGAAACTGGTGATGCGACACAACCACAATCAAGACGCCGCCAAGTTTACCGCGTTTAACCTGCATCACGGGTTTTTGAAACTGACTGAGCGTAACGACTTACACTGCTTATTTAACTACCACCAAACCGGCCGAGAAGTCACGCTGACCTCCGATTACCCAGTGTATTGGTTTGATTATTGGAGTGGCGAGAAGCTGACCGCTGAGCCTAAGCAAGTGATTGAAGTGACGCTTGAGGCGGGCTTATCGAGCCGCGCGATCATTACCGCGCCGTCTTGATGCTTTACGCTACATATTCCCCCATCGATTGGGTAGAATGACGTTTTTTGCCAATCTAGGATCTCAATGTCGATAATTTTAGGAATCGATCCGGGCTCAAGAATTACCGGATATGGCGTGATTCGCCAAACAGGTCGACATCTTCACTACCTCGGCAGCGGTTGTATACGCACGTCAGAATCGGAATTACCCGGCAGGCTCAAGCAAATTTACGCGGGCGTTTCGGAGATCATCACCCAATTTCAGCCCGACGTGTTCGCTATTGAACAGGTCTTTATGGCGCGCAATGCCGACTCCGCACTTAAATTAGGTCAAGCCCGGGGCAGCGCTATTGTGGCGGCGGTAAATGCTGAGTTGCCGGTGTACGAATACGCTGCGCGTCTTATTAAACAAGCTGTGGTGGGTAATGGCGGCGCGGATAAAGAGCAAGTGCAGCACATGGTTCAGTCGATGCTCAAACTGCCAGCCAAACCACAGGCGGACGCCGCCGATGCGCTGGGTGTGGCGATTTGTCATGCCAACACCAACAAAACCTTGGTGGCGCTCGCGGGAAAAGCGACCAGCGCACGACGAGGACGCTACCGCTAGTTTTTTACTGGCTATATATCCAGTTCTTTATTATCATCAAACCACTTTTATACAGCGAATAGGACGAACCAGTGATTGGACGATTGCGCGGCATTTTAATTGAAAAACAACCCCCAGAGCTGCTGATTGAAGTCAGCGGGATAGGCTACGAAGTTCAAATGCCCATGAGCTGCTTCTATGAATTGCCCAACATTGGTGAAGAAGCGATCATCTACACACACTTTGTGGTTCGTGAAGATGCGCAGTTGTTGTACGGCTTTAATACGGTTAAAGAGAGAGCGCTGTTTCGTGAAGTGATCAAAGCCAATGGCGTAGGGCCAAAACTGGGGCTTGGTATTTTATCGGGTATGACGGCGAGTCAGTTTGTCGCCTGTGTCGAGCGAGAAGATGTCTCTACCCTGGTCAAGCTGCCTGGAGTAGGCAAAAAAACCGCAGAACGATTGGTGGTTGAGATGAAGGATCGCCTCAAAGGCTGGGGAGCGGGCGACTTGTTCACGCCACATACCGATGCCGCGCCGATGGATTCGGCGACACCATCAAGCCAATCGAACGCGGAAGAAGAGGCGATCAGTGCGCTGCTTGCGCTTGGCTATAAGCCAACCCAGGCGTCTAAAGTGGTATCGCAGGTGAAAACGGCAGAGATGAGCAGCGAAGAATTGATTCGTGAAGCGCTCAAATCTATGGTCTAGCCCATTGAAAGGTAAACAGTCATGATTGAAGCGGATCGCCTGATTGCCCCAGACAATGCTGTCTACAAAGAAGAAGATGTCATTGACCGTGCAATACGCCCGAAAAAGCTCGAAGATTACCAAGGCCAGGATCATGTCCGTGATCAAATGGAAATTTTCATCAAAGCCGCCAATTTGCGCAGCGAAGCCCTCGATCACTTGTTGATCTTTGGTCCACCGGGTCTGGGTAAAACCACGCTGGCGAACATTGTGGCTAACGAGATGGGCGTTAACATTCGTACCACCTCGGGGCCGGTACTTGAAAAAGCGGGCGATTTGGCCGCCTTGTTAACCAATCTCGAAGAAAATGATGTGTTGTTTATTGATGAGATACACCGCTTGAGCCCAATGGTTGAAGAGGTGCTCTATCCTGCAATGGAAGACTATCAGCTTGATATTATGATTGGTGAAGGCCCGGCGGCGCGGTCAATTAAAATTGATTTGCCTCCGTTTACCCTGATTGGCGCTACCACGAGAGCCGGGTCGTTGACGTCGCCACTGCGCGATCGTTTTGGTATTACTCAGCGTTTGGAGTATTACAAAATCGCCGATTTGCAGCACATTGTTCAGCGAAGTGCCTATTGCCTTGGTCTGTCGATGGATGCGGAAGGGGCGCTTGAAGTCGCGCGCCGTGCGCGAGGTACGCCTCGTATCGCCAACCGACTGCTGCGCCGCGTACGTGACTACGCTGAAGTAAAAGGCAATGGCCATATTTGCGCTGACACCGCAGACAAAGCGCTCAATATGCTTGATGTTGATGCCAAAGGCTTCGATTACATGGATAGGAAATTACTGCTCGCCATTATGGAGAAATTTGGTGGCGGACCGGTTGGCCTCGACAACATGGCGGCAGCGATAGGTGAAGAGAAAGACACCATCGAAGACGTTCTTGAACCTTACCTCATTCAACAGGGGTATCTGCAACGCACACCAAGAGGTCGTATTGCGACTGATCGAGCTTATCTCCATTTTGGTATCGACAAGTCTTAGCGAGTCAATGCCCAATTGTGAATGAAAACTAAGTTTGCATAACCAGCTCCGATGAGCTGGTTTTCTATTTTTAGTGATCAATGTCACAAATGTAAATTCTTTGCTACCCCTTTGTGGTTAATGAAATAAGGTGTTTTGTTAATCGCTTGTTCTGCATAAAAATGAATTCGACCCGTCTAATTACGCCCCATTAACATCCGCGCTGATTTTCTTTTGATGCAGATCAATTTGATGGAAAATTAATCAAAAATGCGACACTAAAGTTGATACAAATCAAAGCGGACAGTTTCTATAAACCTTTTGAAACGTAGAATTTTTAGCAGTAATATTAGTTCCAGCTATATTAGCTGATGCTTAACAATTAACTAACTGTTACGGTACATTTTTGCAACAGTAAGTCGTTATCTGATAACAACTTTTAAGATTGGGTAACGAATAATCATGCTGCATCAATGGAAGTAAAGTGTCTTCAGCCGGCACAAAAGGAGTAATCAATGTTCGATATTGACGTAGTGGATCTGTCGCGGTTGCAGTTTGCATTAACCGCGATGTATCACTTCCTCTTCGTACCGTTGACTCTCGGAATGGCGTTCTTACTCGCCATCATGGAGTCTCTGTACGTGATGACCGATAAGCAAATCTACAAGGACATGACCAAGTTCTGGGGTAAGCTGTTTGGTATTAACTTCGCCCTAGGTGTAGCAACGGGCTTGACCATGGAATTCCAATTCGGAACCAACTGGTCTTACTATTCTCACTACGTAGGTGACATCTTTGGTGCGCCTTTGGCCATCGAAGCACTGGTTGCCTTTTTCCTCGAATCCACCTTTGTCGGCTTATTCTTCTTTGGCTGGGACAGGCTCTCTAAGCGTCAACACTTAGCCGTCACTTGGCTCGTTGCGCTTGGTTCCAACTTCTCGGCGTTGTGGATCTTGGTGGCCAACGGTTGGATGCAAAACCCAGTCGGCGCAGAGTTCAACTTCGAAACCATGCGTATGGAAATGGTGAGCTTTGCCGAAGTGGTGCTCAACCCAGTGGCACAAGTTAAATTCGTTCACACGGTCGCTTCAGGTTACACGACGGGCGCTATGTTCGTGCTAGGCATCAGCTCTTACTACCTATTGAAAGGTCGTGACATTGCGTTTGCGCGTCGTTCATTTGCGATTGCGGCTTCTTTCGGTATGGCGGCGATTTTGTCGACTATCGTCCTTGGTGATGAGTCAGGCTACGAATTGGGTGAAGTGCAGAAGGTGAAACTTGCGGCAGTTGAAGCTGAGTGGCACACAGAGCCAGCCCCTGCGGCCTTTACTTTGTTTGGTGTCCCGAACCAAGAGACCATGCACACCGATTACGCGATTAAGATCCCGTACGTCATGGGCATCATCGCGACACGTTCGTTTGATGAGGAAGTGACGGGTCTTCGTGATTTGCGTGATCAGCACGTGGACCGTATCCGCACGGGTATGCTTGCTTATGAGCTGTTAGAGAAGCTGCGCGCTGGTGACAAATCTGCTGAAAACGTCGCGGCGTTTGATGAAGTGAAAGGCGACCTTGGCTACGGCTTGCTGCTCAAGCGTTACACCGACAACGTTGTCGATGCGTCAGAAGAGCAAATTCAAGCGGCGGCGGATGACTCCATTCCTACTGTTTGGCCTCTATTCTGG
This sequence comes from Vibrio sp. R12-SG2-ISO1, assembly GCF_059834045.1. Classification (NCBI taxonomy): domain Bacteria; kingdom Pseudomonadati; phylum Pseudomonadota; class Gammaproteobacteria; order Vibrionales; family Vibrionaceae; genus Vibrio; species Vibrio sp. R12-SG2-ISO1. The sequence goes on along the minus strand of NZ_JCBDGO010000001.1, from coordinate 342,285 downwards.
TCGTTCCGTATTATGGTGGCGTGTGGTTTCATCATGCTGTTTGTCTTTGGCGCGGCGTTTATCCAGACCTGTCGTCAGAAAATCGAACAGAAAGCGTGGATCCACAAAGCGGCGTTATTTAGCATCCCACTGCCTTGGATTGCGGTTGAAGCGGGTTGGTTTGTCGCTGAGTTTGGTCGTCAGCCTTGGGCTGTGGGTGAAATCCTACCGGTTCACGTTGCTGCATCCGCGTTGACTGCTGGTGAAATCTGGACGTCGCTGTTTGCCATTTTGGCGCTTTACACCGTGTTCTTGATTGCAGAGGTCTACCTGATGGTGAAATTTGCACGCAAGGGACCGAGCAGCCTGAAAACAGGTCGCTACCACTTCGAGCAAGATGCTAACTCTGTTGAAGACAAAGTTAGTCGCCAAGTAGAAGCTTAAGGCAAGGAGAAACACAGATGTTTGAATACGAAATCTTGCGATTGATTTGGTGGGTACTGATTGGTGTTCTACTAATAGGCTTCGCCATTACTGACGGTTTCGATATGGGGGTCGGTGCGCTGGTCCCTGTTATCGGCAAAAATGATAACGAGCGCCGTGTCATGATCAACTCGATCGCCCCGCACTGGGACGGTAACCAAGTGTGGTTGATCACCGCGGGTGGCGCGCTGTTTGCCGCTTGGCCACTGGTGTACGCGACCTCGTTCTCCGGTTTCTATCTGGCGATGATCGTGACGTTGGCAGCACTCTGGTTGCGTCCGATTGGTCTCGATTACCGCTCTAAGATTGAAGATCCTAAATGGCGTAACACTTGGGATATCTGTATCTCGATCAGCGGTTTTGTCCCACCGATTATCTTTGGTGTGGCGTTTGGTAACTTGCTGCAAGGGGTGCCGTTCCAACTCAATGAGTTCTTGATGCCGACCTATCACGGTTCCTTCTTTGGCTTGTTGAACCCATTTGCTCTGCTGTGTGGCCTAGTGAGCTTGTTCATGATCATCATGCAAGGTGCAACCTGGCTACAGATGAAAACCACCGATGACGTGCACGTTCGTGCTCGTGGCGTGGCTCAACTGATGGGTCTACTGACAGCGGCTGCCTTTGTGGGCGCGGGTTTTTGGGTACAAAGCATTGATGGTTATGTGATCACTAGCGTGATTGATGGCAATGCGGCGTCAAACCCACTCAATAAAGAAGTGGTGCGTGAAGCCGGCGCATGGATGAGTAACTTTGAAACCTACCCACTGATGTGGCTAGCACCTGCACTGGGTGTGGCGATGCCTCTGTTGGCGGTGGTGGCGTCTCGATTTGAAAAAGGCGGCTTTGCCTTCTTGGCATCGAGCCTTGGTAATGCGGGCGTCATCTTGACCGCGGGTTTTGCGATGTTCCCATTCGTGATGCCATCGGATTTGATGCCAAGCCACAGCCTAACCATGTGGGATGCGACGTCATCTGAGCTCACACTGAACCTAATGACCGCGGTTGCGGCCGTGATGGTACCTGTGATTTTGGGTTACACATCGTGGACCTACTACAAAATGTTTGGCCGTCTCGATAACAAATACATCGAAGACAACAAAAACTCACTCTACTAAGGAGCAACAATTATGTGGTATTTCGCATGGATTCTAGGTGTACTCTTAGCGTGTGCGTTCGGCATCATTAACGCGCTTTGGTTAGAGCACTCAGAAATGATGGACAAAGACAGTGAGTAATCTCACTGCGCGTGTCACTAAGTGGCATGCGCCAATGGATAAGACCCTATTTCGGGTCTTATCTTTGGTGTTGGGTTTTTACCATGTCGCTATGGTGATGTGGGATCCAGAACGCTACGCTGCATCCATTGGTGGTTTTAATGCCGTGATCTCACCGCTGATGATTTGGGCCATTTGCTCAAGCATGGTGTATGGCATTGGCTTTAAGCCGCAGAAATGGGTTTGGCAGTGTCTGTTTAGCCCCTATTTCTGTTTGAGCATTTTGGGCTACCTCACCGCAGTGAGATTGCTCTAAACGCGATCCCCTCATCGCCGGCCAACCCGTCTGCTCATTCCATGAGCGAAATAGCACTACTGATTGAAAGGTAGTGCTATTTTTTTGTTTCAATCTTTGAAAAGCGCCGATAAGCCCTTGCGTAAACCCCAATGAGTTGCGTTATAGTAACAAACCGTTTGTGATGGGCTTGCGCCCTTTCTCCGGTGGGACCGATAGGCACAAGGAGCCGAGATGACATTTGAATGGCCAGTGACGGTCTACTACGAAGATACCGATGCCGGTGGCGTGGTATATCACTCCAACTACTTAAAGTACTTTGAACGTGCGCGAACTGAGTTACTTCGCACTATCGGTGTATCGCAACAGCGTTTACTTGAACAAAAGTTGGGTTTTGTAGTCCGACACATGGATATCGACTTTTTACACGGCGCGCGTCTCGACGACCATCTCAAGGTGCTGACGCGCGTCGAAGAAATCAAAAAAGCATCGCTCACATTCTGTCAGGAAATCGTTAATCCTGAAGGAAGGTCATTGTGTAAAACAATGGTTAAGGTAGCATGTATTGATAATGAGAAAATGAGGCCAACGGCGATACCTCAGTCAATAATTACGGAGTTTACACACGGTGACCGCTGATATTTCCATGCTGGATCTGTTCCTGCAAGCAAGCTTGCTGGTCAAAATGGTCATGCTGATTCTTTTGGGCATGTCGATTACCTCTTGGGCGATGATCATCAAGCGCAGTAAAGTGCTCTCAAAAGCCGCGAAAGAAGCGGAGACGTTTGAAGATAAGTTCTGGTCGGGCACCGATCTTTCTGTGCTTTATCAAGCGGCCAATAAGCGCAAAGATGAACTGGCCGGTACGGAAGAGATTTTCTACTCGGGCTTCACCGAGTTTGCTCGTCTACGCAAATCCAACGCTGATTCGCCAGACTACATTATGGAAGGCACGGGGCGCTCGATGCGCGTCGCCGTCGCTCGCGAAGTCGATGAGCTAGAAACACATCTGCCGTTTCTGGCGACCGTTGGCTCCATCAGCCCTTATATTGGTTTATTTGGCACGGTTTGGGGCATCATGCACGCCTTCATTGCGCTGGGTGAAGTGAAGCAAGCGACGTTAGCCATGGTGGCGCCAGGTATCGCCGAAGCATTGGTGGCGACTGCGATGGGTCTGTTTGCTGCTATTCCTGCGGTAATGGCTTACAACCGCCTGAGCAATAAAGTGGGCAAGCTTGAGCACAACTACGCCACCTTCTCTGAAGAATTCCACAGTATCTTGCATCGTCAAGCGATGGCCGGAAGAGACAAAGCGTCCAAGGAATAAGCGCGATGGCAGGCTATCAACCGAAAAAGCGTAAGATGACCGCAGAGATCAACGTCGTGCCTTATATTGACGTGATGTTGGTACTGCTGATCATCTTTATGGTGACTTCACCGTTTGTTACGCAAGGGGTCGATGTTGAGCTACCTAAGACCTCCACCGCCAAACCTGCCTCAGAAATGGCGGGAGACAGCGACGCGAGCTTCATCATTGTCGAAATCGACCGAGATGGAAACTTGGGGCTAAGTGTCAACGACGAAGACGTGGTGCGCGGCTTATCACTGCAAGACATTATCGTGCGAGTTAAAGCGGAGCTCTCGCTTAAGCCAGACTCACCGGTAGCGGTGGGCGGCGACGCGGCCACCCCTTATGCCGAAGTTGTCTTGGTGCTGGATGAGCTCAGCCGTGCAGGCATTCCTAAAGTCGGCCTCCTGACAGACATCAAAGAGTAAGTGCTCCTAATCTATGAAAGAAAAGAAGTCTCTATTTCGTGAATACAAAAAGCCCATACTGATTTCAGTTGGGCTTCATGCGGCTTTGGTGGTGGCACTGATTTGGGGAACGGATTTCACCATGTCGACGCCAAAACCAACGGGCCAGCTCGTGCAAGCGGTGGTCATAGACCCCAGTGCGGTGCGCGCGCAAGCACAGCAAATTCGCAGCCAGCGTGAAGAGGCCGCGAAAAAAGAGCAAGAGCGTCTCGATAAGCTGCGCCGAGAAAGCGAGAAGCTCGAGCAGAACCGTAAAGCGGAAGAAGAGCGCATTCGCAAGCTAAAAGAGCAGCAAGCGCAAGAAGCCAAAGCGGCGCGCGAAGCAGAAAAACGCCGTGTTGAGAAAGAAAAGCAGCGCGAAGCGGAAGAGCAGCGTGTAGCCAAACTTGAGGCAGAGCGCAAAGCGAAAGAAGAAGCGGTGAAGAAAGCAGAGCAAGAACGCCTAGCCAAAGAGGCGGCGATTGCTAAAGCAGAACAAGAGCGTGTCGCTCGTGAGAAAGCCGCGCAAGAGGCGCAAGAAAAGGCGCGTCGTGAGCGTGAAGCGGCGGAAAAAGCGGAACAAGAACGCATAGCGAAACAAGAAGCAGCGAAGAAGGCTGAGCAAGAGCGGATTGAAAAAGAGCGTGCAGCCAAAGAAGCCGCAGAAAAAGCGCGTCAAGAGCAGGAGCGTTTGCAGCGACTGGAACGTGAGCGCAAAGAGCAAGAGGCGGCGCTTAACGATATCTTCGCTGGCCTAGAGTCAGAGTCACAGAGTAACAGCAGTGCGCGTTCACGCCATGTAGCCAGTGAAGCGGACCGCTACGGAGCGATTTACACCCAGCTGATCCAGCAGAATTTATTGCTTGAGGACAGTTTTCGGGGAAAGTCTTGTTTGGTTAACCTGCGCTTGATACCCACGGGATCGGGCGCGATTGTTGGTAATTTGAGCGTTCGAGAGGGTGATAGCCGTTTGTGCGCCGCGACCAAGAGTGCGGTTGCCAAAGTCGGCACCTTTCCGCTGCCAACCGACCAAGACATAGTGAACAAGTTAAAAGACATCAACTTACGAGTAATTCCTGAGTAATTCAGGATTGAGTAAAAGGAAATGCTTGTGTTAAAGCGATTAGTATTAGGATGGGTGCTCACCACTATGAGCCTGTTTCAAGTAGCCAACGCGGCCTTGGAACTTGTTATTACCGACGGTATTGATTCTGCGCGTCCCATCGCGATTGTGCCTTTCCAATGGGAAGGGGCAGGCAAGTTACCTGAAGATGTGTCTAACGTGATTGCATCTGACTTGCAGCGCAGCGGTAAGTTTAGCCCAGTTGCCACCAGTAAAATGCCACAAACGCCGTACAACGAATCTGACGTCAACTTTGATGCTTGGACGAGCATCGGTGTGGATGCTCTGGTCACCGGTAGCATTAGCCAAAATGCGGAAGGCAATTACGTGATCAACTACCAGCTAGTGGATGTGGTACGTGGTCAGTTGACGCAAGGGCAGAGCAAAGCGCTAAGCGACGATGGTCAACTGGTGCTATCAAAAGATCACGTGCTGTTTAACAAGCGTGCCACCGTACCGGGCGATCGCATGCGTGAGTACGCGCACCGCATTGCCGACCTTGTCTACCAAGAGTTAACCGGTGAACGCGGCGCCTTTCTGACCCGTATTGCCTATGTGGTTGTCAATGACAAAGAGGCGTTCCCTTATCAGCTTCGCGTCGCCGATTATGATGGCTACAACGAGCGTTTAGTGCTGCGCTCCAAACAACCATTGATGTCACCAGCTTGGTCACCGGACGGTCAGCAGCTTGCCTATGTGAGCTTCCAAAACGGCCAAGCGGAAATCTACATCATGAACATTTACACTGGCAAGCGTGAAAAAGTGACCTCTTATCCGCGTCACAATGGGGCGCCACGATTCTCACCAGACGGCAGTAAGCTGGCGTTGGTGCTGTCAAAAACCGGTAACTTGCATGTGTATACTCTGGACCTAAACAGTCGCAAGTTAACTCAGGTGACGACGGGTCGCTCGAATAATACGGAGCCGTTTTGGCACCCAGATGGTAAATCTCTGATCTTTACCTCGGATCGGGGTGGAAAACCTCAGATTTATCAAGTAGATTTGGCAAACGGGTCATCCAGCCGAATCACTTGGCAAGGAAGTCAAAATTTAGGTGGACAAATCACGCCTGATGGTCGTTTTCTTGTGATGGTTAACCAAAGCAACACAGGTTTTAACCTTGCAAAACAAGACCTAGAAACAGGGGCGGTACAAATCCTAACGAAAACACTGCTCGATGAATCTCCGAGCATAGCGCCAAACGGTGGCATGGTGATTTATAGTTCGATCTATAACAAAGCCAATGTGCTGTCCATGGTCTCCATCGATGGGCGTTTTAAAGCGAGATTACCAGCGACAAACGGACGTGTTCGTGCACCTGCATGGTCACCATTTTTGTAGCAAGTAAATACCTAAAATAAGGAAAATCAACAATGCAACTTAATAAAGTGTTTAAGGGGCTTCTAATTGCGCTTCCTGTCCTTGCAGTTACAGCATGTAGCTCAAGCGACGACGCAGCTAACGCTTCTGGTTCTGAAACTAACCAATCAGTTCAAGGTTCAGCGAACGGTACAGATACCACTATGGTCTCTCCTATCGATCAAAACGCTCAACTGTCTGAGCAAGAACTAAAAGAGCAAGCGCTACGTGAAACGCAAACTATCTACTTTGCTTTCGACAATGCAACTATCGCAGCAGATTACGAAGAGATGCTAGCAGCACACGCGGCATACCTAAGCAAAGATCCTGCGCTTAAAGTGACTATCGAAGGCCACGCGGATGAGCGCGGTACGCCTGAGTACAACATTGCCCTAGGTGAGCGTCGTGCGGAAGCCGTAGCGAAATACCTACAAGCACTTGGTGTTCAAGCTGATCAAATCGCTATCGTAAGCTACGGTGAAGAGAAACCTCTTCTTCTTGGTCAGTCAGAAGATGTTTACGCTAAGAACCGCCGCGCTGTTCTAGTGTACTAATTCGAGGATTGCCTCATGTTCAGTAACTTAAAGCGAGCGTTTACGCTGACGTTACTGGCAAGTGCAGCGAGCTCTGTGCTCGCTGCACCAGCCCCAGTATCTGATCTCGGCAGTAGTGGCAACGGCGCTGCGTCGACATCCGCTGTGCGTAGTAACGAGTCAGACGTAGAGCGTCTTGAACGCTTATTAGAAAACCGCAACCGTGTGCAGCTACAAATGCAGCAGCAACTTGATGGTATGGCGCTAGAAATTAGCGACCTTCGCGGACAAATCGAAAAGAATAATTACGACATGCAGCAAATGCTGCAACGTCAACGTGAGCTGTTTATCGAACTCGATAAGCTGCGCGCTCAAGCCAGCGCCGCCCCTGCTGTGGTCCCTGCGGATGCAGCAGACAACGAGCCGACCGGCACCTTCAGCTCCGATGCGAGCGAGCAAGAAGCCTATCAAAACGCCGCCGATCTCGTGCTGAAAAAGCGCGATTACACCGGCGCTATCGCTGCATTTAAACAGTTCCAGCAAGACTACCCAGATTCTAGCTTTGCCCCTAATGCCCACTACTGGTTAGGGCAGCTCTATTTCGCGAAGAAAGAAGATAAAGAAGCCGTGAACAGCTTCGCCGCTGTGATTGCCTACCCAGAGTCCAACAAGCGTGCAGACGCACTGCTCAAATTGGGTGACATTGCCAAGCGCAACAACAATGAAGCTCAGGCGAACAAGTACTACCAACAGGTGGTCGATGAGTACCCTACCAGCGCATCCGCCAACATGGCAAAGGAACGCATGTAGACTCTGTCTCGTTGCGTGTCTCGCCTCCCTGGGGCAATACATCATCAACAAGAAGGAGCGCATCTCGCTCCTTCTTCATTTTGGGTTCGATAGCCTTTGTCTCTTACGCATAAGCAGCGGTTCTAAGGATGAGGTGGAATCTACAACACACTTGGGGTTACAATATTCGGACTACTGGAAGTTGCGTAGAGCAAGAGCAATGAGCCACATACTCGATAAAATTGAAACCGTTTACCCATTCCCTCCTAAGCCCGTTCCGCTGACGGATGCAGAAAAGCAGGCCCACGTGGCCAATATTAAAGCGCTGCTGAAAGAAAAAGACGCGGTACTGATTGCCCACTACTACACCGATCCTGAAATTCAGGCGTTGGCAGAAGAAACCGGCGGCTTCGTGGGTGATTCGCTTGAGATGGCGAAGTTTGGTAACCGTCACCCAGCCAGCACTCTCATCATTGCGGGCGTTCGCTTTATGGGTGAGTCTGCAAAAATCCTCACACCTGAAAAGCGCATCTTGATGCCAACCCTAGAGGCGGAGTGTTCTCTTGATTTAGGCTGCCCAGCGGATAAGTTCAGTGAGTTCTGTGATGCACACCCTGATCATACTGTGGTGGTGTACGCCAACACGTCTGCTGCGGTAAAAGCGCGCGCTGATTGGGTGGTGACATCGAGTATTGCACTCGAAATCGTCGAACACTTAGACGCGCAAGATAAGCCGATCATCTGGGGCCCAGATCGTCACTTAGGCTCTTACATTGCCAACAAAACAGGCGCAGAGATGTTGCTTTGGCAAGGGGAGTGCGTAGTTCATGACGAATTCTCCGCAGATGCACTGCGTAAGATGAAAGCCGTCTACCCTGATGCGGCGATTTTGGTCCACCCGGAATCTCCCGCTAGTGTGGTCGAATTGGCCGATGCGGTTGGCTCGACCAGCCAGCTGATCAAGGCCGCTAAGGCGCTGCCGCATAAGCAGATGATCGTCGCGACGGATAAAGGTATCTTCTTCAAAATGCAGCAATTGGTGCCAGAGAAAGAGCTGATTGAAGCTCCAACCGCTGGTGCGGGTGCAACGTGTCGTAGCTGCGCACACTGCCCTTGGATGGCGATGAATGGCCTTAAAGCGATTGAAACGGCCCTGCGTGATGGCGGCAAAGAGCACGAAATCTTTGTGGACGAAGCACTGCGAGTGAAATCACTCATCCCGCTTAACCGCATGCTTGATTTTGCGGAGCAGCTTAACCTGCAAGTGAAAGGCAACGCCTAATCTTTGATGCGTTAAACGTCTACTGAGAGAACCAGCCATTGTGTTAGCGCATTGGCTGGTTTTTTTCGTTCTAGGGATCCGCTAGTATGAAAGCCATAGACGCCAATATCGGAACAGTAGAGACTCAGCATGACATTGTGGCTCACCTTTAGAAAGTGGATGATGACGCACTTGTTCAAACTCAGTGCACGCAATGTACTGATGTTGTTTTTTCTCTACGTGTTGATTGCATGGATCTTACTTGATGCCAGTGGTGAGCAAGCACTCACACAAGATATTTCAACCTATTTTTATTTTTTGATGGTGACCGCCTCGACCGTGGGTTATGGCGATCACTCACCGCAGACTGCCGCAGGAAAATGGATTGTGATGTTGTTTGTCATCCCTGGCGGGTTAACCTTGTTCGCGGCCTTAATTGGACGACTGGCGGGCAGTGCGGTGGATTATTGGCGAGCCGGTGTATTAGGAAAACGGAGAGTGGGTGTGGAGAATCATATACTACTGTTGGGGTGGAACGGGCAGCGCACGATGCATTTGATTCGGATGCTACAGCATGAGGAAGCGGGCAAGCGTCCGATTGTACTGTGTAGCCGCTCAGACATCGAAAACCCATTGCCTGGTGAGATTGGCTTTGTGCGAGTCACCAGTTACACCGACCAGCAAGAGATGGCGAAAGCCTCTATCACTGATGCGAGCTGTATCGTGGTCGACAATCTAGAAGATGACATCACGCTCTCTGCGGCTCTCTACGCGGCTAACGTGAACCCCAAGGCTCATTTGCTCGCGTACTTTAAAGATGAGGCGCTCAGCCAGCTTCTTAGCCAACACTGCCCGAATGCCGAGTGTATACCCGCAGTAGGCGCAGAAATGCTCGCCAAAGCGGCCGTTGACCCCGGCTCTAGCGCTTTGCATCAAGAGTTGCTTGCTTCGACGCGGGGTATGACGCAGTACTCCACCACGTTGCCAGCTGGCTTTATTCAGCGCGACATCGCGCCTATTTTTGATTACATGAAGCGAACTCATCAAGCGACATTAATCGCAATTGATGTTGGTGAGGGGATTGAGCTGAACCCGGATTTAGATCGGCAAGTCAAAGCGGGCGATAAGCTGTTCTATATTTCAGATGAACGAATCGAGTCGTTCCAGTGGCAAAAGTTGGATTAAAAAACGCGGCGTGATGCCGCGTTGTTCGTTTCCATTCAGGGATTAATCCTGCTCCGCCAGCATTGAGCCACGCATGGTAAGGCCGCATAGCATGGTTGGCACTGCGTTGAAAATCTCTTCAAACTGCTCTAAACCCTCAATACCTTGATCGGCCAAGGTGGCGATGGAGGTCTCGGGATCGTACAACATGCTGATAGAAAGCAGTACCCCACCCAATAGCGCGTTATCTTCGCTCTCTTCTGGCATGATGGTTTCCCAATCATCGCGCGCGAGTTGCCAGCCTTGCAGTAAGCCTTCGCAGAAATCGCGAGTCGCTTCGTTGACGATCTCTTCTTCATCAATCTGACAGCTCTCTGGCCATTGCCATTCATTGTTTAACAGGGCAGGACGGTACTCATTCCACATTGCGATCACCGCTTCAATGTAGGACTCAAGCTGCTCACCATCGGAAAACGGAGCGACGTCTTCACCGCCCCATAAGAATGGAAGCCACTCTTCCGGTGCCAGCACGTTGGGAGCCGCGGCCATGGAAGTCACAAAACCGCGAGTTTTGTTTTCGTTAATAAGTCGGCCTTCTAGTTCTGGCAGAGCTAGGATCTCTTGTAGCGTCAAAATGGGTTCCATTGAGTGTTTGAGTTGTGATGGAGCAATGTTAACAGTCTCTTTCTGAGAGAAAAAGGTTGAACCCTAGTGATATCCGCTATAATTTTTTAGAAACAGTAAAAATTCAGACATTTATGAAAATTCGTTCTTCCCTCAAGCGCAAAAGTAGTTATGCGCTGGCGCTCTATTTGGCGCTGGCGGTGACGCTCATCGGTACCGTCAGCTACTTGGTGGTTGAGCCACCGATACGCGATCAGTTGGAAGCGAATTTGGATCTGCGCACTGAGCTCCTGTCGGCGCAAATCGAAGAGCCGATCAATAGCTCGCTGGGCATTTTGCAAAGCATTGTCGCCATCGGCAGCAACAACGAGCCGCAAGATCATCAAGAACGGATTTTGTACAAACTGTTTGAAACGCTGCAGGGCATCACTGTCAGTGGTGGCCTGTGGCCGGCCTTCAGCCAAGAGGGCACTCAAGACGCGCGTGAGACGCCACACCAAAGCCTGTTCTTTAACCGAGCCAGTGATGGCCTGATAGACAGAGTACGCTCATGGGATAACCCTGCTTTAGGGGGGTATCAACAAGAACCTTGGTTTACAGCGGCGGTGGAAAAGCCCGCCGGTTATGTCGCATGGTCTGAAGTCTATATTGACCCGTTCACCCACATTCAGATGATCACCGCTTCCTCGCCATACTATGTAGACGGGCGCTTTGCCGGTGTTGCGACCGTCGATATTTCATTGTCCAGCTTGGTGAAATTTGTTCGCCAACATGCTGAGCAGTACGATCTCGGCGTCATCTTGCGCGATGCCTACGGGGACTTGGTGACCGAGCACAATTTTCAAGTCGTGAGAGGGATGTACATCAGTCGCTTCCAATTTGGTGAGTTTAATTGGAGCGTGGATGTCATCAACGCCAAGCGCCTCGTGACCGAACAAGTCTATGAAGTCGTCTACAAGGTGGAGGCGGGGATTGTCCCCATCATGCTGATCTGCGTACTGATTGGGTACTTTTTGATTAACCGCTACCTCATTTCTCCCATCGTCTATATCGCCAAAAAAGTGGATGATTCCCGCGAAGGTGGCGTGATAGACATTACCTACAACAGCCAAGATGAAATTCGTCACCTTATCGACACGTTTAACCAAAAGACCGTGTATCTCGATGCGGAAAAACGCAAGGCGCAGGCATCCACCGAAGCGAAAAGTGCATTTTTAGCCTCGCTATCTCACGAAATACGCACACCGATGAATGGCGTCTTAGGTACGGCGCAGATTCTACTCAAAACCGATTTAGATGATGAGCAGCGCAAACACATGAAAACCCTCTATGACTCTGGGGATCACATGATGACGCTGCTCAATGAAATCCTCGATTTCTCCAAAATTGAGCAAGGTCGTCTAGAGCTCTCCAATCATCCTTTCCCGCTTGAATCTATCATCGGCAGCGTAAACAGCGTCTACTACACCCTATGTAATGAAAAGGGCCTCAAGTTTACTGTGCACAGTGATGTACCGGATGGGCGTTGGTACTGCGCCGACAAAGCGCGTCTAAGGCAGATCCTATTTAACTTGCTCAATAACGCGGTGAAGTTTACATCTCGCGGCTACGTGGAAGTGCATTTGAGTGAACAAAAATGTGATGGAAAGAACTACCTCAACGTCGAGGTCAGAGACTCGGGAATCGGCATCGCCAAAGAAGCGCAAGGGAAGATTTTTAATCCTTTTGAGCAAGCAGAGTCTTCAACGACACGACGTTATGGTGGAACAGGGCTTGGCCTCTCTATTGTTAAACAGATTTGTGAACTGATGAACGGCGAAGTAAGCGTAACCAGTGAGGTAGGGATCGGCTCGAGTTTTCACATCAGCATCGAAATGGCCATCAGTGACATTCAACCTGTCGAAATGGCTCAGCGGCGCAAAGTGAACTACAAAGGGCTCAAGGCGCTGATTGTGGAAGACAACCGCACCAACTCCGTCATCATGAGCACGTTTTTGGCCAATAAAGGCTTTACGTGTGATTGTGTCGATAATGGCCAAAAAGCCATTGATGCGATTGGCTCAACGCACTATGACTTGGTGCTGATGGACAACCACATGCCCGTAATGGATGGGATCGAGTCCACCATAGCGATTCGAGCACTCCCCGATGGCCATGCCAGCACCTTGATTTTGGGCTGTACGGCCGACCTGTTCAAAGAGACACAGGACAGAATGTACGCTGCAGGTGTGGACGCTATTATCTCCAAACCCATCGATGAAACCGAACTTGACGACACACTGTTCCAGTTTACTCATCGTCTGTACGGTTCAATGAGCGCAGTCATTTCAAACGAAGAAGAGTTGGAGAAAGCACTGGTGAGTTTGTTCGTAGCGATTGAAAATCAACAGTTTGAAGAAGCACTGACCTGCGTTGAAGCCATTCAAGCAAGTGTCGATTCATCGAAAAGCGTCAACTTACGTCAGGCCATCGACAACCTTCACGGTGACATAGAAGCCAAGCGTACGCCGAGCCAAATCGATTTGGATACTCTCGCCGTTGAAGCGAGTCGGAACCTCTAGAATTGGCTGCCACATTCACCTCAATACTACCTGAATGCTCGTTTTGCTCAGAAAACACACAAAGGTCAGAAAGGCAGTGAAAAATGCTACCTTGCTCACACTATTTGGTGGGTTATTGACCAAGCTTACTTAAATTCGAGATCAAAAACTGCAAATTTACTGCTCTAATAGCTCCATCAACTGGGTGATGTTTTTATCTTAGTTGTATGTGTTGTTGTTTGTGTGTTGTACTAGTTTATTGTTTGGTGAGTGAAATGAGGCCTAGAGCGCCGTTTTGTATTCGTCATGCCGCTGCAGATACCTTTGCAATGGTCGTGTTTTGCTTTATTTCTGGAATGATCATTGAGATCTTTATCTCTGGTATGACATTCGAGCAGTCTCTTGCATCAAGAACGCTGTCTATTCCCGTCAATATCGCTATCGCATGGCCTTATGGCGTGTTTCGTGACTTTGTATTGCGCCAAGGGCGACGACTTTCGCCATCAGGTGCAATGAAAAGCGTCTCAGACTTGCTGGCTTACGTGCTGTTTCAATCCCCAGTCTATGCCGGCATTCTTCTGGCCGTGGGGGCATCCACCGATCAGATCATGACGGCCGTTGCCTCGAACGCTGTCATCTCATGTGGTATGGGTGTGTTGTACGGCTATTTTCTCGACCTATGCCGCAAGTGGTTCCGCGTTCCGGGTTACTACCAACGCGCGTAATTGCATGAACCTTAACCACTTAACCCAATAAGTAGCCAAACAAACCCAATGACTTGGCTTTTTTTGGGAATGGGTCTTGACCTAAGGTAATAGAATCATTAAATTAGCGCCTCGTTGGTGAGCAACACCAACCACAATTTGATTCGGTGAGTTGTCCGAGTGGCTGAAGGAGCACGCCTGGAAAGTGTGTATACGGCAACGTATCGAGAGTTCGAATCTCTCACTCACCGCCACATTCTAAAAGGTCTGATTTATCAGGCCTTTTTTCATATCTGAAGATTGAAGAAGATTTTAGATAACTACTCTAGAACCAACACATATCATTCAGCCCAAATCTAACTTCTCGTAAAGGTCGAACCATTACAAATCAGGCTTGAGTCCAGTCACATTCACTACAAAAAAGCGCGCAATCCAGCGGCGGTAGTCCGAAAATTTCAAATTAAACATCATGCCAAATGTGACGTAAATCACCAAACCTAACCCATTTCCAAGACTTTATCGCCATATGCAATAGAGCTGTATATCATGATTTTAGAATGATGATCGGCGCCTATTATGTTCCAGACCACCTCTTTTTATGATGCGCACGCAGATGTGCTAGCAAAGCAATACAACTCAGTGTCGTTTGAGTCTGTTCACCAATCTTGGCGGGCATATTGGCCGAGTGCGGGCTCGTCTGTGCTTGATGTAGGGGCCGGTTCTGGGCGAGATGCAAAGTGGTGTAGCGCACAAGGGTGTGAGGTCATTGCTATCGAGCCGAGTGATTTGCTGCGAGATATTGGTAAACACAGTACGGGCCCGAATGTCACTTGGCTGAAAGATTCACTCCCTGGGCTAGAGAACACGCTCACCCTAGGCATGCGCTTTGACCTGATCTTAGTCAGCGCAGTATGGATGCATATACCGAGTAGTAAACGGGAGCGCGCGTTTAGAAAACTCTCTTATCTTCTTGCTCCCAATGGCAAGCTTGTGATCAGTTTACGTCATGGTGAGTTCGATGATGGGCGCCACAGCTTTCCCGTTTCGGTGGACGAAATTAAACGCTACGCAAACGAACGTGCGCTACAAATGGAGTTGGTCACTGATAGCGATGATTCTCTTCAACGCAGCGGTGTGCATTGGCAAACCGTTGTGCTGTCTCTACCTGATGATCGTTCTGGAAGTCTCAACACCGTTCGCCGTATTGTGATCAATGACAGTAAATCGGCCACCTACAAATTGGCTTTGTTGCGCACACTTTTACGCATTGCTGATGCTCATCCCGGCGCAGTGATGGAGAGAGCCGATGGCAAGATAACGCTACCAGCCGGCTTAGTCGCGCTTTACTGGGTCAGGCAGTTTAAGCGACTCATTGATGTCGATATCCAAGGCATGGGGATTCAACAAAACTCCAATAGTAGTAAAGGTCTGGGTTTTGTAAAAGAAGATGGGTGGCACCAACTTAACCATCTAGCGGCGGATGATTTTGCCATTGGTGCGCTCTTTATGGGGGATGACGCCAAAGCCATCCAAAAGCTCTTCTCTCACACACTGGCGACCATCAAATCAGGTCCCGTAACCTTTATTTATCAAGGCAGTAAAGACAATCGCTTGTTTGAGTTATGCTCACCGTCCTCTCGTCGCAAGCGTCAAGACTCAGTGGTATTGGATGGCGCGTTTTTCGCAAATTACGGTGAGTTTGTGCTTGATGAGAGTTTGTGGGAGTGTTTTCGCTTGTATCACTCATGGATTGAGCCTTTAGTCGTCAATCAATGGGTCAAAGAGATGCAGCGATTCGAGTTAAATCGCCAGCGTGATATTGCGCTGCATACCTACCATGATTGTTTGGTCTGGATTGATGCTGCGCATGATACGCGTGATGTGCGGCAAAGAGTTGAGGAGCTCAAAGGTCAAGGGACGGAGATTGTCAGTGTGTGGAGCGGTAAGCCGCTCGCAGATGCGTATCACGTTGATCATTGCTTGCCTTTTGCTTACTGGCCAAACAATGATAAGTGGAACTTATTGCCGACGACATCAGCGGAAAACCTGAAAAAGAGTGACCGACTGCCAACAGTTAAACGCCTGCATGACTCGAGAGTGCGAATCCTAGATTGGTGGAACGTTGCGTGGGGAAATGATGCACATCGCCAGCGCCGTTTTTTCACTGAAGCCGCATTATCTCTGCCCAATTTACCCGCCACGTGTACCGACTTTGAGGCGGTATTTGAAGCGATGGGGCTTCAAGTGAGAGGGGTCAAAAGCCGCTTACTTGTCTCTGAGTGGTAACCACCATGACCTACACCGGAATTGATGGCTGCAAAGCAGGCTGGTTGGCTTGGGTAGTGACAGAAAATGCACTGCCTAAAATGGTGATTGGAGAGAGTTTGGACGCGCTGGCGGCGCAGGTTGGGGAAACTGGAGTGTGGCTGGTGGATATGCCAATCGGCTTTAGCACCCCAGATCAGCCGGATAGGTTATGTGATAAGGCGGCGAGGGCGTTGCTCAAAGGGCGCCGTGCGTCGGTGTTTTCCGTGCCTTGTCGTGAGGCGGTCTATAGTGAGAGTTACGAGCACGCCTGCGAGCAAAATGTGGAGCGGTTGGGCAAAAAGTTCTCGAAACAAACCTGGGGCATTGTCCCTAAAATGCGTGAATTGGATGCCTTTGTCCGATCTCGGCGCAGTGCGTCACTGTCTGTACGTGAAGCGCATCCTGAGCTGGCTTTTGCGGGGCTATCTGGTCAACCGATGGCGTGGAATAAAAAGTGTGTTGAGGGGCATCAAGAGCGGTTAGCGCTGCTAAATCACATAGCCCCAGATTGGATGGCGGTGCTCAATTCAGCGCTGGCGAGCGTACCGCGTAAAGTGGCGGAGAAAGATGACATTCTCGATGCGTTTGTTCTGATGTGTATTGCGATGCGACCAGAAGAGTGGGTGAGCGTACCAAACCCTGCCAGCGATTTAGAATCTGGCTTGCCGCGTGAGATTGTTTATCTACCGAGCGCCGATGTGAGCTGAGTACCCGTTTCACATCGGCGTCATCTGTTTAACGCCGGTTTATTGCACTTTTTGAGTGTTGGATGGCTTGTTTGGACGGTTACCTGAACGGCTTGGCTTTCTTGCACCGTTGCCGCTTTTCCCCGCGGGTTTACCACCACGGTTTTCACCGTTCGCCGATTTTGGGCCGAAGTGACGCTTGTTTTTGCTGGCCGGTTTGTGGCCACGTGCGTTGTCTGCTGGGCGTTGTCCGTCGGTATGTTCCGTTTTCGGTTTCTTCGGCTTTTTCGGTTTCTTTGGCTTAATCGGGCGTGTGTCGAGTTTGGATTCTGGCAGCACGTTGACTGGCGCATAGCCTTCTAAGGCAAGGCGTGGCAACAGCTGTTGAATCAATCGCTCGATGGCAAATAGCTCGCTCGCTTCTGCCGCTTCCACCAAAGAGATCGCACGGCCCACTTCGCCAGCTCGACCTGTACGGCCAATTCGGTGAACATAATCCTCGGCCACATGCGGCAGTTCAAAGTTAACCACTTGAGGCAGCTGTGGGATGTCGATGCCGCGCGCCGCAATGTCGGTGGCCACTAGGACGCGAACGTCGCCAGATTTAAAATCCGCTAGTGCTTTGGTGCGCGCACTTTGACTTTTATTACCGTGAATTGGCGCTGCGGTGATCCCTTGGTCATTGAGGTAATACGCTAAGCGGTTAGCACCGTGTTTGGTGCGGCAGAACACCAGAACTTGTTTCCAGTCGCCATCTTGAATCAGTTTGACCAACATCGGCGCTTTCTTGCGCTTGTCGGCCGGGTAGATGCACTGCTCGATGGTGGTTGCGGTCGAGTTAGCAGGCGCGACAGACACTTCAACAGGGTTGTTCACCAAGCCTTTTGCTAAGTCACGAATCTCCGCTGAGAACGTCGCTGAGAAGAGCAGGTTCTGGCGTTTTTCAGGTAGCAGAGCCAAAATCTTGCGGATATCGCGAATAAAGCCCATATCCAGCATGCGGTCTGCTTCATCGAGAACCAGTACTTCCAGTTGATCAAATTTCACCGCATTCTGTTGGTAAAGATCGAGCAAGCGACCCGGCGTGGCGACCAATACGTCCAACCCTTTGCGCAGCTTCATCATCTGCGGGTTGATCTTGACGCCGCCAAATACCACACCCGAAGTCAGGCGTTGGTAACGGCTGTACTTGAAGACGTTTTCTTGCACTTGCGCCGCCAACTCACGAGTCGGTGTAAGGACGAGCGCACGAATGTGATTGCCTTTGACGCGCGTGCCGTTATCGAGGCGCTCTAGAATTGGCAGTGTAAAGCCTGCGGTTTTACCTGTGCCTGTCTGCGCTGCGGCCATGACATCTTGACCAGCAAGCACCGCTGGAATGGCTTGTTGCTGGATTGGTGATGGCTCACGGTAGCCTTGTTCATCAATGGCTTTAAGCAGCGGAGCAGAAAGACCTAAATCGGTAAAACCCATACGTTGTTCTCTGTTGTGATGTAACCACGCCCCAGCGTGTATGCGGGGGGCGAAAAAGTGGGCCATTCTGCGCCCTTTGTCGCTGAACATCAATAAAATTATTGAGACAAGGGGTACAAAGGCCGGGCGTCAAGGAGGGCAGTGTAAGACGGCGGATGCGGCCGTGGCTGATTTGAGCGTGACTTATTTTAGCGTGATCGCGTCTTTGTTTTGTTGCGTGAGTAAGTGCATGACAAGCGCCAAGAGCAAGCCGGTACCCGCGCCAAAGAGGTGCGCATCAATGGCGACAGGTGCTTCAATCAGAGCGCTGGTGGATTCTGGCGCGCCCATGCTTTGCTCCCAAGCAATTTTTGCCAGCAAGCCAAGCACTAGCAGCCCGCTACTTTTTCGCCTTGGTAAATGGGTCTTGCTTGGTAAGTATTCACGTAAGGCGAAGTAGCCAAACAGTCCATGTAAAACGCCAGAGAGGCCAACATAGCCTTGCATCGTCGTCGTTAAGTTAAGTAAACCGACGCCCAGGCTACAGAGAAACAGGGCTAAAATAAGATCAAAGGGGCGAGGGCGGAATAGATAGCAAATCACCCACAGACCTGCGAGGTTCATCGCAAGGTGGGCAAGGTTGGTATGGGTAAAGTTTCCTGTTACGATCCGCCACCACTGACCTTGTTGGATATTGATTTGCTGCCAAGCGCTCCAAGTCGCGGCGGGTTCAGTTTGTAACACGGCACACACAAGGCTAATGAGCCCCAATAGGATAATTAAGCGGAAATGACGTTTCGGTACTGTACTCAATGTGGGAAATCACTCAAAGCGTGTCTATGCCAATGGATAGTGCCGCTATCCTCTCATGTGGAACTCATCATACTCCAACATAAAGCGGAAACCCACCGACCAATGGGCACCGCGCGCATCTTGACGCTCTCGCTCTCCAATAGTCGCTGTTACGTCGGGGAAGATTTCAGTGAGCATGAGGCGCTCAACGCCCTGCTTAGTGAACCCAACGTCGAGCATTGGGTACTGTTTCCCGGTGAAGGTGCGCAGAGCTATGAGCAAGTGAGAACGCGCCTCCAGCAAGCTGAGCCTAAGGTACGTCTGCGCGTGATTCTATTGGATGGCACATGGAAGAAAGCCTATAAAATGTGGCAACTCTCAACCAACTTACACGCTTTGCCTAAAGTGGCGCTCCCCACAGATCTGGTGGGCAACTATCGCATTCGTAAATCGCCCAGTGCCAACAGCTTATCGACGGTGGAGGCAGGCTATCACATCTTGCGTCTGCTTGAGCCTCGGCAGGATTTCACCCCACTTATTAATGCGTTTGAGAAGATGATCGACTTTCAGATTGCGCAAATGCCGCCAGGCGTGTTCGAGAAAAACTACCAAGGCTAGGTGTTGCCACGAAGCAAAGGTTGGCAAAGTCTTCTATCTCGGTATATGCTTATCGCAATCGTTTTCACCGTAAGGCCATCATCGGCGCTGCGGTGCTTCGTATAATCCCACTGATAAGGTGTGGGAGTCTCTACCTGGAGCCGTAAATTCCAGATTACGAAGAGATAAGTGCAAGTCGCTTTTCTCTTTGTATGTCTGAAATTCGTCAAGGGAAAAGCGTTTGTTGTGAAAGTGTCATTAAGAGGCGACAAACGTGAATCATACTGCTTTTATTCAAAACCTACCTAAAGTTGAACTCCACCTGCACATTGAAGGCACCTTAGAGCCCGAGATGATGTTTGAGCTGGCAAAGCGCAACCAAATAGACCTGCCCTTTGCGACGCCTGAGGCGGTCAAGCAAGCGTACCAGTTTACCAATCTTCAATCGTTTTTAGACATCTACTACCAAGGCGCCAATGTGCTGATTGAAGAGCAAGATTTCTACGATTTGACGTGGGCTTACTTGCTGCGCTGTGAGCAAGATAATGTGATGCACACCGAGATCTTTTTCGACCCGCAAACTCACACCGCGAGGGGTATAGCCTTCTCTACCGTGATCAACGGCATCACGCGTGCTTTGGATGAAGGCCAGCACAAGCTCGGCATTACTAGCCAAGTGATTATGTGCTTTCTTCGTCATTTGGATGAAGAGAGCGCGATGGACACGCTGGAAGAAGCGATGCCGTTTAAAGAGAAGATCGTTGGCGTAGGGCTAGACTCCTCAGAACTTGGCCACCCGCCAGAAAAGTTTGAACGCGTGTTTGCCAAGGCGCGTGAGACGGGCTTTTTGACCGTGGCACACGCGGGCGAAGAGGGGCCTGTGGCTAACATCACCAACAGTTTAGACAAGCTGCATGTGGCGCGAATCGATCATGGAGTGCGTTGCAGTGACGATCCAAGCTTAGTCGCCTCGCTTGCACAATCGCGCGTGCCGTTGACGGTCTGCCCACTATCAAACATCAAGTTAAAGGTCTTTGATGAGATGGCGCAGCACAACATTGTGGACCTATTGCGCCAAGGGCTTTGTGTGACGATCAACTCTGACGATCCCAGTTACTTTGGCGGTTACATGAGCGATAACTTTCTTGCGGTTGCCGCCAGCCACGCACTGAGCCGTGATGAACTGGCCATGTTCACTCGCAATGCGATTGAAGCCAGTTTCATTTCACAGCAAGAAAAAGCGCGCCTGAATACCCAGCTTAGTGACTATATGGAAGCAGGGCAGTCAGAGCGTAGCTAATCGCGTTAATGAGACGAAAACAGCTGTTGGTGCAGGCGCTGAGCGTGGCCATCGGTCATTGAGGAGATGTAGTCGGCTATCACGCGATAGCCGTCTGCGCTCTGTGTCCACTGTTGGCGTACTTCGATCGGCAGCAATCGCTCTGGATCGGCGCTCAGCGCTTCAAAGATATCCATAATGATCTGCTGGCCTTTGTATTCGACTACCTGAACGTGGGGCACTTGAATCACATAGTCGCTGACAAAACGTTTGAGAATATCCAGTGCTAGCGCCATTTGTGGCTCTAAATAGGCATTGAAAGCCAATAAGTCACAATCGAATGGCGCATCCACCGGCTTGATAGAAACGCTGGTCAACAGGGCGTTGACCATACCGCCAATGGCATCTTTGCGCTGAAAGTGCGTGCCGGCAAACAGCATTTCAGTGATGGAGTCGATGTGCTGCTCAAACCAACTCTCACCGCACTCCGACAACTGGCTCGCCGCGCCCTCGATCCATTGATGACGGGTGACCAGACCAAGCACTATGGCGTCTTCCAGATCGTGTACGCCGTAGGCAATATCATCGGCCAGTTCCATAATGGAGCAGTCGAGCGACTTAAAGCGCGTTTTGTGGTGCCCTTGCCCGCTTGGTGCTTCACGCATCTCGCTAAAGCGCGTTTTGTCCGCTTGAGAGAGTGGCTGCAGCATCCAATCAAAGGTGACTTGGTCACAATCGTAATACCCTTTGGCTGGCGACCACTCTTTGGCTTTTAATCGCCGTTGATGAGAGACCGGCGGTGGCGTGTTGGCGGAGCAAGTTTGGCTAAGCGGCGCTGGGTATTTCATCAATCCAAGCAGAGTGCGCCGCGCGAGGTTCATACCAAAATGCTCGGTGTAGGGTTCAAGCTGGGTAACAATACGAAAAGTTTGCGCGTTGCCTTCAAAGCCGCCGTGGTCGCGCATCATGTAGTTCAGGGCAACCTCGCCGCCGTGCCCATAAGGCGGGTGGCCAATATCGTGCGCCAAACATAACGAATCAATTAAGCTATCGCTAGGCAGTAGGTCACGAAACTCAGGCTGCTTCTTTTTGATTTGCGCGACAATACCCGTGCCGAGCTGAGCGGCTTCAAGCGAATGGGTGAGACGGGTGCGGTGAAAATCATCAAAGCTGGTGCCATGCACTTGGGTCTTGGCCTGCAAACGACGAAACGCCGCAGAGTGGAGGATTCTTGCTCGATCGCGCTGGTATGGGCTGCGATGATCGTCACGGCGAATTTTATGTTCATCGTCGTGGCGCATCAGCCACGCCGGGTCCAAGTTGAAATCCATCAGCACATCACCTTTCGAACGTTACGTGTTTAAACCTCGAGTATGCCTAGCTTACGATGGATTGCCAATCTGCTTTATCAAATCCTCAATAGACAGAGGTTTAGCATAGAAATACCCCTGACCTAAATTGCAGTCGTACTCGATCAACTGCTGGCTTTGCTCTTGCGTTTCTATCCCTTCGGCGACCACTTTCATCTTATGCGCTTTGCCGATGGCGATGATCGCTTTGACCAGCGCATCACTCTGTTTGTTGACCAGCATTTTATCGACGAAGCTGCGGTCAATCTTGATCTCGTTAATCGGTAGATTGCAGAGGTAGCTCAGAGACGAGAACCCAGTACCAAAGTCATCCAACGAGACTGCAAAACCGCTCTCTCTGACTTGATTAAGGATTGGGGTGACCATTTCTAAGTCATCAATCAGGACGTTCTCGGTGATTTCAACCGTGATGCGGCTGCGGTCGATCTGCTGTTCATCAATAATACGAGTAAGCTGATCGAGGAAGTTTTTCGCCATCAATTGGCTCGGCGAAATGTTAATGGAAAGACCCAGCGCGTCCTGCCCATTGGGGAAGTGCGCAATGATGTGCTGACACGCATGGCGAATGACAAACTCGCCAATTTGATGGATAAGACCGATCTCTTCTGCTTTACGTATCAGCTCAATCGGTGACACATGCCCAAGCTCAGGGTTATGCCAACGCAGCAGCGCCTCTACCGATTCAAACTGGCCAGATTGCAGGTTGATCTGCGGTTGGAACACCATATAGAGCTCATTATTCCTGATGGCATTTCTTAGCTCTTTTTCTAGAGTCAGCTCGTACTGGACACGCTTGTTAATTGACTCATCAAAGAACAATACGCGCCCTTTGCGGCGGGCTTTTGAGGTATAGAGCGCTGTGTCGGCGCGAGTGATAAGCTCTTCCGGATTTAAGCCATCTTGCGGATAGATAGAGACACCGATACTACAACTGGTGGAGATCACTTTGCCATCCACCACCATTTCTTGTTTAAAAATATCGCGGATTTGATGGGCGATCTCTTCGGCATCGAGCACTGAGCCCAGTTGTGGGAAGCAGAACACAAATTCATCACCGCCAAAGCGCGCTACCAGTGAGTGATCATTGAGCATCTCGGTAAACTGATGGCCGACATAGGTCAGCAGCTTGTCGCCCACAGAATGACCAAAGGCGTCGTTGACCTTTTTAAAGTCATCAATGTCGACAAACATGATCGCCGTGAGCGGTGTCTCTTGATTGGCATTGCGAATCGCCTCTTGAATAAACTCAATCAAGAAGGTGCGGTTGGGCAACTCGGTTAAACTATCGTGCAGGGCTTGATGTTGCAGCTCACTTTTGGCCTCTTGCAACTGGGTAAAGTCACGCGAAATCTGCTTTTGCATGATGCGATAACGTAGCCCAACACGTTTACCGACCACCCAAGAGAGCAAGCCTAAAATGCCACAGACCAGAATGCTTGCTAGCAAGACTTGGTTGAGCTCACGCTGATTGCTCTGCGTGATCTGCTGCTCTCGGTCGGTGAGAAAATCTTCAACGGGCTTGAGGTAAACGCCTGTCCCGACAATCCAATCCCAGTCGGGCAGGTAGGTAACATAGCTGAGCTTGTAGGAATCTTCGCTGCCGAGAGGGGTTTGGCTTGAGTGGTAACGGACAAACCCACTGCCTTGATGAGCGGTATCGACAATGGCTTGAATATACTGAAAGCCGGTTTTATCGGTAGCGTCTAAGCGTTCAACACCGAGTAGCGCTTTGTTGGGGTGAGAGAGCATCGCCCCTTTGCTGTCCATGATGAAAATGTAGTCGTTGTTGCCGTAGCGATAATCTGAGATGCGTTCAATCAAACGTTGTTGGATATCTTGCTCGACATCCACCACGTACTCACCGGTACCAATAAACCAATCGTAGGGCTCAAACAGCGCCACATAGCCAATTTTGTCAAACTTTTGATCCAAAGCATTGGGTTTGTTCCAGTGCCAACGGTGGTAGACACGCTGTTGGTTGCTGACCATTCTGGAGAGATCTTGGATGATGTAGGAGCCGTTGACGTCTTGCAAATTCCACATATCCGTCCCTTGTAAGTGGGGCAGAATCGGATGCATGACATTGGTGCCATCGAGCT
Organism: Vibrio sp. R12-SG2-ISO1; assembly: GCF_059834045.1. NCBI lineage: Bacteria > Pseudomonadati > Pseudomonadota > Gammaproteobacteria > Vibrionales > Vibrionaceae > Vibrio > Vibrio sp. R12-SG2-ISO1. The sequence continues at coordinate 317,841 of NZ_JCBDGO010000001.1, read as the reverse complement.
GATAGACAAAGAAATATCCGCGCCCTTGATTGAATCGAATGGGTCTGAGCGCTTCGGTGATCGCCTTTTTGATGGTCTCTTCAGGTTGGCCTTCATACTGGCGATATAAGTTTTGTGCAATGGCGAGGGCTTCTTCAACGCGCTGTTTAATGTCTTGGCGGAGCAGATCTTCGGTGCGTTTTTTCTCAAACTCAATCTGATCGACAATATTGGTCACGCGATTTTGGATACTTTTGCGCTGTGTGGTGTAGAAGTTGTCGCGCAGGGAGTTGACGTCTTTTTCCAGCGCAAAGCGATTTTCGTTGACGATTAAGGCCACAATGACAATCGCAAATGTGACCATTAAGGTAAGCGGCACATACTGAATGAACATCAGCAGTTTTTTATCATTAGAGATACCGTCCTGCACTACACACCTCGTCTTAGGGCTTTTTGATTAAGTGTAGACAGAAAGTACTAGCTTGCCAGTTAACTTATCTCATCGAGAGAGAGCTCAAAACTCGGGGCGAAGGTGTTGAGGAAGTACTCCATTTCGGGGGTATGGCGCTCTTTTAGTGTCACATCGAGGCGCTTTTTGGCCAAGGCGTATTCATGGTTGCCTGCACTGAGCTCTTCCAAGCATTTGAGATAGGCACAGATGGTGTCGGCTTGCTTAACGATTGCAGCATCGTCACTGTGCGCTTGATGAGAAACTAAGTAAGGCGCAAAGTCTTCTTGGAACTCTTCCGGCAGCATGGAGAGCAACTTCTTCTCGGCCGCCGCTTCGATTTTTTTGTACTCTTTGGCGATCTCAGGATTGTAGTATTTCACCGGAGTGGGTAAATCGCCCGTCAGTACTTCACTGGTGTCGTGATACATGCCGAGCAGTGCGACACGCTCTGCGTTGACTTGGCCGCCAAACTTCTTGTTTTTGATAAGCGCTAGCGCGTGGGCGACAAAGGCGACTTGCAAGCTGTGCTCGGAGATGTTTTCAGTAGACACAGAGCGCATGAGCGGCCAGCGCTGAATGAGTTTCATACGGGCCAAATGGGCAAAAAAGTGGCTTTCTTGGGGCTGATTGGATGACATTTCTCTACCTCCTAGAAATGAAAAAAGGACACGAGGTCGTGTCCTTAGCATAAGAAAATTTGGCGGCGATTACTATTGCCCAATCGCTGATTACACCATGTCGCCGAGACGCGTTACTGGCTGTACCCGGAGAGGAATTTCTCAAAGCGGCCAATGGCCAGTTCCAAGTCTTCAACATGGGGCAATGTCACGATGCGGAAGTGATCCGGTTTAGGCCAGTTGAAGCCAGTGCCTTGTACCAGTAGCACCTTCTCTTGGATCAGAAAATCCAACACCATTTTTTGGTCATCTTTGATCTTGTACATCTTGGTATCAATTTTAGGGAACAGGTACATCGCCCCCTTAGGTTTGACGCAAGAGACGCCAGGGATTTGGTTGATCAGCTCCCAAGCGCGGTCGCGCTGCTCCAGCAATCGACCACCCGGTAAGATCAACTCATTGATGCTTTGATAGCCACCGAGCGCGGTTTGAATTGCATGCTGCATAGGCACGTTGGCACACAAACGCATCGACGCCAGCATGTCCAGGCCGTTGATGTAGCCTTGAGCAAGGTGTTTTGGCCCGGTCATAAACATCCAGCCGCCACGGAAACCACACACACGGTAGGCTTTAGAGAGGCCATTGAAGGTCATCACCAGCACATCGTCGGTTAAGGTCGCAACGGAGGTGTGCGTCGCGCCATCGTAGAGTACTTTGTCGTAAATCTCATCGGCGAAGATGATCAACTTGTGTTGGCGCGCAATTTCAATCACTTCCAATAGGAAATCACGGCTGTAGACCGCGCCGGTTGGGTTGTTTGGGTTGATCAAAACAATCCCGCGGGTTTTGGGCGTGATCTTCTTCTTGATGTCATCCAGATCGGGGTACCAATCGGCTTGCTCGTCACATAGATAGTGCACCGCTTTACCACCTGACAGTGCGACTGACGCTGTCCATAGTGGGTAGTCCGGTGCTGGCACTAGCATCTCTTCGCCGTTGTTGAGTAGCGCTTGCATCGCCATCACGATCAACTCCGACACGCCGTTACCGATGTAGACGTCTTCCACATCAAGCGAGCGAATACCTTTACGTTGGTAATGTTGTACGACCGCTTTACGGGCTGAGTAAATGCCTTTGGAATCGCAATAACCTTGTGATGTTGGGAGGTTACGAATTACATCGACCAAAATTTCGTCAGGGGCGTCGAAGCCAAATGGGGCGGGGTTGCCGATATTGAGCTTTAGTATTTTGTGTCCTTCTTCCTCCATGCGTTTAGCATGTTTCAGTACAGGACCCCTAATGTCATAGCAGACATTGTCGAGTTTTGACGACATCCCGATATTTTGCATTGGCAACAACCTAAAAATAATTGAATTTCTTTATTAAAGTAACTCAATTCAAAGTTATTTAGAATAAAAATCTGAATGATTGCGGCTATTTAGTGAGCTTGTAGCACGCGTATTATCACAGGATTTTGCAAAACATTGCTTGCATCCTTGATTTGAGTAGGGTCAATAAATAGAGTAGCGGTATAAAATTGAATAATGATCTCTTTGCATACGAGGCTGATTTGTCCCATTTCCATCAAGCAGTCATTGAACTGATAGAACGCGTCAAGCAAGCAGAAGATGGCACCGCCCGTCTGGTTCAAGCTCTTGAAGACAAACCAGAATGTTCAATGATCGATTGGCTGGATGCTCAGCCGCTTTTCCCTAAATTTTACTGGCAATCCCGCGATACTCGTGAAGAGGTGGTGGCGCTCGGTCAGTTGCATACTTTCGTTGACCCGGCTCCCGCTTACGCAATTTTATCGGCAGATCAGCGCGTGTGGGGAGGGCGAGCGTTTGATGGTGACGATGAAAAAAATCGCCGTTGCATGCCGTCGTTGTTCTTCTTACCTCAAGTGGAGTTGATTCGTCTTGATGACCAATGGTCTTTGGCGGTCAACCTCAGCCCAGACAAATCGCGCACCTTGATGGCGCTAAACAAATTGCGTTGCGAGGTGGTCAAGCTCAAGCCTTTAAGTGCTAACGTGCAGAGCATGACCCATAGCCCAGAGCAGCCGCAGTGGCATGATTTGGTCGACAAAGTGTTGCACGGTATCGACAACGATCAGTTTAAAAAAGTGGTGCTCGCAAGGCGCACCGATGTGGCGCTCGACCGCGCGATCAGCGCCGCGCAACTGCTTAAATCCAGCTATGAGCAAAATCACCATAGCTTCCATTTTATGCTGGCGCTAGACAGCAAACACAGCTTCGTAGGGTCAACGCCAGAGCGGCTCTATGCCCGCCAAGAGAATGAGCTGCACACCGAAGCCTTAGCTGGCACGATTGGTCGTGGGCAAAGTGCGACGCAAGATATGGCGCTCGCCAATTGGCTGGCTAATGACAGCAAGAATCTCAACGAAAACCAGTACGTGGTGGATGACATAGTGCAAAGCCTTGCGCCGTTTTCTTCCCATGTTGAGGTGGAGCAAGAGGCGCGTTTGGTTCGGCTGAGAAAAGTGCAGCACCTCAAGCGCACCATTCACGCCACGCTGCACTCGGGGATTAACGGTGTGCAGCTGCTTGGCGCTTTGCAGCCGACGGCGGCGGTCGCGGGTTTGCCGCGTCAGGCGTCGATCGATTTTATTCGCCAACACGAGCCGTTTGCGCGCGGTTGGTACGCAGGTTCTATGGGCTTTATTAGCCATCAACGTGCCGAGTTTTGCGTGGCGATCCGTAGCGCTTTGGTCTTGGGGGAGACAGTGCAGCTCTTTGCCGGGGCAGGGATTGTGCCCGGCTCTGTGGCTGAGCATGAGTGGCAGGAGCTGGACAAAAAAATGTCGACGCTACTGTCACTGTTTGGCCATCAATCACCGCCTTTTTGTCAACGCTCATCATTAGGAGTGGCTTCGTAAATGCCCCCACAAACCTATACACAAGCGGTGACAAATCGTCTTTGGTCGCGTGTTTTACTGGAAGAATTATCTCGATTTGGCGTGCGTCACGTCTGTGTCGCGCCTGGCTCGCGTTCAACGCCGTTGACCCTAGAAGCCCATGCCAATGCACATTTTACCTTGCACACCCATTTTGATGAGCGAGGTTTAGGCTTTCTCGCTTTAGGGTTGGCCAAAGCCAGTCAACAACCAGTCGCTATTGTCGTCACCTCTGGGACGGCGGTGGCCAATCTTTTGCCTGCGGTTGCTGAGGCCAAGTTAACCGGCGAGCCTTTAGTGGTGCTCAGTGCCGATCGCCCGCCGTCGCTGGTGGATTGCGGCGCGAACCAAGCGATCAATCAAATAGGGTTGTTCTCAACCCATGTCACTAACAGCTTAAATCTGCCTATCCCTGCGGCGCGAGAGGTGTATCCTTGGTTGCTGACATCGGTTGATAACCTGATGGCAAGCCAGCAGCGCGAGGGCGGTGCGGTGCACATTAACTGCCCGTTTCCTGAGCCTCTCTATCTCAGCGTTGAGGATGAGCCTGTCTTGGCGCAAAGTCTCGATACCTTATGCCCTGAACTGGCTAAGTGGACGCTATCATCCACACCTTATTCGCAAAAAAGTGCTGCTCAGCACAGTGAGCCTTGCCATGTTCCTAATCTGGCGGGCAAGAAAGGCGTGGTGGTGGTGGGGAGTGTGGAATTACAGGAAGCCAAACAAGCCAAACACTTAGCCGACACATTAGGTTGGCCGGTGTTTTGCGATCCGCAGTCGGGCGTCAGTTCGCCTTGGGCACACTACGATTTATGGCTGCAAAATTCGCGTTTTCGCTCTCAGCTTGCATCTTGCGAGTGCGTCCTACAGTTTGGCTCGCGTCTGGTCTCTAAACGTTTGGTGCAGTGGATAGCCGAGTGCGTTGCCGACTCGGGTGCTGAGTATCACTATGTATCGCCTCACCCTGTGCGCAATAACCCGAACCATCTGCCACAGCATCATCACGAGGTGGATATTGGCCGTTGGATTGGGCACGTCCAAGCGATGATGCCCGCACCAACAAGCCATCAAACCGGATGGGCGGAGGGCATAATAGAAGCAAGTGAGCAAACACGTCGCCTAGTGCAGCAGTTCAATGTGAATGGCGCGCTCAGTGAAGTGTCCGTGGCCATGTCGTTAGAATTGTTGCCCGATGAGGCATCGCTCTTTATTGGCAACAGTTTGATTGTTCGCTTGGCGGATATGTTTACTGCGTTGACGCCGCGAGAGGTACTGAGTAACCGCGGTGCATCGGGCATTGATGGCTTGATTGCCACCGCAGCAGGCGTTGTTCGTGAGCGTCAAACGCCGACTGTGGTGCTGCTTGGCGATACCTCCGCACTTTATGACTTGAATTCACTTGCCCTGTTCCATCATGAGGCAACGCCGGTGGTGATTGTGATTACCAACAACGATGGCGGCGCGATTTTTGATTTGTTGCCGGTCCCAGATAGGGAGAAGCAAGCTCTGTATCAAATGCCGCACGGTTTTCATTTTGAACACGCCGCGGCTCAGTTTGGCCTTGCGTATCGTCAGCCAAAGACGTTGGCGGACTATCAGCACTGTTTAGCCACGCACCTCAAGCAGGGAAGTGGCGCACTCATTCTTGAAGTTGTCACGCCCGCGGGTGAGGCGTCGAGTCATATTCGTCAATGTGTTAGTCAGATCCATGCTCTCTAGTCAGTTCTTCCCTGCCGATGATGTTCAGAAAAAAGACAGTATTCAGCAAGCTGATGACGCGCCGCTATTGGTGTTTCTTCACGGCTTTCTTGGTTCGAGTGACGACTGGCGTGAGACGCTCAGCTATTTGAGCGAGTTTGATCGACTTTGCCTCGATCTTCCGGGGCACGGTGAGAGTGTCGGTATCCACACCGAGTCATTTTCGACTTGCTGCGCACAGATCACCAAGAGCGTGTTGGCGCGATTGCAGAGTGAGCAAATCTCTTTGGAGCGACCTATAGTGGTAGTGGGTTATTCGCTTGGCGCTCGCCTTGCCATGATGGGCACGGTGAAGCGCGATTTTGCGCCGTTGAATATCCAAGCCTTGCTGCTCGAGGGCGGTAATTTTGGCTTGCAAGACGAAGCACAGCGCCACGAGCGATGGCTCAGTGATGCGCAATGGGCCCGCCGCTTTAGCGAGGAGCCGATTGAGCAGGTATTGAGCGATTGGTATCGCCAGCGCGTATTTAGTTCACTAAAGGATGCGCAAAGACAAACTCTTATCGCCAAGCGCAGTGATAATCTAGGCCCCGCGGTGGCCAAGATGCTATTAGCAACGTCTTTGGCGAAGCAGCCGGACTGCTTAGACGCACTGCGCCAACTCACCCTGCCAATCACCTATGTCTGCGGTGAGCAGGATGAGAAATTTAAACAACTTGCACAGCGCAGCAGGCTCCACCTCTGCTGCGTTGAGAATGCGGGGCACAATGTTCATGTTGAACAGCCCCAACGCTTTGCAGAGCAGGTGCGCGCGCAGTGTATTGCGCTTTCCGCTCGCTCTTAGACATTATGCCCCGCTCGGTTGGGCTACGAGACAAAACAGGAATCATCATGGCTAAAACAGTCGGTATCTCAGAAGAAGAACTCTACGCTCCCGTTCATTGGCGTGATTGCAGCGCCGAATATGAAGACATCCACTACCACAAATCGGACGATGGCATTGCTAAAATCACCATCGCTAGACCTCAGGTGCGCAATGCGTTTCGCCCTTTGACGGTTAAAGAGATGATCCATGCGCTCGCGGATGCGCGCTACGATGAGAGTGTTGGGGTGATCATTCTGACTGGGCTAGGCGAAAAAGCGTTCTGTTCAGGCGGGGATCAAAAAATTCGTGGCGACTACGGTGGTTACCAAGATGATTCTGGCACTCACCATCTCAACGTATTGGATTTTCAGCGCCAGATCCGGACATGTCCAAAACCTGTGATCGCCTCGGTGGCCGGTTGGGCGGTGGGTGGAGGGCACGTATTGCACATGATGTGTGACCTCACGATTGCCGCAGACAACGCCCAATTTGGTCAAACAGGACCCAAAGTGGGCTCTTTCGATGGCGGTTGGGGCGCCTCTTACATGGCTAGAATTGTTGGGCAAAAGAAAGCGCGTGAAATCTGGTTCTTGTGCCGCTTTTACGATGCCCAAGAAGCGCTCGACATGGGACTGGTGAATACCGTTGTGCCGCTGGAAGAGTTAGAAAAAGAGACGGTGCGCTGGTGCCGTGAAACCTTGCAACACAGCCCAATGGCGCTGCGCTGTCTGAAAGCGGCGTTAAATGCGGATTGTGATGGTCAGGCGGGGCTTCAAGAGTTGGCAGGCAACGCAACCATGATGTTCTACATGACCGAAGAAGGCCAAGAGGGGCGCAACGCTTTCAATGAGAAGCGTCGCCCTGACTTCAATAAATTCCCACGCAATCCGTAAAGGAGTTGGTGATGAGAACAGCCAAACTGTACCGCTACGAACTGCCAATGGACAGTGGCGTGATCCTGCGCGAGCAACGTTTGACTGTGCGGGAAGGCTTTGTGATTGAGCTTTGCTGCGACGGTCAAATTGGTCGTGGTGAAGTTGCGCCGTTGCCCGGCTTTAGCGTGGAGAGTCTCGATGAGGCTTACGCGCAATTGGTCGAGCAGCTTTCTTACTGGCAACTGGGCCAAGAATTGGCGCTGGATGCGCTGCACCCGTCGGTGGCCTTTGGTCTATCGATGGCGCAGATGGAGCTCGACAACGCCTTGCCGGCTGAGGGTTGTTTTCAGGCCGCGCCGCTGTGCTCGGGCGACCCAGATGAGCTGTTGCCCAAACTGGCGGGGATGAGCGGGGAGAAAGTCGCCAAAATCAAAGTTGGCTTGTACGAGCCAATCCGAGACGGCCTACTGGTGAGTCTATTCCTTGAGTCGATTCCCGATTTGACGCTGCGTCTTGATGCGAACCGAGCATGGAGCGCGGATAAGGCGGCGCAATTTGCTAAGAAAATCGCGCCGTCGCTGCGTCAACGTATCGCTTTTATTGAAGAGCCGTGTCAAGCGCCGGGGGACAGCTTCTCCTTTGCCATCAATACCGGCATAGCGATTGCCTGGGATGAAACACTGCAACACGCCATGCGCAGCGAGGATTTCTCACTGCACGATCTCAATGGCGCCAAAGCGATCATCATCAAACCGACCTTAATCGGTTCGATTGAACGCTGTAAATCGCTGATTGAGCAAGCGATGTCGCTGGGGATAAAACCGGTGATCAGTTCAAGTATTGAGTCGAGCCTTGGCTTGACTCAACTGGCGCGCCTTACCCATTGGTTGCTGCCGGAGACGATTCCAGGTTTAGATACCGTCGGATTGTTTGCTGCGCAACTTGAGGTCCCTTGGCCGGGCTGTGAGCTGCCGGTTACGCCACTCTCTTCGCAAAGTCTCATCTGGCAATGTTAATCGCCGCTGTGAGATGCGAGCACTGTGATGGAAGGCTTCATGTTGTCACCCGTTAGACAATGGGCGCAGCAGTGCCCATTGCAACTGGCCTTGCGCACGCCAGAGCGAGACTATACTTGGGCAGAGCTGTCTGATGTGGTCAGTGAAACAGCATCGACTCTCGATCAGCAAGGTGTGGGGCAGGGGGATGTGCTCACCTGCATCGATAAAAACAATTCGGAACTCCTATTTGTGTTGCTGGCGTGTATGGAGCTAGGGGCCATTTGCGCTATCAGCATGCCCGGTAGTGAGCGGGAGAGGGCGCAAAAGCTTTCTACGTTGTATCCCGCATCCAACGCTGTGAAGCTGTGGTCTTCTCGCCAAGATATTCGCAGTACCCTCCGCTTAGACTTCTCTGCCAACGAGCGACAACGCCAAGAGAATTTTTCTCACAGTTACCACCCAGATAACCTCGCGACGCTAATTTTTACCTCAGGCTCGACTGGGCCTGCTAAGGCCGTCGCCCATACACACGCGCAGCATTTGGCCTCAGCGACGGGTCTATTGGCGCACTTTTCTTTTCAGCCTGAAGATTGCTGGCTACTGAGCTTGCCGCTTTATCATGTCTCTGGGATGGCGATTGTCTATCGCTGGTTGGTCAGTGGCGCGCAGCTCAAAATCGGCACGGGTGAGTTGGCGCGCGACATTCAACAGGTGACTCACGCCTCGCTGGTGGCGACGCAGCTTAAACGTTTACTCGACAGCCAACAGCCTTTACAACTGAGCCGTGTGTTACTTGGTGGCAGCCATATTCCGCTAGAGCTCAGTCAACAAGCAGCGGATCGCGGTATCGATACCTGGTTGGGGTATGGGTTGACGGAAGCGGCCTCGACCGTGACAGCAAAGCGCGTGGATGGCAAAGAGAGCGCTGGTGTGGTGTTACCCCATCGCCGCGTGATGGTGCACGACGGGCGGATTTTGATTGGCGGTGAGACACTCGCGTCAGGGTACTACTTTCAAGGTCAATTGACCCCGCTCCCGACGGTTAGCGTGCCGGGCCAGGGTGATGGGTTTGATAGCAAAGATTTAGGCCAGTGGCAGGACAATGAACTGTGCATACTTGGCCGTGCCGACAACTTATTTATCTCTGGCGGCGAGAATGTACACTGCGAAGAGATAGAAGCGGCGCTCTGTACCCACAGTGCAATTCGTCAAGCGATTGTGGTGCCCGTTGACGACGCCGAATATGGCCAGCGGCCTATCGCAGTTATTGATGCCAACGCACTGCCCGATAAAACCGAGCTAGATTCCCACCTAACACCATTATTAGCCAAGTTCAAATGGCCCATCGGTTACTATTTGATGCCCCCTGAATTGACCCAAACAGGCATCAAAGTCTCGCGTTATGAGGTTAAGAAGTTTGTAGTTTCAAGTTCCTAGTTGCTAGTTCCTAGAGTAGGGCGTTCTTCCTTCTAGGAACTAGAAACTAGGCACTCGCCTCTCTCTATTCATTAGGTCTTTTGGCAATATCACAGACCAAATCTGAATTTCGTTTTGTTATTCCTCTCTTTCATAATAACCGCTAGTTTAAATGGTGATGGGAATAAGCAATGAATGCGATCTTGATCGTCGCGGTGGTGATTCAGATTATTGTCGCGACGCAAAGCGAGGGTGTGATGCGCTCGTTGTGCGAGCTCACGGCTTTCCTATTGGTCATTGTGTTGGTCTTTCGTCAGCGTCAGCGATTGAGCCCACGTCGCAGACAGCAAGACAACAAAGTGATGATCGAACCAGAAGATCTCTAATGTCGGTTTGCGCGTTAACTGAGCATTAGCCAAGTCAGTGAACCGCATGAAATCAACACCCATAAGGTGATGCCAAACAACAAGGGTTTGGGTCCGGCAGCTTTCAATTTTTCTAGCGAAATACCACATCCAATCAAAAACAGACAGACCACTAATGCGCGCTTTGCCAGCGCGAAAAGGCCATCATAGAGCATTTGAAATTGCGGTAGCGCATCACTCACTCCGATCGCCGCGCAGTAGAACAGGATGAAATAGGGGATGGTGACCTTTTTTGCATCGCTGTGAAAAATCCACGCACTCACCAGAGCCACAGGCACTATCCATAACGCACGCGCTAACTTTAGCGTGGTTGCGGTGGTAAGTGCTTCCTCACCGTACGACGAAGCGGCGCCGACCACCGAAGAGGTGTCATGGATGGCGATGGCGGCCCAAGTTCCGAAGGTGTGTTGGTCGAGATTGAGGGCGTGTCCAATCAACGGGAACACAAATAAAGCGACCGAGTTAAGCACAAATACAGTTGCCAGTGCCAAACCAATTTGCTCATCTTTCGCATTGATCGCCGGTGATACGGCGGCGATGGCGCTGCCGCCACAAATCGCGGTGCCTGATGAGATTAAATAGCCGGTGACCGTGTCCAACTTAAGCTTCTTCGCTAGCCAGCTACCGATGAGCAAGGTGCCAACGATGGTGGTGATAATCAGGCCGATACCATCCGCGGTGACGCTGATGGCTTGCTGAAATTGAATACCAAAACCCAAGCCAACAATGGAGTAGGCGAGCAGCTTTTTGGTGATTTTTGCAAGCGGGATCGACGCCGGTACCCAGCCCATCGACGCGATCAAAAAGCCAATCACCAGTGCGGTGGGTGACGAAATCCAGGGCGTTAAACACAGGGCCAGTGCTGCCCAGAAAAGCCAAGTTGAAGAGGATCGGATCATCGTTGCTCTAAGTGCCTACAGAAACGTGTTCAGTGAATAACGTCAGTCTAAAGCAGTTTTGTTGTTAAGTAGATTAGTATGATTTGAACAAGCGTTAAGTTTTTCTTAACGCTTGTCTTCACAGTGAGCGCCTGTATCAAGTCGTGTGCGGGGTGATTATCGCCAATCGCCGCGCAGTTCGAGCACGCGTTGCTTCATTCCTTCGGCGGATGCCTCTTGCGGTGCCACCGGCTCTCCGGCTTCGATTTCAATTCTCGACCAGAATCGACTCGGCAAGCCTTTGCAGGCACTGCCTTTCAGGCGACTAAAGTAGCTGCCCCACATGCCTTTCAGAGCGACGGGAATCACAGGGACAGGGCTGCGTTTAAGAATGATGTCCATACCGCGCATAAACGGGCCGATTTCGCCATCAGGCGTCAGTGTGCCCTCAGGGAAAATACAGACGATGTGTCCCTCTGCCAACGATTGTTCCACTTCGCTGAACGCGCGGCGGATAGAACCGCGGTTTTGCGCGCAAATCGGAATCACGCCCGCCCGCTTTAAAAAGCGTTTTAGCGGAGGAAGATGGGCGTACTCTTCATGCATCACAAAACGAATCAAACGCGGACACACCGCGCTCAGTAGCAGCGCATCCATATAACTGACATGGTTACAGACAATCAGTGCGCCGCCCTGTTCGGGCAGGTGGTGTAAGTTTTTGTGTTTGACGCGATAGGCGCTGTGCGTCAGCACCCAAACCAAAAAGCGCACCGCAAAAATCGGCACTTGCAGGAAGAGATAGAGCGCGACCAAGGCATTCAACACCGACAGCAGAATAAACAGCTGCACTATGGTGAGGTTGAGTAAGCTCAGGCACACAATGCCCATCACAGCACTGCCTACCATAAAGAGTGAGTTGTAAATATTGAGCGCCGCAACGACCTGCGCGCGTTCATTCTCTTTCGAGCGCTGCTGCATTAACGCATACAAAGGCACGATAAACAGACCGCCAGAGGCGCCCAGCAGTAGCAGATAAACAAACACTGGCCACAGTGCTGAGTGGCTAATAAACGCGAGGAACGTTGAAAATTCAGGTAATTGCTCAGGTACAGAGAGCGCCATGAGTAGACCAAACAGGGTAATCCCGGCACTGCCAAGCGGCACGATGCCAATATCGATGCGATTTTTCGATAGCTTGTCACAGGCCATGGATCCGACCGCAATGCCGATTGAAAACAGCGCGAGCAGGAAGGAGACCGCGGCTTCATTACCACTTAAGTGCAGTTTGGTGAAATTTGGGAACTGAGTCAGGTAGGCAGCGCCTAAAAACCAGAACCAACTGATCGCCATTAAAGTTTGAAAGACGGTTCTGTCGCGTTTTGCAATCGCAAGTGTACGGCGTGTCTGTTGGATAGGCTGCCAACGAAAGGTCAGGTTTGGGTCGCTGGCTGGGGCAACCGGAATTGATCGGCTCGCGAGATAACCCGCAATCGCAAACACCACGACGGCACCCGCCGCAACGTATTTGGCGTTCTCTGCGGAGGCAATGACGCCAGCGCCCAGTGTGCCGAGCAAAATGGCAAGAAAGGTGCCGGTTTCGACTAAGGCGTTGCCGTTCACCAGTTCATGTTGTTTAAGCTGAGAAGGTAATAGCGCGTATTTAATCGGCCCGAAAAACGCCGATTGGGTACCCATTAAAAACAGTAACAAGAGCAAAATAACATAGCTTTCGGTAATAAAACCAACAGCGCCAAGGCACATAATGGCAATTTCCGCCAATTTGACCTTACGAATGAAGCCCGCTTTTTCGTATTTGTCTGCCAATACTCCCGCCGACGCCGAGAATAAAAAGAAAGGCAAGATGAACAGGCCCGCAGCGAGGTTGATGAATAAGTTGCTAGAGATGGGGAGCGCGTTTGCGCCCGCGAACGCGACAAACAGCAGCAAAACATTTTTGAAAATGTTGTCGTTAAACGCGCCAAAAAACTGGGTAATAAAATAGGGTAGAAAGCGCTGTTGTCGAAGAAGCGAGGTCTGGGGCTCTGACATGAAGGGGCCTTTTATTGATTACCAGCTTTTAAGATAGCTCGAAAGTAAATTTTCGATAAGCACTTTGCCCTCAATCGGCTCAGCAGCAAAAAACTTATCATCGACACTGAGTAAGGTAATGCCGTGAACGCCCGCCCACAACACGCGACTGGCTTTCACCACTTCTTGATCTGAGCGATGAGGGGCGACGGCTTTCAGCAGATGTTCCAGCATGCTGGTCATACCGTCAATGCGCTGTGCTTGCCATTCGGGCAGCTCTTCCCCGTTCATATTGTGCTCAAAAATGAGCTGCCAACGGTAAGGGTGGCGTGCCGCAAAGTCGTGGTAGCAATAGGCAAGCTCATATAAGGCCTTGGTGCTGTGGTTACAACGTTCAACGACCTTTTTTGACTCAAGCGCGAGTTCGTCCAGTGTTTGAGCGACCGCGTGTAAGAGCAGCAGGTTGTAGTTGCCAAACACATTCACCAAGGTGCTCGGAACATAGCCGATTTTGTTCGCCAGCTTACGCAGGCTCAACTCATGATGAGAGTGAGTCGTGAGGAACTCTTTTACCGTGTCTAAGGTGAGTGCGATCAGCTCTTCGCGAGTGTGGTCGTTGCGTCTGGCCATAAAAAGGGGATGAAAATGAACAATGTTCAATATTCTAATAAGCACCTGTTCGATCCGCAACAAAACAATCACTAAATTGGGTCGTTTCCTTGCGGATAGCTGCAATATTCTGATACATCATAAACCCGGCTTCTGGTTTCTTTATCAAGGATGTCTGGGTATTATGCGATGATAACGAAAACTTCATCCTCAAATGGAAACTCTAAGGAAAAATATGAAACGTTTGTTTTCCCTAGTTGCTCTACTCATGGTCTCTGTCGCCATGACGCCTGTTGCCGAAGCGAAAAAGTTCGGTGGTGGTAAATCTTTCGGTAAAAGCTTTAAAACAGCCCCTGCGCCGAAGCAGCAGCAACAAAACACCAATACGCTGGGTAAAGATCAAGCGACCAAAGCACCGAGCTCAAGCAAAAAAGGCTTAATGGGCGGCTTGCTTGGCGGTCTGCTTGCTGGTGGCCTGCTCGCGGCATTTTTCGGTGGCGCGTTCGAGGGCATCCAATTTATGGATATTCTCATTCTCGGTTTGATCGCCTTTGTGATCTTCAAATTTATGCGCGGCATGCTGGGCGCAAAACAGGGCAGCATGAATCAACATCGTCAGCAACCTGCTTTTGGCGGCAGCGCACCCAAGTTCGAACAGCCGAATGTTCACAACTTTGAACAAGCGTCTGCCTCTTCTGCAGGCGGTTTTGGTGCACAGACTGATGTGCCACACAACACGCCACCGGGTTTTGACCAAGCGGCCTTCATCAACGGCGCGCGTGAGCACTACCGCATTTTGCAAGGGGCGTGGAACCACAACCAGTTGGAGACCATTGAAGAGTACGTGTCACCAAGCTTGTTTGAAGACCTAAAAGCAGAGCGTGCGAAGCTAGAGGGCGATCAACACACTGACGTTATGTACGTGGATGCGGAAATCGTGCGAGCGGACTACGACGCGTCAAAAGCGCAACTGAGCCTACAGTTTAGCGGTCGCTACCGTGATGCGGTGGAAGGCGTTGAAGAGAATATCGAAGACATCTGGCACCTAGAGCGTGACTTAACCGTCGACAATGCGCCATGGTTGATTGTGGGTATCCAAGGATAATATCCTAGGGCAAGAAATAGTATCCTAAGGTAAGAAATAGTAACCTGATGTAAGAAAACGCCCATTTCGATGGGCGTTTTTTTCACCTCTCCATGATTGACCTTAACAACCAAAACAAGGAAAGAGTAACGTGGCTGAATTTAAGTACCAACACCTCTCACAGGAAGAGCAAGACAAACTCGATGCCGCTGTGTTTCGCCGCTTGCTGTCACACCTAGACGACAATAAAGACGTGCAAAATATCGATCTGATGATCTTGGCGGGTTTTTGCCGTAACTGCTTTAGCAAATGGTACAAAGCCGAGGCGGACAACCAAGGGTTAGCATTGGATATTGATGACGCACGCGAGCGTGTTTACGGCATGACTTACGATGAGTGGAAGCAAAACCATCAACCTAAGGCTACCCCAGAGCAGTTGGCGGCCTTTGAAGCTCGTCAGAATCGCACCAAATAGCGAGTAGCTACAGAGCGAATCAACGCAGTAGCAAACGTCAGAGACCAAAAAGCCAGCGAAGGTTCTACCTCGCTGGCTTTTGTTTAGATTGCGCCTATGTTTAGATTGCGTTGAGAGGCGGTTTAGAGCTTAAGAAGCACTTTAACATCGCCCGTAACCGCAGACTCATCCACATAGCCAATCGCGCTGGCATTCGAAGAGACTTCCGCAATCACGCCAGCGTAATCCGCCACTTGAACAGGCGCTTCGGCTTTACCCGTGAAGACCAAGCGTGACCAAGCCGATTGCAGCTGAGACTCACTGCGACCCGTGGCGATTTCATGAAAAGCAATACGCCCAGCGTCGCCATCAGCCAGCTCAACGATACGCGCAGTTGAGCCATTGTCGAGCTTGGTTTTCTTGCCCATAAAGAGCTTTTTCACATCTCCCGCTGAAAGTGAGTCCACACCAGCCGGATTACCAATCACGACCATACCTGCTAGCGCATTGAATGAAAGGGCAGAAGCCGCTAATAAAGTGATCAGTTTTTTCATCGCTTCCTCCTTAGAATACAAAGTCTAGACGTGCAGAGTAGACGAAGGTGTCTTGCTCCAAAAATTCAGAATATGAACTGTTTATATTTGTTTGATAGCCGCCTGACGTATCTTTGTAGTCAACGTATGTAACATCAAATTTTAGAGCCATATTTTGATAAAAATCCCAACGGCTACCCAGAGAGTATGAGATGCGCTCGTAGTTAGAGATCTTATTTAGGGCAAGAGCGGTTTGGTATGCTGATAGATCCGAAACGGCGAGCGCGAGGCTAGGTTCGGGACGTTCATCATCATCCGTGGTTTCTACCCAGCTTGAGGCTATGTAAGGAGTAAATTCGCCAATACGGTACCCGACTAAGCCAGAGAGTGAACGAGTGTCATAGAATTTTCCGTCCAATTGAACGTCGGTACCTTCGACATTAACGAGTAAGTCGCCATTATCGTACTGTGCTCCGAGGGAAATAAACTGCCCATCTTTGTCTTTGGCTATCACAGAGAGGTTACAGCCATCGCTGCTGTCAGTACATTGTGGATCTGCTGTTGCTCTAAAATATGAGCCACGTAAAGTAATATCTTCGTAGTTCCAACTCGCCGATAAACCCATTAATTTGTTGAGTTTCACCTCACCAATGCGAGAATCATCTTCGTCTACTGTACCAATCCCAAGTACTGGTTGAATAAGCAAGGTTGATTCATCAAAATCGACTGGTATTAGGAGCTCAGCGCCAGTATACCCTTTTAAGACAATGTTCTGATACGTCTCTTGAGAGGGTCTCAACATTGGATAGGCGTACCCTAAGTCGATGTAATCCGAGTAGAAAAACAATGGTAGGCGTAACTTACCAGCACGCGCGGTGAAAGAGTCAAATTCGTAGGCAAGGTAAGCCATTTCAAATTTTGGGTCGTAGTCATATCGACTGTTTGCAACAATTTGAGTGACAAACTTAGCTCGATCATTCACTTGGAAGTCAAACTGAATTCCGGCGAGTGTTTCTTGTTCCCACTCAACGTTGTCATCAGTGTATCCTGCGTAGCCGACATCATTGTCTGCTTTACCGATACCAACGGAACCAAATCCTCCGATAGATAGGTCTTCTAAACTGGCAGCGTTAGCGCCAAATGCGGCGAGTGCCACACAGCTTGCTAGAATCGTTCTTTTCATCCTGAACTCCACTACTTTATGTTGGGGGTTATCATAGTTATTTAATTTTGGGCGAATTTGTCCACACCATCGCGCTTACGAGACGGTGTGAGAGACAAAGAGGTCGCTACTTGACCTTAAAGTGACTCGTCAGTTCGGTTAAGTTAGCGGTAATAATGTTGATGTTTTGCGCGACGCTATCGAGCTCACCGACACTGTCTGCCGTGCCTTGAGCCATGTTGCGGATGTTGGCCACTATGGTTTCAATCTCTGCGGATGTGCGTTCTTGCTCTTCTGTGGAAGAAGCAATCAGTTCGTTTTTGTGGCTAATATCCGAGACGTCAGCGGTGATGCGTTGCAAGGATTGCTCGGCGACGAGCGATTTCTCTACGCACGCTTCCGCTTTGTTGGCGCTTTCGGTAATGATGTTGGCAGCGGTTTTGGTCTGTTCCTGTAACTGCTGCAAGACAGATTGAATTTCTTGAGTAGAGGTTTGAGTGCGAGAAGCGAGGGTGCGCACTTCATCGGCCACCACGGCAAATCCGCGGCCCTGTTCGCCCGCGCGGGCGGCTTCAATGGCGGCGTTAAGCGCCAGTAAGTTGGTTTGCTCAGCAATGGCGCTGATCGCATCCAGAATCGAGCCCGCATTTTGGGTGTTGGCATCGAGTTGTTGAACGACGGTCGAGGCGTTTCTCACGTCTTCTGTCAGCTCTTGAACGGCAGTGATGGTGCTCTTAACTTGCACTTCACCATTGCTGGCTTGCTCACTGGCGCTGTTGGCTGAGACGGAAGCATCGCTGGCGTTAGAGGCAATCAGCCTCGCAGCTTCAAACAATTGCGCCAGTGAGCGAGAGACTTCTTCGATCGCCTGGTACTGTTTGTCTGACAGGCTTGAGGTCGAATGGCTCGATTCCACTAGAGTGGTGGAAATGTTGTCCAGCTTGCTGACGTTTTCGATAGTGTGGGTGACGTTTTGCTGCAACTTATTGACGAATAGGTTGAAGGAGTCGACCACAGGTTTCAATTCATCGCGTTTGTCATGTTGAATACGAACGGTGAGATCGCCATCGCCCTCAGCAATATCGCGCATGTTTTCGGCTAAGGCACCCAGATCGCGGCGAATGCCACGAGTGACAAATGCGCCCATGACGATGATCAGAGCCAGCGCCACAACGCCAAGAACGCTCATGTTGCGACTTGCGATCACGTTGTCACTTTGTAGCTCCGTCACCGACTGTTCAAACTCATCAATGCGAGCTTGAGAGAAATCGGACATTTGGGTGGTCAGTTGGCTAAGAAGTTGGTTGTTTGCTTCGGCTTTTTTGGCCGCCTCGGACAGATCGAGTTCACCATCAATCATGCCGAGCGCGACATCATAAGTGCCATTGAAATAGCTCTCTAACGTCGATTTAAGTTGCGCAGTCTGTGATTTCAGTGCTGGCTGCAACGTGGCTTGCATCTCAAAGTTGCCGACGATTTCCGCGAGCGTATCACGGTTGATGTCGAGCATCTCTTCATCACCAAGTGTTACGGCGAGATTGAATCGCTCTGCAAGCTGGGAGAGCAGCACAGAGTTCAGGGAGGCCGAGTTCATCACGGGGTAATAAAGCTTATTGATATCACGAACTTGTTCGGTGTTATTGGTGAGGGTTGAGCCACCGATAGAGAGAATGCTCACAAAGCCGAATAGCGACACCAAGCAGAGTGCAAGGACCTTCCCACGAATGGAGAGCGACAGCATAGAAATTTCCTTATTTCAGTATCAACAATTTAATGGTGACTGTTATAGTTTTAAGGTACGTAATATTATTATCAATAATCATCACATCTTATCAACACTAAAACAATAACCTAGCCACGTTATTTTGCTATTACTGTGAAGGATAGTCGCTCTTTTGGGACTCTGCTGAGTTTAAAACAGAAGTCTTAGGTTAAAAATTGATTTTTGTATGACTTAGTCCCTTGCTATTTTCGTTATTTATAATAAATACAACGGGTTAATAAACGCACGATTTTATCACCCGTTGTTTGAATTTATCGGATGTTTAGCTCCGATCCTGTGGTTGCAAACTGTTTAAGTTGCGTGAGGTAAGGCGCTAAATCACCAATGTGATCCTCAACCCATTCTGGTGAAAAGTAGGTATCGAGGTAGCGCTCGCCACTGTCACAGAGTAGCGTGACAATCGCGCCTTGCTCGCCTTTGGCTTTCATTTCGCTGGCAATTTGCAGCGCGCCGAACAGATTGGTGCCTGTGGACGGCCCCACTTTACGCCCCAGAACCCCCTCAAGCCAATGGATGGTCGCGACCGAAGCGGCGTCCGGAATGGTGCGCATTTCATCGATAACGCCGGGAATAAAGCTCGGTTCGACTCTTGGGCGGCCGATCCCTTCTATTTTACTGCCACAGTCGAGCGTCAATGAGGCATCGCCAGTACGATAAAATTGATGAAACACTGAGTGTTCTGGGTCAACCACGCATAACTTGGTGTTGTGCTGTTGATAGCGAATAAAGCGGCCAATGGTGGCGGAAGTGCCGCCTGTTCCAGAGCTCATAACAATCCAACTGGGGATAGGGTGCGTCTCGAGTGCCATCTGGCTAAAGATTGAGTTGGCAATATTGTTGTTGCCGCGCCAGTCTGTCGCGCGCTCGGCATAAGTGAACTGGTCCATATAATGGCCGTTGAGCTCTTTGGCGAGGCGGTGAGATTCTGCGTAAATCTGGTCGGTGCGTTCGACCAGGTGCGCTTTGCCACCGTAAAATTCGATTTGCTCAATTTTTTTCCGCGCGGTGCATTTGGGCATCACAGCGATAAAGGGCAACCCAAGTAGTCGCGCAAAGTACGCCTCTGAGACCGCGGTACTGCCGGAAGAGGATTCAATGATCGGAGTGTCAGGCCCGACCCAACCATTACATATTGCGTACAGAAACAGTGAACGTGCCAATCGGTGCTTGAGCGAGCCGGTGGGGTGAGTACTTTCATCTTTTAAGTAGATATCAATGCCGTCAAGACACGGCAAATCGAGTTTGATGAGGTGAGTATCGGCGCTGCGTTGATAGTCCGCTTCAATTTTGCGCACAGCGCTGTTTATCCAATCATGATCTTTACACACAGTATCGCTTCCATTGTTCATGCAATGAAAATAAACTAACTTCAAATAAGGAGAAATGCTTACCTAATTTTCCTTGTATTTGCTATCAACGTAGAAAAAAATTCTCCCATAACCCATAACCCATAACCCATAACCCATAACCCATAACCCATAACCCATAACCCATAACCCAAGGCCTCACCATGCAACTAGACCGCATCGATAAAACCCTCCTCAACTTGCTGCAACAAGATGCGACGTTGTCGTTGAACGATCTGGCGGATGCGGTGAATCTAACGACGACACCGTGCTGGAAGCGGCTGAAAAAGTTGGAAGAGAGTGGCGTTATAGAACGTCGCGTTGCGTTGCTCAACCCTGACAAACTGGAGTTGTCGTTTACGGCGTTTGTGCTAGTCAAAACATCGGATCACTCGCATGGCTGGTATAGCCACTTTGTCGAGACTGTGTCGGAGTTCCCTGAGGTGATGGAGTTCTATCGGATGGCGGGAGAGTATGACTACATGATGAAAGTGCTGGTGAAAGACATGCCGTGTTTTGACCGCTTCTACAAAAAGTTGGTCAACTCGGTAGCAGGTATCTCTAATGTCACGTCGACCTTTGCTATGGAGCCCCTGAAATACACCACGGCGTTACCGATTCAGGGTTAGCGTTAAGATTAACAATGACTGGCAGCGCCTGAAAAAATAGCGCCGCGCTTGGATGATGCCAAGCACGGCATTGGCGTTATTGAGTAAATCGCATCACACCTTCTTGCACCGCAGTGGCGACCAGGTGTCCCTCACGATTGTATATCTCGCCACGGACTAAGCCTCGGGTATTGCTGGCGGTCGGGCTCTCGATGGCATACAGCAACCAGTCATCCATTTTAAAAGGGCGATGGAACCAAATTGAGTGGTCGATGGTAGCCACTTGAAACTTCGGCGTCATCAAAGAAACACCGTGCGGATGAAGCGCGGTCACGAGGAATCCCCAATCAGAAGCGTATCCAAGCAAGTATTGGTGAATCAGTTGATTGTCGGGCATCTCACCGTTGGCACGAATCCAAAGATACTGCTTGGCGTCGACTTTTTGTGGATTTAACGGATTGACGACGGTGACCGGGCGCATCTCAATCGGCTTCTCCCCACAAAACGCTTTTTTCAGCTTCTCTGGCAAGATGTGTTCGATTTGCGCGGCGAGCTCAGACTCGGATTTAAAGTTCTCAGGCCCCGGAATATTCGGCATGGTGTTTTGATGCTCAAAGCCCGGCGCATCACCATGATAGGAGGCGGTGAGGTAGAAAATCGGTCGACCGTTTTGAATCGCTTTTACCCGGCGTGTG
This sequence comes from Vibrio sp. R12-SG2-ISO1, assembly GCF_059834045.1. Lineage (NCBI taxonomy): Bacteria > Pseudomonadati > Pseudomonadota > Gammaproteobacteria > Vibrionales > Vibrionaceae > Vibrio > Vibrio sp. R12-SG2-ISO1. The sequence goes on along the minus strand of NZ_JCBDGO010000001.1, from coordinate 296,420 downwards.
CTGAAGCTTCGGCCATCGCGCAGGTTTTCAACATCGTAAATGATCGGTTTTTCCGGATCGCCAGGGTAGAGAAAGTAGCTGTGAAATGAGTGCACAGTGCGCGCATCATCCACTGTGTAGCGAGCGGCAGAAAGCGCCTGACCAATCACTTGTCCTCCATAGACTTGCGGTAGGCCAAGGTTTTCACTTTGGCCGCGAAACAATCCTTCTTCTAATTTTTCAAGTTTCAGTAGTTCTAGGAGTTCTTTGAGAGGTTTACTCATTGGCAGATCCTTCCCCTTGTCGAGCGGGTTTCATAGGTACAGGTTGACGATAGCGACTATTTTATCGGTTGAGTGATAAATTTAAACAGCTGTATGAAATTGTAGTCAGACTTTTCTGATTTGCGTTAGGTCGCGGTCAACTCTTTCATCAATAAGCACCACTGTGCACAGCCATCGTTTATACTCAAGACGATTCTCCCGCTTACGTTGGGTTTTTGGCGAACAAATTAAAGAGGCACTATGAAAAAGAATATCACGCATTGGTTTTTAGCATGCACTGCGATACTTGCGCTCGCAGGTTGCCAAGCGGGGCAACCGTCGGCGACAGCGTCGAAAATGGAAACAGTCTCCGGTACTCTTGCCTACCGAGAGCGTATCGCACTGCCGGGCGAAGCCTTGGTGACGGTCACGTTGCAAGATGTGTCACTGGCGGATGCGCCAGCAAAAGTGATCGCCAAACAGCAGTTTTCGGCGGATGGGGCACAAGTCCCGTTTGCGTTTGAGCTCAGTTACGATCCGAGCCAAATTGACGCGCGACATACTTATAGCGTCAGCGCAAGAATTGAGGTGGATGGGAAATTACGTTTTATCTCTGATACCGCGTATCGCGTGATTACCGATGAAGCGAAAACGCAGCAAGTGAATCTAATGCTTAAAGATGTGCGTTAAACATCGCCTTAAGGCTGCCAGCGATAGCGAGCCAGTCTTACTCGGCCTTCTGGTGATACCTCAATGCCCTCTTCAATGAGGGCGTTTTTTTGTCTTTCAAACGCTTCGCCTTTCAATGAGAGCTTACCTTGACTATTGATAACCCGAAACCAAGGCAGAGATGATCCCTCCGGCAGTTGGCCCAGCGCTCGGCCGACATGTCTTGCGTAACCTGGGTAACCCGCCATTTTTGCGATCTCTCCGTAGGTAGAGACCTTTCCACATGGAATTTGGTGAATCACAGCAAAGATTTGCGCGAGAAACTGGTCCATAATGCTTTTGTCCTAGTTCGATTTTTTCCATGGAATGGATAAGGAGAGAGGATGGTATTGTCTACATTTCAGTTCTTTGTCGCAACACTACTCGCGGTGATTTGCGCCCGCACCATCAGCATGAGTGAAGGAGACATCCCACTGCTCGCGATGCTCATTCCCGCGCTTTGGATATTGCCTCAAGGCGGTATTGTCGGGTTGATATTGATCGGTGCAATGACGGTTTACGGCTTGACGTTGCCTTATCAGCCGATTGCGTTGTCTGTAAGCCAATGGATACTCTTTCCGCTCTTAATGGTGGTGTTCTCAAAACGCAGCAATATGTGGGTGGTGTTAACCATCGCATTGATTGTCGCAGCGCTGCAAGTCGGCATTATGGTCACACAGGCCGGTGGAAAATTAGAGGGCAGTGCCTTTATCACTGTGCTGCAAACCCTCTCAATATCGGTGGTGTGGTGGTCAGCCAATCACTGGAAACCATCGAATAAACATAGCTGGTGGGCGCTCTGTTTGATTTTGCCCCTGTGGATGGCTGAACTCTCCTACGGCGTGCTGGTGGCACTCTCGCTGACGGGTATGATTGCCTCAATGGAAACGCTGACGAAGCTAAAAACATTGCGTTGGGGGAAATTGCTCTGTTGGACGCTACCGACCGTCGGATTTGCCGCTTTAGTGGTGTCGCCCAATATTGAGGTGCCTAACCCGGTATTTGTGGTGTGGTTTGCCTTGTTAGGCACGGCGTGGATGACCGATTACATCCTTCGCAGTGCGGAAGAAGCGGAGATTTAGTTGCATAGCTCTCACTATAAAGCGTTTGGGCTAGCAATTATTTGGCGTATGCAACCGAGTGTGCGAGAATCTCGCCTAATTGCAATCTCATGCAAAGGGGTGAGCAGTCTTCACCAGAACTGGTTACTTGGGTTAGTTTTTCGCTAGAGACATGAACAATGTGGTTTAGGTTTTGGCTACGGATGGTCAAACTCGGCCAAGGATTGTGGCTACTGTTGGCGTTGATGGGAGGAGTCCAAGCAGCGCAAGAGCAGTATCGGGTCGCGATGGAAGCCGATGACGTCGTCACGAGGACGCTGTTTGATGCAGTGTCGCAGCATTTTTCCATCAAAGTAGAGTATGTGCTCTATCCTAGTTTTAGCGACATCTTACAATCTGTCGAGTCTGGTGAGAGCGATTTCGCGGCCAATGTCACCTACACCCCTGAGCGTGCCCAATACTTCGATTTTTCTGCGCCCACTAACATTGAATACACCTATTTGTTTAGCCCCCAAGCCCGCCGCTTAGAGGATGTTCAAGTCGTGGGCGTGCCCAACGGCACGATTTATGGCGAGCTGATTGAGCGCCACTTTCCTGCTATTACCCTCATCGAATACTCGGGCCATCACGAAGCGGTTCGACTACTGAATGCCGGTGAAGTTGACGGCGTTGTTGACGCCATTAACCAGCTTAAGCCGATGTTGCTTTCTGGTTTTGATGCCGAACTGCTGAACGATCAAATCCCCATTAAACCAGTCTCTATCGTGACGACCAAAGGCCAACACTCGGATCTCTTGGCCGCGATAGAACATTACGTCCATAGCGCTAGCGTACAAAAACTGTTGCGTGAGTCGATTCGACAATACCAATTTAATATTCGCAGAGATGCACTACGAAATGTGGCGAAAGAGAGCGGCCTTGACCTTGATCGCCCACTGAGAGTGAAGTTGGAGAATTTTGGTCAGTACGCGACCTATCATGCCGACGGCAGTGTGTCTGGGATCGCAGCTGACGTTTTGTTTCAAGCGTGTGACATCTTACTGCTTAAGTGCCAGCTTGAGAGTCAAGCCAATGAAACTTGGGAAAGCATGTACCAAGATTTGGTCAATCAGGCCATCGATGTACTTGCTCCGGTTGCGGTGCTGGAATCGCGTCGGGGTGAGCTGCTCTTTGGTGAGTCTTACTACTTCCCTGAAGCGATTTTGGTCAAACGGGAAGGGTACAAGAAGGGCGTCTACAGCAACATTTCTGAATTGATCGCAGAGCGTATTGGCGTGATCAAAGAAGCAGCATCTGAATCACTGCTGAATGTCTTGCTGCCCAACAAGCGCTTTAAGGTCTACAACAATAGCCAAGCGTTGGTGACGGCGCTACTGAATGGCGAAATCGACTACATCCCCATGACGCGCGGCAGCTTCCATGCGTTGCTGCGTGAGAGCAAAGAGGTGTTGCCACTCGAAGAGGACACCGCAATAGCGCCGTTCTATCGTTCAGAGGTAGCGATGGGCTTTGCAAACAATGAACTCGGAGCGCAATTGGTGCCGCTGTTCAATCAGGCGCTGACGATGATCGACGTCGAGAAAATCATCCACCTCTATGATAACCAGCCAGACTGGAAAGCCACGCTGCATAACGAGAAGAGCTTAGCCCAGCAGAACCAAGCATTGCTTCTGTTTGTGTTGGCGTTCTTGGTCATCGTGGCGTATTTCCTCTATAGCCAATCGAATACGGATAACTTAACGCGCTTGAGAAACAGGCGTGCCATGCAGCGTAAATATCGACTCGGGCTCAAATCGCGTGACACCTTGGTCTATTTTGATGTCAACGGCTTCAAAGCCATCAATGATACCTATGGGCATGAGATAGGTGATGAGGTGTTAAAAGCGATCGCCAACCAGATCGTTCGTTACTGGCAAGGCAGCGCTTATCGTATCGGTGGTGATGAGTTTATTTTGATTGGCCCGATGGATGAAGGACAACTGGATATTCTGGCGCAACATGTTGCCGCCTTAACCTATACCTCATGGGACAACAGTGTGTCACTCAACATTACATTGGCTATGGGCGTTTGCCAAGCGAGCGCTAGCTCACTGACACTTCAGCAAGCCCTGAATCAGGCGGATCAAGCGATGTACAGCCACAAACGCAAGCAGCGAGAGCGCAGCAGCCAAGGCGCAAAAGAGCAAAGCAGCTTGGTTAACTGCTCCGTCAATGGCTGAGCAGCCACAATTGCTTAATGATTAGGCAGTTAAGCCGTTTTTCGTTGATTTGTCTGGTTAACCGCTTGAAATCAGTCAGGCGATGATTAATAATCCCCACACGTCTTAGCGCACAGTCGCAAGAAAAACGAATCAATGGAGGCTCTGGTCCTCCCGCAACAATAGCTTGTGAACTCGGTCAGGTCCGGAAGGAAGCAGCCGCAGCAAGTGACTTGTGTGCCGGGATGTGGCTGGGGCTTCCACCCTTTTGAAGTGTTGTTAAAAGCATAACTTGTCCCAATAAAATCATAATCTGTCCTTTTAAAATCCATAAAGTGTCCTAAGCTTAATTTGGTTGTTTTGTTACAACAAAAGGGACGCATATGTATATTCGTAATCTTCGCAAGCCATCGCCTAATAAGAACATCTACAAATTCTCGAGTCTCAAAAACCGAGATGCTGTTATGTGTGAGGGTAGTCTGGAGAGAGACTGCTGCTACCATTTCGAATATGATCCAGATGTAGTTCACTACGAATCTCAGCCAGAGGGTTTCTATTATGACCTCCATGGGAAAAAGCGCCCTTACACTCCTGATTTCCTAGCCACCTATGTTGACGGCACATTCAAGTATGTGGAAGTCAAACCACACTCGAAAACGTTATCAAAGACATTTAAACAAGAATTTGCTGCTCGTAAAGAGGCTGCCAATCGAAGAGGATTTGGTCTTGTTTTGGTGACCGATAAGCAAATTAGAGATGGGTACTTTCTCAAAAACTCAGAGTTAGTGCATCGGTATAGTGGGTGTATCGCAGGCGATGAGCTTGCAGTCAAAGTGCATTCTTATTTGATTTCACGGGAAACAATGAAAATCAGTGATATAGCGGTCTCAATTGGAGAGTCCGTCGGTCGGGTGTTCGCTTCTGTTTTAAGACTGATTGCAGTAGGAAAGGCCGGTGTTGATTTGGATATCGCTAAGTTGAGTGAAAGTACAGCTGTTTCGGTGAGATAAAATGGTTGGCCGATTCCATGACGAGTTTGAGCCTGAGTACAACGAAGATTCTGAAATAAAACATGAGCTTTTGCCTGAAACTCAGACCGAACGTCTCAAGTACTCGAGATTACAGTCGACGCAAATCATTGAGCGAGACCTCTCTTCATATCCCGAGGAGCAGAAGAGCAAAGCGCTAGAAAGGTACAAATTGTTATGTTTAGTTGCGAATGAACTGAGTGGAGGTTGGACCCCTAAAAACCTCAATCCCCTAATTGAAAAACACTTCTCCAAAACACGTCTTACCAAGAAACCTAGCTATAAATCACTGCAGCGTTGGCATAACTCATTTGTTGACTCGAATGGAAGTTTTACTAGCTTGGTCGATAAAAACCACCTTAAAGGTAACAGAGAAGCCAGAGTTATTGGCGATGAAAAATATTATGATGAAGCTCTAAAGATGTTTTTAGACGCAAGGCGACAGTCGATTAGAGCGGCATTCAACTTTTACAGAGACAGGATAATTGTAGCGAACGATAAGATAGTCGCCGGAAAAATACCGATAGTGTCATATGAAGCGTTTAAGAATCGTATTCGTAAAGAGGAACCATACAGCGTCGCGCTCGCTCGCCATGGTAAATACTACGCAGACAAGCTTTATAACTATTACCAATCTGTGGATATGCCGACTCGAATTTTGCAGCGAGTCGAAATGGATCACACCCCCTTGGATTTGATTCTATTGCATGATGACCTCATGGTGCCATTGGGTAGAGCACATTTGACACTGCTCGTAGATGTATTTAGTGGGTGCATAATTGGCTTTCATCTAGGCTTTAAAGCTCCTAGTTATGTGGCGGCATCCAGAGCTGTTATTCATGCTACAAAAAGTAAGAGTTACATTTCTGAAATGCCTATTTCATTCAATAATGAATGGCTTTGCGAAGGGAAAATCGAGAACTTGGTGGTCGACAACGGTGCGGAGTTTTGGTCAAAAAGCTGGGAGGATGCATGTTTGGAAGTTGGGATAAATGTCGTTTATAACAAGGTTCGAAAGCCATGGTTAAAGCCATTTGTTGAACGTAAATTTGGTGAAATTGTTCAAGGGATTGTCGGTTGGGTGCCTGGAAAAACATTCTCCAACGTGCTGGAAAAAGAGGACTATAAGCCAGAAAAAGATGCAGTCATGCGCTTTAGTACCTTTGTAGAGGAATTTCACCGTTGGATTGTAGACGTGCACAATGTTAATGCTGATAGTCGTCATAAAAGAATACCAAACCTTTATTGGAAACAAAGCTATGAGGTTTTGCCACCATTAAAACTCTTACCCGATCAGGAGCAAGCATTTAGCGTAGTTATGGGGATTCTTCAGCATCGAAAACTCACAGATAAAGGTATCAAGTTCATGCATATAGACTATGACTGTGTAGCGTTGTCTGATTATCGAAAGACGTACCCTCAAACAAAAGAGTCTATGAAAAAGAAAATAAAAGTAGACCCAGATGATTTATCCGCTATCTACGTTTACCTCGAGGAGCTTCAAGGTTACGTGAAGGTTCCAAGTAAGGACCCAATTGGTTACACAGTCAGATTGAGCGTTTGCGAACATGAAAAGATTTTGGCGGCTCATAGAACCTATATAAAAGGAGAGATGGATGTACTGTCATTAGCAAAAGCTCGACTTGCACTACATGACCGAATCGAAGCAGAGCAAGCAGACTTAATGCAGTTAACTCACACTGAGCGAAAACGAAAGGCGAAATCTACCAAGAAAGTTGCAGAAATATCGAGTGTCAATAGCGACACCCCTCATGCCAAGCTGAGTGACAGAACACCAATACCAAGCTTTAGTACCTCAGAGTCGGAAAGTAATTCTGATACAACTCCGCTAGAGAGCTTTAGGTCTAAATGGAACGAGCGCAAAAACCTGAGGGAATAGATGTGACCACAGTGAGAAGGAATATGGATCGTGATGAAGTTTTAGCAGAATACCATGACTCATTTTCAGTTTACCCAGAGGTTGAAAAAGTCCTCTCTGGCCTCGAGTGGATAATGAGACGCAGGAAGTTTGGCACTTTTGCGCCATCAATGCTTCTGACCGCTGGCACCGGTGCTGGCAAAACAGCCACTATTAATCACTTTATCGAGAAAAACTTATCAAGGCATTAAGTCCTTATTACTCGTGTAAGACCCACGTTATTAGAGACTTTACTATGGATGGCCAAAGAGCTTGGCGCATACAGAAATAGCAGAGCGAAGCCTTCAGAGATTGGATTAACGGATTGTGTGATTGATACATCGAAAAGAGTTGGGCTTAAGTTATTAGTGATAGAGGAGTGCCAAGAGTTGTTTGAACGAACAAGTCATAACCAGAGGCAGGATATTAGAGACCGCCTCAAAATGATTAGTGATGAGTGTCATTTGCCGATTGTGTTTGTAGGACTTCATAGTGCCGGGCTAATTTTAGAGGACTCGCAGTGGAACAGACGAATTATGGTTCGACGCAAACTTCCATACATTAAGATCACAGATGAGTCCTCAATTGATAGCTATTTAGATGTTTTACAAGCTCTGGAAAAGACGGTGCCTTTACCATTCAAGGTGCCGTTGACAAATGTCGATTTCGCAATGAGATTGTTATCGGCAAGCAAAGGTATACTTGGTGAGATTAAAGAGTTAATTGCAGCCGCACTAGAGGTCGCTTTGGAGAATAATAAGCACTGTATTGACGAGAAGGACTTTGCTGCAGTTTACGAGAAAATTAATGATCCTAATGATTTAAATCCTTTCACTGTGCCGATAGATGCTCTAACCATAGAGCAAATAGCTTCTTATGAAAATTATGTAACCGATGCCGAGACTGGTGAACTTCGTTTTGTAAAACAGGTGTTTAGCAAATTATCGATACAGCAACTTGTTGGTTAGTGAATCACCCTACTCAGAGTTAATTAGGTGATGTCAGTTTTAGAGAGTGTCCTGAATTCTGTGTAACTGTCTAGACTTAAGCCTTAAAGGCTAAGGATGGACAATATGGATAAGAAAGCACTCGAAGCTTTTGCTCGTGAAGCAGCAAAGTCAATTAAGACTGAATCTGATCTTGATGACTTCCGAAAAATGTTAACCAAGGTGACCGTTGAAACGGCGTTAAACGCTGAACTCGATGAGCACCTTGGGTATCAAAAACACCAACCTAGAACTAGCTCCAACTCCCGCAATGGCTACTCGGGTAAATCAATCATCACCGATGATGGAGAAGTCGATATCGACGTCCCTCGCGATCGTGAAGCTAGCTTTGAACCTCAACTCGTCCGCAAGCACCAAACTCGATTCCAATCCATGGACGACAAGATATTAAGCCTATATGCGAAAGGCATGACCACACGTGAAATCGTCGCAACGTTCAAGGAAATGTATGATGCAGACGTCTCACCAACGCTGATATCAAAGGTGACCGACTCGGTACTCGAGCAAGTGATTGAATGGCAGTCGCGACCTCTCGACGAAATTTACCCTATCGTCTATCTCGATTGCATCGTGGTTAAGGTGCGTCAAGACAAGCAAGTCATCAACAAAGCGGTCTATCTTGCGTTAGGCGTCAACATGGAAGGCCAGAAAGAACTGCTCGGCATGTGGCTCTCTGAAACGGAAGGCGCCAAGTTCTGGCTTAACGTGCTGACAGAGCTTCAAAACCGTGGGGTAAAAGACATCCTTATCGCTTGCGTTGACGGACTAAAAGGTTTTCCTGACGCCATCAATACTGCGTTCCCAGAGACGCAAATACAGCTCTGTATCGTCCACATGGTGCGAAACTCGGTCAAATACGTCCCTTGGAAAGACTACAAAGCGGTGACGGCTGACCTGAAGAAAATCTACCAATCAGCCACAGAAGATGAGGCACTGCTCGCTTTAGAGCAGTTCTCTGAACGATGGGATAGTAAGTATCCTCAAATCAGTCGCTCTTGGACGGCGCATTGGGACAACCTCAACACCCTGTTTAACTACCCAGAGGATATTCGCCGAGCCATTTACACGACTAACGCCATTGAATCCCTCAACAGCGTTATTAGAAAAGCGATCAAGAAGCGCAAGCTCTTCCCAACGGATGAATCAGCTAGAAAGGTGATCTACCTGGCTATCCGAGATGCTTCCAAGAAGTGGACGATGCCGATTAGAAACTGGCGACAAGCTCTAAACCGCTTTATGATTATGTTCGAAGACCGACTCACTGAATACATGTAACCCCCGACAGTTACACAGAATTATTTACAGGGTCCAGTTTTAATAATAGGGCCGCCTTCTCTTCATCATTCAACTTATCAATTGCGCACGCTAACTCAGCGCTCAATTCGCTCCTACAGAAAAAGTAGTTCAATGGAACATCTAATACTTCAGCCATTCGTTCTAGCGTTCCAATATCAGGTACGTGTCTGCCTTTCTCATAATGGTTCATTCGCCCACTAGCAGAGCTTGGTTCCATGCCGATTTTCACCCCTAAATCTTTTTGGGTGATTTTGGCTTTTTTACGCGCAGCTTTGAGCCTCGCTGGGATTGGGTTGTCTTTCTGCACTTACACATTTCTTTTCAACCTTTAGATAACTTAGATTGTCTAAGTTTTACTGATTTTTGTATACTTAGCAATCCTAAGTTTTTGTTGTATGCAAGAGTCACATGAAGAAAGTAACCAGAATTAACCCTGATATGTTTAACCTATTGATTGAAAAAGGGATGGACAATTTCACTGTTGTAGAAGCGAGGGATGCTTTGTTAAAGGGTACTTCAACCTTTTCGAACAGAGACGACGCTCGAAAGTATATTTACAAACAGCTTTTGTCATTTGAGGAGAAAGGCTGGCTTTCTGTCACTGGGACTCGTAGGGACAAGCGCTACCATCAAACTAACGACTTTAAAGCACTCATGATCGAGCCTAGAACGCCCGGAAAGACGAAGGCCTCAGAGGGCTCAGTGACTGATGGAAGTCTAGATTATTCCCTAAATACATTGGAACAAGAGAAGAAACAACATCAAGGTGAACTAGCGATTACTCTGGGGGAAATAGAAGAGTATCAGTCATTGCTGATGCGCTTTCCAAACAACAAGCAAGACATACAACCACTTTTTAATTCGGCAAGAGAACGCTCTGCCAAGCTATTGGGTAGGATTAATGCGCTAACTAACTGGATGCAAATAGCCGAAAGAAAGGCTTCCCAATGTTAAGAGCATGGCAAGCTGAATGTGTAGATCAGGCTATCAATAAGTTTTCATCAAATAGACGCCCACATTTTTTCTGTCAAGCCACTCCTGGTGCGGGTAAAACTGTCATGGCAGCAGAGGTTGCTAAGTGCCTTTTTGAAGGAGATATGATTGACTTAGTTCTCTGTTTTTCACCATCACTTTCGGTTGCCGAAGGGATGCAGAAGACATTTTCATGGACACTAGAATGTTCCTTTAATGGAGGCTTGGGGTCTCTTGGTGGCTCTTACACCTATCAATCCATCCGTTACTTGGATGATAAATTTTGGACCACCGTTAGTAAGTATCGAGTGCTAGTTGTATTTGATGAGATCCATCATTGTTCGTTTGATGATGAGGGGCGGTCAAATTCATGGGGATTAGAAATTGTCAGTAAGATCCAAGATATTGCCCGTTACACATTGGCGCTGTCGGGCACTCCTTGGCGCTCCGATCGACTACCCATTGTCATGGCTGAATATTCCGACCCAGATGGTAAGGTTGTTTGTGACTATCATTATGGTTTGCAACAGGCTGTTGAAGATGAGGTGTGCCGTCGTCCTAAAATCGTTTTAATCGATAATGAACACCTGAGTGTTAAGGCTGGCAGTGATAATCAACACTTCACTTCTATTCTTGATTGCCTTAAACAATCCGATGTTTCTTATCACAGTGTCATTCACAATGAAGACGCTATGAACTACATATTGAATAGTGGTTGCCAAAAGCTAGCTCAAATAAGGCAAGAGTCGCCAAATGCAGGAGGCTTAGTCGTTGCTGCTTCTATCAAGCACGCGAAGGATATCCAAAAGCGGCTTGTTGAGCACTTTAATCAATCAGCACGCATCGTAACTTATCATCATGATAATCCATTAAATGAAATTGAGTCTTTTCGTCACTCGAATGTTCAATGGATAGTCAGTGTTGGGATGATAAGTGAAGGAACAGATATCCCTCGCCTACAAGTTTGTTGCCATATGAGTTCGGTCAAAACAGAGCTTTACTTTAGGCAAGTCCTTGGAAGAATATTAAGAGTTAACGATTCACTCAACCAGGAAGCTTGGCTGTATACCTTTGCTGAGGAAAGTTTGATTGGGTTTTCTGAAAGAATAGAGCAGGATATTCCTGATAGCTGTATGTACATTAAACGAGCAAATAATGTGCCGAGTGTTCTAGATGAACAACGCATACCAATATCCACCGTATCGGAAAGCGTTAAATCTAATCGATCTCAACAAGGCTTACTTAGTTGGGGAGAATCTTCAGATAGCACTGACCCAAATAATGTTGAGCCTCCTTTTCTAGCATTGGATGAGTTAAGCCTGGGTCTCTTTAAACAGAGAGTCATCGCAGCATTCACTTAAACTGATTCTGTCTCAATATCTTTCAACGTTTACCCAAAGAGCCTCTCCAGTAATTATGACCGCTACAAGGATAGCCAAGTAGGACGGCTGCGGCTTGTGAGGCACTCGTAAACGGAATATCTTCAGTCGTAATCAGATGATCACCAGATGGTGTTGTACACCTTTGTCTTTGAGGTTACTACGCAGTTTCTTATAGCCTTTAGAAAAGCTAGCCATCATATGAGCTAGCTCGTTGCTGGACAAAAATTAGCTACAGCTTTCGCTAAATTAGCGTTTAAAGGATAACCTGAAGTATTGCAAAACCTCTTACCAGTTGACCAAATTAACTATGCCACTACAGATGGCTATGTGGATCAATTACAGCCAGTTACTGAAATAGTCTCTCCATATGGCAATTGAAATTCTCTCTATGCGATGGCGGTGTAACAACGTGTGCGTGCCGCTTAAACAAAAAATGCAAAGCTAGTCAATAAGTATGAAATTGACTATGTAAACCTTGAACAACTATTTCATCCCCCCTAAGCTCGTCTTTCTAAGCAGATGATAGCTCGGAGCGATTTTTCATTAGCACCACGGATAGGAGAATAAACTATGAAATGGTTGAATTATGCAATTTTGTCGCTGGTTGTCGTTTTACCCTATTACGCACGCAGCCAAACATTAAACGTGCCACCAGTGTTAGACGGAACGGACGTAGATACAGTGTCTATTGATGGGATTCGCTTGGGGGACAGCATCGCTTCTTTGCTAGAGCGAGATCCTATCGACTCTTCTAAAGGGACGTATTCCGTCAATAGCCAAAACATCCAAATTAATTTAAACAATGAATGGTCCACGTACAGCGAATATTGCCGCCAGCAATTTTGGGAAGGCAACAAAATTGATAAAAGGAAGTTAAGCAAAGAGCAGCTTATACGTCTTTCTGACGCATTTACTAGCGGTACCGAAAGTTTAGCTCAAACGAGCGTTCCAGCAAGTTTTTTCTATTCCTATATAGATGAAAATAGCTCTGATAGCGCAGAGGTAAAAATAGTTTACAACCAACAGAATGGTATCGTTACAGATATCGCTTATCGTAGATCGTATCCCTACGATTACGAAGAGGTTGCAAAAGCACTCAAGGCTAGGTTTAATCTAAGCCAGTTCTATGACTTTAAACGTGGAGGCAAACAGCTCTACGTTATCCAAGCACGCCCGGTTACCAATTTTGAGACCGCTATGGAAGCGCAGAGTATGCATGGCACTTTTAATTCAATGCGGAACCCTAATAACGAGTACCCTGACAAAGCCATGCTAGTTATGTTAAGCGGTGGTAGCGGTAATGGTAATACCAGTTTGCAGATTATGCTGTCGACGCAAAGTGATCCTAAAGACGCGCTGGAAACCTTGAAAAAAAGTTGCGTAAACGCAAATCGAGAAGTCGTTGATGCAGTAATGAGTGAAGTAAAGGATGCACCATTATCACTTTAGGCTCGGTTGAGTGTGTATACTCTTGCAAGGACTGATTGGCATTGTGTTAGCAGGTATGAAGATACATATCAGCCAGTAGTCGAAAATCTGCGCCATACTCGTCTTTTTGGTGGTAGAGGTAGTTGCAGCTTGGATGATAACAGTTTTACTGCCGAGGCTTTAGACGTTGACCGAGCCCACCTGCCAACTGGTATCACACAGTCATAGTTCTGTGTCCAGGCTGTACTGACCTGAATAGCCCTCGAGTCTATAGACATTAGTTAGTTTTGTCCGAACTGAACCCACTTCCCCAGGTGCTTTCGAGGTATTAGGAAAAGTATGAAGAAACGCCATACGCTCTCATGGTATGTAAACTACTCCAATCACACTTTGGGGCATTTCTGTGTTTCATGCCCCATCGGCAAGCCTCTGGACATAAGTTTTCCTGAGCATCGTTTCTTTAACGGTCACACAGAATGGTAATTTTCCATCCACGAATGCAACTGCTGGGCTTTATTTAGAGCGATACTAATTTCTTCCAATACTGAGTCAAAACTCTGTTCTGCGATTGATATCTCAGGTAATGGTGTTTCTATGTTTACTGATTTTCCCGACTTTATGATTCGATATCCACTACATTCCAAACCTTCAAAGTGACTTTTAATATCGTCAAAGTTGTCTGCTTGGCCTAGAAACTGCAACTTGATGACTTTGCCGTAGATCTGGTGAATGATTCGTATGTTTTTATTTATTGGATCGGGATAGAAATGAATCCAGTCGTGCCCATTAGCTCGGGGTTTTGATTGCTCAGGATTCAATTGAGGAAAATGTTCTGAGACATAAGCTAAGTATTTTTGTGCAAATTCTGTTGTTTTGGTGCAAACCGTCGCAACGTAACCCCTTCTGTTTTTTTCAATAGCATCTTTTAATGTCTGTGCCTTATAGAGTCCTCGCTTATCACCTTGGGCAGCAAGGTAAACCATTATTTCTTCGTATGAAATGGCAGCGTCGTATGGTTCAGCATTTCGAGCGATATATGCCTTTGGAGCAATGATACATGTTCTAAAATCTTGCCAAAGACCATCTTCTAGACCTCTGTTACCCCTAAGCCTGTATCTCTCTCCTTGTTGGGCCTGAGCTGAAGCATCAATCTTGTTTTCAATAAGTATTGCTTGTGAAGATAAGTCATCTGATTGATAGATATAAACTAAGTCTGACTCGCCTAGGTTAGTATCTACGACAGAGTGCCAAGCACCGAGCGTTTTTACTGAGGTTATTTCTTCTCGAACACGACAAACAAACCATTGAGCAAATGAGTCGGAAACATTAAGCTCCTCTAGCACTAATAGATCAACATCACGCTCATTAACACTCTGAAATGTATTTAGTTCTTTCATTAGCCATAACTTTCCTATAGTTGTTATCTGGTAAGTGTCCACTTCCCTAGACATTACATAGATAAGAAAAAGTAGGTCAAATCACCTCACTATGATTTGTGAAGTTGAGCGCGGCTAGCAAGGAATGGGGCAGAAACGTGCTAGAGCGGTTCGGCCTAACACGAGTATGGACAAAAGTGAGCTTCGGCAACGTAACTATTTGAAACCGCAAAAGCATGGAAAGCCGCTAAACTGAGTGACCTTATTTGGGGTGGATGAAGTAACGATAGAGCTACGACATATCCAATAATATGCAGGCATAACTTTGTTCTAGAACATTGAACGCAAAACTGACCTCGCATATCATACGGCGCACATAACAATAGAGTTGCTTATTGCATTGGGAGCACGAGTTGCAAGTTGTTGGTAGTAAGTGGTTTAAGGTTGATTTTCATTGTCATTCACCTGCCTCGGATGACTTTCCTAGGTCTGATAGGACACCTAGTTGTACTAACCGTGAATGGCTCCTTGGTCAAATGTCCAATGAGGTGGATTGTGTTGTACTGAGTGATCACAATACGGGTGACGGTCTAGATGCAATACGGGCTGAACTGGAAGCGCTTAAAGTAGAGCACGAGGCGGGCGAGGGCAACGGGTATCGGGACATTGTCATTATGCCGGCAGTGGAGCTTACCGCTGCGGGGAATGTGCATGTTCTCGCTATCTTGCATGATGACGCTACTTCCACAACCATTAGCGAGCTGGTGGGCAGCTGCGGACTTCCCCCCGTTCAAGGTAAAAATCATTCAATAGAACTGTCACGAGGTGCGCGCGGGGTTGTTGAGGCTATCCATGCATTTCATTCACCGACTTTGGCGATTCTTGCACATGTCGACAAGGATAAAGGCGTATTTCAGAATGATAATCAAGGCTCAGTCAGTGCGGTATTTGATGCAAAACCAGACGCAATAGAGCTAATCGGCGATGTGGATGATCTTGACAACTATCAGAAGAAACTAATTGAGGATCTTGCTTGGTTAAAAGGGTCTGACGCGCATTCTATTGGTGAAATGGGACAGGGCTACACCTGGGTTAAGATGATAAAACCTTCCTTTGAAGGGTTAAAGGTAGCACTGTCTGATCCAAAGCACTGTATAAAGCGTGGACCTAAACAGCCACCAGCGATCCCATCGAAGCGAATCACTAAACTAACCTTAAAAACCAAGATGTGCCAAGACATCACTGGTAGTCCCATCAATATCGAACTAAGCCCTTGGTATACCTCCATTGTGGGTAGTCGGGGTTCGGGTAAGTCAACGTTAATCGAAGCGATGCGTTTAAGCCTCCGTCGTGATGAACACCTTCCTCAGATACAGCAAAGCAATATTGATGCATTTAAAGAGGTGGGCCAGAACGGTGCGATGACAGCTGACTCATTCGTCGAGCTTGAATACCATAAAGGTCAAGACCAATACAGGCTATCTTGGTCACCGACAAAGACATCCTTTCAGCACTTCAAAAAGGAAAGTGAGCAATGGGAGGAAGAAGATACCTTCAATACATCACGCTTTCCAGTATCGATTTTCTCACAAAAAATGCTCTATGAAATGGCGACTAAGCCGAATTCATTTCTAAGCGTGATCGATGAGAGTGATACCGTAAATTATGCCAAGTGGGAACAAGAAAAGCTGGACCTTGAAACGAAGTATAAACAGCTCTGTTTTGAAGAGCGTGAAGCCCAGCGAGCTATCGGTAACCTCATCACCACTAAAGGCGATTTACAAGACGTTGATCGTAAGCTTCAAACCTTAAAAGAAGCGGGATTAGAGTCGCTTCAACAGGCACTTGCAAGCGATAAAGAAGAATTAGGTAAGGCGGGAGACAGTAAGCAGAAAGTCGATGATTTAATCGAGGGGCTTGAGGGCATTTGTACCGAGAGCGCATCGGGAGCGATTGACGATACAGAGTCCGACTTAGGTAAGTGGCAGCTCGAGGTTAATGAAATTCATGACACCCTGTGTGCTGCAGTTCTCGCGCTGATTGAAGAGTCGAAGGCCAAGTTGGTTAAGTCCACTGAGCAAGCCTATTATCAGACGATCAAGGGGCGAATTGAGGCTAACTCTGCTGATTTAAGTTCTAGGGTTTCGCAATTAAAGGATGCGGAAATTAATCACGAAGAGCTGAGTGCTCTTATGGACTCGCAAGCGGAATTGCAGGTTGCTCTAAGTAACGAACAAGGGTTGAAAGATGCCCTTGCGTTGGTTCAAGCAAACAAAGCTGAATTGTACGGGAAACTGGTCACGCACAGGGAGAATCTAACCAAAGTCCGTAACCAGTTCATTGAGGAGCTTGGTCTAACGGAACTTAGGATCAAAGTGCTTCCTCTAGCGTGTTCGAGTGAACGGTTAGTTAAGGGGTATCAGGCGGCCTCAGGAATTGAAAGATTCGAAAGCCACATTTTTGATGGAGGCACTCCGAATAGCTTATTGTTCGCGATGGAAAACTTGAACAAATTCAATCCTCAAAGCGCGGAGAAGCGATACACTGAGTTGGCCAAACTAAAGCGTTTCCATATTGCATGTGTCAAAAAGGAACAGAGTGATGACTATGCCTCGATCCATGGCGCACTAAGAGCGCGACTGGGGCAACTGCAGGATGAAAGGTTAGATGAGTTACATTGTTGGTTTCCTGACGATGGGCTACAGATTGAGTTCCAAGACTCAATGAAACAATTTCGTCAATTAGAAAGGGCTTCACCTGGCCAAAAGTCTGCCTCGATGTTGTCCTTTTTAATGTCATATGGCGAGGATCCGCTTATCCTCGATCAGCCTGAAGATGACCTAGATTGCGCTATGCTTGCGAGCTCTGTGATCCCTGCGATTTCAAATAATAAGAAACGTAGACAGTTAGTTGTCGTCACACACTCTGCGCCAATTGTGGTGAATGGCGATGCGGAGTTAGTGGTAGGGATGCAACAGCAAGCTCAAAGGTTGGAGCCTTACATTTCTGGAGGGCTGCAAGAAGAGGCGGTGAAAGGGTTTATATGTAACCAAATGGAAGGTGGTGAAAAAGCCTTTAGAACTAGGTTCAAGCGCATAATAGGTTAGATAAAGCAAACTAAAAAGCTCAGCTAAATGTTGAGCTTTTTAATTCCAAGCGTTTAAATCCAACAAACTTTGGGGCAAAAATAAGTTCAACACCTCGTTGCACCGCATTCCCAGCATAGTTAGCTATAGCCTGGAAGACACATTTTGAGTCACGTCCCCCCGCACACAAATTAATAAGTAAAAAAAACCATCAAGCCTAAACTAAACTTAATGGTTTTTATTCTTAACTGCTTGTTCAGCAGGTGGGTTGCTTTCTTCCTGGCCTATTCTTAGCTGCCTATGCGGCAGGACACGTGTTGGGTTTGGACGAAGTGCCATTCAAATCATTCTTAGCTGCCTATGCGGCAGGACACAGTTAACTATAGTCACTAAGCTGTTAATTCCACGGGATTTACATCACAAAACCCTAAAGTACCCTTTTTCTGCTTACTTACGTAACTCGCTGTTTTTACTTACTTAAAAATGAGCTTTAGAAAACGGGTCAAAAACGTAACTCAGGCACCGTCCCTTTTTTTTCTTGATTGGTGGCTAAACCATAGCTACTAAAGTTTGCTTCAACGCGCTCCGAGACAAACTCCTTTTGCACGAACAAAATAAAATCCTGCCCTGATGAGCCACTAGAAACTGGGATTCGATGAAAACTATCGATGACTCGCTCTTCATTGGTGGCTGGTAACGATGTGCCAGCGCCAAATAGTTCGGATCTCTGCATGCTACGTTTGATTCGACGTTTCTTGGAACCCAAAAAGCTTTTCCCAATCGTTTGATTACGAGTAAACCTCACATCGATAGCAGTACCTGGCACCTCACATACACTGGAGATCTCAAACAAACCTTCATTTACCATCAAAGAAAAATAGGGCTGAAAAGAGAGTCCAATCATCACCTTTTTATCTTCTGCGACAAAGGCTATAGTTTGTCCAACCGTAACAGCACTCCAGTCGGGAAAGCTCACACCTATTTTATTCATGACGTGTCGGTTATGGACCATAAACAGATGCATTTGAGATATACAACGCCCTGCTAACAGCTCATAGTCGGCCTGGCCAGAGGCATACCGTATACAGAAGTAGTAACGCTTCGTCATAATCATCCTTACTTCGCTTTGGAACAATTGAAGAGACCACCCTTGATCAAGACCGACATAATAAAGTGCACGTCATTTGGGATGTTCTGAGAAGCTATCATTGTCTCAATCCAATGCTCTGTATTTCTGACTAATTGGTAAAAGTCATTTCCATGGGACACATGTCGCCTTGCTATAACGTACTCTCGGTCAGATCCATATTCATTCACTCTTAATGGCTTGTCTGCATCTTCATGCCACCAATCGTCAATCGATTGCAACGCTGCACCAACTTTCTGACCATGGAAAGCAACCGTTTCTTCTCCGGTCAGTAGCTCGACGGTAGCTAATTGTTTAGTTGGAACACCATCTTCTCGGCCATCCAAGAACTCTTGACTTGGGTAAACCTCATCCCCCCAACCGACTCCAATTTTAGCTTTGACATCCATGTAGAAATATTCTGTTGGAACAGACAGTGCTCGCGTCAAATAACCTGTAAGTTTTTCTAAGCATTCCGATGAGACTTCATCCCAATGACCATACCAAGAAAGCCTTGTTGCATTCTCGACAATCAAGGTTTGTGAATCACTGGTAGTCACTTCTATAGACAACTTTCGACACTCTCTGTTTCTCCAAAGCCAAGTGCCAAGCAGAATGTTTTTCGCATATCGATGAGCGAGCTCCTGATAGCCATTAAGTTCTTCGTATGTTTTAGCGAGTAAAGAAAGTTTAGAGCGTACCTCATCATCACTACAGGTATCTGGAGTTAGAGAGTTGGCTCGAATTCGAAGAGGGAATGCACAGTAGATGTCATCAACACCAGGTTTTACATAACACTCTTCGATGAACTGAGGATTGGAGTAAGCTAAATCTTGTGGAGCAACATTCTTTTCTACGAACTTGCACCCTTTATATGCTTCCGCATAACCACCTTTTGGTGCGCGCAACCGAGTTCTATCTATTTCAAGGGGGCACATCTCGCCATTTTGAGATAGATAATAGAAGTACGCTTTGCCAACAGAGAGTGATCGAACGTAGTTCAGCTGAGTGCAAAGTTCCATAAGCGATTAATCCCTATAGTTTTTTATAAGAATAGTTTCGCTACTGCATTCTATCGACCAAAAGGCATGGTTTAAAAAGTGATCTCTTCCACTAAAACGTACTTCTATCGGATTTACTTTCTTCGCAAACCCTATCGCGTTCTCTGCATAGGCGTGACAAGAGGTGATTGAGTTGGACCGTTGAGTTGGCTGTTCTAACAAATGGTAGCCAATAGAAACTGGCAAATTATCAGCGTCTTTAGTCACTAAACGCGCTAGTTCATCAAAGTTACTCGGCTGACTCTCACTTGGGTATAACCATCGCCCGTATGCTGGTAACCCTCTTATGACATGGAAAAGCTCGCTCTTGCTGGTAAATGTCCTCAGCCACTCAATCTGCGTCGATAGCGGTGGTTGGTATAATGCCCCTCCGGCGAAAGCAACAGGAAGAGCTGTTTGAAGTATGGACTTAAAATCTGAAATTCGGCTTTCACTATGAACTCTAATAACTAAGTCTATTTCTAGATCTGCCAATCGTTCACTACGAATAGTTGGTCGCTTAGCGTTTGAAACGGTTCTAACTTTGGCGACTGATTTAGGCTCGGTAAGCTTGGCTGTAGGTTTGATGCTTTCGCTTCTGACATAAAAAGAGAAACTCGAAAACTCAAACGGGGAATCACAATTAACTAGCCTATTAAACTCTCTTTGATAGCGGTGCATAAAACCCCATATCGCCGCCATAGAGGGTGCGCCGCACAAATAAGGGCAGCTTATTGCGACCGCATCTTGCACTCTTATTGATGACAAGTAGATATACTGCTCACCCGTTATCTTATCTTCATTGCTAATTGGTTTGCTGAGCTGTTCGAGGACCCATATGATTTGAGCTTTGACGACCTGTATAAGCTTGGGATGATAGGCAAACTTTGCAGCATGCTTGTTGTTTTGAAACGTGAGATGCAAGCGACGGTTAAACTCACTGGCTAAGGAGCCCAAGTCCGATTCTGGTAGCGATAAAAAGGCTTGAGCCAAAGAGTCATTATGTTCCAATTGCTGTTGAGTAGGGTCAGCATCAACGATGTCTCTTAATTCAATTAATGGGAGCATCCACAAGGCTATCTGCTTTCGCAATATCTTACTTCTAACCTTACGGTCACTCTCCCTCTGCTTCTGTGTTTTAGATGGCTCTGAACCAGTTAGACGATTTAAAACCTGACAGGTTTTGGCGCTAGTTACCTGATAGTCATCAAAATAGTGACCACTCTTTATACGACTTTCAGGTAACGTGCCACCTTGCGCAGTTTTGACGCCTAGCGGGTAGTTTAGGATTTTCATATACCCACCCAAACTGCCACACAGGTTCCCGACACTTGCAGAGTTTGGCAGTGACGAAGACACAAAGCTGAGCTTATTTTCTCGACTTCTCGACCTCACTTCTAACTCACTCTGAATAGCATGACTAACCACTGGGGTCACCGAAATATAATCATCCCTCCATGGAAACCTTAGCTGCTTACTGTAAACACTGACACTATCGGGAAAATGATTACCAGAGAGATGTTCTTCGATTGTATGTTTCAAGCGCGCAAGTGACTTAGCACCTAAACCAAATTCTTTGAGCCGCTCAACCCAAACAGGGCTTTCTTGCTGTATAAGTGAAAGAATACATACGGGCTGTGATTGCCAAAGAAAAGGATTCAATAACCACAATGTGTGTCGATACACCGCAGAGTTATGCGCCCACCCCAAGCGTTGCTCTAATACTGCGCTTGAAATAAATACCTCGGTTGTCGTAAGAGGCATTGCAACTATCCGCTGATCTTTAACTCGGCAGTCTGGAAACTTGAGATTATGAGTGTGGAACCATTTGATTTCATTAAGGGACGCCTCTAGGTTCTCAGCCGCTTTTAAATGCCTCTTAGCTCGGGCAACATCCAACCAATCTGAGCATCTATCTGATTGATGGCTTGAGCTGAGATTGAGTAAGATCGTTAACGCCTCTTTTTCAAACCCTTCAACACAGACACCTTCCGTATAGGGCATGAACATCTTCTTTAGCGCAGCTTGCTTTACTGCTTCGTCTTCGAATACCAATAAGTCACTTAATTTCGTCATACTTACCACTCTGGTAGATATACACTTAAGCCATCACTTTCAGAGCTCATTCGAGTCAGTTTTGTTTCTATGATACTTCTCAGGGTAAACGCTGATTCGTGAGTCGCTAACTTTGTGTGCATTCGTGGCCTTATAGCCACCTTGACCTCACCAAACTCATACAACCGATAGATCTCATCTGTTGTACAAGAAAGCAATGTAGAAGCTTCTAAGGGGCTGAGCAGTACATCACCTATATTTCCTTTCGCGCTTGAAGGTACTGTTGCTATGAGCTGAGTAAAGTAAGCTAACACCTGAGTCAGTACGATATTGTGACTCAATTGCCGACTCGGTAACTGACGACAATCTTTAAGCAGAGCCCCAAAAGCTTCATTGAAAAACACCTTCTTCCAATCTTTTATTCGAATAAGTCCTGCCTTCTCTTTCAAGGCATCAAGTTCCTGCCACAATGCCGTTGGCCAAGCGCCACAATATTCAATGAATGACTCAAAACTGAGGTCATCGATATCGCTATAACGATTTACATACCAAAGAAAAAAACCATAGCGCTCAGATGACGTCATTTCTGCTTTCAATAATCCCAAAGGTTTTGAATCACTTCCTGACAACCATCGAGCGACCAATACCTCAGCCTCTGACGCGTCGTCTACTGGCGAGTTTCGGAGTTCATAACCGCATTCACACTGACTAATACTCTCGGTACTTTGGTATTCAAGTCTCGACTTACACTCGGGGCAATGATGAACCAGTTTGCAGCCATGATGTTCACAGGCTTGGTGAGAGATAAATTGCCACTGCTGACGAATGTAGGGTGCGTCGTCAATACACAGTGGGCAAAGAGGCGTGAAACGTTTGCGAAGAAAAGTATAAGGGTAGTCAGAACCGAATCTATGTACAGCTTTGTATTGCGGAGAGAATTGAGCTTTTGAATGTGATAATGCTAAGCGCAGCACGCCAAAGTTATTGAGCTTTAATTGGTTCTCAAGGTGGATTAGAACCCTCACCCGCATTTGGCTTGTGGTTTGCGCGTGGTAGATATTGATTTGGCTGAGCTCTAAGGGGAAAGCACCCGCAATCGCTTCATGCTGATCCATGGTGTCGAACCATATATCTTCAGCGAAATGAGAAAATCGCTCGTAGCCTTGTTCTTGCGACAAGCGCAACAAGAAGCTTTCGAGCGATTCGTCAGGGTATAGTTGAATGTCGCTATTCACATGCCACCACTAAAACTTAGACTTTCTAAGTTTTAGTATCGACGATATTTCATATATTGCAACCATAGAAGCTAATGTGTTTTGCAGAAACGCTTACCAACTCATCCAACATACGTCAAAATCGCTTGGTGATCACAAACTGTGATTGGAAAGTTCTAAGAAGGTTCTGCCCCAAACTGTGTTTGGGTATCGATTTAACCCCATAAGGTTTATTAGGCCAACATGCTGTTGACCTAAAATTGGAACTAATAAGCATTCGTTACAGGTTCATCTTGCACATTCGCACGCTTCTTAATCTGCCAGTTTGATATAGCTGCACTTATTAAAGCCGTTAGTTCGTCACTCCACTCTTTCCGTTTTATGGTGTTTGAACCTTCTAAGTACCATGCATGTCTCTCAAGCTGCGAGCGTATTGCTGTTTTCCATTGTTTGTCAGACTTTGATGTTTCTAGAACCTGTTCAAATGTGAATAGCATTTGTGAAATAAACCACGGGTACTTTTCGTGAGTCACTCCATTCGAAACAATGTCATTTTTATTCCCATAAGCAAATTTTGGATTGTCTGCACAGTTTTTTAAATACTCTTGGTAAGTTGCATAAGCAGTTGCTCTTCGAGACTCCTGTCTCCCTGACCGTAGTTGTTGTAACGTGAGCATTAGCGCAAGAACAGCAACAACGGCCATTATGATATCAGCTCGTTCATTCCAAAATTCAAACGTCAATAAGTTAGCAGCGTTAGTGTCGAGGCAAATCATTTCATGTTTCCTGCTGGCGGTGTCTTTGTTTTCTTGTTGGTTCTAAGTGATTGACCACAATCTCTAAAGTCGAACATATTCATCTCAAATGTAGATATCGATACTTGATTGGAACCGTGTGTGTGCGTAATGAGCTTATGGAATCGCTCTTTGTAAGGAGCTTTGGCTACTGAACCACCAAACTGACCACTGTTAACCAGTACAACATGCTGATACATATGATAAAAGAGCGCATCAACCATGCTATCAAAGGTCGCAATATCTTTGTTCATCGCTGAAATAATATACGCGTGTGATTTGTCTTTAAGGTCGGCACTTAGCTTAATATCTGTGGCGTCATAGCATATCGAGCCAGTCAACTTGAAGCCCTCTTTCTCTTCATGAGCAGGATGAATCATTTCTACGATTAGTTGATAGGGTCTCCAAGGCATAATTTGGTTTACTTCACCAACAGTCATGTTTTTCTTCCCTTGAAGGCGCTTGATAAATCTCCTGCCATTCGTTCCTTTATTTGGGATGATCCACATAGCTGAGTTATTGAGGTCACGCTCATTCTGAATATGGCTAAAGCCAATTCCTGCAAAAACAATTGCCCCCGTTTTATCCGAAAGCCTTTCTAAGATATCTAGGTCATCGGGTGAGACAGAAAGTTCAGGCCAAATTATAAGATCCACTTTTCCTTTGAGGTTTGGAGCTTCATTCACACTATCGACGCTAGCGATGTTGTGTAAGATTAGTTCTGAAACTGAAGCAACGTGCCTTCTATGCTTAGCTCTGTATGTTGGTGTATCTAACTTTAAGCCAGCTAAATCAAAGTCTTTTGTCAAAGGTAGAAGTGATTGAACCATGACAACATTTAGGTGTTTTTTGTCTTTTGGCCATCCTAATCTTACTTTTTCTGTATAGGTTGGCATATTGGAGAGTGTACAGTATGACTTAGCTTGGTCATTACTTCGATTGTTTATACACTTTTCTAGTTCATCTAGAGTCCAGGCTTTCGGCCATGAATATAAGCTATTGTTGCTTTCAACCCCAGGCCATTGTAGTAGCTTGAACAACAATGTTGATAGCCAATCACTCATCGGCGATTTGCTATCTCCAAATGCTTCAGGTGAATGCATCATACCGATCTGCCTTTTTAGCATATTGGACTTTATACCGCGATATGCAGGTTTTTCAGACTGGAGACTGCTGCTACTCCAGTCGACAGAGCCCAGCAGACAACTTCGAATGAACATCCCAATGTAATAGAGTGGTTTGTGCTCTTCTGTTAGCCATTTAGGGGGAGTATGAAATAGTTCGGTCTCGTCATCATAAAATTCTAACTCGACTTTGAGCTCACATGATGATTTTAGGCTTAGCAAGTCATCCCAATCACTACATCGGACTTTTGTACTTGCAATATCTATAGGTGCGTCGAAGTTGTTTTTATCTATTTCAGCTAGTGACGATTGAACTAGCTTAAGTATGCCATTCTCATGCTTAAATGGGCTGTTGTCGGTTCTAATCACCGAAAGAAGGGATACTGATTTACTATTGTAGGAAGATAGATTTCCTTTGATTTTGGCATAATCATTTAGACCAAGATAGTTGGCAAAAGAGTGGGCTTTCTTAGGCCACTTTGAGTCAGTTGATTTCGCTTTTAAGTATAATTGTTCGAATAGCTCAGGGCTATTTAGCATGAGTCTTTCACATATATCGCTTAGATCTCCTCTATTTAGCTGTCTGGCTCTTCGTGAGGGCAATGATACGTTTGGGCGAGCACGCCGACTATAGATCGATTCCAGTGCACTTGATATAGAACGCAAGACTTTTCTTTTGTCCAGTGCTAGTTGGTTAGCTAGTAAAACCGCTGTAGTGAACTCAGTAGGTTTTTGCTTTAGGTTTACGTTGCGGAAACCACTTAGTAGCTGAGTAATCAGATCAAATGGTTCAATATTAATAACCTCTTTAAGAGGTGAGTCATTACGAACAAGACTAAAGAACAAAATTTGTTCTTTAAATGCCTCCTCAAAGGAATCTAGCACTTCAAATTTACTGCATGCGTAATCCTCTAGGCATTCAAAGTAGCTTTCTGGATCGGAGTGTGCAGGAAACGCCCACCGATCTTTTGTATGTATTGCGGTAGCAGAGTGGCGAAGTACTTCACTTAAGCAATATTCAGCGAAAGTGGTAAGTGCGAGGTCATCATGGTCTCGGATGCTCTCGAGGCTTTGTAAGATTGGGCGCAGTATTCGAGCAGACCCTGTAAATAATTCTGTGTAACTGTCGGGGGTTACATGTATTCAGTGAGTCGGTCTTCGAACATAATCATAAAGCGGTTTAGAGCTTGTCGCCAGTTTCTAATCGGCATCGTCCACTTCTTGGAAGCATCTCGGATAGCCAGGTAGATCACCTTTCTAGCTGATTCATCCGTTGGGAAGAGCTTGCGCTTCTTGATCGCTTTTCTAATAACGCTGTTGAGGGATTCAATGGCGTTAGTCGTGTAAATGGCTCGGCGAATATCCTCTGGGTAGTTAAACAGGGTGTTGAGGTTGTCCCAATGCGCCGTCCAAGAGCGACTGATTTGAGGATACTTACTATCCCATCGTTCAGAGAACTGCTCTAAAGCGAGCAGTGCCTCATCTTCTGTGGCTGATTGGTAGATTTTCTTCAGGTCAGCCGTCACCGCTTTGTAGTCTTTCCAAGGGACGTATTTGACCGAGTTTCGCACCATGTGGACGATACAGAGCTGTATTTGCGTCTCTGGGAACGCAGTATTGATGGCGTCAGGAAAACCTTTTAGTCCGTCAACGCAAGCGATAAGGATGTCTTTTACCCCACGGTTTTGAAGCTCTGTCAGCACGTTAAGCCAGAACTTGGCGCCTTCCGTTTCAGAGAGCCACATGCCGAGCAGTTCTTTCTGGCCTTCCATGTTGACGCCTAACGCAAGATAGACCGCTTTGTTGATGACTTGCTTGTCTTGACGCACCTTAACCACGATGCAATCGAGATAGACGATAGGGTAAATTTCGTCGAGAGGTCGCGACTGCCATTCAATCACTTGCTCGAGTACCGAGTCGGTCACCTTTGATATCAGCGTTGGTGAGACGTCTGCATCATACATTTCCTTGAACGTTGCGACGATTTCACGTGTGGTCATGCCTTTCGCATATAGGCTTAATATCTTGTCGTCCATGGATTGGAATCGAGTTTGGTGCTTGCGGACGAGTTGAGGTTCAAAGCTAGCTTCACGATCGCGAGGGACGTCGATATCGACTTCTCCATCATCGGTGATGATTGATTTACCCGAGTAGCCATTGCGGGAGTTGGAGCTAGTTCTAGGTTGGTGTTTTTGATACCCAAGGTGCTCATCGAGTTCAGCGTTTAACGCCGTTTCAACGGTCACCTTGGTTAACATTTTTCGGAAGTCATCAAGATCAGATTCAGTCTTAATTGACTTTGCTGCTTCACGAGCAAAAGCTTCGAGTGCTTTCTTATCCATATTGTCCATCCTTAGCCTTTAAGGCTTAAGTCTAGACAGTTACACAGAATTCAGGACACTCTCTTCGAGCATGAGGAAATAGTTCTAGTCCTTTTTTTAGAAGTAGCAAAAGCGAAGGATCTTTAGTCCACTTTGATATTAGTTTTCGAGCCATTCTCTCTTGTAGATAATCCCATGCTCCTGGAATAGGGGCTCCAGAATTGGTAACTTCTTGTGCGATCATGCTTCGCTTTTGACGAAGAAGTGCGTGGATTTTGTTGGCTGTAAAACGTAGGAGAGTATCTTTACGTACATCATTGAAAGTTCTGTCAATAAAAGCTAATTCACTTATACAACTGTCTTCGAATTCGTTACTATCCAAGTCTTCGATCTCAAGATTATCTGTTAGCTCAATTAGTCCTTCAAGGTGTCCAAGTTGTTCATCTAGTTCATGTAGTGGCATTGGGCCACTTAGCTTATTTTGTATGTGTGCAAGCTTAGATGAGATTGCTCCTTCTTTAGAACTGAATTTTTTAACTTTGGTTTTTTGAGGTTGAAGGATGAGACCTAAATTATCTTGATATGGTTTGAAGTGAGCAGCTATCACTTCACGGATTTCATTCTCAGATACTTCGTTTTTGTCTGCTTTGATGATCAGTCTTAGGTCGTCCACATATCGACAAGCATCTACTAATAGTATCTTTTCGTTTTCATCTAGATATTGGCCTATCAGCTCAGCAATGTCCTTGTCGAAATCAAGCATGTAAATGTTTGCTAAAAAACCACCCGCGACGAGCCCTTGAGGTATACCTTTATTATCTTCTAGGGTCTGTATGTGTTCGTTTTTACACACTTCTGTGTATAGGTCTTGAGATTCTTCTGTCCATTCCCAATCTGCAAACTGATCTAGAACGTAGCTAATACATTCATCAGCTTCTTTGCCAGTTATTTCTTTGACCAGATCCTCAATTTTTTCTGCAAGTATCGTCCGATCAACAGAGTCGTAAAACTTAGAAAAGTCTAAATGAATTTCATAGATTTCTTCTTTGCTTGTTTT
Source organism: Vibrio sp. R12-SG2-ISO1 (assembly GCF_059834045.1). Taxonomy (NCBI): domain Bacteria; kingdom Pseudomonadati; phylum Pseudomonadota; class Gammaproteobacteria; order Vibrionales; family Vibrionaceae; genus Vibrio; species Vibrio sp. R12-SG2-ISO1. Next base: position 267,987 of record NZ_JCBDGO010000001.1, on the reverse strand, counting down.
AACTCGCTTAGCTTCACGACCAAAGTAGATAGGGCGCTCTAGAAAGCGCTGGTAGTCGGTAAAAAACTTACTATATGTATTACTGTTACCCCAGGAGTATGATGCACTGTTATCAACGTACTTACAGTGAAGCCTGTTACCATAGTTTATTAAACCCTTATCGTGTACATCAGAAAACAGAGTAGAGGTGTCACCCTGTTCAGTTTCAACATGGTTAGCCAGCAGCATCATCAATGCAGTAAAAACGGTCTGATCGTCTATCGATACATGGGCCAAAGGTCTCATTGGCAATCGAGGGTTATCAGAGTCATCTTCATCCTTATCTTTGCTTTTTGGAACCCAAGTGAGGGCAGACTCATCGTCCGATTTTATAAATGTCCATGGATGAGACTTAGGTGCAGGTATTAGCTTTAGAGGAGATAACTCAAGGTCGTTTTCCTTAAGGGCTAAAGATAGAGAGGAAACCCTTAGATCAAGCTCGAGAGCAGATTTATCTAAGTCTAAACAATCAACATACCAGTTGACCCCTCTGATATGTTGGTGAGACTTTTTCCAGGCACTTAACAGAATAACTTCATCAGATATGAAGTCTTCCGTTGGTAAGATCTTGTTATATTTCTTGTGGAGTAACATAGATACAACGCTTTAAATTACGACTTTTTATATGTTACCGCGTTTATTGCACTTATATGAATAAGAATTTATCTTTGTGATAGCGCAGAGCATTGTAGATGAGAAAACTGGCCACGTGAACAGAGGTTTTTCCATACCCCTATTAATTCGTCAAAAGCTAAATTAGCAAATTCACTGACACAGAAATGTCCAACAACGAGCTAGCTCAAGTGATAGTTAGCTGTGATCACCAATCGATTCTGTCGTACCTTAAATGAAAGGGGTGCAATAGAATTATAAGGCCCTTTTTTGTAACTTTCTTTCAGTTTGAAGCATAGTTTTGTGTGTGATAAAGATTTGGACGCTTTATGGTTTTAATTTGGGACACTTTATAGTTTTAGTTCATGTTTAAGGCGTTGATTTTTGTAATGCGATTGGACACTTTATGGGTGCAACGACATGAAGCCTGCAATATATGTCGCATAAATTGCAGGCTTTTTTCATATCTGCCCAAAGAGTGTTAACACTGTTCGGTATCTAATTTACCTAAATGATAATAATGCATACCAAGCCAAAACTGTGAAGTAACTATAGTTGGTTCGTGTTTTATATCCTGTTTAACATCTGAAGTAGGACACTGGGTATCAGCGATATGGGTTATGAATCTCATTTCTTAGTAGGGCTAATTGACCACACGGATATTCAGTAATAGCTTTTAACTACATGTAGTTATTAGAACTTGAGGAGCAGCGCTTGGCTAACCCGATTATAATCAAAAATCATCTAAAAGTTGGTGACCTAGATGCTGAGACCGATACTAGTCTGCTTGAGACATGCTTTGTCGATAAAGGCTACATAAATCAATTAATGGATGTAGGTGATCCTCTATCTATCGTATTAGGCAGAACTGGAGCAGGAAAAAGTGCTCTGATCTACAAGATTTCCCAATTAGCCGAAAAATCAAAACAAATAGATCCCAATGACATATCAGTGAGATTTCTAGAACACTCAGACATAATCCAATTCTTGGATACCTTGGACGTTAATTTGGATCTCTTCTATCGCCTTCTATGGAGACACATCCTTATAGTTGAGTTACTTAAACTCAGATATAACATTAAGAATGAAACAGACAATCGAAACTTCTTTGACAGTATCAGTGATTACTTCAGAAGAGATACGGTAAAGAAAAAAGCTATTGAATACTTTAGAGAATGGGGTGATAAGTTCTGGCTTGATACTGATGAACATTTAAAAGTAATCACTCAAAAGCTTGAAAATGATACCAAAGCAAACTTAGGTGCAAAATATACAGGCTTGTCCTTCAGTGTTAGTGGTGCTGAAAAACTAACTGATGAACAAAAAACAGAGATAAGACAAAGAGCTAGCCAAGTGGTAAGCGGTTTACAAATTAAGAAACTGAACGAGATGCTAGATTTAATCGCGGAGCACTCATTTCATGATCCCCAACAGAAATTTTATATTGTAATTGATCAATTGGATGAAAGCTGGGCTAACACGATTACAAGATGTAAGTTTATTCGTGCGCTAATTGAGGAAATAAAAACTTTCCGAAAGGTTGAAAATATTAAGATTATCGCAGCTATGCGGAAGGACTTATTAGATCTCGTTTTCGATAAAACGCGGGGAGCTGGATTTCAAGAAGAAAAGTATGAATCATATATTTTACCCATACAGTGGACACGCGATGAGTTGACTGATTTGATAGAAAAGCGCGTCAAAGAAGTATTCAAACGGCAATACACCAATGAAGATGTTACATTCAAAGATTTATTCCCTTCAGCTACTAAAGGAGGAGGTCAACTAGCTATTGATTTTATTATGGAGCGTACACTCTTTCGTCCCAGAGATATTCTTCAGTTTGTGAACGAGTGTTTCAAAGTTGCATATGGACGAGAGCGAATATCATGGAGAACAATTTATGCGGCTGAAGCTCAATACTCCGAGAAAAGACTTAAATCCCTCAAAGAAGAGTGGGGAGAGGTATACCCCTCATTTGACGAAACTGTTGAAATTCTAAGGGGCTTACAGACGTCTTTTAAACGTTCAGATCTCTCTGAATCACGTCTAGAACATATAATTACAGATCTATATGACCAGACAACAGATGATCCATGTGTTTGCGCCGTAAAGGATTACTTCGATACAGCGGGAGAAGTCAAACAAGCAGAGATACTAAATAAGATCCTAATCTGTTTATATCGTGTTGGAGCCATTGGAATAAAAATCAGCGCGCTTAGTACATTTATGTGGTCTTTCTTTGATCAAAGTACAGTGAGTAGGGGTGAAGTTAGGCGTGCTTCTCAAATCAAGGTACACAAAATGCTTTATCGCTCTTTAGATATACAGGTAACTGGCTCAGAAAGGTTTGAAGCAATTGATACCGAAGATGTACCATAGAATGTTAAGGTGCTTTTCCTCATCTGAAGCAACAGTTTTAAAATTTCAGCTCTAGCTCAATTCGGTCCAAAAACATTTTAGACTGTCAGTCCAGCGGTACGTTCGCCAATAGATTTAGTATGATGAGCTGTGTTTTTCCATTTGAGCGATTTCAACAGATAAATAGCCGCAGCTTTTCTAACTGATTGGTATTAATCTTCCAAAGAACACGACGTTAAAAATCGGCGAGCAACGGGCAACAGATAGCTATGATTACGATACGAGACTACCAGCACTCAGACGCCCTAGAAATGTGGCAGTTGAAGTTCCAAACGATTAGAACCGTGAATATCAAAGACTACACTTTTGAGCAAGTATCCGCTTGGGCTCCGGATGGCTTTGATATGGTGGTTTGGCAAAAGCGCGCCGATGACATGAAACCTTTTGTTGCCGAACTCGAAGGCAAAATAGTCGGCTTTGCAGATTTACAGAAGGATGGGTATATCGACCATTTTTTCTGTCATGCTGAGTATCAAGGCATCGGAGTAGGGCGACTATTAATGGAGCACCTATTTACGAAAGGACGCAGGCTAGGCATCAAGCGTTATTATTCTCACGTGAGCATCACCGCCCGTCCGTTTTATGAGCACCTTGGCTTTCGTGTTGTAGCAAAGCAGCAAGTCGATGTACGTGGGCAGCAACTCACTAACTTCATAATGGAAACAAGCGGCTAAGATGGATTGGGCAATGGCCGAAGTGCGATTTTTTCACCCGTTTATAATTGGCTTTCTATCGGTAGCCATCCGCTGAACCAGGCGCCCATTTTTAACCATAGGCTAGCATCGGGTTCGCTATCAAATTGCACGGACTGCGCGTGATCGATCCACATTAGTTCGCCCTCTTGGACGATGACTTGGTACGCCTTCTCATTCAATTTGCTGTACAGCTGCGCTAAGGCGCGCTCCGCGTACTCAGGTTGTTCGAACAGTACTGCCAACTCGGTATTGAGTTCCGCAGAGCGCGGGTCAAGATTCATCGAACCGACGGCAATTTTGCTCCGATCGAGCACGATCACTTTGGCATGTAGGCTGGCGTTGCTGCTGCCTTTGATGCTCCAACTGTTGTCGATGTCTGCTGTCGCTTTGACTTCCCACAGGGTAACGCCGCCTTCAATGAGCGCTTGGCGATATTTCGCGTACCAACCGTGAACGGCGAAAACGTCATTGGACGCGAGACTGTTGGTAATAATCGTCACTTCAATCCCTTTTTCAACCGCTGAAATCAAGGCTTGTGTACCAGATTCCGTCGGGACAAAGTAGGGCGAAATCAAGACCAATTCACTCTCTGTTTGGCTAAGAAATTGTGTCAATCCGCTTTTTAGTGACTCGCCTTGTCCTAGCACTTTGTTTGGCGAGTCGTAGATAAGCTGCGCCTTACCCCAGAAAAGCGAGAGTTCTGCGTTAATAAGCTTTTGATAAAGAGGTAATTGGGTAAAGTCGTATTGGCCCTGCGTGAACTGCTCTTCGATTTTAGAGCTTGCGACCCAATCTGAGATGGCTTCAGAGGTGAGCGGTGTGCGATTGGGGTAAATCCACTCCATTGGGATAGCGAAGTCGCTGTTCCAATATTTATCGAACTGCTCACTCACCGCTGCGACGGCTTCACCGTGCATCAACAGATCAAAGTCGCCAAACTCGACATCCGATTGAAATGAAAAGTACTCATTGCCAATGTTTCGCCCGCCAATCACTGACGCGACATTATCTGCCGTGAGTGATTTATTGTGCATACGGTGGTTAAGACGGTCAAAATCACGGAGGAAGGCCGCGCCGCGCGCTGTGCGATATTGGTGAGGATTGAATAGACGAATCTCGATGTTTGGGTGTGAGTTGATGTAAGCCATGACCTTGTCATCGCGCTTTTGCATGTCGTCTAACAATAGGCGAACTCGGACGCCTCGCTCTGCGGCGATGAACAGTCGCCAACTGAGCAGTTGGCTGGTTTCGTCGTCACGGAAAATATAATACTGAAGATCTAAGCTTGCCTGTGCTGATTCAATCAGCGCCAAGCGAGTCAGGAGAGCGTCGTGGCCATGCTCTAAAGGATAGAATCCTGTCACTCCCGGCGTCTTTTTCGAAAGGGCAGAGAAATAGTGATCTAAGGGCGAGTTATGCTGATATGGCAGGGCGGTGCTGGTGGTCTTCTCATTATGGGTATCAGGTGACAGGGAAGTACACGCCGTCATGGCAACCATAACTAAGCTAATCAACAGCGTTTTAAATAAAGAAGACAAAGCCAGCGCCTGTTCAAAACCAATAGATAGCTTTGAGTGTAAATGAGTCACGATGGAGAGCTCGCTATTTTGCGTTTTTGATACGGATAAGTATGAGAGGCGTCACATTGGCGGTTTATAAAGCATTCCACGCATTCGTCACGACGATGGATAGTTAAAAAACACACAAAATAAAGCTCTAAATTTATCAATTTAGAGTGGGCTATTGACTGACTTGTTGAGCATTGGCAGTGAGTTATTTATTTCGTGAATGATCACTTTTGGCGCAGGTTGACTAAATAGGTGCATCATGGTGATTCGCTTCACAGAACCTCTCATCGGATAAGCGATTTGTAGTTAAGTAGTCGCCACCTTTCATAACTAATGTTAAATTTTCTGCACGCTTTCTAGCAGATGATGCTAGATGCTGGTGTTAATTTAGACTAAAAGGCGCATTAGTCTGTCTGCAGATGTAAAGAAATGCCAACTCTCTGGCAAACGTTTACGTATGCAGAATTATATGCCAATTCATTGATATGATCGTGGAATATTACGGTTGAATGCTACAAATTTATGGCAAATTGCTTCAATGGTTGGTAATGTGTGCCGCAATCTTTGTGGGGTTTTTAGGTTATTCTTGGTCGAATTTTGGGCTAAAAAAACCTAAATCACTGGCCGTTCAAGTGAAAACCACAAAGACGTCATGGATGCAAAAGAAAAACTTGGAGTTTTACTCATGTACAAGAACAAAATCACACAAGCCCTTCTACTAGGTGCTGGCCTTGCAGTGGCCTCTACCGCAACTTTTGCCGCTGATGTTCCAGCGGGTGTCGAACTAGCAGCAAAACAGGAATTCGTCCGTGGTAACGGTACGGAAGTGGCGTCGCTAGACCCTCATAAAGTTGAAGGTGTGCCTGAGTCTCACGTTCTACGTGATTTGATGGAAGGCCTTGTTATCCAAGATGGCCCAGGTAATACCATCCCAGGTGCTGCTGAATCTTGGTCTACTGAAGACAATCAAACGTTCACATTCAAAATCCGTAAAGATGCGAAATGGTCGAACGGCGATCCTGTCACCGCTTATGATTTTGAATACAGCTTCAAACGCGCTGCTGACCCAATGACTGCGTCTCCTTACGCTTGGTATATCGAATACACCAAGATGAAAAATGCGAAAGACATCATCGCAGGGAAGAAAGACGTGGCTGAGCTGGGTGTGAAAGCCGTGGATGAGCACACGCTCGTGGTTGAGACTGAAGTACCACTGCCATACTTCGTGAAGATGATGGCGCACACCACGATGTACCCAGTACATAAAGCGACGGTTGAGAAGTTCGGCAACGACTGGACGAAACCAGGTAACTTTGTCGGTAACGGTGCGTACGTGTTGTCTGATTGGGTAGTGAACGAGAAGATCGTTCTAGAGCGTAATGCTAACTACTGGGATAACGCCGATACCGTCATTGATAAAGTGACTTACCTGCCTATCGAAAACCAAAACGCGGAAATGAACCGTTTCCTATCGGGTGAAATCCACATGACTTACGAAGTGCCAAATGAGCAGTTCCGTCGTCTTGTGAAAGATTACCCAGATAACGTGGTTGTTTCACCAAACCTATGTACTTACTACTACGGTTTCAACAACCAACGTCCTCCGTTTGACGATGTTCGCGTACGTAAGGCGCTGTCTTATTCGATTGACCGTGACATCATCACTCAAGCGATTCTAGGTCAAGGCCAAAAACCTGCTTACGCATTGACTCACAGCGGCATCACAGGTTTCGCACCTGAAGCGCCAGAGTACGCAACAATGACGCAAAAAGAGCGCGTAGAGAAAGCGAAAGAGCTTCTTGCTGAAGCGGGCTTCGGTCAAGGCAAACCTCTTGATTTCACTTTGCTGTACAACACCAGTGAAAACCACAAGAAGATCGCCGTCGCGGTTCAATCTATGTGGAAAAAATCGCTGGGTGGTTTCGTCAACGTTAAGCTTGAGAACCAAGAGTGGAAAACTTACCTAGACAGCTCTAAGCAAGGCAACTTTGACGTTCGCCGTGCAGGTTGGTGTGCAGACTACAACGAAGCCTCTACCTTCCTAGCGATTGCGATGACTGAGAACGGTTCAAACGACCAGAAATACTCTAGCGAGATTTTTGATAAGGCCATGAACGACGCAGTAAAAGTGGCGAAAACTGAAGAAGAGCGTAACAAGTACTACGCGATCGCAGAAGCTCAGTTGGCACAAGATATGCCAATCGCACCTATCTATCAGTACGTTCAGCCACGTCTAGTAAGCAAACAGCTTGGTGGCTACCCTGATCAAAACCCGCAAGACAATATCTACTCAAAAGACATGTACATTATCAAAAAGTAATCCTTGAGTAAGATATCCAGTGCGCTGATAGCCCGCGTTATTAGCGCACTGTTTTTTTAGATGTGAGATGTTTTATGTTAAAGCTAATTTTCTCTCGAATTTTGGAAGCTATTCCAACCTTACTTGTCCTAATAACCGTATCGTTCTTCTTGATGCGGTTTGCACCGGGTAACCCTTTTTCTTCAGAGAAGACACTGCCTCCTGAAGTGATGCAAAATATCAACGAGAAATATGGCTTGGATAAGCCTCTATTTGAGCAATACACCACCTACTTAGGTAATATTCTTCAAGGCGACTTTGGCCCCTCGTTCAAGTACAAAGATTATACGGTGAATGAGCTGGTGTCTGAGGCGCTACCTGTATCGGCAAAAGTCGGTTTCTATGCCTTTATCTTCACTGTGATTGTCGGGGTGGCGGTCGGCACGCTCGCCGCGTTAAAGCAAAACACCTGGCTCGACTATACGGTGATGTCCACCTCCATGATAGGGGTGGTACTGCCGTCGTTTGTTTTTGCCCCCGTCCTTATCTACATTTTCTCGATTGGTCTGGGGTGGTTCCCAGCGGGCGGCTGGAACGGCGGTGCGATTGAGTACATGGTTTTGCCTGTCCTTGGTATGTCCTTTTTGTACATCGCCACGTTTGCGCGTATTACCCGTGGCTCGATGATTGAAACCTTGAACAGTAACTTTATCCGCACTGCACGTGCGAAAGGTTTGAGCTACCGTTACATCGTTCTTAAACACGCACTGAAACCTGCGTTGTTGCCTGTCGTCTCTTACATGGGCCCTGCGTTTGTCGGCATCATTACCGGTTCGGTGGTGATCGAGACCATCTTTGGTCTGCCCGGCATTGGTAAGTTGTTCGTCAACGCCGCATTTAACCGCGATTACTCGCTGGTGATGGGAATTACGATTTTGATCGGTTTCCTCTTCATTCTTTTCAACGCAGTGGTAGATATTCTCCTTGCAATGATTGACCCGAAAATTCGCTACTAACAGGGAAGATTGGTTATGTTAACGAAAAAAGAGAACCTCGAAGCGGTCGAGAAGTTTGCAGAGAATTTGGAAGTCGAAGGCCGCAGTTTGTGGCAAGACGCCCGTATTCGTTTTATGCGCAACAAGGCGGCAATGATCAGCCTGTGCATTTTGTTTGTGATGACCTTAGCGGTGATCTTCCTGCCTATGATTGCGCCGTACACATTCGATGATACCGATTGGTACGCGATGCACGTTGGCCCAAGCGCTGAACACTGGTTTGGTACCGACAGTCTAGGTCGTGACCTCTACGTACGTACGCTGATTGGTGGCCGAATCTCACTGATGGTGGGTGTACTCGGCGCCTTGGTGGCGGTTCTGATTGGTACCCTCTATGGCGCAACCTCTGGGTTTATCGGCGGTAAAGTCGATAGAATCATGATGCGTATTTTGGAGATCCTTTACGCGGTGCCATTTATGTTCCTCGTGATCGTATTGGTGACCTTCTTTGGCCGAAATATCATTTTGATTTTCGTCGCGATTGGTGCCATTGCTTGGCTGGATATGGCGCGTATTGTACGTGGTCAAACGTTGAGCCTGCGCAGTAAAGAGTTCATTGAAGCGGCGCACGTCTGTGGCGTCAGTAACTGGAAAATCATCACCCGTCATATCGTGCCAAACGTACTGGGTATTGTGGCGGTTTACTCCACACTGTTGATCCCAAGCATGATTCTGACTGAATCTTTCCTTTCATTCCTTGGTCTAGGTGTACAAGAGCCGATGACAAGTTGGGGCGCACTTCTACAAGAAGGTTCGCAAACGATGGAAATCGCTATTTGGCAGCTGACATTCCCAGCCGCGTTCATGGTGGTGACCTTGTTCTGCTTCAACTACGTTGGTGACGGTCTGCGCGATGCGCTTGATCCTAAAGACAGATAATTAAAGAGAAAGATTAAGGAAGCAATGATGAGCTTATTAGATGTCAAAGATCTGCGCGTCGAATTTACCACGCAAGATGGTATCGTCACCGCAGTTAACGATCTGAACTTCTCACTCAACCAAGGTGAAACACTGGGTATTGTGGGTGAATCTGGTTCAGGTAAATCGCAAACGGTTTTCGCTATCATGGGGCTGCTGGCCAAAAACGGCATCATCTCAGGTAGTGCTAAGTTTGAAGGCAAAGAGATCCTCAACTTACCAGAAAAAGCGCTCAATAAAGTGCGCGCTGAGCAAATTGCGATGATCTTCCAAGATCCTATGACGTCACTGAACCCTTATATGAAGGTCAGTGATCAGTTGATGGAAGTGCTGATGCTGCACAAAGGCATGGGCAAGGCCGAAGCGTTTGAAGAGTCGGTCCGCATGTTGGAAGCAGTGAAAATCCCTGAAGCGCGCAAGCGTATCACCATGTATCCGCACGAATTTTCAGGCGGTATGCGTCAGCGTGTGATGATCGCAATGGCGCTATTGTGTCGTCCTAAACTGCTGATCGCTGATGAGCCGACGACCGCTCTGGATGTAACAGTTCAAGCGCAGATCATGGATTTGCTCAACGAGCTAAAACAAGAATTCAACACCGCCATTATCATGATCACGCACGACTTAGGTGTGGTTGCTGGTTCATGTGACAAAGTGCTTGTGATGTACGCAGGCCGTACCATGGAGTACGGTAGCGTGGATGAGATCTTCTACAACCCAAGTCACCCTTATGCAGAGGGTCTGCTCAAAGCGATTCCTCGCCTAGATACCGAAGGTGAGGTACTGCCCACCATTCCTGGAAACCCGCCAAACTTGCTACGTCTGCCGACGGGCTGTCCGTACCAAGAGCGTTGCCATCGCGTGATGGATCGCTGTAAGCAAGAAGCGCCAATCCTGACGCCATTTGGTCAAGGTCGTCAACGCGCGTGTTTTTCTGATTGGGAGGCTTGGACGAAATGAGTGCAGATAAAAAAGTCATTCTAGACATTTCAGAGTTGAAGGTGCACTTCAACATTGCCGCAAAATCGGCGTGGCCATGGGCCAAACCTTCAACGCTAAAAGCGGTGGATGGTGTTAACGTGCGTTTGTACGAAGGCGAAACGCTCGGTGTAGTGGGCGAATCTGGCTGTGGTAAATCCACCTTCGCCCGTGCCATCATCGGCTTGGTCGAAGCGACTGACGGTGAAGTGGTGTGGCTTGGGCAAGATTTGACCAAGATGAAAGAGGTCCAGCGCCGTGAAACGCGTAAAGAGATCCAGATGATTTTCCAAGATCCGTTGGCGTCGCTTAACCCGCGAATGACCATTGGTGACATCATCGCCGAGCCGCTGGAGACTTTCTACCCAGATCTCTCCAAAGAGGAAGTGAAGCAGCGCGTTAAAGAGATGATGAAGAAGGTCGGTCTGCTGCCTAACGTGATTAACCGTTATCCTCATGAATTCTCGGGTGGTCAGTGTCAGCGTATCGGTATTGCCCGTGCGCTTATCTTGAATCCAAAGATGATCATCTGTGATGAGCCGGTATCGGCGCTAGACGTATCGATTCAGGCTCAGGTTGTAAACTTGCTTAAAGAGCTGCAAAAAGAGCTGGGTCTGTCACTGGTGTTTATCGCCCACGATTTGTCGGTGGTCAAACACATTTCTGATCGCGTGTTGGTCATGTACTTGGGTAACGCAGTGGAGTTGGGTGAAGCTCACGCGCTGTTTGACAACCCGAAACACCCTTACACACGCGCACTGATGTCGGCGGTGCCGATTCCCGATCCTAAGTTGGAACGTGAGAAGCAGATTGAAATGTTAGAAGGCGATCTGCCATCACCGATCAGTCCGCCGTCTGGTTGTGTGTTCCGCACCCGCTGTCCACAAGCGACCGACGCGTGCGCCAAGACCAAGCCAACCATTCAAGGTAGCGATGTGCATGCAGTGTCGTGTTTGCATGTGTCCGTCTCTTAATTGACGCATTATGCACGCTCAACTTTCAATGCCAGTCTGATGACTGGCATTGTTGTCTCTAGCCCTTTGTTATTAGGTTCTGACGTTTTCCTGACACCTGATAGGCACTTTTGACGATAATTTCCTGCAGAACTTAAACCGCTAAGGAACTCATCAATGAACAAGAGAAGCGTTAGCATGGTAGGGGGCACGTTGGCAGTATTGCTTGGCTCGTCCGCAGCCATGGCAAACCCAGATAAAACCCCAATTTCGGTCGGTATGGCTTACGATCAAGAGCTCAGTGCGGTATTGGAGCTCGATAATCAATACCGTTTCACCCTTGGCAATGATGGTGCTGCATTTGACTACCTGATCACTTCTGGTCGTTTTGATGGCAACGCCCCAGTCTCTTGGTATGTCGGTGTTGGTGGTTGGAGCGAGTGGGATCACAAAGAGTTTGGCGTGCGCGTGCCACTGGGCTTGAAATGGGATCTGGGCAAAGGTTGGGATCTTTACGGCCAACTTCACCCAGAGCTTGACCTATACAGTGGTCCTGAACTGCAAATTGGCGGTGCACTCGGCATTAAGTACAACTTTTAAGCGCTCCAGTTAGACTCTCTACGCCACCGCTTTGTCGGTGGCGTTTTTATGCCTGCTCGATATTGAGAATCCTAGAATCGCCACGTGAGCCCGATGTTGGCGGAAAATTGATTCATCCAATCGGTCTTAAAGCGAATGATGCACTGTTCGCTGCCATCGCTGGGTAGATTGCATATCCCGCTGGTGTCATTGTCCACCACAGTCCCGAGCCAGCGTACTTGCGTGTTAACAGAAAGTTGCGAGTTGAGCTGGTAATCAAAGCCACCAAAGATCGAGGCGGAAAACCCAGTGTGATCATCCACCCATTGGGCATCCATGTAGGACGCGCCCAAACCGACGCCAACGTAGCTCGACAGCCCCTGATTCAGTGGATAGTAAATACTGCTCTGAAAGTGAAGATAGTGAGTGGTTGCTCGCTCTGAAATCTTTTCTACCTCGGTCGACTGCGTGGCGTAAAAAAGGCCGATGCGTCCCTTATCTAGCGTATGTTCTAGGCTAAAAGCGTAGCTCTCTGACGGTTTGAGATCGTAGGTTTGCCCGTTTTGGTCTTCTAACTCGCCGCCCAGTGTCACACCTAGCCAAGGGGTGAGGAAAGTCTCGGCGTAGCTGATAGAGGGTAGGGCGCAGAGTAAAAGCAAGGGAGTGAGCAAGCGCAGACAAGTCATGAGCGGTTCCTTATCGAGAATCTAATCGCAGTGGGATAAGGCAATTGTGACGCTAACGCCATAATTAAACACAAAAAAGATGTGGTATTTGAAGATACTTCACAGAGGTGTTATTACTTTGTTAAACAACAAGGAGATGTCTATGGAACACGATCTCAAATTTGCCCTCATCATCGTCGCGACCGTCTTTACCGTGTTAATTGGCTATGGACTTATCGCGATCAATGCGGCTTAACCGCCATCATGAACAACAGCGGATGCATTACTAATGCTGCTGTCGAGTTAGACGAATCCCGACTCGCCAAATATACCGGCGGCAAAAACGCTTTGGTTGCCCAAGGGGGCGGCCAAAGAGGTATCTTCACTGCCGGTGTACTTGATGCTTTTCTTCTCTCCAATTTTGACCCGTTTGATACCTTCTATGGCACTTCCGCTGGTGCGTTGAACTTGTGTGCTTACCTTTGCCGCCAACGCGGAATCGGTCGCTCTTTCATCTTAGATTTGACCACGGATCCGCAGTTCTTCAATCTTTTCGGTTACATCCGCCGCAAACAGTACCTTGGGCTAGATTGGTCGCTGGATAAAATCAGTGATTACCCCTACCGATTGGATGTCGACTTAGGACGCAAAGTGCTGGGTAAGCGTGATGCCTATGCGGCGGTCACGGATACGCATCATCTTCTCGATCATTATTTACCCATGTTAAAGGATGATTGGAAAAAGGTGCTGATTGCCACCTGCGCGATTCCAAGGTTGTATCCCAATACGGTGGCGTTTGAGCATGGAGAATACGTGGATGGGGGCGTGTCGGCGTCGATCCCGGTTCAAGAAGCGTGGCGCAAGGGCGCTCGTTGCATTGTCGTGATCCGCACCGAAGGGGATGATCTCGCCGTGGAGCCCACTCCTCTTACACAAACAGAGAAAGTTGAGTGGTTTCGTGACTCTTTCAATCTGATTCAAGAGCAGTGGCAGCAAAAGCTGTCGCAATGGAAGTTGGATTGGGGCGCGTTTTTGTCGGAAAAGGTGCAGAAAAACAAACAGCTGCAAATCCAAAAACAGGGCTTTGAGGCGCTCAATGGTGGGCGTTGGTTGTTTGGCGCCGACGATGTGTACCGTTTGAGTCACTTGCTGGGCGATAAGTTTGACTCACATTTAGCCGATATGCTGATGGTGCACTATCAAACCTACGCCTTGACGCAAGATTTCCTTCATTCGCCACCGGATGATTGTTTTATTGTGCAAATTAAGCCCGATAAACCTCTGCAATCGAGTTCGCTGATGAGTGAGAAATCCGCGTTAGAACACGATTATCAACTCGGTTTAGAGGCAGGTTATCGATTCGTCGAGATCTTCGCCCGATGCAGTGAGCAGCGCTTGTTCAGTGTTTAGGGGGCAGGCGAGTTAAGCTAGAAAAGATGTAAAGTCGGCCAATAAACCGGCTCAGAAAATAAACAACCAATAGGGAACATCGCTCCCTATTGGCGTTCTTTGGCTAGGCTTTCAAGATACGCATGCAGTTGGTCGAGCCCACCACATCCATCACGTCACCGAGCGTGATCAACACTAAGTCCCCCTCATCCAGTAACCCTTTCTCTTTGAGCGTATTGACCGCGGCTTGAGCGGTGTTAAAGCCTGTGTCGCCTTTGTAGTCAAAGAAAATCGGGAACACGCCACGGTAAAGGGCGCTGCGATTTAGCGTATCTTCGTTGCGAGAGAGAGCAAAGATGGGCAGCCCTGAGCTTGGACGAGACATCATCAGTGCGGTGCGGCCAGATTCAGTCAGGGTAATGATGCCTTTAACGCCTTTGGTATGATTGGCGGCGAACATGGTGCTCATCGCGACCGCTTCTTCGGCGGATTCAAATTCTGAATCGACTTGGAATTGACTGCGATTGATGGAGGCCACACGCTCGGCACCCAAACAAACTTCGGCCATCGAAATCACGGTCTCAAGAGGGTATTTACCCGCTGCGGTTTCCCCCGAGAGCATCACTGCATCGGTGCCATCCAGTACCGCGTTGGCCACATCCATGACTTCCGCTCGAGTGGGCATCGGGTTTTCCATCATGGATTCCATCATTTGCGTCGCGGTGATCACGGTGCGGTTCAGGCTACGCGCGCGGCGAATCAGTTGTTTTTGTACGCCGACCAGCTCAGGATCACCGATTTCCACCCCTAAATCGCCCCGAGCGACCATGACGGCATCGGAAGCGAGAATGATGTCGTCGATGTTCTCAAGGCTCTCCACCGTTTCAGCGCGCTCAACTTTTGCGACCAATTTGGCGTTGAGCCCGGCATCTTTTGCGAGGCGTCTGGCGTACTTCATGTCTTCGCCGTTGCGTGGGAACGACACCGCGAGGTAATCGACATTGATCTCTGCCGCAAGCAGAATGTCCCGTTTGTCTTTTTCGGTTAAGGCGGCGGCCGACAAGCCACCCCCTTTTTTGTTAATGCCTTTGTTGTTCGAGAGTGCGCCGCCGATGGTCACTTCGGTGCGTACCTGCTGGCCGGATACGCCAATCACTTTGAGTTGCACTCGGCCATCATCAAGAAGCAGGATATCGCCGGTGGTGACGTCTTCTGGCAGTGCTTTGTAATCCAAACCGACAGCGTTCTTGTCACCTTCACCTGCAGGTAGGCCGCCATCGAGAATAAAAATGTCGCCCACCTTGAGGTGCACTTTGCCCTCTTTGAAGGTGGAGACGCGAATCTTGGGGCCTTGTAAGTCGCCCAAAATGGCGACATGCGTGCCTAATTTGGCGGCGATATTGCGGACTTTGGTGGCGCGTTCTCTATGATCTTGAGCCGTCCCGTGCGAGAAGTTCATTCTCACCACGTTGACCCCCGCTTGCAAAATGGCGTCTAAGATACCGGGTTGGTCGGTTGAAGGTCCGAGGGTTGAGACGATTTTTGTTCTTCTCTGGATGATGGTCATTGAACTCTCCTTGCAAGGCGTTATTTGCCAGACTCGCTTTCTCCAAGCGCTCGATGATGTCTGTGGTCGATAAATTAAGTGTTTGATAAATTAAGTCCCTGATAACTTAAATGCTCGATGCCTTAAAATTCTCGATGAGATAAGTTCCCTATGATCTAAATGGCCTATGATCTAAATTCCCTATGAGATAAGTATATACGCTGTTTCAAACTTGAGGATGGGGACATATTTATTAACGCAAAAAAATAACACTAAGGGGGCAGGAATCGTTTTGTGATTTGACTCGGGACACAAACAAAACGCTTTATACGTGATGCTGGTCACGGCGATTCATCAAAGCTCTTCACAATTAGTTCGCAAAGTAAAAAAATTACCAGGTTACTGATATTTGGAGCACTCTATGTACATGGCTCAACCTGGCCATATTGATCATATCAAGCAGGTCAACGCTGGCCGTGTCTACAAACTGATCGATCAGTTCGGCCCTATTTCTCGCATCGACTTATCCAAGTTGAGCGAGTTAGCACCAGCGAGTATCACCAAGATTACTCGTGAGCTGATAGAGGCGCACCTTATCCATGAAACCACAGTGCAAGAAGCCACCAGTCGTGGTCGACCTGCGGTAGGGCTTCAAGTCAATAACGAAGGCTGGCAATTTCTCTCGATGCGTCTTGGTCGCGGTTATCTGACCATTGCACTGCATGAGCTGGGTGGTGATGTCCTCATCGATACCAAAATCGATATTCACGAGACAGACCAAGATGACGTGCTCGCGCGACTTTTGCATGAAATTGACGAGTTCTTTCAAACCTACGCCGATCAGCTTGATCGCGTCACCAGTATTGCCATCACGTTGCCGGGCTTAGTGAACTCTGAGCAAGGCGTCGTGCTGCAAATGCCGCACTATCACGTCGAGAATCTTGCCTTAGGCCCAGAGATTTTTAAAGCCACGGGTTTGCCTGTGTTTATTGCCAACGATACCCGAGCTTGGGCACTAGCAGAAAAACTGTTTGGCCACTCACAAGAGAACGACAACTCGGTACTCATCTCGATTCACCACGGTCTTGGTGCCGGGATCGTTTTGGATGGCCGGGTTTTGCAAGGTCGTCACGGAAACATTGGTGAGCTTGGCCACATTCAAATCGACAAAAACGGTAAGCAGTGTCACTGCGGCAACCGTGGTTGTTTAGAGACCGTTGCCAGTTCACAAGCGATTCGTGATGAGGTGACCGAGCGTATTGCCAATGGTGAAGAGTCATCGCTCTCATCGATTGAAGAAGTGTCGGTTGAAGACATTTGTGAAGCGGCGGCGAACGGCGATCCACTGGCGGTGGATGTCATCCAAAAGTTAGGGCGCTACCTTGGCTCTGCGATAGCGATGGTGATCAATTTGTTCAACCCCGAGAAGGTGTTGATTGGCGGCGCCATTAACCAAGCCAAAACCATTTTGTACCCTGAAATCCAAACCTGCATTGAAGAGCAGAGTTTGCCTGTCTATCATCAAGACTTGGAACTGGTGGAATCGCGCTTCTATAAACAAGCGACCATGCCGGGCGCGGCGCTAATCAAACAGGCGCTATACGATGGCCTGCTGTTGATGAAAGTCATTGAGGGTTAACGCACGTCATCTCATAGCCAAGCTTTATCTTTTCCACTTTCCCATATAATCTTGAAAAGGGACGGGGTGAATACCCTAGTTAATTTGTCTTAATACATTGGTTGAGAAGTAGTATGTCTGGAGTATTAAATACCGTAGATCAGCGCACAAACTTGGTGGGTGAGAACCGACTTGAGTTGTTGCTGTTTAGCCTCAACAGTCGTCAAATCTTCGCGATCAATGTGTTTAAAGTGCGTGAAGTGATCAAAGTGCCGCCATTGACCAAAATGCCCGGCTCTCATTACAACATCACGGGTGTCGCCTCATTGCGTGGTGTTTCTGTGCCGGTGATTGACCTGCGCGCTGCCATTGGCTTCCCGCCTTCTCGTCTTGAAAATCAAGAAGAAAATCTCATCATCACCGAATACAACCGCACGGTGCAGGGATTCTTGGTGGGCCAAGTGCGCAACATCATCAACACCGCATGGAGCGAAATTCAGCCGCCACCGAAAACGGCAGGACGAGCGAACTACTTGACGGCCATTACGCATGTGCAAGAGGGCAAGCAGCAAGAGATTGTCGAAATTATCGATGTAGAAAAAGTGCTGGCTGAGATCATTGACTACGACGTCTCCATTTCTGAAGGCGTACTGGATGAAGAGTTGTCGACACAAATGGTCGGACGCAATGTCTTGATTGTTGATGACTCCTCGACGGCGCGCGCTCAGGTGAGGGGAACCTTATCGCAGCTGGGCCTTAATATCATTGAGTGCCGAGATGGCCTTGAAGCGTTGAGACTGCTTAAATCTTGGGCGGATGAAGGCAAGAATGTGGTTGAGGACTTGTTGCTGATGATCACTGATGCCGAAATGCCAGAAATGGACGGCTACAAACTCACCTATGAAATCCGTAACGATCCGCGTATGAAAGATCTCTACGTGACCTTGAACACCTCGCTCAGTGGCAGTTTTAATGAAGCCATGGTGAAAAAAGTGGGCTGCGATCGTTTTATCTCCAAGTTCCAACCGGATTTGCTGGTGGAAGTGGCGCAAGATCGTCTGCGCGATGTACTGAGCAAGTAAGTCTGACTTGTTGTGACCTTTGGGTTTGATCTGACGGGCTCACCATTTAATGAAAATCTCGCGAGCGGCTGTTTAAGTCTGCCAGTTGCTCGGTCATATCCTCTAAGCGCCCAGCGATGACATGTGTGACGTCGCCTTCGCGTTCTAAAATCCCTTTGACTTTGAGTATCTTGGCGGTCAGGTAAGCGTTTTTTTGCGCTCTGGCGGTCGCTTGCCACACTACAACATTGATATTGCCCGTATCGTCTTCCAGGGTAAAAAAAGTCACCCCAGCGGCGGTTCCCGGAGATTGCCTGCCCGTCACCACACCCACCACGGTGACTAAGGAGTGATGCGGCTTTTTTACCAGTTGATTCATCCGCGTAAAACGGCCTAATCGCTGAGCGTTATCCAGCAGTGTGATGGGGTGGCTGTGCAGCGATAGCCCTGTGGCAGCGTAATCTTCAAGTAAGGTTTGCACATCGCTTGGGGCAGGCACCGGCGCGGCTTGCTCATCATTGAGGTGGCGAAACAGTGGCAAGTCATTGAGCGAATCCATCATCGCCCAGCGGGTATGGTAGCGGTTGTTGGCAATGGTGTGCATGGCGTTGGCTGAGGCCAGTGCTTCGAGCTCTTTCTGGTTTAAGCCAATGTGTTTCAGTTGACTTGGGTGGTGAAAGTGTCCGTTATGGCGCGCTTTGAGTACCTGCTTAGCGCTGGTTTGACTAAAGCCTTTAATAAGACGAAAGCCCAGCCTTAGGGCAAATCCGTGTTCATCGCGTACGACCTGATGGTCATACTCAGAGTGGTTGATACAGATAGGTAACACGCGCAGCTGGTGGCGACGCGCATCTTGGATCAATTGAGAAGGGCTGTAAAAGCCCATCGGCAAGCTATTGAGCAGCGCCGTATAAAACGCGTAAGGGTAGTGGCACTTTAGCCACGCCGAGCAGTAAGCGAGCACCGCAAAGGAGGCCGAGTGGCTTTCAGGAAAACCGTATTCGCCAAAGCCTAAGATCTGGTCAAATAACCGCTCGGCAAACGCTTGTTCATAGCCGCGCGCTAACATGCCCTCAATCAGCTTGGTGCGAAACTTCACCAAATCGCCATTTTTCTTCCATGCCGCCATCGCGCGTCGCAACTGATCGGCTTCCCCGCCACTAAAGCCGGCGGCCACCATCGCCAGTTTGATCACTTGCTCTTGGAAAATCGGCACCCCCATAGTGCGTGACAGCACCTCTTCCACCTCTTTTGAAGGGTAGGTGACGGGCTCTAAGCCATCACGGCGCTTGAGAAAGGGATGAACCATATCCCCTTGAATTGGCCCTGGGCGCACAATCGCAATCTGTATCACCAGATCATAGTAGTTGGCGGGTTTGAGGCGCGGCAGCATACTCATCTGCGCGCGTGATTCAATCTGAAACACGCCCACGGTGTCGGCTTTTTGAATCATGCGATAGACCTTGGGGTCATCGCCAAGGCGGGTAATGTCGGCAATCGATAAGTTGCGTCCGTGCCAGCGCTCAATCAAAGCAAAACATTTGCGAATGGCGCTGAGCATGCCCAGTGCCAGCACATCGACTTTGAGCAGTTTGAGGCTTTCTAAGTCATCTTTATCCCACTGGATCACGGTGCGATCGGCCATGGCGGCATTTTCGATCGGCACCAGTTCATAGAGTGGACCTGCGGAGATGACAAAGCCGCCCACATGCTGTGATAAGTGACGCGGAAAGCCCAAGATCTCATTGACCAAGTCGATAAACTGCCGGCCTTTGAGTGAGCCCGGTTGTAGACCTAACTGTACGATCTGAGCTGGCCAACCTTGGGTGCGGTCACGGCGGTTGACGTTGTGAATGAAGTGGTCAAGTTGGCTCTCTTCAATGCCAAGCGCTTTACCGACATCACGTACCGCACTTTTAAAACGATAGGAGATCACCGTTGCGGCGAGCGCGGCGCGTTCACGGCCGTATTTTTGATAGAGGTATTGAATGACCTCTTCGCGTCGCTCGTGCTCAAAATCGACATCAATATCGGGCGGCTCATCGCGCTCTTTACTGATGAAACGCTCAAACAGTACTGAGATTTGTCTTGGGTCAACGGCGGTAATTTCTAAGCAGTAGCAGACGACGGAGTTGGCCGCTGAACCTCGCCCTTGGTAGAGGATTTTCTGGCGCTTGGCAAACATCACCATGTCATGAATGGTGAGAAAGTAAAACGGATAATCGAGCGCCTCAATCAGCGCTAGCTCTTTTTGAATGGTGTGTTCAATCTCTTCAGGAACGCCGTCTGGAAAGCGTGCTATTTTGCCTTTTTCTACTAATGCGGTTAGGTAACTCATCGGGGTGTGGCCGTCAGGAATCAGCTCGCTTGGGTATTCGTATTTGAGCTCACTGAGGCAGAAATGGCAGCGCTTAGCAATCCGAACACTCTCCGCTAGCCATTCAGCTTTAAACAGTTTGTTGAGCTTATCTTGGCTGCGCAGGCTGCGCTCCGTGTTAGCGAGCAAATGCGCAGAGACCTGTTCAACACTTTGACCAAGATGAATCGCGGTGAGGACATGTTGCAAAGGCAGGCGTGTTGCGCTGTGCATCAATACGCCGCCGCACGCCGTAATGGGCAGATGAAGCGATTCGGCGAGCTGCTCACAATGGGTTAAGTAGGCGTGATCGTCCTCTTTAAGATGGCGCTGAATACCAATCCACAAGCGATCAGCATGATGTTGATGGAGCCAGCGTCCCCAGCGGCTATCTTCGCTGTGGTGGGTGGGGAGCCAAAGCACAAAACAGTGGCGAACGGACATCAGATCCCACTCTGACAACTGGTATTGCCCTTTCTCTGAGCGCCGACGCGCATTGGTAATAATCCGGCACAGCTCGGCGTACGCTTCACGGCTAGGGCAGAGTAACACCACGTGGCAATGGGGGTTCAACCAAAATACGCTGCCGACAATCAAATGAATCCCGAGTTGGTGCTGCTTAACGGCACTGTAGGCGCGCACCACGCCCGCGACGGAGCACTCATCGGTAATGGCCAGTGAGTGATAGCGAAGAAAATCCGCCTGCAAGATCAGCTCCTCTGCGTGAGAAGCGCCGGTCAGAAACGAGAAATTGGTTTGGCAGTAAAGCTCAGCGTACGACATGCTTTTCTCTTGGGTTCAGTGCTAACAAAATAGGCCATGCAAAAACCACTGCCGCTGCGGGGTGCGATAGACCCACAACCAGCGCCCAACCTCACTGCGAGCGATGAAGTAATCCCGAGTGATGCTGTCACCATCCCACCATCCGGTTGCAATGCGTTCGGGTCCTTGAATCAAGGTGACGTTCTCTTCCAGTGGCTGAGCGTTGTCGAGTAACACCAAAGGGCGAAACTTCGGCGTAGCCAGAGAGGTCGGAACGGGGCGCTCTGGCTCGCTCAGCGCCAGTGATTTTTCCGGTCTAGGGTCGGCGGTGAGCGCGATTTTACGTACCTGCTGCGCGCCTAGTTTGGCTTGCAGTAGGCTGATGAGTTCCAGCTCGTTCTGTTGGCCCTGCTTTTTGCCAAATAGGTTAGGGCTGGTGGATTCTAATTCGCCGCCGCGTACTAACTTGAGCGTCAGCCCTTGCACTGGCGCGTCGAGTTTCATCGACTCCAATCTCAGCTGGCACAGCGTCATCCAGCGCGTGGCCAGATAATCACCACTGGCGGAGGTAAAGTGAATCTGCGCCTCTTGTCCTTCCCGTTGATGCAGCGTGAGTGTGAGCTCGTAGGCCACTTGATTGCGCAGCATAAGGAAGGTTTCCAGTTGATTGAGCAGGCGCTGCAAAGGGCGAGTGAGCCACGCAATGGTCTCAATCTCAAACAGCAGTTCCAGATAACGCTGGAAGGACTCGGGCGGATGGTAGAAATCCACCGGATGCTTAAATTGGCCCATCAAGCGCCCAACATAGTTGACCAAATCAATATCAAAGCGGCGGGCAATATCTTGCATTGGCAACGCCAGCAATTGTTCGAGTGTGGTTATCCCGACGCGCGCGAGTTTATCCACTTGCGAGGGAGCGAGTTCGGTCGCGTGCAGAGCAAACGGTAAAAGGGCTTGATGGAGTCTCTCTTGACGCTCTTCAATCATGGCTGTACCCGATTTGGCCAATAGCATGGCGCACAGCGGAGAAAACCCAGTGGCGTAGTGATAGTGAAGGCGCATCGGCGCGTTGCTATCGCTCTCTGCTGTCTCTTTGCCATCCAACGACCAGCGCGTGAGGTGCTGACTGAGCTGCTGCCAATACTTATCCAACCCCTCGTATAAGGTCAGCATATCGGTAACTTTAAGTAGCAAGCCATTGGGGGGATAGAGCGCAATGTCAGAGGTGACGAAATAGAGCCACTGCGCCAGTTCCAGTAACAACTTATGCTCAACATCGGCGTCATAAGGGTGCACTTGCAGAGTCGGGCAAAGCGCACTGGTGCTGCCCAGCCCCATGCCAGGTTGGATCCCTTGAGCATGAGCCGCTGCATTTAACTGCACAACCCGAAAGCGCTGGGGATCGACAATCACCAGCGGCTCACCTTGCGGCGTGTGAAACAGCGCGTCCAGTTGCAAGGATGGAAAATGGAGATACAACCAGAGCGTCATCGTTAGCCTTGCTGCCTCAGTGGAAAGGGGAGTACGTCAGCGCTTGATGGCGAGCGAGCCTGCGTCAGTGCTGGCCAAGTGCGGCTCATATCCAGGACAAAACTGGCGTGTGGCCATCCGCCGCGGCGTTTGGTGATAGTGACCTCTAAGCCCAAAGGGTGTGGGCGCAGGGCAAGGCTTAAGCTCACTGGCAGTGATGCCTGGCTGTGCTGCTCGGATTTGAACAAAAAAGACAAACTATCACCGCGTTCACTGGCGACTTGCAAACGCCGAGCTTGGTGCACTTCTAACTCGCTCGACCATAACAGCACATTGCTGCAAGCGCCGCTTTTTAAACATTGCTCGGCGGCCCACAGCGCCTCTTTGTGCTCGCGCGGGTAGAGGAGCAAAATCTTATTCATATCGAACCCTTCGCGGATGAGCTGCTCGGCACACAGATACCCCGGCGGCTGAATAAAGACCGACAACCGCTCTTGAGTGGTGTTTCTTAGATGGGGAAGCAATAGGCGCAGCTCACCAATCGCAGCGGGCGAGCTCAGTTCCACCACACCTTGCTTCGGGAAGCCGCCGCTGAGCTTTTGATCAAGCAGATCATAGCCAGTGGTGTAGTGGTCTTGCTCTGCTAAGGTTTGATTACCCTGCCAAAGCCATTGTTTTTGCTTAAGATGTTCGATCAGTTCATACATAACTATTTACCTGTACATATATACAGTATAATTGTTTATCAACGATCGACAAGATCCTTGTGGTGTGAGTGAATAAAAAAACGCCTCACACAGAGTGCAAGGCGTTGAGAAGACGGCGTTTATTGGTGATTATTTTTTCGGTTGCGCGTCAATACACTGACCGTTGACGGCGCGACCTTCCGGTGCCATCAAGTAGAGGTACAGGGGCATCAGATCGAGCGGTGTTTTGAGCAAATCGGCATCTTCCGCTGGGTAGGCTTTTGCGCGCATGCCTGTGCGGGTCGCGCCTGGGTTGATGGCATTAACACGAATAGTCGAGTCACTGAGCTCATCCGCCAACACTTGCATCATGCCTTCGGTTGCAAATTTGGACATCGCATACGTGCCCCAGAACGCGCGGCCACTGTGACCCACGGTGGATGAGGTAAAGACAATGCGCGCATCGTCGGATTTACGCAGCAAAGGCAGCAGGGCCTGCGTCATCAAAAAGGGCGCTTTGACGTTGACTTGCATCACGTCGTCATAGGTGTCTTCACCGATTTGATCAAACGGACTGATCACGCCAAGCAAACTGGCGTTGTGCAGCACACCATCAAGACGTCCAAACTGGCTCTCAATCGTATCGGCCATATCCAGATAGTTTTGCTTGCTGGCGCCTTTCATATCCAAGGGAATAATCGCTGGCTGAGGGTAGCCGGCGGCTTCGATTTCGTCGTAGGTGGCTTCGAGTTTTTTGACGGTGCGGCCAAGGAGAATCACCGTTGCGCCATGCTCTGCATAAGAGAGCGCCGCTTGTTTACCAATACCGGCTCCCGCGCCAGTAACCAGAATAACCTTACCTTTCAGGGCATCTGAAGAGACAGCATAATCCACGATGTGCATCCTTATTGTAATCTTCTGCTTTAAGTCTTCGTGACAAGGTGGTTACAATACACCAATTCGCCTAGGAGAGGATATTCACATTGGAATTTTTGTTGGAGTACGGGCTGTTTTTAGCCAAGATTGTGACTGTTGTGGTCGCGATTATTGCGATTTTAGTGATAGCCAAAGCCGCGGGTGGCAAGAGTGGCAGTGCGAAAGGTGAACTGGAGGTGACCAACCTCAGTGAACAGCATAAACACACCGTCGATACCCTTGAACATCATCTGCATGATGATGCGTTTTTGAAAGCGCGCGACAAGGCGGAGAAGAAGAGCCAGAAAGAAGAGACCAAAGCGCGCGAGAAAGCCATTAAACAGGCCAGTAAAGCGGGTGAGTTAGACAGCCAGCGCGAGCCGCACCTTTTTGTGTTGGATTTTAAGGGCAGCATTGATGCGAAAGAGGTGGCTTCGCTCCGTGAAGAGGTGACCGCCATTCTTGCCGTGGCCCGTGAGGGAGACGAAGTTCTGCTGCGTCTTGAATCGGGTGGTGGCATGGTGCACGGCTATGGCTTGGCCTCTTCGCAATTGGATCGCATTAAGCACGCGGGCATTCCACTGACCATCGCGGTCGATAAAGTGGCGGCCAGCGGCGGTTATATGATGGCGTGCATTGCGGACAAAATTGTCTCGGCACCATTTGCGATTGTCGGCTCTATTGGCGTGATTGCCCAGTTGCCAAATTTCAACAAGTTGCTGAAAAAGCATGACATCGACTATGAGCAGCTGACTGCTGGTGAGTACAAACGCACCCTCACCATGTTTGGTGAAAACACCGACAAAGCGCGTGAAAAATTCAAACAAGAGCTTGAAGAGACGCATGATCTCTTTAAAGACTTCATCCGTGAACATCGCCCAGAGTTAGCGTTGGAGAAAGTCGCCACCGGTGAACACTGGTTCGGCACACAAGCGCACAAACTGGGCTTGGTGGATGAAATCAACACTTCTGATGACCTTATCGCCACAGCCTGCAAAGAAAAAACCGTTTTGGCGATCCATTACACACAAAAGAAAAAGCTGTCATCCAAGCTGGCCGGCATTGCCGGAGAAGCCGCCGACAACGTACTCATGAAGCTGATGGATCGCGGACAAAGACCGATTGTGTGATAAAGATAGATGCTTTGGTAACACGACATCGAAAGCCTAACTCCCAAAAGCCCACTTCGGTGGGCTTTTTGCTGTTTGGTATTGGTACGGAGCCAATGTGTACCTCGTTACTGTATGAGGAATAACCGATATTCCTCATAAAATATGCACTTCGCTACACTCGCACGAGCATGCTTATTTGTCTCCGAGGAATTATGAAATTTCGTACCAAACTGATCGTAGCAGGATCAGCGATATGTTTAGTGTCGTTGAGTCTATTATCGACCCTTAACTACCGTGCATTGAGCAAAGAAGTGGAGAGTTCTATCTCAACAATGATTGACCTCTCGATGAAACAGGTAGCCGATAATTTGTCGGAGACCATGAAGGCCAAATATGATTTTGCTGATTACCTATCGGAGTTGACGGCGACCGCACCTCAAGAGAGTGTTCATACTATTTTCAATCAATCGGCACTGAATCATGTCTTTGTTACCGCCGGAGTCGGTTATGAAGATGATGGCCGAATTGTGCACAATGATGCCAGTTGGACGCCACCGAGTGACTGGGATTCTCGCTCCCGCCCTTGGTATGTGGACGCAAAGCGCGTGGGTCAACGAGTGGTGACAGAGCCGTATGTAGATGAAGGCACAGGCGCGGTATTGATCTCTGTGTCACAACCGATTTACCAGAGTGGTCAGCTTGAGGCAGTGAGCTTTTTTGATGTTGACCTTTCTGTGTTGTCAGCCACTGTCAATGAGGCTGACGTGCCACACAGCACGCTATTCATTGTTCATGAAAATGGCACCATCATTGGTCACCCAAACGCGCAATTTAATGGTCAGCCTCTGACCCGTTTCATTGCAAATGGTGCGATTAGCGATGATGTTAAGATCTTGCCTGTTAATGGGCGAGATTACTATGTCACCTACCAGCCAGTGCCTGATACACGCTGGTTTGTCGGCATCCTCGTCGATTTTGAGCAGACACATCTTCCTTTGCAGAACATGAGAACAAGCTCGATGATCATTGCCACTCTCTTGATGTTCCTCAGTTTAGCGGTTTTCTTGGCGATCATCGCTTGGTTAACCCGCCCATTGCGTCAACTGAGTGCAGCGATGGACAACGTTGCAAGTGGCGATGGTGACTTGACCAAGCGTCTTGATACTAATACCGATGAAGAATTTAGCCAGCTAGCGAAAAGCTTCAACAACTTTGTGGCGACGATTCAAGCGCTGATTAAAGACAGCCAACGTACAGCTCACGATGTCACTCATGTGGCGGAATCGACCAACATCGCGGCGAACGATTCACGAATCCTGCTGGACACTCAAGTACAAGAAGTGGAGCAGTTGGCGACTGCGATGAATGAGATGTCGACGACCTGTGCGTTGGTGGCAGAGAACGCACAGAGCGCCGCGCACGCTGCGCAATCGGCGGATCACGCTGCAGAAGAGGGCACCAGCATTGTCTCGCTGACGTCTGATTCTATCCAAACATTGGCTCAGCAGATGGAGCGCGCGTCGAAAAGTGTCCGTGAACTGGAAGCCTCAACTGACAGCATTGAATCTATCGTCAGCGTGATTAATGGCATTGCTGACCAAACCAACCTGCTTGCATTGAACGCGGCGATTGAAGCGGCGCGTGCGGGCGATTCAGGACGCGGTTTTGCGGTAGTAGCGGATGAAGTTCGCACCTTAGCGCAGCGCACGACGGAATCGACCACCGAGATTCGCGCTATGATTGAACGCTTACAAGCGGGCGCGAACACGACGGCTTCGGCGATGACTCAGAGCTACGATCTGGCGATGGAGACGGTGGAGCACGCGCACAGTGCCAATGAATCATTGCATCGCATTAAAGATGCGGTGTCGCAAATCACCGAAATGAATATCCAAATTGCTTCCGCGGCGGAAGAGCAAAGCTTGGTGGCTGAAGAGATCAACGGCAACACGGTGAACATCAAAGATCTGTCGAGCCAAGTAGCAGAACGTACGTTGGAAACGTCTAACTTAGTCGAGCAACAGACGCGCCTTGTCGAAGAGCAATCATCAGCACTCAACAAGTTTATTGTTTAGTCGAAGTGGCCCCAGCTTAATGCTGGGGCTTTTCTTGAGCGGTGAGCGTGCGTTAACTGGCTTTTAGAGTACGTACGAAGGGTACGCCATCGTTATCATGATGAACCGTGGCATCCACATTGTAGATGGACTTCACCAGCTCTGTGGTCAAAATGGCATTGGGCGCGCCGCTGGCGACCAATTGCCCCTGCTTGATGACCAGAAGATGGTCGGCGTATTGCGCCGCCAAATTAAGATCGTGCAGCACCATAATGCTGACAAACTGCTGCTCGCGTGTCTGTTTCACTAAGTGATCAAGCAAGACATGCTGGTGGTGAAGATCCAATGCGCTAACGGGCTCATCAAGTAACATGATCTGCGGGTTGCGCATGATAGCTTGGGCGAACAAAATCATCTGCCGTTGACCGCCACTGAGTGAGCTAACGTTACGATTCGCTAAATGGGCCATGCCAATACTGTTGAGAATGTGCAGCCCTTGCTTGAGTAAATCATCATCAATGCGCAAGCTCAAACTATCGAGCCTGCCCATCAGTACCACTTCTATCACAGTCAAACTCACTTCAAGGTGAATGTCTTGCGGCATGTAGCCAAAGCGAGCACGCCAGCGAGCGAGAGCTTTCGGGTTGAGCGTGGTCTCTTGATGACGAATGGCACCTTGAGAGAGGTCAATATCGCCAAACAGCGCTTTCAAGAGTGTGCTCTTTCCGGCGCCGTTGGGACCCAGTACCGCAGTGACTTGACCGGGATTGAGCTCAAAGCTGATGTTATCTGCCAGCGTGAGATTATCGATATGAATGTGAATATGATCCGCAACCAGCACCATTAACCTCGCTTCGCCAAGATAAGCCAGAAGAAGAAAGGCACGCCAATAATGGCGGTGACTATGCCAATGGGAAATAGCGCGCCTGGCACGATGATTTTAGACAGCACAGAGGCGCCTGAGAGCAAAAATGCCCCAACCAAAAACGACATCGGCAAGAAGAATCGCTGATCTTCACCCACCATGGATTTCGCCATATTGGGGGCGACAATGCCGACAAAACCGATGATCCCAACGAAACTGGTCACGGTTGCGGTGATCACCGCGACGATAAACAGGGTTTTTAATCGCAGCCGTTTGATGTTAACGCCAACGCTTTTTGCCCGCTCTTCCCCAAGGCGCAGCGCGGTGAGTTGCCACGCATCTTTCATCAGCAACACGCCTCCCAATAAGACCACCGCCGCAGTAATGGCTAGGTTATTCCACGTTGCTTTCGACAGGCTACCAAAGAGCCAAAATAGAATTTGCTGACTGAGTTCAGGGGAGGAGACAAACTGCACCAACGAGAGCAGCGATTGAAACAGAAACAGCAGCGCAATTCCGGCAAGAATCAGCTGGCCAGAACTAATATGACGCACCGAGGCGAGAGAGAACAAAAAGCACGCCGACAACATACAACACAAAAACGCGCCAAGTGGCACCGCATAGTTGCTGCTGATCCCCCAAGATCCCATGTACAGAGTGATGGCCGCGCCAAAGCCTGCGGCTGCCGCCATACCTAAGGTGTAGGGGCTTGCCATGGTGTTGTTCAGGAGCGTCTGCATTTCTGCACCACCAACGCCAAGTGCGCCGCCAACGACGATCGCCATCAAAGCGATGGGCAAGCGCAGGTTGGTGACAATGATTTGCGTGGATGCATCGACTTGATACGGCAAGCCAATCCATTCCAATAATGAGTAGAGGACTTTGGATGCATTGAGCATCGAAGGCCCGGTCATGATGTCAAAAACAAACGTCATCACAATCAGACAAGCAAAGGCGACAATGACGCCTACGCGTTGCTTCTCGTTGCGGCGCTGCTGCTTGATTAACTGTTCTAAGGCGACAGATTCCACGTCATCTTACCTGTACAAAAGGGCGTATTCGCATAAATAAAGGTGGTGATATTACCATTAATGATAGTTAGTTGCATTATCATTAATAAAGGGATTAATATGTCGCAAAACAACAAGGAATTGACCCAATGATTAAACAGTTAATGATGTTTGCCGCACTCTGTTTTAGCGGTTTCACTTTTGCCCAAACCACCACAGTAACTGACGTTCTAGGACGTGAGGTGACCTTTGATGCACCGGCGCAACGAGCCGTCGTAGGATTTTACCCTGAAGATTATATGGCAATAGGCACGGAAGCGGCGTATGACCATGTGGTTGGCATGTCTAAATACATTTGGCAAGCACGTTCGGCGAGCTGGGCGAAGTATGTCAAGCACCGCCCCTCTCTTGATGAGATCCCCGAAATCGGACGTGTAGACACCAACACCTTCTCGGTAGAAAAAGTGATCGGCTTGAACCCAGACGTCGTGCTACTGGCGGATTGGCAATTTAAGGCACTTGAATCGGATGTTGAGCGTATGCAAAGTGCTGGAATCGCAGTGGTCGTCGTGGATTACAACGCCCAAACGGTGGATCGCCATGTGCAAAGCACTAAGCTGATTGGTGTCATCACTGGTCAGCAAGCACGTGCACAAACCATTGCTGATGAGTACCAGAAAAACGTAGAGATGATCAGCGAGCGTCTCGCGAAAGCCAACCTGCCTAAGCCGCGTGTCTACACCGAATATGGTGCGGCGGGCGTGAGTGAAACTGGCTACACCTTTGGCAAAAACATGTGGGGTGCAATTGCGACCATGGCGGGCGGTGACAATATCTCCGCTCCATACGTCGAGTGGTGGGGCAAACTCAACCCAGAGCAAATCCTCGCTGCGAATCCAGAAGTGATTGTGATGACAGGCTATGAATCAGGTAGCGCCGATGACTCTATGGTCATGGGGCA
Source organism: Vibrio sp. R12-SG2-ISO1 (assembly GCF_059834045.1). Taxonomy (NCBI): domain Bacteria; kingdom Pseudomonadati; phylum Pseudomonadota; class Gammaproteobacteria; order Vibrionales; family Vibrionaceae; genus Vibrio; species Vibrio sp. R12-SG2-ISO1. The sequence goes on along the minus strand of NZ_JCBDGO010000001.1, from coordinate 237,400 downwards.
AGGTGTGGATGAAGCACTAGCGAAGCAGCGTTTAGCCGGATTTCAGCAGCGTGTCGGTTGGTCAACCCTATCTGCGGTGCAAAACCAGCGTATGTTTGCGGCGTATCACGGTGCATGTCGTACGATTCTTGATGGCGCGATGATCCAGTTTTACGCGAAAATTCTCTACCCATCCCTGTTTAGTGATTTAGACCCTGCTGGTCAATACCAGGCGTTTTATGAAAAATACCTGCCGATTAGCCCAACCGGCACTTTTATGACTGAGTTATAAGAGCTCAGCTGTTAGGCTGGTTACGCTCTTTTGGGCAAGTTGAATAAGCGTGCTGCCCTCAACAAAAGCCGAAGTGAACCGTATGTCGGGTCACTTCGGCTTTTCTGTCATTACTGAGCCTAGAGAGCGTCAATCTTCTTCTTTTCTGACAGAGTCGATTTGTCTGGTATCTCCCGAACTCGTGTCATACTCTTCCTACAAAATTTAAAATTATCCATATTTAACAATTAGTTATGAAACCCACGTTGAACGTGCTCGTTTGACTTTGCTTCCTATATCCATAGTCTTGCCGATCAGTAGATTAGGAAAGACTTATGATGCCACGTTTTCAAACACGATTTCACATGCCGCGCCTGCGCGTGATGGCGCTGTGCGCGCTCTGCCTGCTTGGTTTAGGTACAGGTGAGGTGAATGCGACCAAAACTGCGCCAATAGCGCCGACCAATGAGCCACAAAGGGCGACGTTGGTGTTTGGTATCGTGTCGAAAGAGGGAGCGATGGGTACCCACCACGATGGTATTAATGCGTTTGATGCCATCAATCAAGACTATCTGGTCAACATCGCCAATGCGCTGAAGTTGAAGGTGGAGCTGAAAGGCTACCCGACGGTGCATGCACTGCTGGATGCGATTGAGCGTGATGAAGTGGTCGGGGCGGTGGGCTTTAGCCACACCGAGGAGCGAGCCAAGCGATTTATCTTCTCTAAACCTTTTTTCACTAGCAGTGTGGCGGTGTGGTACGCCGATCGTCACCTCGCCAAACATGCGCCTGAATCTCTTGCTTGGTCATGCATTCGCGGCACTTCCCATTGCGAACAGCTCAAATCGGCGGGCATTGATAACATTCACTATGCCCGCGATCTTGATGATGCCAAGCAAGCGATGGAGTTGGGATTGAGTGATGCGCTTATCTCCAGTTTCGTGGTCTTAAACACCTTTCTTGATGGCCATGACATCGTCAAAGGTACATTGGCGACGCCAGAGTGGGTCAAGAGCGAGAAAGTGCGCTTGATCACCACCGCCAAATATCAAAGCCTTGTCGATCGCGTCAATCAGGTGCTGAATTTAGAAGAGCAGGGAGATAACGTTCGCTCGATAGTCTCCGACAACCCTTATCACTCGGTTGAACTCAAACTGAACGATTTTCAGCGTACCCATAGCGCCGAACAGCTGATCACTTATAGCGCCGCGACCACCGCCTATCCGTTTCTGTTTCGTGGTGAAGACGGCAAGCTTGATGGCTTTTTGCATGATTTCTTCCAACTGCTTCGCTCACGGACAGGACTCGAGTTTACCCATGTAGAGCCTGATCATCTCGATGAAGGGAGCTTGTCAGGCTATAACGCCGATTTGGTTCCTGTGGCGTATACCGATGAAAAACCGATGGCGAAGTGGCAACTGACTGAGCCCTTTTTGTCCCTCAACTATGTTGCCGTGACCCGTGAAGGTGACGTGCCTCAACATCAGGGGCATGACATTGTCGGCGTTTTGACCAGCAGTGAGCACCAAGGATTTGTTCATCTTACCGGGTGGCGCGATCGCCAGATCAAACAATACGACACCCTGAAAACGCTGATTGCAGATTTGAAATCTCAAGCGATTGATTTTGCTTATATCCCTAAAGATATCGCGCACGGTTTGGTGGTACGAAGCGATGTCGGCGGGCTCGAAATCAATGAGCGTGAGCCTCTAAAAGTGCACCTTGCGTTTGCGGTGAAAAACTCCCCGCAGTTGAAGCGATTGCTCGACAGTGTATTTAGCACCATTGACGTTAACGAGATGGCGAAGCTGATGCGAGGCTATCGCCAAATCAACTTCATCTACGGCTATGACGACAAGCAAGTGGTGCAGGTCGCTGGCGCAGTGCTGACATTGGTATTGCTGGCGGCGCTGCTGACCTACTTTATTATCTCTAACCTCAGGCTCAAAGTGGGCTTGGCTGAGGCAAGTGCAAATCAAGAAGAGAACGAAAAAGAGTGGTTGAAGACCATTATTTCAGAGCTCGACAGTTGGGTATTTATTCATGACAGCCGCAACCAGATGGTGCTGAGTAACTGCGAGCACGTTCAACGTGGCGATTGCAACGGGTGCACCGTGGCCAGTCGTAGCGCGCAGTCGCCTTTGGTCGATAATGCGCAAGAAGTGGAGCGGGTATTGGCGGGTGAGCTGATCGCGGATTATCACCAAACTCAAGATTGTCGTCTGTCGGTGGCGCACATTTTCCGCCAACGTAAAATGATCACGTCTCCGAGCTCAAACAATCGCTTTGTGTTGACGGTGCTCAACGACATCACCGAGCACAAAGCGAAAGAAGCCGAGCTTCTCAAAGCGAAGCAACATGCGCAGGAAGCGGTCGTCTCTCGTGAGCGCTTTTTGGCAACCATGAGCCATGAGCTGCGCACTCCCATAGCGGCAGCACAAGGGCTATTGGAGCTGATGCAAACCAAGCCGTTGCATTCTGACGTGTCTGAACTGGTGGAACAAGCCAAACAATCGACCCGTCACCTCAATCAGTTGGTGGATGAAGTGCTCGATTTTTCCAAATTGCACGCCAATCAGTTGCGTGTGAATCCGGTTGAGACCGATCTGCTGCAGGTGGTGGGGGAGACGGTTCGTTCCTTTGAAAGTGCAGCGCAGAGCAAAGGGCTGGAGTGTCGCGTGGCGTTTTTACCCTTTGCCCAGCGTTATGGCGTGATTGATGATGTGCGAGTGGTGCAAATCATCAACAACTTGATGTCTAACGCGATTAAGTTCACCCAGATGGGCTTCATTAAAATTGACGCATCCGCCACTGATCGGGCACTCAACGTGACGGTCTCTGATAGCGGCATCGGAATGACGCGCGCCCAAATAGAAAAGATTTTTCAGCCGTTTACCCAAGCCGACGATGGCGTGACGCGCCAATTTGGCGGCACCGGTTTAGGGCTGAGCATTGTTGATAAGCTGGTGGCCTGCATGGGTGGGTCACTCGATGTTGAAAGCATCGTCAATGTTGGCAGTGTGTTTCGCTTACAGCTGCCACTCAAACCCAGTGCTCGCTTAGATCCGATATTGAGCGATGTGAGCTACAACGAATCAGGTTTACCTGTAGAAATGACACAGTGGTTTCGCGCCTGGGGGCTGAAAGCCTGTGAGGGGCTTGCGGATGTGATGATGCTTGAAAACCATCATCTTCAGATTCGAGGTTTGAGTGATGACGTACATGAGATGCCGAGTCAGCACTATCGCTACCCTCATCTGGTACTTAAAGCCTTGACGGAGCGCACGCGTCAGACATCGACCTCCACGTCAGCAGCTAAGGATGCGCCTGCAAGTCCCGCGCTGAGCGGGCGTGTTTTGGTGGCGGAAGATAACCTCATCAATCAAAACATCATCGCGATGCAACTGGCTGAGTTGGGCGTTGACGCCAAGATAGTCGATAACGGCGAACAAGCGTTGGCTTATCTTGCTCAGCACCAGGATATCGATGTGCTGCTGACTGACTTTCATATGCCCATCATGGACGGTTTTGCCTTGACGCGTCACATTCGTCAAGCCTCGATGCTGAGTGCGTTACCCGTGATTGGTCTCACCGCAGAAGATTCGCGAGTGGCGACGGAGCTTGCCAGCCAAAGCGGCTTGGACCATGTCCTTTGCAAGCCTTATTCAATGGCGCAATTACGCGCTCTGCTTGACTTGTATCTGCCCGCAGAGGCGAACGAAAACCGCGCCATGCCTGCTTGGCTTGCTCAGTTAAGCGAGAGCGAACAAGCCGAATTTGCGGCGCTGTTTGTGCAGTCGATGAATCAAGATTTAAAGGTGCTGCGAGACAGCGATGATATCGATGTGCTTCGTAAGGCGATACACAGCATTAAAGGCGGCTTGGCAGCCGTTGGGCTCACGTCACTGGTGACTCAGTGTCAACACATAGAGCACTCTTCTGCTCACTCATTCTCTCAGGGAGTCGCGTCATTGATTGATAGTCTGACGCAAGAGGTAGCCGCGGTAGACCGCTGGAGAACCCAATCATGACACACACAGTGATGTTATTAGACGACCACCCCTTACAGCTAAAAATGCTGGACAGAGCGCTACGCCAACTCGGGGTGAGTGATATTCACAGTTTTACCTCGGTAGATGCGGCGATGGCGTCACTGAGTCAACGGGATTACCAGTTGATCTTGTGTGATTTGAGCATGCCCGGCCGAGACGGTATCGACATGCTTGAAGCGCTCAATGAGGCCGGTTTTGCTGGACATGTCGCCATTCTCAGTGGGCTAGATCAACCCGTACTCTCTACTGTGAAAGCCATGTGCCAAGGTTACAGTTTTGACCTCATTGCCCAGATCAGTAAGCCTTTTGTGGAGGCCGAATTAAGCGCTCTATTTTCCTACATCAAACCGGCCCCGCGCACATTCGTTCAACGCGCGCTAACGCTAACGGATGCGGAGTTTTTGCTCGCATTGGCTGCGGGGGACATTTGCAATTTTTATCAGCCTCAAGTGGATTTCAATACTGGTGAGGTAGTGGGCGTTGAAGCGCTGGCGAGATGGCAACACCCAGAGCATGGCACGCTCTTCCCCGATACCTTTCTTCCTATGGTGGAGCGATGCCAGTTGTCGAACGAGCTGTTTGATACCGTATTGCTCAACGCGCTCATGGATATGCAGCAGGGTTTGCTGCCCGCCAAAGTCTCCGTGAACGCCGATCAAGCGAATCTGGAGAACCCCAATTTTGCCGATCATGTGCTGACGCTGTGTCGTCAGCACCGAGTGGATCCGCAGCGTCTGACGATAGAAATCACCGAAGAGTACTCGTACCAGAAAAATCGTTCGCTATACAAAAACTTAGCCAAGCTGCGCGTCAATCACATCAATGTCGCGATTGATGATTTTGGCACAGGCTACTCCTCGTTGGAGAACTTGTATGCCTTCCCATTTAACGAAATCAAGATAGACCGCACCTTTGTGCTTGGTCTTGAGAACGACACCAAAAAGCAGCGCATCGTGACGTTTATCAGCCAACTTGCGCAATCTTTCAACATTCATGTTGTGGCAGAAGGGGTGGAGACGAAGCAATCGTGGGATGTATTGCGCAGGTTGAGTGTGCATACCTGCCAAGGCTACTTGGTCAGTAAACCTGTTCCTTTGGCAGAGCTGCCGCTTTGCCAACCTAATTTAGTAGAGAGCTTATTATGAGTAAATGTCGCTGTTTAGTGTTTGATGACCATCCACTGGTGGGAGTGGCGATTCGCGCCACCATCTCAACCTTACCCTTTATTGACAGTGTCTCTGTGGCCAACAACGCCAAGAGTGCGCTCAATACCATTAAGTCAGGGGCGGTGGACTTGCTTATCTTGGACATCAATCTCACCGATGTCGATGGATACGATTTCTACCGCCGCATTAAGTCTCATGGCTATCGCGGTAAGGTCTTGTTCTATTCGGCGGAAGAGAGCGCGCTGTTTAGCGAATTGGCGTTTAAAGCAGGCGCTGACGGTTATGTGTGTAAGTCGGAGCAGCAAGAGATCTTGCGTGATGCAGTAGAAGGGATCTTCAACGGCTATACCTTCTTCAAGTTCAAATCAACTCCGAGCCCTGAGCGCGAGAAAGTGGATCTCTCTAATCGTGAAGCCGTCGTGATGAACCATTTACTGCGCGGAAAAACCAACAAGGAGATCGCGCATATTCTGTCCATCAGCGACAAAACCGTGAGCACCTATAAGAAGCGTCTTTTAGACAAATATGGTGTGGGTAATTTAATGGAGCTCAACAAGGTCGCGGCATTATGATTAGCAAAAAAGTGAGTCGTGTCAGCGTGCTGACGAAGTCTTGCGCGTTGGCATTCATCGCCTATATCTTACTGTTTTTTGCCTACTCCTATGTGCAAGTCAGCACGAAAAAAAACGACTTCAAGCTGCTGACAGAAAGCATCGATACTCAAAAGCAGCGCCTTATTTACACCTCTTTGTTTGTGAATACGGTTTTTCATATTGATGAGGCGGTGTTGGAGGAGACGTACAACAATATCGGTCAATATGGCATTAAGACCTACGTTTACCCACTGACCGGAGAGTTGCACCAGCTAAATCGCGATGAAAAAGTGGTGTTGTCCTCACTGATTTATGCCTTTGGCAATATGAATGCGTTTTTACTCGATGATCGCTCTGCGACCTACTACCAATCGTTTCAAGGGCTGGGAAAGTTCATCTTTTTCAGCGATATGGGGCAAATTGACTTGGGTACACGCGCCATCCACGATCAGCGCTGCGAACGTTTTCGAACCTGTTCTCGATTTTCCACCGCAGAGGCGCTTTCGGATCGCTTAGTAGTATCAAAAATCTACCAGGATATGATCTCAGGCGAACCGACAATAACGCTGTCGAGCCCCGTGTTGCATCGCGATGAAGTGATTGGTGATGTGAGCGTAGATATGTACGCGTTTGGTTCAAAATTTGGTGAAGAAGCGACGTACAGCTCAGGCAGTGTGGGCGAGCTTAATTATGTGCAAATCAGTTACCCGGACTACCCGTTGGCAGAGCTGGGCTTTCGCTCGCACTACGTGATTGATAACAAATCGGTGCTCAGTTTCAATTATCCGGTCAGCAAGTTGTTGCTCGATACGTTACCCGCCTTTTTCTTGCTTTGGTGTGTCTCGCTACTTGGGGTGAATCACTACGCCAAACTGCGTGAGGCGAAAGCCAATATCGCCAAAGTGTACGAAGAGTCACACCGTGATGAGATGACAGGGCTGTATAACCGCAAGGTGTTCAATACTCGCAAGTTTATAGAAAAAACGCACAGTGAAACTCTGGCTATCTTGGCCGTGGATGGCAACAAACTCAAAACCATCAATGACGAATATGGACACCATACCGGCGATGAAGCGATTAAACACATTGCCAACGCGATGAAGCGTGTTTTCCGCGACTCCGACTATCTTGTTCGCTCGGGCGGTGATGAGTTTCTCGCCATTTTGCCAGGGTGTACTCCGCCTCGTGTGTTGGAGCTCAAAGAGAAGTTGCAACAGCAGGTATCGGCTCAGTTGTTAAGACCGATGAACATCGCGGTGACCGTGAGCGTGGGTGTCGCGTTTAAACGGCCAGATGATGAGCTAGACCATGCGCTGATCATGGCGGATGAAAATCTCTATCAAGACAAAGGCAAGCGGGGGTAAGTAAGAGGTGATGCAGCAAATCCAGCCTAACGATCACACGGCGTGGCTAGATGCCTTTGAGCCAAGCACAAGGCCGATGATGGCGCAGTGCTATATCGATGTGATGCAAGAAGACGTCACCGGTTTAACGCAAGCGCTTGAACAGGCGGATGCAGTGGCCGTTCGCGCTTTGCTGCATAAGATCAAGGGCGGCGCGGCGATGGTTGGTCACCACTTATTGGCGAGTGATGCGCATCATTTATTGCAAGCCAGTTCTCTATCGGTGCAGGGTGAGCCGGCGCTTATTCAATTTTCACGAAACCTAAGCCAAAGCATTGAGCATGTCGTGAACTGGCAATCAATGCAGACATCGGAGGATGCAGGGCCATGAATGGGATCAATGTTAGCCAGCTTAAAGTATTGGTCGCGGATGACTCGCGTTTAGTGTGCAACTCTATCTTGTTGATCCTAAGAGAGATTGGCTTTGATAGCAGCAACGTTGTTTGTGCCTATCGGCCAAATGAGGTGATTAATCACTGCAAGCAGATTGCGTTCGACATCGTGATTTGTGATGTGAACTTCAATAGCCAGATCAACGGCTACCAACTGCTCGAAGAGTTGCATCACTTACAACTGCTCAAAAGCGATCTCTTTTTCGCCTTTTTAACCGGTGAAAACCAACCGCAAATCGTGCGTACCATCATTGACTGTAACCCGGATGATTATTGGCTTAAGCCCTTCAATAAGCCCTTTCTCTCTGCGCGTCTTTACAGCGGTCTCAAGCGGAAAAAGGCACTGGCGAGTGTCTATGCCGCTATTTATGACAAGCAATACCAACACGCGCTAGAGGTATGTGATGAGCTGCACCCGTTTCACTCGCAGTATGGGCGTCATCTGGGCCATCTGAAAGCCCAATGCTATGCCCAGTTGGGTCAATATGAGGATGCGGCCCAGCAGTATCGCACGCTGCTCGATGAATATGATTGCGACAGCGTGAAAACCGCATTGAGCAAAGTGCTGATTGAACAAGAAGAGATTGATATGGCGAGGGATGTACTCAGCACCTTGTCGAATCAAGACAATAATCCCTATTATCATGATGGGATGGCGGCGGTGTGTGTACGCAACGACAACATAGAGGGGGCGATAGGGCACCTAAAATTGGCCACCAACCTGCTTGAGGCGGGGACGGAGCGCGAGTTGATTCTCTCCAATCTGTCGCTGGCGATTGCTCATTATGACGACGCGTTTTATTACATTAAGCGCTACAGCGAAAAGAACGAAAATACCTATCGGCAAAGTGAATATATCACGCTCAACACGGTCCGCAGTTTTCTCTATCGAGCCGTTGATGAGGATAAGCCCGCAGTATTTGAAGCTCAGCGCTACCTCATCAATGGTAAGTTGGATGAGCTTGAAAAGTGTCGTCATCTTGATGTGCAAGTGACGTTGCTGCATGTGCACATTCATTGGTTGTCGCAAGATATGCGCAGCGCCGTGTCGCTCATTTCTGAGCTCACCGTTGATAAGCCACTGCATTTCTATGATTATTTTCATTGGCTCTATCTACTGGAGCACCTGTCGCTGTTTAACGACATTCCCGTGCTCTTGCAGCAGGCCAAAATGGCGATTCGAGACGAGCAAATTGCCCATATTAAGAAGAGCCAGCACGTCATGTGGAAAAATTTTGAAAGTCGCTTTAAAGACAAGCAGCGCCAAATTCAGCGAGTGAAAAGCATTATGGCGCAATGGAACGAACGCGACGAAAAAGAAGGCGAGAAATACTTAGAGCAATACGCGACGCTCAAAGCCCTAATGCCGAACTCCTATAAAGTGAGCTTGGCGATCATCAAGCTACTGGCCAATAACCGCATTCGAATTCGCAACTATCGAGAGATATTTAACTTGTTGGCGGATTGCCATCGAGTAGTCCATGCGCAAATGTCGGCACAAGAGCGCAACAACAGCAATTACAAAAAGCTCTATGCGATGGCGAAAGACAATGTGATGGAGTATGCCTAAGCCACCGGAGTGACTTAGACATGATGTTAAGCTTTGATACGAATGATCGGATGATATGGGTTAGAAGCCGCGCATTTGGATACGACGCAGGAACTCCGTCATCAGGCGGTCATAGAGAAGATCGCCGAGGAAAGCGTCTTCAACATGATGGTCAATACTTGGGTTGTCATTGACTTCAATCACGTAGACTTGACCGTCGATCTCTTTCAAGTCGACCCCATATAAACCATGACCAATCAAATTCGCTGCTTTGACCGCCACATCGACGACATTCTTTGGCACTTGCTTAAGATCGAGCGTCTCAAAACTACCAGATGAAACACGACCACTGTTGTGGTGTTGGTAGATTTGCCAGTGACCACGACTCATCATGTATTTACAGGCAAAAATCGCTTGGTGGTTCAAAACACCAATTCGCCAGTCAAAATCGGTCGGCATAAAGGCTTGAGCCAAAATCAATGCGCTTTTCTCAAACAGCGCAGCCGCTTCGCGCTCAAGCTCTTCTTGGTTTTTAACTTTCACCACACCGCGAGAGAAAGCGCCATCTGGAATCTTAAGCACCATCGGAAAGCTCAACTCGCTCAGCAAATCGTTTTGCCAGTCTGGGTCAAAGCGATTCAAAATCACGCTTGCAGGCGCAGGGACTTTGTTGTTTTTCAACAGCTCAGTCAAAAACACCTTGTTGGTACACTTCATGATGGACTCAGAGTCATCCATCACCACTAGGCCAAGCTTTTCGGCAGTCTTGGCAAAGCGGTAGGTGAAGTTGCTGATGTTGGTGGTCGCGCGAATAAACAAGCCATCAAATTCGCCAAGACGCGAAATGTCGTCTTTGCCAATCGTCTCTAGGTTCATCCCCAAGCGATCCGCTGCACGCTTAAAACGCTTCAATGCAGAGGCATCCGATGGCGGCATTTTTTCCTCTTCATCGACCAGCATTGCGAGGTCATAGCGGTATTTTTTCACCTGCTTGGGTTTGCGCCAAACTTTGTCTGAGAATAGCTCAAGCGACTCGATAAAGAAGTTTTCTTCTTGATCTTCTAGCTCTTGGAACGGGAAAGCCGCCACTGACTCGATTTGCCACTGCGTTTGGTGTTTGGTCATCTTGAGCTCGATGATCGGAATCATAAACTGCTCAAAAAGCTGACGGGCAAGTTTTTCAAGCCCTGCTTGTTGCGTACGGCCAAAATAGATCTTGCAAGACAAGGTCGTTAAGTCACTCGGCAGTTTACTCAGCTTGAGGAAATTAGATGACATCAACAGGGGTTGAGAAATATCATTGATAGCAGTGACCGTCGGGATCACTCGGTGACGACGGGCCTCGGCCATCAGCGAACAGTAGTAACCACTGCTCATGTAGCTGTAATCGCGACATAGGTTGACGACTTGAACGTTACGTTGTGTGGTTTGCCAATCTCTGTCGAGGTATTGCGCCACGCTCACCACTTGTTCTGACGGGAAATATTGCTGCCAATCACTGGTTTGGTCGGCGACAATTAATAAGTTTGCCATCTATCTTGTTCCTTAATAATAACGCTATGATGGGTAAACACTAGCATAAGCTTTTTTTGAAGGTATCACATGAATTTTCGCCAATCGAAAATCACAGATCTCAGTGCGTTAAATCAGTTGGAAAAGTCACTTTTCTCCAGTGATAGGATCTCACCACGGCAGATGAAAAGGTTCATCCAATCTGAACATTCTTCTTTGTTCGTAGCACAGTGCGATGAGCAGGTGGTTGGCTATGCATTAGTTTTGTTTCACCAAGGAACACAACTGTCGAGACTCTATTCCATCGCGGTGATGCCGCAGTACCGGGGACGAAATATTGCACAATCGTTGATCGAAATGTGTGAGCGCGCTGCCGTCGAAAAAGGCTTCACAACAATACGACTAGAAGTGCGCGAAGACAATATAGGCGCGATAAATTTATACAAGAAATTGGGCTATAAAACCCTCAAGCTGCTGATCCATTACTACGACGATTTGTGTGATGGGCTAAAAATGCAAAAACGCTTAAGTCATTACGGACCTAAGACCTTGTTAAATATGCCACTTTATGTGCAAACCACCCCATTTACCTGTGGCGCGGCGTCGCTGTTAATGGCTTTTGCGCATTTCGATAAATCACAGCCTCTGACACGCAGTGCTGAGTTGCAACTGTGGCGCGAGGCGACGACGATTTTCATGGCGTCAGGCCACGGTGGATGCAGTGGTCATGGATTGGCACTGGCAGCGGCACGACGTGGGTATCATGTCGAGCTGTGGAGTCAATCCCAGTCGACGCCATTTATCGACAGTGTGCGGGATGACAACAAGAAGCAAGTGATTGAAATTGTTCATCAGGATTTTTGCCAACAGTTGGCAGAGCAGGACGTGGATATCATCGACTCTCCACCGTCACAGAGTCAGTTGGAGCGCTGGGTGGAAGAAGGGGCCAGCATTTTGCTGTTAATCAGCACCTATCGTTTTAATGGCAGCAAAGAGCCGCACTGGGTGGTACTGAGTGGGATGAGCGAGCAGTTCTTTTTCATTCATGATCCGCACGCTGAATCTGAGCTGGATGCCGTTGGTTCGGCGCACGTGACGGTCAGCAAAGCGGCGCTGTCGCAGATCATCGGTTTTGGCAAGCAGCGTCATACCGCTTGTGTGGTGATTCGCCCTGCGCACTCTGACTCCAGCGCAGTGGCGTCATAGAGCTAGTTGACCGAATAACGCTTAGATTGGGTCGCGTCAGCGTCAGGTTGCTCGGTTTTGCTTTCGTCTTGGCGATTAAGGCTTTGCCATTTCAGCGCGCCATTGCTCTCAAAGTCGTTGGCTTTGGAGCAGCGCAGCAGGTGACCCTTGACTTCAATCACGGCGCCCAATGAGTAGGCTTGGTCTTGGTAGTAACAGACGCGCTCCGCAAGGCGCGTAGCGTTGACGCCGACAACCGGTTTACCCGGCGTTGTGATGACGGTTGCCAACGCAGGATAAGTCATGCCGAGAGCCAACAACAGACTTAGAATTTGAGTGCACAATCGCATCGCTGCGCTCCTTTTACTCTTTGGTTGGTGATGAACTTAGGGGATGCGTTGGCTTTAAACACCATCAAATTTGCGTTGATAACGCGCCAGCATACTTTCATTGCCCAGTAATCCCCCTTGATGCACATAGAGAATAGTCTTTTGCGGGTGATTTGGGTACCAGTTGAGCAGGCATCGCCACATCATGGGATCGTAAAGCAGATCAAACTCAACATCGGTGTCGGCCAGCAGTTGCTGCCACATCCGATAGTCCGCTTGATACAACTTGCCAAAGTGATGCTTTTGTTCGAGTTCAAGAACCGTGGGAAACACCTCTTCACCTAATGCTCGCCACTGCGCTTCGAGGTAGGCTCTCCCGCCCACACACGGACAAGTCAGCACCTCAATGCCGTGCGGCCTGAGTGCTTTTTGCAGATAGAGCGACGTGGTACCGGTTCCGGAAGGTAGGGCGACAACAAACTCGTGCTCGGGATGATAACGAGTCCAAGAGAGAATTTCTCGCGCCAGTCCTGCCACGCCGGGCTCTGCCAGGGTAGAGCGGCCGCCTTCGGGGATCACCAAGCAGGTATCATCAGGTTGGCGGATTTGCTCGATGTAGCGCGTGGGTTCTAGCCCTGAATCGCCGACGGCGATGATTTGCCCACCGAGCTCCAACACGCCGCGATAATTGCCCATCGGCTGCTGCTCTAGCCATGCGGGGATACGATCGACATAAAACTCAAACGCCCAGCCCTTTATTGCAGCAAGCGCGGCAAGCGAGTAGGCGGAGTTCGCCTGTGCGCTGCCATAGCCAATCAAGGTTTTCACCTTTGGCCACTCGCCGCTCAGTACTGACATCAGTTTGCGTGCCTTGTTACCAGAGAAGTGGCTGTGCAGTTGATCGTCTCGCTTGAGAAAAAAGGGGATCGAAGCCACTTGATGTTGCGTGACGGGCGTATCGCTGAGTTTCATGGTCTAACGTGCAGGGTGTCAAAAAGAGGCGTAGTGTACGTGATCTTTTTCCCGATGCCCAATGTCGTCTCAGTAAGCCGAGTATCGACTCAGGATAGCCCAAACTCAATCAATGCCTGACACCCGCGCGCCTCGTGATGGGTCAAAGAGCACTGCCAACCGTAGCGGCGACAAAGGTCATCGACAATCATCAGCCCCAGCCCATGACCCTCTTGATTGGGTTTGTCTAACAACCCTTCACCGTCATCAATCACACAGAGAGAATGAGTCGAGAGATGAACATCTATCGACCCTTGCTCGGTCGCCGCGATGGCATTGCGCAGCAAATTCCCTAATACCATGTCAATCACGGCGGGGGTGGCGCGTAATTGAGGTTGCCCCGTCACCTCGAGATGCAGGGGCAACTGTTTTTGTTTCGCCATCGGTTGGTGGCGCTCAATGATGGCCGCGACTTCGGCTTCTTCGAGAAAGCGAAGAGGGGCGTCGTCGATATTTCTCTCATAGCGCACCAGCGCCAGTAGTGCATCAACCATGGTCATCATCTGGCGGGCCGCATCATCGATACGTTCAATTTGCCGAGCTTGAAACGCGTTGTGTTCAGAGCGCTGGAGCAGCGTATTGGCGCCTTTGACCACGGTGAGTGGTGTACGCAGCTCATGGCTGGAATAGCGTGCAAACGCCTGTTCTCGTTTGAGCGTTTGATTGAGCTCATGGCGATATTGGTTAAGCCGCGCCGTGAGAAGCTGGAATTCATTCGCCGCATCCGGATTGATGGTGAACTCTCTATTGCCATCGCCGCTTAACTGATTGAGTTGGTCGGTAATGTGATTAATCGGCTCAATGAGCCGTTTTGAAAGGCGAAACAGCACGGTGCCAAAGGCAAACATCAGCACAGCGACGAGGCCGATGACCAACAAACCGGAATACAAGATTTCGTCATCATCAAACTCGACTTTGTCAATCAAGGAGAGCAAGACAATCGGTTTGTGCTCGCCTTGGTCTGTGTAGTGGCCTTTGTAGACCATGTGAGACAGGTCGTCGATTTCGCCCAAGTATTCGCTATGTTGGCTGAGAAAGGCTCGATAATCTGAGGGGATCAGCGACATGTCGTTGTACGCCATGGTCAACTCATCAAGGGCAATTCTGCCCTGTTCGCCAGCAATGAACCGATGCACGGCATTATCACGATCAATCAAAATACGTCGTTCGCCGACTCGGTCTTCCGCCCATTGGATCGCGAAATAGAAGATCAGAAACACCGCCAAACCAATCACGCAAGACATTAAGGTGAAAAACAGCGCCAGTCGGCCGGTGAGTGAGCGTGTCGAAGGGGGCAAGCTACCTAACATGCATGCTCCTCGTCATCGACGCATACTTGCAGGCGAAAACCGACTTTGGGCACAGTGATCAACATCGGTGAGGCGAAGGGTTTATCGAGCTGATTACGCAGTTGGTAAATGTGGCTGCGTAACACATCGTTATTGGGTTCCTCCTCTTGCCATAACTTGTCTGCAATCTCTTGTTTAGTCACCAATTCTGGCGCGCGGGCACAGAGCATTTCCAAAATCGTGTAAGTGGTGGGATTGAGCGCCAAGCGGCGATCGTCTCGATAGGCTTGCCGCGTTTTTTGTTCAATGCGCAGAGGACCAAAACGAAGGGTTTGGCTGGCAACCTGGCCGCGATAACGGCGGATCAGGGCATGAATACGCGCATCTAAAATCTCAAGGTCAAATGGTTTGGTGAGGTAGTCGTCGGCGCCATGCTTAAAGCCGTTGAGCATATCGTCTCGGTTATCCAGTGCAGTGAGCATTAATACCGGGGTGGTATTGCCCGCCTCACGGAGCTTATTGCACACGGTTAGACCATCCATGCGCGGCAGCATTAAATCAAGCAGAATCAGATCGAAGGATTGCTCTAGGGCGAGTTTGAGTCCCAACTCACCGTTGTCTGCGTAATCGAGTTCTAACCCTTCTGCTTCAAAATAATCAAACAGAATACCCGCGACTTCGCGATTGTCTTCCACGAGCAATACTTTATTCATTCATCGACCTCATACACTTTGCTCCCCATCATGGTGATCGAAACGTGAAAAAAACGTCGATAACACACTTTTCACACCTGCAACTTTAGAGTGATGGTATCAGATAACCGAAGCAGGTAGGCGTGATGGGCATTATAACTTCTGTACCCAAATCGAATGTTTCTGCAATCGCTCTTAGTGTGGTTGTGCCTTATTTTAATGAACAAGCGGTGCTACCCGCATTGCATAAACGACTCTCGCAGGTATTGGATTCGCTCAATGAGCCGTGTGAAATCATCTACGTCGACGACGGTAGCCGTGATGACAGCTTAGCGTTGGTGGCGACGTTTCAGTGTGAGCGATGCCGGGTGGTGAGTGTCGCCTTAAGTCGTAATTTCGGCAAAGAAGCGGCGATGAGCGCGGGGCTTGAACACTCTCGCGGTCAAGCCGTTGTCGTGATTGATGCCGATCTGCAAGACCCACCAGAGCTGATTCCAGAGATGCTTGCCAAATGGCGCGAAGGGTTTGATGTGGTCAACATGCAGCGCAGCGAAAGATTGGGCGAAACCTGGTTCAAAAAGCGCTCGGCGGCGCTCTATTATTGGCTACTCAATACCATGGTGAAAACACCCATTCCGGAAAATGTCGGTGATTTTCGTCTACTCAGCCGCGAAGTGGTTGATCACATTAATCAACTACCAGAGCGCAATCGCTACATGAAAGGCATTTTCGCCTGGCCTGGGTTCAAGCAAGTGACGCTCAGTTTTCAGCGCGACGCTCGCTATTGCGGTGAGACCAAATGGAACCTATTCAAACTGATTGGATTGGCGGTCGATGGCATCACGTCGTTCTCTATCGCTCCGCTGAGGATCGCCACTTTGCTCGGCGCTGCCATTGCGTTGAGCGCCTTTGTGTATGGCGCTGTCATCGTCGGCAAAACCTTACTGTTTGGCGAAGATGTATCCGGTTACCCCTCCATGATGGTGGTTCAGTTAGCGTCGGGCGGCGTGCAATTATTGTGCATGGGCGTAATGGGGGAGTACCTCGGGCGCATCTTTATTGAAACCAAACAGCGCCCGCTCTATTTGGTTCAATCGGTTCAAGAAACCATCGGGCTCAATGCATTGGGAACGAAGAAGGTAGAGGCCAAAGCAGTGCGTAAGGAGCGACGAGCATGAGATTCAACCCCGTTCATTTATGGGCCATTTTAGGGTCGACGCTGCTGATTCGTTTGCTCAGTCTCGGCGCTTACCCTCTGATGGACACCACCGAAGCACGCTATGGCGAAATGGCCAGACTGATGATTGAAACGAAAAACTGGGTGACTCCACAGTTCGACTACGGTGTGCCGTTTTGGGGTAAGCCGCCCTTGTTTACTTGGATGAGTGCTGGTGGCATTGAGGCGTTTGGTGTCAATGAGTTTGCCGTGCGCTTCCCCCACTGGCTGGCTGGTGTCGTGGTGATGCTGTTGATGGCCAATTTTGCTCGCTCGCAAAAATTGAGCGGTTTGGTAACCGCACTGGTGTTGGCGACCTGCGGCATTTTTGCGATTGCGGCTGGCGCCGTGATGACAGATATGGCACTGACACTGGGTATGACGCTGGCGATGGTGGGTTTCTTTCGCTGCTGGCAGGGGAGTCGAGGATGGGGGTATGTCGGTTTTATTGGCCTTGCGATAGGTCTGCTTGCCAAAGGCCCCTTGGTATTGGTCTTGATGGGACTGGCGGTTGTCCCTTGGGTACTGATTAGACATGGGGTTTTTCAAGGCGTCGCGCTATTTGTAAAACGCGTGCCTTGGCTAGGTGGAAGCCTGTTGATGCTCGCCATTGCACTTCCTTGGTATCTACTGGCTGAGCAGCGAACCCCCGGCTTTTTGGACTACTTTATCATCGGTGAGCATATCAAGCGCTTTTTGGTCAGTGGTTGGCAAGGGGATTTGTATGGCACAGCTCATGATGAAGTTCGGGGCACAATTTGGCTATTTTGGCTCTACAGCGCCGCGCCTTGGTCATTGGTGCTGCCAGTAATGCTGTGGCGTAAGCGCAAGGCGTTAAGAGGTCTGTTGCAAGAAGACCAAGGCGTGCTCTCTTTTGCATTGTGGTGGCTTATTTCGCCAATGGTGCTCTTTTCTCTATCGGGCAACATACTACCGGCGTATGTGCTGCCAGGGATCCCTGCGCTTGGCATTGCGATCGCCAAACTGACCGAGGACATCAAGCCGGATGCGAAGTGGTTTAAAGTGACCGCCAGTGTTGTTCCGGTTTTGTTGGTCATTGCCGTGTTCATCTTGCATCTGGGCGTCGCGGAAAAGCGCAGTGATAAGCGCATTTTGGCCCATGCAGATCGCCAAATCGCAACTTTCTATATCGGAAAACGACCTTTCTCTGGGCAGTTTTACAGCTCAGGGCAAGCCAAGGTGTTGACCGATGTGAGTGAGATTGATCGACGAAATGCGGTGCAACTGATCGGTCATCCGAACGAAGTGGAGCCAATTATTGCTGATCTCCATCTCAGTTGTATCGTTGAAATGACGGCAAAAAGCCAACGAACTTTATACAAATGCTCGGAGCCGACATGAAGGAGGTGACGTTGTCCACTTGGCTGGCAGAGTCTCCGTTTGTTCGGTTTGCATTGGTTGGAGGGGCGGGCTTTATCGCCGACAGTGGCGTTTTTGTCACCGCGCACTACTTACTTCAGCTTGACGTGATGCTGTCACGTCTGCTGGCGTTCTTTTGCGCCGCGTGCGTCACTTGGCTTGGCAATCGAGTGTTCACGTTTGCCAGTCAGTCGAGAGATAAGTGGTCAGAGTGGGGGCGATTTATGGTGAGTGCTTGCTTGTCTGCGTTGCCTAATTTCGCGGTGTTTACCCTCGTTCTGCAAGGGTGGGGTGAGAACGATGGGGCACCACTGCTGGCCTTGGTACTTGGCGTACTCGCAGGCATGGTCAGCAACTATTGGTTGAGCAAACATTGGGTGTTTCAGCGCCGTGGCGCTCGCGTTTAGAACCGCAAGAGAACAGATAAAAAAAGCCCAGAGTAAAAGGTCTCTGGGCGGATACATAAAACATAGGAGTTAATAAGAAAAAGCAGCATATGAGTAGGTTCAGAAAGGAAACAAGTTTGACGGCCTGTAAACTTCGAATGCTCTGCTCACTACACCTATTCAGACCGGGGACGGCGCAAACAGTTCAATAAATTTCCTCTCTTTTTTCTTCTTTGCACACTTTTTTGTTCGCAATAAAAAATCTCTCTTACGTTTCAATGAATTACTTTCACACTTTTTTATCTGGTCAGACCAAAACGCAAAAATGTGATGTTAATTGGTTGTTAGTTAAATGTTTCGGATGTATATTTCAAACAGTTGTTTAATACGAGTGCTTTAAAATGTCGGCGAGAAATAAGACGAAAGAGAAAATCCTAGATGTAGCGGAAGCGTTGTTTGCTGAGCATGGTTTCAATGACACGTCTCTTCGTACCATTACCAGCAAAGCTGGAGTGAATCTCGCGTCAGTCAACTATCACTTTGGCGATAAGAAAACCTTGGTACGTGCAGTGCTAAACCGCTATCTCGAAGCTTTTATGCCCTCAGTGCAAGATGCGCTAATAAACTTAAATCTCAATGATACGTATGAAATGTCAGACGTGTTTGAGTCACTGCGTACGCCACTAAGAAACTTAAACGATGTAAGACCGAACGGCACCAGCCGCTTTATGTTGCTGATTGGGCGTGGTTATACCGATGTGCAGGGTCACTTGCGTTGGTTCATTACCACACGTTACCAAGAGACGTTATCACTGTTTACCCAATCGGTGATGAAAGCCAACCCTGAGTTGACTCAAGAAGCGCTGTTCTGGCGTTTGCATTTTACCCTCGGCACCTGCGTGTTCACTATGGCTTCGAGTCAAGCGCTGCTAGAGATCGCTGAAAATGATTACGGCAAAGCGATGGATGCCAAGTCCGTCGTTGACCAACTGATTCCTTATTTGGCTGCGGGCGTCGCGGCGAAATAAATCGAGCAATAGCGAAGGTTTTTAAGACCAATAAAGCATCTTTAACACCAACAAAGCATTTATAACACTAACAATAAGTTCAACACCCTAACGCGAACAAAAGGATCGGATTATGTGCTCTCTAAGAAGAAAATGGGTCAGTGACCCAGCTTTCAAAATGTTCAAAAAAGTACTACCGCCGCTATCAAGCACAGAGAAAGAAGCCATGGAAGCGGGCAGCGTATGGTGGGACGGAGAGTTGTTCTCAGGCCGTCCTGATTTTCGTAAGTTGCACCAATATCCTGCACCAACGCTAACAGCACAAGAGCAAGCCTTTATGGACAATGAGCTCGAAACCTTGTTGGCGATGCTCAATGACCACAAGATCGTCAAAGAAGATCGCGATCTGCCAAAAGAAGTGTGGGATTACCTACGCAAAGAGCGCTTTTTCTCGCTGATCATTTCGAAAGAGTATGGCGGCCGTGAATTCTCTGCATTGGCGAACTCAACCATCGTTTCGCGCATCGCCACTCGCAGTATCAGTACGGCGGTATCGGTCATGGTGCCAAACTCGTTAGGTCCGGGTGAGCTGTTGTCCCACTATGGTACGCAAGAGCAGAAAGATTACTGGCTGCCACGTCTTGCCGATGGTACCGACATTCCGTGTTTCGCGCTAACTGGCCCGGAAGCGGGTTCAGATGCCGGTGGCATTCCCGATGATGGCGTCGTCTGTTACGGCGAGCATGAAGGGAAAGAGGTGCTGGGTATTCGCCTCAACTGGAACAAGCGTTACATCACTCTCGCGCCCGTTGCTACGGTACTTGGCCTAGCGTTTAAAATGTATGACCCAGACGGCCTGCTAGGCGATGAAAAAGAGCTTGGCATTACCTGTGCGTTGATCCCTGCTGATCACAAAGGGGTGGAAATCGGTGAGCGTCACGACCCGCTAGGTTTGGCGTTTATGAATGGTCCAACGCGCGGTAAGGATGTCTTTATTCCTATGGATTGGCTCATTGGTGGCCAAGACTACGCCGGTAAAGGCTGGCGCATGCTGGTGGAATGTTTGTCAGCAGGTCGCGGTATCTCGTTGCCAGCACTTGGCACTGCGATTGGCCATCTGACGTCACGCACTACAGGCGCGTATTCCTACGTGCGTAAGCAGTTTGGAATGTCGATCGGTAAGTTCGAAGGGGTTGCAGAAGCGCTAGGGCGTATCGGTGGTTTGACATACTTGCTCGAAGCGAGCCGCACACTCACCACCACCTCGTTGGATCTCAAAGAAAAACCGGGCATTGTGACGGCGATTGCCAAATACCACATGACGGAAATGGCCCGCACCATTTTGAATGATTCGATGGACATTCATTCAGGCCGCGCTATTCAAGATGGCCCGATGAACTACCTTGCAACGCACTATCTCGGTGTGCCGGTCGCTATTACCGTGGAAGGCGCAAATATTTTGACCCGTAACCTGATGATCTTTGGTCAAGGGGCGACGCGTTGTCATCCATACGTACTGAAAGAAATGGAAGCGGCCGCCAACCCAGATGAAAAAGAGGGTGCGAAGCAATTTGATGATTTGCTGTTCAAACACATCAAACACGCGATGGGCAACGCCTTCGGCGCGTTTGGCGCGGCGCTCACCGGCTCTCGCTTTATCAAAGCCGATATGAGCGGGCCAACGCAGCAATACTATAAAGAGATGACACGTCTCAGCCGCGCGTTGGCGGTCAGTGCGGACATCGCAATGGCGACACTGGGCGGCGATCTAAAACGTAAAGAGATGATCTCGGCACGTTTAGGGGATGTACTGGCGTATCTTTACATGGCGTCTGCGGCACTGAAAAAGTACGAAGATGAAGGTCGCCAGCAGCATGATCTCGATTATGTACACTACGCCGTGCAGCACTGTTTGTATCACGCGGCGCAGTCATTGCAGCAAGCCTTTACTAACTACCCACAAAAAGCGGTTGGGCGTTTGCTGAAAGTGATCATCTTTCCGCTGAGCAATCGTTACACCAAGCCAAGTGATCAGCTTACTGTGAAACTGGCAGAAAGTCTGATGACACCAGGCGCGCATCGTGATCGCCTCACTCACCTTTGCTACATAGGCAAAGACGCGGATGACAGTGTCGGCTTGATGGAAAACGCCTTCCTTGCCATGTATGGGGTGAAGAGCTTAGAGCGCAAACTGATGCGCGCAGCTAAAGACGGTGTAGTCGCTCGTAAAGGTCTACTGACCGAGCGATTAGCGCAAGCTTTAGACGCTGGCGTGCTGACTCAAGCTGAAGTGGATAAGATCTTGGCCGCGGATAAATTGCGTTACCGCGCCATTCAAGTGGACCACTTTAGCCACGATTTCAGCGAGACTCGTACCCATCAAGAGGGTGCGAAGCCAAAGCTCGATAGCGTGGCGTAATAAAGTACGTCACCGCTCTTACTACTCAGAGGCACCGTCATGGTGCCTCTGCTGTTTCTGCTCAGTAAAATGTTTTGGATACCACAGAGAGAAGCCACAGGAAGTGATCCAACCACTTGCCTTTTCACGACATTTTTACAGAAATTAGATGCGATCTGGCGTTGAACCTTTTATCCTAGCCGGGTTTTGTTAAGGAAGTTGAATATGATCATCAAACCTAGAATTCGTGGATTTATCTGTACAACAACGCACCCAGTGGGTTGTGAAGCTAACGTAAAAGAACAAATTGCTTACACTAAGGCGCAAGGCCCAATCAAGAATGCACCTAAGCGTGTACTGGTTGTGGGCGCATCGAGTGGCTACGGTCTATCTTCTCGTATCGCAGCGGCATTTGGTGGCGGCGCTTCAACCATCGGTGTGTTCTTCGAGAAAGAAGGCACAGAGAAAAAGCCGGGCACAGCCGGTTTCTACAATTCTGTCGCTTTTGAAAAACTCGCCCGTGAAGAGGGTCTTTACGCAAAAAGCTTGAACGGTGACGCGTTTTCAAACGAAGCAAAAGAAAAAACCATTGAGCTGATCAAACAAGACCTAGGTCAGATCGATATGGTGGTGTACTCACTGGCTTCTCCAGTACGTAAAATGCCAGAGACGGGTGAAGTGATTCGTTCTTCTCTCAAGCCTATCGGCGAAACCTACACATCGACCGCGGTGGATACCAACAAAGATGTGATCATCGAAGCGAGCGTTGAGCCTGCGACTGAAGAAGAGATCAAAGACACCGTCACCGTAATGGGTGGCGAAGATTGGGAATTGTGGATCAATGCCCTCTCTGAAGCTGGCGTACTGGCTGATGGCTGCAAAACCGTCGCTTACAGCTACATTGGCACTGAGCTGACGTGGCCGATCTACTGGGACGGTGCGCTAGGCAAAGCGAAGATGGACTTAGACCGCGCCGCCGCTGCACTGAACGAGAAACTTTCTTCAACCGGTGGCAGCGCGAATGTCGCAGTATTGAAATCGGTTGTGACTCAAGCGAGTTCTGCGATTCCTGTTATGCCGCTTTATATCGCTATGGTATTTAAGAAGATGCGTGAGGAAGGCGTTCACGAAGGGTGTATGGAACAAATCTACCGTATGTTTAGCCAGCGTCTCTACAAAGAAGATGGTAGCGCAGCAGAAGTGGATGAGAAGAACCGCCTACGTTTAGACGACTGGGAGTTGCGCGACGACATCCAACAACACTGTCGTGACCTATGGCCACAAATCACCTCTGAAAACCTAAAAGAGCTGACGGATTACGTCGAGTACAAAGAAGAGTTCTTGAAACTGTTTGGTTTTGGTGTTGAAGGCGTGGATTACGACGCGGATGTTAACCCAGACTACAAAGCTGACTTTATCGCTATCTAACGGCTATTTATCGCTACATTATTAGTCAATACATGGCGTTAAAGACAAAAAATCCGGAGTTGATGCTCCGGATTTTTTTCACTGCGCTATTTTCAATCGACGGCTTTGGAACGTCGGCTTTCCCAGTTCTTTATCCTAGTCAGTCCGCTTACTTAAACGTCGACCAAATAGGCGCGTGGTCAGACGGTTTTTCAATCCCGCGCAGCTCGTAATCAATATCCGACTCGACGCATTTTTGCGCCAAACTTGGCGTAGCAAGAATCACATCAATACGTAGACCACGGTTATCATCGAAACCGCGAGAGCGATAATCAAACCATGAAAAACGATCGTCAACACTTGGATGAACCTGACGGAACGTATCGACCAAGCCCCAATCCATCAAGGTGTTAAGCCACTCGCGCTCCTCAGGTTGGAACGAACACTTGCCCGTTTTTAACCAACGTTTGCGGTTGGGTTCGCCAATACCAATATCGCTGTCCAGTGGGCTGATATTGATGTCACCCATCACGATTAATTGCTCGTCACTGCTGTGATACTCGTTCAAGTAGGTCATTAAATCTTGATAAAACTGACGCTTATACGGGTACTTGGTTTCGTGGTGGATGTTGTCACCTTGAGGGAAGTAACCATTGAGGACGGTCACTTTCTCTCCCGCGTCGTCTTCAAACGTCGCCATGATCATGCGTTTTTGATGATCATCATTGTCAGTTGGAAAGCCTTTTTGCACGTGAATCGGCGCTTTCTTACACAGCATAGCCACACCGTAGTGCGCTTTTTGACCGTGAAAGTATACGTGATAGCCCATCGCTTCCACATCCTCGAGCGGGAAAGCTTCATCATGAACCTTGATTTCTTGAAGACCAATCACGTCAGGTTGATGCTTATCAATAATGGCTTGCAGTTGATGAAGGCGGGCGCGAAGGCCGTTGATATTAAAAGAGATGACTTTCATTGATAATCCTTGCTTGAATAGGTCTCGTTTTTGCAGTCTAAATCCACTGGTTTTGAATAGTAACACTTCCACTTTTGGCTGACTAATGCCAAGCGTTCAGCATCTTCCTCTGAGCGATAGTAACAAATTATTAAACTTTTGATTGATAATCATGTTCAATATGCTGTAATGATTGGATAAAACTATCAACAAGTTTGCTTATAAGGATGTATTATGCGAACGCTTTCGGTTCAATGGAAGATCACGCTTTTCGCTGGCTGCTGTCTCCTCATTACGTCACTCTCTTTAATTGGCTTCTCGGTCTACAACGCTTTATCCAATCAACAATTGATCAAAGCGCAAAGCGCGGAATCGGTGATCGATAAATCCGAGCAGTTGCTGCAAACGCGCGCTCTACTCAGTGGCACTGAGGTGGCGGAGTATCTCAATGAAGCGCTCTACCGCGCTGAAATGTTGGCCTCCAGCGCCATGTTCTTAAAACGCAATACCGAAGAAAATTTTGGTGACAGTGAAGAGCTGCGTACCGCATTGGATGAAATGGTCCGTCGTTCGGTGATGGACTTTGAATCGATTCAAGGGGCGTATTTGGTCTTTAGACCGGACATGCTCGACAATGAAGACAGCAATTACGTTGATGCCGAGTATGTCGGTTCAAACGAAGTGGGCCGTTTTGCGCCTTACTGGATCACCGCGCAAAATGGTGAAAACGTGGTGAACAGCGTGCTCAGTGAAGCCCTGCTGTTAGACCCAAGTAATCGTGAGCGCTTTGAGTGCCCATTGACCACAGCACAAGCGTGTGTGACTACGCCACGTTTGATTACTCAAGAGGAGGAAACATTTTTAACCTCCTCGATTTCGGTGCCAATTATGCTCGATGGCATCAGCATTGGTTTTTTTGGGATTGATTTACGTCTCGACGCCTTGAAAGAGGTGGTGGCCGATGCTGACAGCAAACTCTTTTCGGGCGACGGCAGCGTTAATATTGTTAGCTTCGATGGCTCTTTGATTGCCAGTGACGCGCCTGACGCGGCCATCGGCCAAGCTTATCAGAGCGACATGCACAGCAGTGAAGCGCTACGCGAGCTGCTCTTGGGTCAAGAAGTGGTGACGCAGTGGAGCGAAAGCGGTGACTGGATGACGGTGTTCGCACCGATTATGGTAGCGAATCAAACCTGGGGTGTATTGTTTGATATGCCAAGAAACAGTGTGTTGGCCGATGCCGATGACCTTGACGCTACCATTACGGCGCAAGTGGAATCGAGCGTGACCACCGAACTGTTGGCCGGTTCGGTCCTGGTGCTGTTTGGTTTATTTACGATTGGTGTTATGGCTAATCGCTTGGTGAAACCCATTCGTGACGTGGTGGCGCGTTTGGATGATATCGCGTCGGGCGAAGGTGATCTTACCCAACGTATTGATGTGAAATCGGCGGATGAAATTGGTCAGCTCGCCATAGGTTTCAACTCGTTTTTGGAAAAGCTGCAACACATTATTCGTGATGTGATTGATACGACGATGCAGGTAGGGACCACAACGGAACAATCGAAAGTCGCCGCCCAAGGTACGAGACGCAGCAGTGACGCCCAGTTTAAAGAGGTCGACTTAGTCGCGACGGCGTCTGAAGAAATGACGCAAACCGCAGGCCTTGTGGTACAAAACGCAGAAATTGCGGTGCAAGAGGCGGATAAAGCGCATCAGGCGGCAACCGTCGGTCAACAAGTGATTGAAAAATCGCAACATGAAATGGAACATCTGGTCGAACGTATGACTGCAGCAGTGCCCGTAGTGGAAGAGCTGGCGAAGAACAACGCCAACATTACGGAAATTTTGACCGTGATTGAGGGCATTTCGGAGCAAACCAACCTGTTGGCGCTCAACGCTGCGATTGAAGCGGCGCGCGCGGGTGATCAAGGTCGTGGCTTTGCTGTGGTGGCCGATGAGGTCCGTAATCTCGCCAGCCGCACTCAAGACTCAGTTGGTGAAATCCGTAAAGTGATTGAAAGTGTGCAGAAGGGGACGCAGGATGTGGTATCTGCGATTCAAGAGGGGAATGAACTCGCCAATCACTCTGCCAGCCAAGTTGAACAGGCGGTACAAGAGCTCAATCACGTCTTTGGCGCGATCGCTTCCATCAACGACATGAACAACCAGATTGTCAAAGCGGCAGAAGAGCAGCAGTCGGTGTCAGGCGAAGTGAATCAAAGTGTCGCTAATATCCGCGATCTGAGTGCACAAATTTTGTCTCAAGCGGAAGAGTCAGAAACGGTCAGCGGCCAAATCAGTGAGCTGTCGAAAAATCAGCAGCAACTGGTCAATCAATTTAAGGTATAGCCTCAAAGGACATACATCTCTTATTGAGAAAAACGCGCTCGGTGAATCACATCACCGAGCGCGTTTTTGTTTTATCCAGCGATTAGTCGTTAAGCAAGACAGCAAGTCTTTGAAATCAGGGCGTTGACCTTATTGTGCCAACTTTCGCTCTAAATCGCTTTTTACGATGTCGATTGCGGCTAAAGCAGTGCGAGGATCGATCTCGTTGCTCTCCAATAAGTAGATCAAATCTACCGCCAGTTTGATCTCTTCGGGGGCGTTTTCAAGCCCGCTGTTTGCTGCCGCTGACTGTTCTTGGCTAGACATTACTGGTTTCTCTCTCGATAAGTGATTTGATTTTCGATTTTCAACTTAGACTCTTGGCACCGTTTTAGACGCTGCTCGGTAGCCAGTAACGCTTGCTGCGCTTGTGCTTGGGCAAACGATGAGGCGTTTTGCAGTGCACGCTCTTTGTCTCTCACCATCTCTTTTAAGCGACGTTCCCACTCTTGATGCTGCGCCAGTTGTTGGTAGAGCTCGTTGATGGGCTTTCTATAGTAGCTTTTGTGCTTAGGTTCGTTTTTTCGGATTGAGGTGGTGGCCAATTCGCGCTCGATGGCGCTGATTTGCGATAGTAAACGCTCGCCGAGGTATTCTGCTCGGTGCGTGGTCAATTTGCCCGCTTGTTCTTCGCGCAAAATCGATGTCAATGTAGCTTGTGTTTCTGTCACGCAGGGGACAAGCAGTTTGGCTCGGCAAGAAAACAGTCGTTCATCAAACAGCGGCAGGTGGTGCTCACCCCGTTGGCGATCAAGCCCCGCTGCTTGTTGGGCAAGGTTCTCTAAGGTTTGCTTTAGCGAATCGAATCTATTCATTGCGTTAACTAGGGATAAACCACGCGTCAAACGCCAGTTTGACGGCGAGCACACTGACGACCGTAACAAAGACTGGGCGTATAAACGTTGCGCCAAATCGTATCGCGGAATGAGCGCCGACGAACGCGCCAGCCATCAAACAGACGCCCATTGTTAGGCCCAACACCCAATCGATATGACCCAAAATGGCAAATGTCACCAATGACGTGAAGTTGCTGGTAAAGTTCATCGCCTTGGCCAAGCCTGAAGCCAACAAAATATTGAGGCGATAGAGCGCCATTGAACTCACGGTCCAAAACGCACCCGTACCGGGGCCGGCAACGCCATCATAAAAGCCTAGAATCAAACCTTGGCCTATCTGCTTTTTATGCAGTACAGGGCAAGGTGGTGGCGATTCATTGATGTTTGCATTCGGCGTTTTATGCCAAACAGTATAGACAGCCGCCGCCAGAATAATCAGCGGTAAGATTTTTTCAAGCCACTCAGTTGAGATGAAATCAACAAACAAGGTGCCCAAGATTGCCCCTGCTAGGGTGGCAAAGAAGGCTCTTAGCCAACATTCAGGCTTAAATAGGCGCTTTCGGTAGTAAGTAAACGCGGCGGTTGAGGATGCGAAGGTCGCCGCTAACTTGTTTGTACCGAGTGCAATGTGCGGCGGTAGGCCGAGTGACAGCAGAGCAGGCACCGTTAACATGCCGCCACCGCCGGCGACGGCATCAATAAATCCAGCAACAAAAGCAACCAGTGCCAACACCAACAACATGGTTGGCTCAAAAAGTTCCATAATGTGTATTCTTCTTTATATGCTTGAAGCGCTTGTAAGTTATGGGTGTCAATCGCACCACTATTTGATGGTGCGTTTAAATGGCGGAAGTGAGTCCAACAGCGCACTCCCGTAACGTTTGGTGACCAGTCTGCGATCAAGGATGACGACTCTACCAGAATCGCGCTCTTTACGCAGCAAGCGACCGACAGACTGAATCAGCTTTTTACTCGCTTCGGGTACCGAGATCTGCATAAACGGGTTTCCGCCTTTGCGCTCGATGTACTCTGCATGTGAGCGCTCCACGGGGGAGGTCGGCACCGCAAACGGAATCTTGGTGATCACCAGGTTGGTCAGCAAGTCGCCCGGTAAATCCAGCCCTTCTGAGAAGCTGCCAGTGCCAAACAGAATGCTCGTCTTGCCGCACTGCACAAGGTTTTTATGTTTTTTTAGAATTTCAGAGCGCGATTCTTGACCATGAATTTGCAGCGCCCAACCCTTTTTAACAAATTCGCTACTGAGCGCTTCTGCGACTTGGTTCATTTGCCAATAGGAGGAGAATAAAACCAAATTGGCCTGTTTGTCTTCAATCCAGTTAGGCAATATCTCTATAAGATATTCAGTAAACTGTGGCGCTTGGGGCTCCATCTTCATTGTCGGTATGACCAATTCGGCTTGGTTGGCGTAATCAAACGGCGATGAGAGCGCAAGAAAGCGCACCCCGTCTTCCTCTTTTTCACTCACGCCAGCTTGGCGACAGAAAAAACTGAATGAGTTGAGCGCGCGCAGAGTCGCGGAAGTGAGCACCGCACCGACGCAGCGGCTCCAGATCTGTTGATCCAATTGCCAACCGACTTCGAGCGGCGAGACATTGACGATAATGTCGCCTTCGCGTTCCGGGTGCAGGGATAACCAACGCGCTAAAGGCGCGCCTTTTTCACGTGTGGGCTCGGCCATTAAGCGCCAAACTTGGGCGAGATTGTCAAAACGCTGAATGTAAAAACCGAGCTCAGCGAGCGCGGGTTCTGCGAGTCGGTTCGCAATTTCACCGTCTTTAACGCGTTCTGAAATCAGATCTGCCACCTTAGCGACGGCCTGAGCACCTTTGACCGAATAGGTCTTCAGTTCTTTGGCCTGTTCAAATAGCCAAGTGGGCAGTTCGCCATGTTCAAAGCGATAATGACGGTCTTCAAACGCTTGCGTATCAAACTGTGCGGGGAGCTTCGCCAAGGTTGGAATAAGCTGCGCAATGCTGTCTTGCAACTCGTTTTTAAACCTTGCAACGCGCTTTTCATCGGCAAGGCCTGCAAATTTGGTCACACTTTGATTGAGCTTCTCTAGCCAACTGGCAGCGCCTTTACAACTGGCGGCGGCAGAGGCGTGATCGCGCGCGACGTGGGGTAAGTGGTGCGCCTCATCAAACACATAAAAGGTGTTCTCAGGCTCTGGTAGTATCACGCCACCCCCGAGATCGGCATCGGCCATCACCAAGCTGTGGTTGGCAATGATCACGTCGACCTTATCAAGCTCGGCACGGGCCTTTTGAAACGGACACTGGCGATGCGCAGGTAAACTGGTGTTGCAGCTGTGCTTATCGCTGACAATGATTTGCCACAAGTGGTCGGGAATTGGCTTGGGCCAAGCGTCGCGGTCCCCATTCCATTTGTTTTGTGCCAACTTGGTGTGCATGAGCTCAAGCAGTTCAACCTCTTTTTTCTTCGGTTTACTTTCGAACATCGCCATCTGCCCGCCGTCTGCCCCACACGCGGCGTAGAGCTTTTCAGCACAGCAATAACGGCCTCGGCCTTTGGCGAGGATAAAGGAGAACTCACGATCAGAGAGGCGTCTATATAGTGGCAAATCTTTATTGATGAGCTGCTCTTGCAGCGCGACGGTGGCGGTGGAGATGACCACTTTACGATTATTGAACAGCGCAACGGGTATCACGGCCATCAGATAGGAGAGTGATTTGCCAATCCCGGTCCCCGCTTCTGCAACTATCATCCGGTTAGATTTGTGATACTCGCCACATAATGTTTTGGCGATCTCTGCGACCAAGTAGTTTTGTGCTCGGCGAGGAACGAAGTTTTCTAACTGATGTTGGAGAGATTGATAACTGTGGCGGATAGAATTTTGTATCTTACTGGCAATCATATGGGGACCTTCGCTATGGGCGACGGATGATAGCACAGTTTGCTAAACGCTACTCAGTTCACGAAATAGAATCTCAAATGACCAAATCTAGATCTCCTTCACAAAAAAAAACTGAACCTTCAAGAACTTATAATTAATTCTAATTGTAAAATATATATCACTCCAAATAATCACCATTGACAGATTTATATGCTGATAATTTATTTTATTTTCTTCGTGTTTGGGATTTAAATCTAAATGTTAACGGTTTTGGTAAGGTGCGTGGCGTAACGATATTTTTATGAACCTGGTCTAAAAAACGACAGGTTTACATGTAACTGTATGATTTTAAATTAATTTATGTTTTTTTAGTTGTGCGATTTAGAACATTTGACACTTGGGGGAATCTTTTGCAATCTAAACCTCGAAATTTAGTGGCGATGACATCGGACCAATAAAGAGTTTGAGTCATCTTCTAAAACATAAAGGGAACCGGATAAGGAATTCCCATTCTATAGAAAAGGCAGTGGATTATTATGAAAAAGACTCTAGTAGCTCTAGCAGTACTTGCAACAAGTTCAGCACACGCTGGTTTTGAAATTTACAATCAAGACAAAGTGTCAGTAACTATGGGCGGCGATATTGAAGTTGTTTACATGCAGTCAAAATCTGACTCATTTGATAGCGACGGCAATCTAACTACTAAAAAAACTGATTTCCACCAAGAAATCCAAGACGCTGATCTGAGCTTTGACGTTCGTTACGCAATCAACGACTCTCTACAGTTTGGTGGTTTCTGGGAATTCACAGATGTTGGTCAATCTGAAGGTGATGCTTACGTAGCGCTATACTCTGACACAGCGGGTTCATTTAAAGTGGGTCGTCTATGTGCAGTAATGGATGATGCGGGCATCGGTTCTGACTACCAGTTTGGGTTGAACACGTTCTTCGGTGGTAGTGATGACCACTTCTGTGCAGACGAAACTATTCGTTGGGACTTAGACAACGGTGATTTCTACGCTGCTGCAGCTCTAGTTCAAGATAAGATCAACAGCACTGGTCTAGACGAAGATACCGTTTACTTCGACGCTAAGCTTGGTTACCGAGTGGCTGATTTTGACTTCACTGGTTTTTACGGTTCAGGTGAAGTCGAAGACGACACTGCTGCTGGTAAGCACGACGAGTCACTTTGGTCTTTACAAGCACGCTACTCAGGTGTTGAGAACCTAGAGCTTGCAGTTGCTTACTACAATGTTGACGATTCTACAGATACTATCGATACTATCGGTCTAGCAGCTACTTACACTATTCAAAAAGTGACTCTAGCGGCAGGTTACAGCACTTCTGAGCAAGACGGTGCTGACGACTTCGACACTTGGTATGTAAACGCTGGCTACGGCATCGCTCCAAACACAACTCTGTACGCTGAAGTTGGTGGTGACAACGGTAAGCAGGATAACGGTGACTCAACTGAAACTGGTGTTGCTGTAGGTGTTAAAGCTTACTTCTAATCTCACCTGAATGAGATACAATCAAACCACCCTTCGGGGTGGTTTTTTATTATGGACTAAAGGAATCGAGTGTATGAAAAAATCCATGGGCTTACTTTGCGTATTGATGAGTTTCGGAGTGTCAGCGGGGATGCTAGAGCCACAATCGAGCGTTGAGTTGCTGTTTGTCGACGGTGAGCAAAATCAAGAAAAGCGTAAAAGTGTCAGTGTCGATGAAGGTCCTACCCAGTTGGTGGTAAAGTACAGTAAGAAATTGAGTGATTCAGGTAAATCGCGAATCTTTGATTCTGCGCCTTATGTCATCATGTTCAACGCACCGGAAAGCGATTTGATTATTGAAGCACCAAAATTGCACAGTTATCAGCAAGCTAACTCGCACTTTAAACAAGCCCCAGAGTGGGTAATAAAAACTAAAAATGGCGAATCGATTGAATATTCTCAGGAAGTCTTGGACAGCGGTGAAGGCATTTTCCCGTATTACGACCTACCTAAGCTTGTTGCACAACACAATCAAGCGAGAGGCGTGTTGTTTGGTGCAAGTGCTGCTTTAGTCGCCAGCGCTGAGTTAGCACCTGAAACCGAGTTGAAGCAAGGAAGTGAGGCTATGCCTAGTGTTGACACCAACAACCTCGAACAACTCAAAGCCTGGTACCTAAAATCTTCCACCGAAGAGCGCAAAGCCTTCCGCCGCTGGATGATTGATCAGGAGTAAGTTCCTAGTGTCTAGTTCCTAGTTCCTAGATTTTGGGAACTAGGACTCAGTTTGAGTTTTAAAACACGCCTCTTTCCCCAGTGCACTCTCCACTGCCATTACTAACTTCTCAATATGCTTGGGTTCGCTGATAAACGGCGGCATCATATAGATAAGACGTCCGAATGGGCGTATCCAGACGCCTTGCTCAACAAAATGTGCTTGGATGTTTTCCATATCCACCGCTGTCGTCGTCTCGACCACACCAATTGCGCCGAGCCAGCGCACGTCTTTGACCTTTTTATGTTTTTTTAGTCTCGGCAGCAGCGAAGCAAATTGACGTTCGATGCCCGCAACTTGTGTTTGCCATTCGCCGCTTTTTAACAACGCCATACTGGCACTCGCGACGGCGCAGGCGAGGGGGTTGCCCATAAAAGTAGGGCCGTGCATAAAGCAGCCCGCTTCGCCCGAACAGACGGTGTCAGCCACGTGGCGAGTGGTGAGCGTGGCGGATAAGGTCATGTAACCGCCGGTGAGCGCTTTACCGACACAGAGGATGTCTGGCTGAACTTCGGCGTGCTCGCAGGCAAACAGCTTGCCTGTGCGGCCAAATCCGGTGGCGATTTCATCCAATATCAGAAGCACACTGTATTTGTCACACAGTTGGCGCACGCCTTTTAGAAATTCTGGGTGATAAATACGCATGCCCCCCGCACCTTGCACTATGGGCTCAAGAATGACCGCTGCTATTTCTTGGTGATGATTGGCGAGTTGGTGACGAAAATCGTCTAGATCACTCGGTTGCCACGTTTGCCAGAAGCCTGTTTGAGGCGAGCGGGCAAAAATGTGCTCAGGAAGAAAGCCTTTATAAAGTGAATGCATGGAGTTGTCAGGATCGGTCACTGACATTGCCGCAAAGGTATCGCCATGGTAGCCATCTCGAAGGGTGAGAAACTTTGAACGCGGCTCACCTTTCGCATGCCAATATTGCAGCGCCATTTTGAGGCTCACTTCCACTGCCACCGAACCAGAATCAGCCAGAAACACCTGTTCAAGATTATCCGGTGCGAGCTCAAGCAGCGCTTGACACAAGGTGATCGCCGGTTGATGGGTGATGCCACCAAACATCACATGAGAGAGGGTGTCAATTTGTTCATGGGCGGCGCGATTTAACACAGGGTGATTGTAGCCATGAATCGAAGCCCACCAAGACGACATGCCATCGACTAGATGTTCTCCGCTCTCTAATTCAAGATAGATACCCTTTGCGCTACGAACAGGATAGCAGGTCAGAGGTGTGAGAGTAGAAGTGTACGGATGCCAGATATGGCAGCGATCAAAGGCGAGATCCATCAAAGTCCCTTAATAAATTAAAGTTCAAATATTAAGCAGATGTAAACCTGCGTGTTTTTATTGTGTTGACAGTGCGTATGGTGTCAGTAGACTGACGAGAAATCAATCCAATAATAAAAAGGAAAGCAGGTGGAAGTACGTCATAACTGGACTGTCGAGCAAGTCCGTGCGCTCATGGAAAAGCCATTCATGGACTTAGTCTTTGAAGCGCAAACCGTCCATCGCCATTACCAGCAGGCCAATCATGTGCAGGTGAGTACCCTGCTGTCGATCAAAACCGGCGCTTGCCCGGAAGATTGCAAATATTGTCCGCAAAGTGCGCGTTACCAAACTGACATCGAAAAAGAGCGATTGATGGAAGTCGAGCGGGTACTCGATGCTGCGCAAAAAGCGAAAAACGCGGGTTCTACACGTTTCTGTATGGGCGCCGCATGGAAGAACCCCAAACAGCGTGATATGCCTCATCTCACCGAGATGATTAAAGGCGTCAAAGAGATGGGGCTTGAGACCTGTATGACTCTGGGCATGTTGACGGCCGAGCAGGCGAAGGAGCTCTCACAGGCTGGTCTTGACTACTACAACCACAACTTAGATACCTCGCCTGAGTTTTACGGCAACATCATTACTACCCGTACTTATCAAGATAGACTGGATACTCTGTCACACGTGCGTGACGCAGGCATGAAGATTTGCTCCGGTGGCATTATTGGAATGGGTGAGAGCGCCAATGACCGAGCGGGCTTACTGGTTGAGCTAGCTAATCTGCCGACACACCCTGAGAGTGTGCCGATTAATATGCTCGTTAAGGTCAAAGGGACCCCTCTGGAAGAGGTCGAGGACGTCGAACCGTTTGATTTCATCCGCTTAATTGCCATTGCGCGCATTATGATGCCTCGCTCTGCAGTGCGCCTCTCTGCTGGACGTGAAAATATGAACGAGCAGATGCAAGCGCTGTGCTTTATGGCAGGAGCCAACTCGGTGTTTTATGGCTGCAAACTGCTGACCACACCAAACCCATCGGAAGACAAAGATATGCAGCTGTTCAAAAAGCTGGGCATTAACAGTCAACAGGTGTCGCAAAAGCCGGATGAAATAGAAGAGAACGATCTGCTGGATCGCGTTGTTGAACGTGTGGCAGCTCGCCCAGCCAAAGACGACCTGTTCTACGATGCCAGCGTTTGATTCTCGCGTGCGCGCTGTGCTGGCTGAGCGCCGCTCGCAGGGTTTACTGCGTCAAACACGCACCTTGCACGGTGGCAATCAGGTGGAGATTGCTGATAACGAGCGCCGATACTTAAATTTTTCCAGCAACGACTATCTTGGTCTTGCGACGAACGCCACTATTGGGCAAGCTTGGCAGCAAGGCATTACCGTCTATGGCAATGGCTCTGGCGCATCGCCATTGGTGACAGGTCATGGCGGCGCGCATCAAGCGCTACAAGAGCGGCTGTGTGAATGGTTAGGTTATAAAAGAGCGGTGCTGTTCAGCTCCGGTTTTGCCGCCAATCAAGCGCTGCTATTGAGTTTACTTCAGCAAGACGATGTGCTGATTCAAGACAAACTCAACCACGCATCCTTGATGGAAGCAGGGGTACTCTGTCCTGCGACCATGAAGCGCTTTAAACACAACGATATGGCGCATTTGCGTCAGGTCTTGAATACCATTGCTTCTGAAGCTGCGACCCTTGTCGTCACCGAAGGGGTGTTTAGCATGGATGGCGATCTTGCGCCGCTCCAAGGGATCAGCGAGCTCACAGAGCAACAGGCATGGCTTGCGGTCGATGACGCCCACGGTATCGGCGTGCTCGGCGAAGGCGGGCGCGGCAGCTGCCAACATGCGGGTATCAAGCCACAGGTGTTGATTGTCACCTTTGGTAAAGCGTTTGGGCTCTCTGGCGCGGCGATTCTGTGTCATGACGAATTGGCCGATTACTTGACGCAATTTGCTCGCCACTATGTCTACTCGACAGCCATGCCCGGGGCGCAAGCGGTCGCGCTGCATAAAGCGAGCGAGATCATTGAGCAGCAGCAGTGGCGCAGAGATAAGCTAGCTGAGTTGACGGCACTGTACGATCAACTGCTTAGTGACGAGCCTGGGTATGTGTCAACGCCGACACCCATCAAGCCTTGGCTCATTGGCGAGAGTGACGATGCGGTGGCCACCGCCTCACAGCTGAAACAGCAAGGTATATGGTTGACCGCCATTCGCCCGCCAACCGTACCCAAAGGCAGCGCGCGGCTACGCATTACTTTAACCGCCAATCATACCAAAACGCACATTCATCAGTTGGCCCAAGCCATCAAAGGCGCGAGAAAACCCACGGGACGAGGACACTCATGCACGCGGTAACGACATCTTCCCCAAATCCTCTCACACAGGTGAGCGTCAAAACAGTCAGCGATAAAGCAGTGAGCGATAAATCCGCCATTCGTGATGCGTTTAGCAAAGCATCCGCCACCTACGATGCTCATGCGGCTTTCCAGCGTGATGTAGGTGAGAGACTGCTTGCACGCATGCCCAGCGATTTGAGTGGTCAAGTCGTGCTGGATGTCGGCTGCGGGACGGGGTATTTCTCTTGGCAGTTACAACAGCGCGGGGCTAAGGTGATCTGTCTTGATCTCTCTCCGGATATGCTGGCGGCCGCTAGAGCCCGCTGCGGTAACGTGAACATGCACTATCAATTGGGCGATGCCGAACAGTTGCCGCTGCAAGCGGGCAGTGTGGATTACGTGTTCTCAAGCTTGGCTCTGCAATGGTGTGAGGACTTGGCTCTGCCACTTAAAGAAATGCGCCGCGTAGTGAAAAAGGGCGGTGAGATTGTATTTTCGACTTTGCTGGATGGATCGCTCGATGAGTTGAAATGCGCATGGCGCAATATTGATTCATATCAACACGTTAACGATTTTATCACCGTCAATCAGTTAAAACTTGCGTTAGCGCAATCTGAATCACCCCACCATCATCTAGACTTGCCCGCTGTCACAGTGTGGTATGAGACTGCTTTTTCTCTAATGCGTGATTTAAAGGGCATTGGCGCAAACCATGTGAGCGGCCGCTCACCGGGACTCATGAGTCGCCAAACGCTTAGAAAGTTAGAGCAAGCGTACCAAGTATTTCAAAACCAAGAGGGGTTGTTACCCGCAACTTATCAGGTTTGTTTAGGGGTTATACATCGATGATTGATGCTTTTTTTATTGCTGGTACGGATACCGATGTAGGCAAAACGGTTGCTTCTAAAGCAATCCTTAACGCTTTAGCCGAGAAAGGAATGAAGACAATTGGCTACAAGCCGGTTGCGGCTGGAAGCGAACAGACAGAATTTGGACTGCGTAACTCAGATGCACTCTATTTACAAAGCGCTGCAACGTTGGATGTCGCTTATGAAGACGTCAACCCGTATGCGCTAGAGCTACCCGCGTCACCACATATTGCGGCGCAGCGCGAAAATGTGACGATTGATTACGCGGTGCTGAGCGATAAGTTAGCGCAACACAAGCAAAATGCGCAGATGGTCCTTGTCGAAGGGGCGGGCGGCTGGCGCGTGCCAGTGTCCGAAAGTGACTGTTTGTCGACTTGGGTCGTGCAAGAAAAGCTGCCGGTGGTACTGGTGGTGGGTATTAAGCTGGGCTGTTTGAGTCACGCGATGTTGACGCTAGATGCCATCAAAGCCGATGGTCTTGACGTCATTGGCTGGGTTGCAAACCGCGTCAACCCGGGTACAGAGCACTATCGTGACATCATTGAAATGCTTGAGAACAAGATTGACGCACCTAAAATCGGCGAGATTCCGTACGTGCCGAGCGTCAAACGCAAAGATTTGGCAAAATACATCAATGTTGAGCCGTTGATTGCTGGTGCGACCTCGCCCTTGTTAGAAGCTTGATCGGTTTCAGGCGATAACAGCAATGAAGAGACAAAAAGGGCAGCCGTGTGGCTGCCCTTTCTCGTTGCGTCGTCATCCGATGCGTTTATGTCGTTGCCGTTTATTGCTCTTCGTTTAGCCCCAGCATGGCTTGTTGCATTTCCATTGCGTGGTTCTGCGCCGATTGCCCCAAAGCTAATCCCAGTTGCTGTTTGGCCTCATCCTCAGACAATCCTAAGTGACAACGAAGCATATCAATAGCCATTTGATAGTTGTTAGTTTCAACCATGATGTCGTTCCCTTATCCATGGAAGTGAAAATCTGTTTGAAATCTACCATGAAACCAAGATGCAGCAATAAGACCAAAGTCTAATGGTGTTTGGTTGGCCTGTTGATTGATTCAAGAGAGAGGTGAAAAAGTGCTGTGACATCAAATGTTTCAATTTGCCACTTAACGTTATTGAGAAAAGGAATACACTCTCTTTATCCCTGATAAATTGTGGGGTGCGTCATACTTAGCCTGAAATAATTCCTATGCTAGGTATTGATATTGAGTCAATGTGCCCACAATTCATCTACAACAGGTCATTCGTAACAGTTCATTCAGAACAGGCGATGGACCTGTTCACTGTCATCTTTTGCGTGGAGAAGAGTAAATAATGAAGCGTGTCATGTTATTTCTAGCGACCAACTTAGCCGTGATCCTTGTGCTGAGTGTGGTGCTTAATATCGTTTATGCGACCACCGGTTTGCAGCCAGGTAGCCTATCGGGCTTGCTGGTGATGGCAGCGGTATTTGGTTTCGGCGGTTCGTTCATTTCTCTCTTGATGTCTAAGAGTATGGCGCTTCGCTCCGTGGGTGGTATGGTGATTGAGAGCCCACGTAACGAAACAGAGCACTGGCTGCTTGAAACCGTAAAGCGTCAATCTGACCAAGTTGGCATCGGTATGCCGACGGTGGCCATTTATGACTCTCCTGATATTAATGCTTTTGCGACAGGCGCTAAGCGTGATGACTCTCTGGTTGCGGTATCGACCGGTTTGTTGCACAACATGACCCGCGATGAAGCGGAAGCTGTGTTGGCACACGAAGTGAGCCACATTGCCAACGGTGATATGGTCACCATGACCTTGATGCAAGGTGTGGTGAATACCTTCGTGATCTTCTTGTCACGCTTTATTGCCAATATCGTCTCGTCGAACCGCGACGAGGAGGGAGGCAGTAGCATGATGGTCTACTTCGGCGTCTCTATGGTGTTGGAATTGGTGTTTGGTTTCCTCGCGAGCTTTATTACCATGTGGTACAGCCGTCACCGTGAGTTCCACGCCGATGCGGGTGCGGCGAATTTGGTTGGCAAACACAAGATGATTGCCGCACTTGAGCGCCTTAAAGTGAGCCACGAGTCTCAACTCGAAGGGTCGATGATGGCCTTTGGTATTAACGGTAAGCGCTCAATGACCGAACTGCTTATGAGCCACCCTCCATTGGATAAGCGCATCGCCGCACTGCGCAACTCATAACGCTTATCTCGTCATAAAGACAACTTAATTGACTGAAAAGGCTTGGTTTATCACCAAGCCTTTTTTTGATCTTATTCGCTAAGCAGACGTACAAGCTGGCAGTAGAAAGTTGTACAAAAAATAATTTGTACAACTTTTGATGTTCAACTAAGGTTATATAAGTTGTACATTAAATAAAAATGTATAACTTGTGTGAATGTAAGATGGAGGCGAAATGGACGTCCAGTCAGTCGGCAATATCTATCAGCAACTCGATAAGCATAATCTGGTGTTGCTTGAGCAGGTCTATCACCAAAATGTGGTATTTGAAGATGCCGCTCATCGAATGGAAGGCTGGCCTGAGCTTGAGCGCTACTTCCAGTCTCTTTACAGCAATGTCCAGCGCTGTGAGTTTGATATTCAGCACGCCCAACAAAGTGGCGACATGGGTTTTTTAACTTGGGTGATGACGTTGGAGCACCCCAAATTGTCCAAAGGCAAGCCTGTTGCTGTCAATGGCGTGTCTCATCTTAAATTTGCCGATGGCAAAGTGATTTACCATCGCGACTATTTCGACCTCGGTGAAATGTTGTACGAGAACTTGCCTATTTTGGGTAGCGTCATTAAATCGATCAAACAGAGGCTCGGACAATGAAGACCGTTCTCATCACGGGGGCGACCTCAGGCATCGGCAAGCAGCTGGCGATGGATTACGCCCGAGACCATTGGCAGGTGATCGCTTGTGGTCGAAACGAGCAAGCGCTCGCAGAGCTGGCACAGCAATTTGAGACGATAACGCCGCTGCGGTTTGATGTCACCGATCTTGCGCAGACCACTCAAGCCATAGACTCCCTCGAGAACACACCGGACGTATGGCTGCTCAGCGCCGGAGATTGTGAGTACATCGATGATGGTGTGATGGATGCTGCTCTGTTCGAGCGCATTTTTGCCATCAATGTGATGGGGGTGGTCAATCTTGTCACCGCCGCGCAATCGCGTTTTTCGCCCGGGCAACGTGTCGCGATTTTGGGCTCGATCGCCAGTGAAGTCGCTTTGCCAAGGGCAGAAGCTTATGGCGCCTCGAAAGCGGCGGTTAGCTATCTCGCCCGCACGCTGCAGCTGGATCTCAAACCCAAAGGCGTTGATGTCACGATCATTTTTCCAGGCTTTGTCAAAACGCCGCTCACGGACAAAAACACGTTTGATATGCCGATGATGGTTTCGGTGCAATCGGCATCGGACTCGATTAGACGAGGTTTGGAAAAGGGGGGGGCGACGCTCTATTTCCCCAAACGATTCACCACGCTACTGCGCGTGTTTGGCGCGTTGCCTTATCGTTGGCAAACCGCGCTGGTCAGCCGACTACTCGGCTCGCGTTGAACGCATTCTCGGCATAGATAAAAGGATAGGGAACAAGGATAACAACAATGAAAATAGCAATCATCGGCTCGGGTATTTCAGGTTTAACCTGTGGTTACTACCTACATCCAAACCACGACATCACCGTGTTTGAAGCCAACGACTATGTGGGCGGTCATACTGCGACGGTGGACGTGGAGGTTGAAGGGCACACGTACGCGGTAGATACCGGCTTTATTGTTTACAACGATCGCACTTACCCCAATTTTATCCAGTTGATGCAGGAGATTGGCGTGCGTGGCAGACCGAGCCAAATGAGCTTCAGTGTGAGAAACGACGACAATGGACTGGAGTATAACGGCCATACACTCACGACCTTGTTTGCTCAGAAGCGAAATTGGCTTCGTCCGCAGTTCTATCGCTTTATTTTCGAGATTTTGCGCTTTAACCGTTTAGTGAAAGCGCAAGCTCAGGCCAGTCAAGAGAGTGCATTGACCCTTGGCGAGTTTCTTACTCTACATGAATTCAGTGACTATTTTTGTACGAACTATATTTTGCCGATGGGCGCCGCGATTTGGTCATCAACGTTGGCGGATATGCGCGCTTTCCCACTTGGTTTCTTCGCCCGCTTTTTCCTCAATCACGGCTTGCTGGACGTCACCAACCGCCCGCAATGGTATGTGATTGAGGGAGGATCGCGTGAGTACATTGCCCCGCTGACCAAAGGCTTCAAAGAGAGAATTCGTTTGAACACGCCTGTCACTCGTGTCACGCGTGATTCGGCAGGCGTGACGATTCATTATGTTGACCGAAGCGCGACGCAAAGCGAGCAGCGCCAGTCTGAACGTTTCGATCAGGTTATTTTTGCTTGTCACAGTGATCAAGCCCTTGCGATGTTGGCTGATGCGAGTGAAAGCGAAACCTCAGTGCTGAGCCGTCTGGCCTATCAAGCCAACGAAGTGATTTTGCATACAGACGAGGCGTTGCTGCCGACTCGTAAGGCAGCATGGGCGTCTTGGAACTACTGGATTGAAGGTGGAGACGGCCAGCACACTCGCGCCCCAACGCTGACTTACAACATGAATATTCTTCAGCACATTGAAGCGCCGGTGACCTTTTGCGTTTCACTCAACA
Source organism: Vibrio sp. R12-SG2-ISO1 (assembly GCF_059834045.1). Lineage (NCBI taxonomy): Bacteria > Pseudomonadati > Pseudomonadota > Gammaproteobacteria > Vibrionales > Vibrionaceae > Vibrio > Vibrio sp. R12-SG2-ISO1. Next base: position 195,716 of record NZ_JCBDGO010000001.1, on the reverse strand, counting down.
GCTCACAGAATATAGAGCCGAGTAAAGTGCTGCGAACCTTCAATTATCATCATCCAGTGTTCAATACCGAATCTCTCAACGCCCAGGGTCGCAGAGAGGAAGTCAACGGGCAAAGTCAAACCTGGTTTTGCGGCGCTTACTGGTACAACGGATTCCACGAGGACGGTGTACGCAGCGCCCTGGATGTGGTTCGCGGTATCGAAGCACTAGCGCAGACGACACGAGGAGCCGCCTAATGACAGACGCGTTGCGCAGTGCATTGCTGGTGGGTGATGTGAGACATCGGCGTTTTTCGCCCATCTCGCACAGTCTCAATTATCCGCTCTTTATGCCGTGCATCGATTTGGATGAGCTAGAGGCGCTGGAGAGCAGAGTCTGGGCATTTGGCACACGCTGGTGGCACTGGGCGAGATTCAAACGCAGTGACTATGTTGGCGAGGGCAGTCTCAAGGTCGCGGTGCAAGAGAAAGTCAAACAGCTGACGGGCGTTACCCTTCGAGGTCGCGTTGAAGCCGTCCTCCATCTTAGATACCTCGGTATTTACTTCAGCCCGGTCAATTTTTACTACCTTTATGATGAACAAGGGCAATGGCGCTACTTATTGGCAGAGGTCTCCAACACGCCTTGGAACGAGCGCCATTACTACGCGGTGGATGCCAATGATGCTAACACTTGGCGTCATGATAAGGCTTTTCATGTGTCACCGTTTAACCCAATTAAACAGGCTTATGTATGGCGTCTTAAACCGCTTACTGAGTCTCTGTTTGTTCATCTTGAATGTCATAGTGATGCGGAGGAGACAACGCGAACCAAAGTGTTTGATGCCACGATGGTGATGCGAAAACAGCCTCTTACCTCCGCTCAACTCGCTAAGCGATTGATCGCAACGCCGATTATGGCAGTAAAAGTGGTGATAGGTATTTATTGGCACGCGTTGAAACTGTGGGTGAAAGGGGCCCCTTTTTACTCTCACCCCGGTTCCCAAGAACCCAGCTACCAAGACAAAGAGAGCAACAGCTAGCCAAGGCGTTTAGCCATCTAAAACCCTAGCACCTAAAACAAAGACAAATGTACGCACAAAACAGAGTCCGCCGGACATGTTGCAAGGAGCAAAGAGAACAATGAATTCGCAAGTAATGCCCATACCAAGAGCGCTGACCACTGTGCAAAAAACGGCGCGTAATCTCGCCTTTTCGACGCTGTCCCATCTTCAGGTCGGGACATTGACCATACGAGAAGTGTTTAGTGACAGTGATGGCAGTCAAAGACAAGAGACGTTTGGTCAGCATCACGGATCCAATCAGCATTTAGACAATGGACCCAATGCCGTTGTTGAAGTGAAGCACCCCGGTTTTTACGCACGTCTACTCAAGGGCGGCAGCATTGCAGCAGGTGAAGCCTATATGGATGGCTGGTGGGACAGCCCAAACCTGACCCAAGTGATGGAATTGATGGCGAAGAACTTATCCGCATTGGATGCCTTGGAAAGTCGCAGCAGCTTACTCTCTAAAATCCTCTATAAGCTCGGCCATTGGTTGAATCGCAATACGGTTGAGAAGGCGCAGAAGAACATTGAAGCGCACTATGATTTGAGCAACGAGTTATATCAAACCTTCCTCGATAAAGAGATGCTCTACTCTTCGGCGCTGTTTACTGACCCAAGTGACTCATTAGAACAAGCGCAGATCAATAAGATGGAGAGACTCTGTCAGGAATTGCAGCTCAACGAGCAAGACCGAGTGATTGAAATCGGTACTGGTTGGGGCGCGATGGCCATCTACATGGCGACGACCTACGGCTGCCATGTGACCACAACCACTATCTCTGAGCAACAATATCAATACGCCGCGACTCGGATAGAAGCACTTGGCTTGCAGGACAACATTACCTTACTTAAGCAAGATTATCGTCTGCTTGAGGGGGAGTTCGATAAATTGGTCTCTATCGAGATGATAGAGGCCGTCGGCAAACAGTTTCTGCGCTCTTATATTGAGAAATGTCAGTCTTTACTGCGCCCGGGTGGATTGATGGCCATTCAAGCGATCACCATTGCCGATCAGCGTTATGACTATTACAGCGACAATGTGGATTTTATCCAGAAATACATCTTCCCGGGAGGATTTCTGCCATCCATCACGGCCTTGACACAAACCACCACCAAACACAGTGACTTGGTGCTGCGAAACCTATTCGATATTGGTCAGGACTACGCGCAAACGCTCAATCACTGGCATCGACGCTTTAATGGTTCGCTGGCGCGCGTCAAACACTTAGGGTTTGATGAGCGTTTTATTCGCATGTGGAACTACTACTTCTGCTATTGCGAAGGGGGCTTTAAAGCCAAGAGCATCAGCACCGTTCATATGACATTTCAGCGACCATAACTGATGACTCGTTTACTGCTGATATCGAGCTGGTTTCAAGCGCTTTGGCTGCTCGCAGTATTAGGCAATGAGGCGTGGCAATGGTGGTTGGTTGTGCTGGTGGTGGCGACTTATGTGGTCACGATAGGGGTGTCAGCTAAGCCGTTGCCTTTGCGTTTTGTTGGTCTCGTTTTCGTTGTTGGCATTGGCATCGACAGTTTCAATATGCTTGCGGGGGTACTGCGGTTCGAGTACGCGATGCATTCAACTTGGTTGTTACCGATTTGGCTATTGGCGCTTTGGGCGATATTCATCTGGTACAGCACTTTTTTGTTGCCCTTGGTGAACACATACCCCAGTTGGCTCGTAACAGTGATAGGAGGGCTCTCGGGCGCTCTGAGTTATTGGGCGGGAGAACGGCTTGGCGCGGTGGAATTCGGCTATCCTCCCACATTCAGTTTACTGATTCTTTTTGGTCAGTGGATGGTGGTGATAGGTTTGATGTTAAGGATATACGGCAATGAAAAAGGTCATGACATTCCTGATTAGCGTGCTGTGCTTGTCTCAATACGCGCACGCCTCCATTTCAGCGGGACACGTTTCAGGGGGAGATAATGAACAGACGCAGAGCGCGCTATGGTCACACTGGCCGGTGGTCGGTCAGGCGCAGCTCTCCATGCTCTTTTTTGATATTTACCAGTCGGAGTTACGGGCGCCCAATGGTCAATACCGGGAAAGTGACGACGTGACGCCTCATCCACTCGCGCTTTCGATTACCTATCAGCGTAACATCAGCCAAGATCAGTTACTCAATGCCACGATGGAGCAGTGGCAAAAACTCGGCTATCAAGAAGAGGTTGCCCAAGGTTGGTTGACTCGTTTAGCTGAGGTTTTCCCCAATATCGAACAGGGGCATAACTTAACGTATGTGACCAACGGTCAGGTGGGTGAGTTTTATTATACGCGTCAGGCGAACACTCAGCGCATTGGCATCATCGACGATGAAGCCTTTAATGATGCATTTGTCTCAATATGGCTTTCACCCAACACAGACTACCCAAGATTGCGTCAACAACTGATAGGAAAGCAGCGATGATATCTCGTTTAGGTGCTCGTTTAGCGGCGATACTCTTGAGTGTCGTATTGGTGGGGTGTAGCGCCGATATTGATGACTACCAAACTAGCAGTCCCGCTTTTGATTTGTTCGACTATTTTCAAGGCGAAACCCACGCGTGGGGTATGGTGCAAGACTATACAGATAAACAGACTCGGCGTTTTTTCGTCACTATTGACGGAAACGTAGAGGGTGACACGTTAACGCTGGTGGAAGATTTTCGTTTTGATGATGGCGAGTTGAGTCAGCGCATCTGGACGATAACACGCAGTGACGCTGGTCGCTACACCGGAAAAGCCGATGACATCATCGGTACCGCCCGCGGAAGAGAAGTCGGTAATGCGCTGCAATGGCAATACGATTTTGATCTGCAATTGGATGATGGCAGTGTGTCGGTCAGTTTTGATGATTGGCTATATCGACAAGATGAACGGCATGTGTTCAACCTGACCAAGATAAAGAAATGGGGGATGGAAGTGGGGCAAATCACGCTCTTTTTCCAAAAGCAGTAGGCGCCTTAAACAGTCCTCATCGCTAAGCGAGGCTCACATACTCTGAAATGAAAACGCCACAAATGAAAAAGACTTTGCCGAGGCAAAGTCTTTTGATTGTTGCTGCGAGAACGCTCGCTTACAGCTTGTCAGTCAGCTCGATGGCTTGACCAATGTAGTTCGCAGGTGTCATCTCTTTCAGACGCGCTTTTTCGTGCTCTGGAAGCTCTAGACCGTCGATGAAATGACGCATTGCTTCACCATCAACGCGCTTACCACGAGTGAGCTCTTTTAGCTTCTCGTATGGCTTCTCAATACCGTAACGACGCATAACGGTTTGCACAGGCTCCGCAAGCACTTCCCAGTTTTTGTCTAGCTCAGCAAGCAGGGCTTCACGGTTCACTTCCAGTTTGCTGATGCCTTTTAGGGTCGACGTGTACGCAATGATTGCGTAACCCACACCCACACCAAGGTTACGTAGCACGGTAGAATCCGTTAGGTCACGTTGCCAACGAGAGATAGGGAGTTTTTGTGCAAGGTGGCCAAATACCGCGTTTGCTAAACCTAGGTTGCCTTCTGAGTTTTCAAAATCGATTGGGTTCACTTTGTGCGGCATGGTTGAAGAACCAATTTCACCAGCGATGGTTTTTTGCTTGAAGTGACCCAGTGCGATGTAACCCCAAACGTCACGATCGAAATCGATAAGGATGGTGTTGAAACGTGCGATGGCATCAAACAGTTCTGCGATGTAATCGTGCGGTTCGATCTGCGTCGTGTATGGGTTCCACGTTACACCAAGAGATTGCGTAATGAACTCTTCAGAGAACTGGTGCCAATCAAGCTCAGGGTAAGCGGAGAGATGCGCGTTGTAGTTACCCACTGCGCCGTTGATTTTCGCGAGAATCTCAACATTTTCGATCTGCTTGTATTGACGCTCCATACGGTACGCCACGTTCGCCATCTCTTTACCCATAGTGGTCGGTGATGCTGGTTGACCGTGGGTACGAGAGAGTAGCGGGATGTCGCGGTACTCGACAGCCAGTGCTTTGATCGCATCAATGATATTTTTGATTTCAGGAAGAATCACGCTGTCACGCGCTTCTTTAAGCATAAGAGCGTGAGAGGTGTTGTTGATGTCTTCTGACGTACATGCAAAGTGAATGAATTCGTTCACGGCATGCAGTTCAGGAACGCCCGCGACTTTCTCTTTAAGGAAGTACTCAACGGCTTTAACGTCGTGGTTGGTTGTGCGCTCAATCTCTTTGATGCGAGCCGCGTCCTCTTCTGAGAAGTTGGCCGCTAGGTCATCAAGGAACTGGTTCGCTTCTGCACTGAAGGCAGGAACTTCTGCGATGGCATCGGTCGCTGCGAGCTTTTGTAACCAACGAATTTCAACGATAGAGCGGTACTTTAGTAGACCAAACTCACTAAAGATGCTGCGAAGTGCAATTGTCTTGCTACCGTAACGGCCGTCTACGGGTGAAACAGCAGTCAGTGCTGACAGTTCCATGATGTTCTCCTGAATTGGGTTTTAAATCTGGTGAGCTTTATACCAATAACTGTGGCAATTGTCACGAATATTGCGCAAACGTTTGCGCGATTCTTATCCGACAAAGAAAAAATAAGCTCGCCGAGTGGCGAGCCAAGATTCTCTATGACGTATCTTACATTCTGGCGAGCAAAATTTGTGCTTGCTCCACCATCTTCTTGCGTCCAAAAATAAGGTGGCGACGTTTGCCGCCCACTTGACGCCATAACACGGCACTACGAATGCCAGAGAGCAATAAGGCACGCACTTTGTGCTGGTTGCTAGTCTGCTGTAATACGGACGGTGTGCCAGTGACCTGAATGCGAGGACCCACCGGACTGATGACATCCAGGTAGACGCTGGCAAGGTTGCTGATCATCTGCTCGCTGTGTAGGTCAAAGTGCTCGAGTTGGCGCTCCAACATCTGGATGCGATCGCCAAGCTGAGACATCGAGTCGCGTCGGGCGCTGAGTTTACGTTCAAGCGCCATGAGACTGATGATGTAGCGTGTGATTTCGCTGCCTGCTGGCGTGCTATCGATCCCTTTGACTAAACACTCAAGCCCCAGTTTAAGATCGGATTCACGACCATACACCGCCACTGTGTTGCTTGGATTGGTGTTTAAGACCGCTTTTAACGAGGTTTCGAACGCGTCATTGTCACAGTAACCGTTCTTCGCCACTTGCTGAACCAAAGCGACAGCCTGGCAAATACCGGCAAAGGCGATGGTGCGGTCATAGAGTGCATTAGCCACCGAATCGTACTCCTATCAATAAACTGTTGATTACAGACTTACTGTCCATTACAGACGCTGTTCGATGATGCCGCCACCTAAGCACACATCACCATCATAAAATACCGCGGATTGCCCTGGGGTTACCGCCACCTGAGGCTCATCAAAGATCACCTTGATATTCTCATCATCGATAGGTGTGATGGTACAAGGGATGTCGGTTTGGCGATAGCGGGTTTTTACCGTGCATTTGATTGGCTCGCGAATCGGTGTGCGATCGACCCAATGTAACTGTGAAGCCACCAAACCCTCAGACTTGAGCAGTGGGTGATCTGCACCTTGCACAGCAACTAACACATTGCGTTTCAGATCTTTGTCTGCCACGTACCAAGGGTCTTCATTACCGCCGCCACCTTTTTGACCACCAATGTGTAGTCCTTTACGCTGGCCTAGCGTGTGGTACATCAAACCTTGGTGTTCGCCAATTACTTTGCCTTCCGGTGTTTCGATTTTACCGGGTTGCGCAGGTAGATAGCGAGATAAGAAATCGGTAAATTTGCGCTCACCAATAAAACAGATCCCGGTGGAGTCTTTTTTCTTGGCGGTGATCAAATCTTGCTCTTCGGCGATGCGTCGCACTTCCGGCTTTTCAAGCTCGCCAACAGGGAATAGGCTACGTGCTACTTGGTCACTGCTTAGTGTATAGAGGAAGTAGCTTTGATCTTTGTTGCCATCTAATCCACGCAGCATCTTAGGTGCTTCGCCATTGTCAGGGAAGGTGCGGCGCACGTAATGACCCATCGCAATGTAGTCGGCGTCGAGCACTTCGTCGGCGAATTCCAAGAATGCTTTAAATTTGATCTCTTTGTTGCAGAGAATATCCGGGTTCGGCGTTCGGCCCGCCTTGTATTCCGCCAAAAAGTATTCGAATACGTTATCCCAGTACTCGGCAGCAAAGTTAATGGTGTGCAGGTGGATGCCCAACTTGTCACACACCGCTTGCGCGTCGGCGAGATCTTCTGCTGCTGTACAGTATTCTTCGTTGTCGTCTTCTTCCCAGTTCTTCATAAACAAACCTTCAACCTGATAGCCTTGTTGCTTTAACAGGTAGGCAGAAACGGACGAATCTACACCGCCAGACATACCGACGATGACTTTCTTTTTACTGTTGTCAGTACAGTTTTCAGACATTAGGTCACACCACTCAATTTAACTGGATGCAAATTCTAGCAGAAAGCCGGTAGCGGTGACAGATCCGAGATCGAAATCACACCGATGCTTTTGAGCTTGTTCTCGCTAGGTTGTTATGCAGCCCATAGTTCGACAAATAGAGCCCAAGTTATCTGCTAAACACGGCAATGTACCTCGCGTAAATATCACAACATATCGGTTGATTGCGTTGATGGTCATTACGTCGACAGTTAGCACGGATATCATTGGGTAATGCAGGGTTAGTTGTGGCATAGTGGGCGAAATTCAAGAGTCCTAGGCTCATCTATCTCATTATTAAGTGAACTCCTCATGACTGAACACCAAGACGAACTGCTGCAAGAAACGCAACTTATTGAAGTAATTGAAAACCAACTGCAAGATGGCAACCCCATCAAAGTGAAAGAAACGTTAATGCGTTTGATGATGACGGGCACAGCAAGAGACGAAGCGATTGCCATGATGGCTTGCGCAGTCTCAATCGAAATTTTTGATGTGATGAAAAACGATGGTGAGTTTAATCTTAAACGCTATTCCGAGCACTTGGATTTGTTGCCAGATTTGAGTTTTATGGAAGGCGAATAAGCCGCCGCTAATCCTTATCGACGTTGCTCTAGGTTAAATGCGCGAGCAAACGTTTGCTATGCTAGCGGGAGTTGCCGCGCCAATAAGGGCGCGGTAGAATCGCGCCACTTTTTATCCCTTACTTTACTCTGATTATGAAATTTCCCGGCCAACGCAAATCCAAACATTACTTCCCGGTTCATGCTCGCGACCCTTTAGTGACTCAAGCGCAGGACAGCAAGAAAATGTCCCGCACACATATTATTGGTATCGACCAAACCTTAGTGGATATTGAAGCTAAAGTGTGCAGCTCGCTCATCGAAAAATACCAGTTAAGTAAGGGACACTCACTGGTGATTGATGATGCGACGGCCGAAGCGTTATACGACGAACTTAAGCGCGATGATTTGATCACCAATGAATACGCGGGTGGCACGATTGGCAATACCTTGCACAACTATTCTGTGTTGGCGGATGACCGTTCTACGCTGCTTGGTGTCATGAGTCAGGACATCAAGATCGGCAGTTACGGCTATCGTTATTTGTGCAATACCTCCAGTCGAATGGACTTGAATTATCTGCAAGGTGTCGACGGCGCAATTGGACGCTGCTTCGCGCTGATCACCGAAGATGGTGAGCGTACCTTTGCCATTAGTGAAGGGCAGATGAACCAGCTTAAACCAGAGAGCATTCCAGAAAAAATCTTTAAAAATGCCTCTGCACTGGTGCTGACTGCGTATTTGGTGCGCTGCAAAGCGGGCGATCCGATGCCAGAAGCGACCATGCGCGCTATTGAGTACGCGAAAAAGCACGATGTACCGGTCGTTCTCACGTTAGGGACTAAGTTTGTCATCCAAGATGACCCGCAGTTTTGGCAGCAATTTTTGCGCGATCATGTCACCGTTGTAGCGATGAATGAAGATGAGGCGCATGCGCTCACTGGGGAGAGCGACCCGCTTGCGGCATCAGACAAAGCCTTGGAGTGGGTCGATTTGGTGCTGTGTACTGCTGGGCCACTTGGCTTGTTTATGGCTGGTTATACCGAAGAAGCAGCCAAACGTGAAACGTCATTGCCTTTGTTGCCAGGTAGTATTGCGGAATTCAATCGTTATGAATTTAGCCGCCCAGCATTAAAAGATAATTGCGATCAAGCGATCAAAGTGTATTCTCATATTTCACCATACATGGGTGGTCCGGAGAAAATTAAAAACACTAATGGTGCCGGTGATGCGGCATTGTCTGCGTTGCTACACGATATGGCCGCGAATAAATACCACAAAGAAAATGTGCCCAACTCGAGTAAACACGCGCATGCGTTTTTAACTTACTCTTCTTTTTCACAAGTGTGTAAGTATTCTAACCGTGCCAGTTATGAGGTATTGGTTCAGCACTCTCCACGTCTTTCGAAAGGTTTACCTGAACGAGAAGATAGCTTGGAAGAAGCCTACTGGGAAAGATAAACGAAAAAAGCGCCGACAGGCGCTTTTTTTTGAACTAACTTACATCGAAAGTTAGATCAGGAACTCTTCTAGGCTCTTACCTGCATCCAATTGCTGTTGAATAGCAGATGGGGTGCGACCTTGACCTGTCCAAGTTTTAGTTTCACCGCTTGCATCCACGTATTTATATTTTGGTGGACGAGGTGCACGTTTCGATTTTGTTTTGGTTTTTGTTTCACCAGCAAGCGCAGAGTAAAGGGCATCAATATCGATACCTTCTTTAGAAATTTGCTCAGCAATGGCAGCCAGTTTGGCTTCTTGCTCTGCCGCTGCTGCACGCTGCGCTTCTTCCTCTTCTTTACGCTCAGTAAAGACTGTCGTTAATTTGCTTAGGGCGTCTTCCAGTTGCTCAAGAGTCAGTTCACGTGCTGCTGCACGAAGACTACGAATATTTAATAGTGTTTTTGTTAGTTCAGACATAACATCTCTCATTGTTATCTTATTTAAGAGTATTTCTTAAATACTAATCCTGATATTTAAACATTACAATCCATTCTTAGCAGAATGCGATAAATTTATTGTTACTGTCAGCCAAATTTACCTTTCTTTACTTTATTGGAGCGATCATTCGGCTAAGTCCTGTTTTGACGCTCAGATTTAATAATAGAGTTTCATATCTATTATTAAACGTTTCTTATCCTGATGGTACTGTTTAGATAAAAGTCGCCGAAATCAGCATGAGAACGAATTTGCCTAATAGTTGGCATTATAATGTCGATATAGTTCAAATGAACCACCTCAGTACGTTTTCTTTTACGATTTCGATCACAGCACATATTTCGACTTGGAGAAAGTGCTATCTATTTGGCATTGCAGTCAACACCGAGTTTTTAATGTCCCGGGCGTTGAACGTCAGCACAGTGTGAATTGTCACCAAATTGAGAGTTGGCTTCCCGTTTGTACCATCGCTAAGCAATAAAAGTGACAACAAAACGAGCCAAATTGTTGAAATGCAGTTTTAGATGGGTACAATGGCGCCACCTAATGCATGACTACAGTAAAACCTTTGTTAATTTGATGTTTCATTGGTTGATTATTTTGGTTGTGCGGTAGAGGAGCGGAATAAAATAGTAGCGTTTGTTGGGGTGATGCCAATGAGCATGCGTGAAAGGTTATCTCGCCGAAGTGGGCTTCCATATCAAAGGAGTTCGCTGGGGTTAGTCTCGAAAGGGCTAACACTGCCATAGTCTATAATGTGTAAAACTATGGAGCGCTACTGTAGGGTTGGGTGAAGTGTCTACTTCCCTGTCGCTAAGTTCAACATTATCAACGGCCTCGTGCGGTTGACTAATCTGCAGTAGATCTCTAACCATTTATTACTGGTTTTTGAAGATCATGAATTTAATTGATTTTGCCTCATCTCCTTTATCTCTTTTGCCACCACTCGTGGCGTTGAGTCTTGCGATCATTACGCGTCGCGTTCTTGTGTCTCTCGGTGTGGGTATCGTTTTAGGTGCCGTATTGCTTAACGACTATTCGTTTGCGAGTGCGTCGGGTTATCTTGCGTCAACCGTATCGGGCGTTTTCGTAGAAGACGGTGGCCTCAATACTTGGAACATGAGTATTGTCGGCTTCTTGCTTTTGCTCGGTATGATGACAGCACTGCTGACGCTCTCAGGCGGCACTCGCGCGTTCGCTGAATGGGCGCAGTCTCGTGTGAAAAGTAAGCGCGGTTCAAAACTGCTTGCTGCGTTTTTGGGCGTGTTCATTTTTGTCGATGATTACTTTAACAGCTTGGCGGTGGGCGCGATTTCTCGCCCAGTCACGGACCGTTTTTACGTCTCTCGCTCTAAGCTGGCTTATATTCTCGATTCGACCGCTGCCCCTATGTGTGTCTTGATGCCCGCATCAAGCTGGGGTGCCTATATTATGACCATCATTGGTGGCATCTTAGTCTCTCATGGCATCACAGAGTATTCCGCTCTGGGCGCTTACGTGCGTTTGATTCCAATGAACTTCTATGCGGTATTTGCGCTGTTGATGGTGTTTGCTGTGGCTTGGTTTGGTCTCGACATCGGTAAGATGCGCAGCCATGAAATTGCGGCGTCTCAAGGCCGTGGTTTTGACAAAGATGCAGAGAACGACACCAAAGAAGCGCACGAGCTCAATGAAGAGCTGGATATTCGTGAAAGCGAAGGCGGACGCGTCCTTGATTTGGTTTTGCCTATTGTGCTGTTAATCATTGCAACGGTCGCGGCCATGCTTTACACCGGTGGTCAGGCGCTCAAAGCGGATGGCCAAGCATTTAATCTGCTGGGCGCTTTTGAAAACACCGATGTGGGTTTGTCTTTGATCTACGGTGGTATTGTGGGTTTGGCAACGGCGCTGTTTACGGTAGTTAAGCAACGCATTGCGACCATCGAAATTGCTCGTACACTGTGGGTTGGTGCGCGCTCAATGTTTGGTGCGATCCTCATTCTAGTCTTCGCGTGGACCATTGGTAGCGTGATTGGTGACATGAACACAGGTAAATACTTGTCAACGCTGGCGCAAGGTAGCATCAACCCACATTGGTTGCCGGTTATCCTGTTCTTGCTCTCGGGCTTGATGGCGTTCTCGACCGGTACCTCTTGGGGTACATTCGGTATCATGTTGCCGATTGCGGGTGATATGGCTGGAGCAACAGATATTGCCTTGATGTTGCCAATGCTGAGTGCGGTGCTGGCAGGTTCGGTCTTTGGTGATCACTGCTCACCGATTTCAGATACCACGATTTTGTCTTCGACGGGTGCTCGTTGTAATCACATTGATCACGTCTCGACTCAGCTACCTTATGCGTTGTCTGTGGCGGCGATCTCTTGTGTGGGCTTTATCACTCTCGGTATGACGGCATCGGTCGGTCTCTCATTTGCGGTCGCCAGCGTGGCGTTTGTAGCGGTGTGCGCGGTGCTTTCAATGATGTCTAAATCGAAACTAGCGAGCTGTACGACGTCATAAAACGATAGACAGTTGGTATCTAACTGACAGATTCTATTGATTATTTTAAGGAGGCGTTGGCCTCCTTTCTTATTTGTCTAATACAAATAAGAAAAAGTTGAAATTAAAGGTTGAAAAGATCCCTGAGCTTGGTTAGTGTGGTTAGCAACCAAGCGAGCTAAGAGAGCTTTATCAGTATGCGCAATTTTGTAATGAACATTCATCATCACCATCACCCAATCTAGTCTTTCGGGAGATGTGCGCATACCCGGGAGATAGGAAACTCCCGGAGGCAGAAAATCGCAAATATAAAGATTTATGACCCTCGGGAGACAAACCTTCCGAGGGTTTTTTAGTTTTTAAGTCTAACGTTTTGAACGATTTTGAACACAGGGATACAAGAGTCATGCAAACACAACGCCTAAGAATCGCCATTCAGAAAAAAGGTCGTCTAAGTAAAGAGAGCCAAGCACTGCTGAAAAAGTGCGGTGTGAAATTTAACGTCATGGGTGAAAAGCTGGTGGTTCACTCAGAGAACATGCCTATCGATTTGCTGCTTGTGCGTGACGACGATATCCCAGGTTTGATCATGGACGGTGTGGTTGATCTTGGCTTCATTGGCGAAAACGAATTGGAAGAAGTCCGCCTAGACCGAAAAGCATTGGGTGAACCTAGTGAGTTTGTGACATTGCGTCGTCTCGATTTTGGTGGCTGCCGTCTCTCTATTGCGATCGATAAGGATGAAGAGTACAAGGGCCCGCAAGATTTGGCCGGTAAGCGTATCGCCACCACCTATCCACAATTGTTAAAAGCCTACATGGATGAGCAAGGCGTACCGTTCTCAACCTGTATGCTGACTGGTTCTGTTGAAGTCGCGCCACGTGCTGGCCTTGCTGATGCCATCGCCGACCTAGTGTCTACCGGCGCTACTTTAGAAGCGAACGGCTTAAAAGAAGCGGAAGTCATCTTCCAATCAAAAGCGACCCTTATTCAGCGTAAAGGTGAGTTCGCACAAGATAAAACCGAACTGATTGATAAGCTATTGACTCGTATGCAAGGCGTTCAGCAAGCGAAAGAGTCGAAATACATCATGCTGCACGCCCCAGCAGACAAACTTGAGCAGATCAAATCGCTCCTTCCTGGCGCAGAAGATCCAACCGTCTTGCCGCTCTCTGCTGACAAACAAAAAGTGGCCGTTCACCTTGTTAGTACCGAAAACTTGTTCTGGGAAACCATGGAACAACTCAAAGAGCTTGGTGCTAGCTCAATCCTAGTACTTCCAATTGAGAAAATGATGGAGTAAGGGCGATGAGAACAGTTGTTTGGCAATCATTGAGTGAATCTCAACAAGACTCCATTTTAGAGCGCCCTGCCATTACCGAAGGGGCGAATATTACCGCTGCGGTGTCTGAGGTTATCGCGCAAGTAAAAACTCAAGGCGATGCTGCTCTATTGGCGTTGACGGAAAAGTATGATCGCGTCAAACCAGAGTCGATTCGAGTCTCAACTCAAGAGATTGAGGCGGCGTCAGAGCGCTTAAGCGAAACCATGAAGCAAGCGCTTGAGCAAGCGTACGCCAATATCGCTAAGTTTCACAAAGCCCAAAAGCCACAGCCTATTAAAGTTGAAACGCAACCTGGTGTTGTGTGTGAACAAGTGACTCGAGCGATTCAGAAAGTCGGTCTTTATATCCCAGGTGGCAGTGCGCCACTGCCATCGACCGTATTAATGCTCGGCGTACCGGCTAAGATTGCGGGTTGTCGTAAAGTGGTACTCTGCTCACCACCACCGATCGCAGATGAAATCCTCTACGTGGCGAAGCTGTGTGGTATCGATGAAGTTTACAATGTTGGTGGTGGTCAAGCGATTGCTGCGATGGCTTACGGAACAGAAACCGTGGCGAAAGTGGACAAGATTTTTGGCCCAGGTAATGCGTACGTCACAGAAGCTAAGCGCCAAGTGAGCAACGATTTTCGCGGTGCCGCGATCGACATGCCAGCGGGCCCTTCTGAGGTGTTGGTGATTGCCGATGAGACCGCCGACCCAGATTTCATTGCTGCGGATCTCTTGAGCCAAGCTGAGCACGGCCCAGACTCACAAGTGGTGCTGGTCACGCCATCGCCAGTGATTGCCGATCAAGTGACGGATGCCGTTCAGCGTCAGCTCAAAGTACTGTCTCGCGCTTCTATTGCAGAAAAAGCACTGGCGTCGAGTTTGATCATCATTTCTGATTCCATCACTCAGGCGGTTTCTATTTCGAATTACTATGGCCCAGAGCACTTGATAGTACAGACCAAGAACCCACGTGAACTGCTTCCTCTTCTTGATAACGCTGGGTCGATTTTCCTTGGTGATTGGTCACCTGAGTCGGCGGGCGACTATGCGTCGGGCACCAACCACGTTCTGCCAACCTATGGCTACACTCGCACCTATTCAAGCCTAGGCTTGGCGGATTTCTCCAAGCGTATGACGGTGCAAGAACTCTCTGAGGAAGGGATTAAAAATCTTGCGCCGACCGTCGTGACCATGGCGGAAGCAGAAGGACTGGATGCGCACAAACGCGCCGTTACCATTCGTGTTGAAAAATTGGCTCAGAAGCAAGGGTAAGAGATGGAAAAGCTAGCACGCAAACAAGTTCAGCAACTGACCCCTTACCTGTCTGCACGTCGCATTGGCGGCAGTGGCGATGTGTGGCTCAATGCCAACGAGTCGCCTTTCAACAATGAGTACAAGACGGATTTCGCCCGCCTGAATCGCTACAGTGAGTGTCAACCTGCTGAGTTGATTAACGCTTACTCCGCTTACGCGGGCGTGAAACCTGAGCAAACGCTGACCTCGCGCGGTGCGGATGAGGGGATTGAGCTTTTGATTCGCGCATTTTGTGAGCCGGGTGAAGACGCCATTTTATATTGTCCACCTACCTACGGAATGTACGCTATTTCAGCGGAAACCATTGGTGTGGAGAAAAAAGTGGTGCCGTTGACTCAAGATTGGCAACTGGATCTCAGCGCCATTGAAGCCAACTTAGACAAGGTAAAACTGGTCTTTGTTTGCAGCCCTAACAATCCAACCGGTAATTTGGTTAAGCGTGAAGACATCGTCCGACTGCTTGAGATGACCCAAGACCGCGCCATTGTTGTGATGGATGAAGCCTACATCGATTTTTGTCCAGAAGCATCGACGGTCGATTTACTGGCTCAGTACCCCAATTTGGCTATTTTGCGCACTTTGTCCAAGGCGTTTGCCCTTGCCGGTCTGCGCTGTGGCTTTACCTTGGCGAATGAGGCGTTGATCAACGTCTTGCTGAAAGTGATCGCGCCATACCCAGTGCCTGTGCCAGTGGCGGAAATTGCCACCCAAGCTCTCTCAGAGGCAGGGCTTGCTAGAGCCAAGTTCCAAGTGCTGGACCTCAACGCCAATCGCGCGTATTTGCAAGCGGGCCTGTCGACCATTGCTGGTTTAACGGTGTTCGAGGGGTGGGGCAACTATCTGTTGGTGAAATTCCCCGATGGTGATGCACTGTTTAAAGCGGCGTGGGACACTGGCATTATTTTGCGCAATTCGCCGATTGAGGATTGCGTTCGCATCAGTATTGGTAGTCGAGATGAGTGCGAGAAGACACTCGGTTTTATCCGCAACTACTATTTATCCGCAAGTGCTATTAATCCGTAAGCACTATAGCGCGTGATGACACGCAGTAAAGAAACAAATGGGCGCTGGCTGTGGCGGGCGCCTTTAAGATTGAGATAAGGAAGTTCGAGTGAGCACACAACAAAAAATTCTTTTCATTGACCGAGACGGCACCTTAATCGTCGAGCCGCCGGTTGATTTTCAAGTCGATCGTTTAGACAAACTCAAGCTAGAGCCGTTTGTGATCCCAAGCCTGCTTGCGCTGCAAGACGCAGGGTATCGCTTGGTGATGGTCACAAACCAAGATGGCCTAGGCACAGACAGCTATCCGCAAGCGGATTTCGATGCGCCGCACGACATGATGATGGAAATCTTCTCCTCTCAGGGTGTGAAGTTTGATGATGTATTGATTTGTCCTCACTTTGAAGAGGACAACTGTTCGTGCCGTAAACCGAAATTGGGTATGGTCAAAGAGTACCTTCAAGGCGGCAAAGTGGATTTCAAGCACTCTGTGGTCATTGGCGATCGCGCGACCGACCTTCAACTGGCGGAAAACATGGCGATTCGCGGCATCCAATACCACCCAGAAACCATGGGGTGGCCGACAATCTTAAAAGAGCTCACCGTGAATGCTCGCGTTGCTGAAGTGGTGAGAACCACCAAAGAAACCGACATCAAAGTGAAGGTTAATCTCGATGAGCAAGGTGGCAACGCCATCAGCACTGGTCTTGGCTTTTTTGACCACATGCTAGACCAAATTGCGACGCACGGCGGCTTCCAAATGGTATGTCAGGTGGAAGGCGATCTGCACATCGACGATCACCACACCATCGAGGATACCGCACTTGCGTTGGGCCAAGCACTAAAAGAAGCGTTGGGCGATAAACGTGGGATTGGCCGCTTTGGTTTCAGCTTGCCGATGGATGAGTGTCTGGCGCAGTGCGCGTTGGATCTCTCTGGCCGACCTTACTTGAAGTTTGATGCCAAGTTTAGCCGCGATCAGGTCGGCGATTTATCCACTGAAATGGTGGTGCACTTCTTCCGCTCATTGACCGACACATTGGCGTGTACCTTGCACCTCTCTTCAGCAGGCGATAATGATCACCACATCATCGAAAGCTTGTTTAAGTCGTTTGGTCGCACTTTACGTCAAGCGATCAAAGTGGAAGGCAATGAACTGCCGAGCAGTAAAGGCGTGTTGTAAGGAGAGAGACTATGACAAAGCAAAACGTCGTTATCATCGACACTGGCTGTGCCAACGTCTCGTCGGTCAAGTTCGCTATTGAGCGCCTAGGTCAATCCGTGACGATTTCAAAAGATCCTGATGTGGTGCTCGCTGCGGATAAGCTGTTCTTACCCGGTGTTGGTACAGCAAGCGAAGCAATGAAAAATCTTGCTGAGCGCGATTTGATTGATTTGGTGAAACGGGTCGAAAAGCCACTGCTTGGTATCTGTTTAGGTATGCAACTGCTTGGCAAACTCTCCCAAGAGAAAGGCACGCAAGGCGAAAATGCGGTTGAGTGTCTCGGTCTTTGTGATGGCGAAGTACGCTTGATGGAGACGGGTGATCTTCCGCTCCCGCACATGGGGTGGAATACGGTATCGGCCACCCCAGATCACCCACTGTTTGAGGGGATTGAAGAGGGCGAGTATTTCTATTTCGTCCATAGCTTTGCGATGCCTGTCGGCGACTACACCATCGCTCAGTGTGAGTATGGCCAACCCTTTACCGCTGCGGTGCAAAGTGGCAATTACTACGGGGTGCAATT
Source organism: Vibrio sp. R12-SG2-ISO1 (assembly GCF_059834045.1). Lineage (NCBI taxonomy): Bacteria > Pseudomonadati > Pseudomonadota > Gammaproteobacteria > Vibrionales > Vibrionaceae > Vibrio > Vibrio sp. R12-SG2-ISO1. The sequence goes on along the minus strand of NZ_JCBDGO010000001.1, from coordinate 177,900 downwards.
TCACCCAGAGCGCTCATCGAAAGCCGGCTCAAAACTGATTGAAAACTTTTTAGCATTATAGGGACATAACCTTCGTGATTATTCCAGCACTCGATTTAATAGAAGGTCAGGTCGTTCGTCTTTATCAGGGCGATTACGGCCAAGTGACCGAATACAAAGTGGATCCAGCTGAGCAGTTTAATCTGTATCACCAAGCTGGCGCCAACTGGCTGCACCTGGTGGATTTGACTGGTGCTAAAGACACCAGTGCGCGTCAGTTAGACCTGATTGCCAAACTGTTAGCCAGTACCCCTGCAAAAATTCAAATTGGCGGCGGCGTGCGCAGTGAGCAAGACGTTGTGGATTTACTTGAAGCCGGCGCCGAGCGCGTCGTGGTTGGTTCCACAGCGGTGAAGCAACCAGAACTGGTCAAAGGTTGGATGGAAAAATACGGCGCGGAGAGAATTGTCTTAGCGCTCGACATCAATATCGATGATCAAGGTGTACGCAAGGTGGCGATCTCCGGCTGGCAAGAAGATTCAGGCGTGACGATTGAAGCCTTAATTGACGATTATCTAACTGTCGGATTACAGCATGTTCTATGCACGGACATCTCACGTGATGGTACGTTGACGGGCTCTAACGTTGAGCTTTACGTCGACCTTTGCAAGCAGTACCCGCAAGTGCAATTTCAATCGTCAGGGGGCATTGGGTCGCTGGCTGACATCGAGGCGCTCAAAGGTAGCGGTGTGTCTGGCGTGATTGTTGGTCGTGCGTTACTCGATGGCAAATTTACTGCAGAGGAGGCGTTTGCATGTTGGCAAAGCGAATAATTCCCTGTCTCGACGTTCGAGATGGTCAGGTGGTGAAAGGGGTTCAGTTTCGCAACCATGAAATTATCGGTGACATTGTGCCCCTCGCGCAGCGTTACGCTGAGGAAGGCGCAGACGAATTAGTGTTTTACGATATTACCGCATCCAGTGATGGCCGCGTGGTCGACAAGAGCTGGGTAGCCCGTGTTGCTGAGGTCATTGACATTCCTTTTTGTGTGGCAGGTGGCATCAAATCGGCTGAAGACGCGGCGCGGATTCTCGAGTTCGGTGCTGATAAGGTGTCGATTAACTCACCAGCGCTAGCCAATCCACAGCTGATTACCGACCTTGCGGATAAATTTGGTGTGCAGTGCATCGTGGTGGGCATTGACTCTTATTACGATAAAGAGACAGGCAAATACCAGGTGTACCAGTTCACCGGTGACGAACAACGCACCAAAGCGACACAGTGGGAAACACGCGACTGGGTACAAGAAGTTCAAAAACGAGGCGCCGGTGAGATTGTCCTTAACATGATGAATCAAGATGGCGTGCGCAACGGCTACGACATCGAACAGCTCAACATGGTGCGTGAAGTGTGCAAAGTACCGCTGATTGCTTCTGGCGGAGCCGGTGAAATGGCCCACTTTGCAGACGCTTACCATCAAGCTAACGTCGATGGTGCACTAGCGGCTTCCGTTTTCCATAAGCAAATCATCAACATTGGTGAATTAAAACACTACCTGAAACAACAAGGCGTAGAGGTACGAGTATGAGTTTTGCTAGCGGGCAAGTGAGCGCACTTGCTGAGCGTATCGATTGGGACAAAGTGGATGGCTTAGTGCCTGCGATTGTCCAAGATTTCCAATCGAGCCAAGTGCTGATGATGGGCTACATGAATCAAGATGCGCTAGAGAAAACCGCGCAGACAGGACAAGTGACCTTCTTTTCACGTACGAAATCACGTCTGTGGACAAAAGGTGAGACCTCAGGGAATGTGCTTCAACTGAAAAACATGGCGCTTGATTGCGACAACGATACCTTGTTGGTCAAAGTGGAGCCTATCGGACCGACGTGCCACACAGGTACCACGACGTGCTGGGACGCTGACAAGCAAGAAGAGTCGCAAATGGTGTGGCTTCATCAACTTGAGCAGCTATTGGCTGCCCGCAAGAGTGCCGACCCAGACTCTTCCTATACTGCCAGCCTTTATGCCCGTGGCACCAAACGTATTTCGCAGAAAGTGGGCGAAGAGGGCGTTGAAGTCGCGCTTGCGGCGACGTCGGGCGACAAGGCGGAGCTAGTGTGTGAATCGGCCGATTTGATCTACCACTTGATGGTGCTGCTTCAAGACCAAGGTCTATCGATGAACGATGTGATCAATAAGCTTAAAGAGCGTCATAAGTAACGCGATTATTGATGAACGAGTGGTGCATGACATCGCTTGCTGACAGAAAAACGCTCTCGGCGATACCGAGAGCGTTTTTTTTTGAGCGTCTATTCGAACAAAAAAAAGTAGCCATAACCGACCAGTAACGCCGGTAAGGCTGAATAGACGGTCGCGACTAAGGCGGCTTTTGGCGCCAGAGCAATAGCTGGGAACAAGGCATCGCCGTCGTTAGAGATGGCATTCGCCAATTGTGCCGATAGGGGTGCCGCACCAGAGATATACAAACTGGTCACCAAAATTTGCGGCCCGCACCCGGGAAGCAGACCCACAGCAACCCCCATTAGAGGCATCCAAACCCCAAGTTGAGCCACACTATCACTGATATCGATATGCGCAGCCAGTTGGATAAGCTCAAAGGTGAGGAAGGCGACAATCACCCAGGCGGTCACAAAGTTGGTATCTTGCGCGGCTTTTTGAATCGGGTGTGACGAGACGATTTTGCAATCTTCCGCCACCGTTGATTCATAGTCTTTGATCTCACGAGTCAGAGACCACAGCAGCATACTAATGACAATCAAACCCGCGCCAAGCCACTCCATGGTCATGTCAGGCACGTTTAACCACTGATTCACATCAACTTGAAAGGAACCGAGTATGGCGACAAGAGCGGAGGGGACCAGCAGCCACTTCCAGAATGCCCCTTGCAGATTGATGGCTTGAATTTCAATCGCTTTACTCGTCTCTTTATTGGCTGCGTGTTGCAGCGTCCGTGACGTTAGAGCTTGCTTAAGTGCAGGACGCAAAAAGTCATCTTTGTGAATCGCGTTGACCACCAAGCCACTGACAATACCCACCACAACACCCAATGCAATCACACCTAATCCCACACTTGGTTGGCTGGCGAGCAATAGAAAGGCCGCATCACCCATGGTAGCGGTCAGCACAGCGACGATGGCGCCAAATCCGACCCGGCCACTAACAAATTGAGTGGTCACGACAATCGCGCCACCGCAACCTGGCAGCGCGCCGAGCAGAGCGGCAAAAATCACTTGGTAGTGGCGCGAGTGCTGATACAGCGCCACGATTCGGTTGTCCGAACGAGTGATCTTCGCAATCGAGTGGTAGAGAGCAAGCGTCATTGCCACGTAGCAAGATACGGCCCAGAAGGCATCAGAGAGGGTTGAAACCGTGAGCGCGCGTGTTGAGTCGTTTAATAACAGCGCCAATAGCCCTACGGGTAGCAGCAAGCGTTTGTAAGCGGGTCTAAATTGCAGCGAGTCAAGCGTGGCAGTTTGGGCATCGAAGTGATTCATAGTGCAAACCATCGTAAAGCATTTCCTTGATTATATGAAAATGATAATGATTTGCAAATGCATTTAAGTCGATTTCACCTATCGATTCAATGGCTAAAACGAACCCGTTTAAACCCCTTACTTGACAAGTGGTAAGCGCTGATGGTTGACAAGAGCATGAAGGCTATCGGTACTTCATCACGAGTTCATCATAGCGTCCGCTCTGCTTTAGCTGGTGGAGCCCTATCATAAAACGGACCATTAGGGTGTTTTTTTCGGGATGATCTTTGGCGATGGCGAGATGCACGGGTTTTATCATCAAGCTTTTATCGACAAAGTAAAAGTGGTCTGAGTCTAAACCGATTTCCTTCATGGTATGAATGGCGGCTCGCTCGTCGGCGATGATGGCGTCAACGCGTTTTGCGCGCAGTTTTCGAAGATTGGTAGCGAGATCGCTCGCGACGACCCGAGTAAAGTAGGTGGATTCATTAAAGCGCTCTCCATAGCCATAATCTTCAATAATGCCGACCGTCATGCCTTCTAATGAGGTGAAGTCTTGGTACTCAAAGGCGTTTTCTTTTAGCACAATGAACTTTAGGTGGACCATCAAATAGGGCACGCTAAATTCTAGCTCTTGGGTACGATCGTCTGACCACCAAAGCGACACCAACATATCTTTTTTACTGTTGCGCACTTCTTTAAGTGAGCGCAGCCAAGGCAAAATTTCCAAATCGATGTCATAGCCCTGCGTGGCAAACGCTTCTTGAACAATCTCTATCGCTAGCCCGGAGTTGACCCGTTCAAACACATAGGGAGGCCACTGCGCTTGAGTGGCGCGTATCACGGGAGGGCTGGCCCAAAGCGCTGTGCTAAGGAGAAGCAACGGCAGAGCATAAAAACAAAAACGCATGGCATTGACTCATTTATGATTATTGTCCTTTGAGTGTAGACACCTTTTGCCCGACAGCCAAAACACCCGATAGGGGTTAATTGGCGCTTTTGGCACCGTTAGGCGATGACAAATTCTCAAAATCAGGTAAAGTATCGGGCTTCGTGAGTAATCGCCCAGATCGGGCTCGTAATAGTCGTATAGGAAATAAGATGATTCTAGTCGTAGGTCACAAGAACCCTGATAGTGATAGTATTTGTAGTGCTTTGGTGGCAACTGAACTGCTGAAGGCACGTGGCGAGCAAGCCATGCCTATCCGCCAAGGTGAAATCAACCGTGAAACTCAACACATCCTTGACGTTGCTGGTGCAGAGACGCCAGAGCTTCGTACATCTGTGGCCGGTGAGAAAATCTGGTTGGTTGACTATTCAGATCTCGCACAGGCACCTGATGATGTGGCAGACGCAGAAATCCTAGGTATCGTCGATCACCACCGTCTAGGTGATGTGATGACCATCAATCCGATGGAAGCGTGGATCTGGCCAGTAGGCTGCACCAACACGGTTCTATTCAATATGTTTAAAATCGAAGGCCACACAATCACGCCTAAGATTGCCAAGTTGATGATGTCGGCCATCTTGTCTGACACCGTGGGCTTTGCTTCGCCAACGTGTACGCAAAAAGACAAAGACGCGGTTGAAGAGCTAGCGAAGATCGCAGATGTGGCAGACATTGATGCCTTCATCAAAGACCTTCTGATTGCTAAGACGAACATTGAAGGTCTGTCGGCAGCGGAATTGGTTGAGAAAGATCTTAAAGGCTACCCATTCAACGGTCGTGATGTCGTAGTGGGTCAGGTTGAGCTGGCAACCCTTGAGCAAGTTGATGGCATGATTGATGCGCTGGAAGCGGATCTTGAGCGTCGCTGCAATGAAGAAGGTCTTGCGTTTGCAGCTGTGATGTTGACAGACATCACCACAGCGCAAACTCGTCTACTCTATAAAGGTGAGTGGGCGCAGAAGCTGGTTAAGCATGAGAAAGATGGCAAGCTGATGATGGAAAACACGCTGAGCCGTAAGAAGCAAGGCTGGCCTTGGCTACAAACTGAGTTGGCGTAATCCAAACAGTGATCTTTTTCAAGCGCTTACAGGGATGCCTGTGAGCGCTTTTTTCTTTGTTTAAGGGGGTAACATGTCACTCAGTGAAGAGCAAAAGACAAGCATTAACAAGATGCGTCCGGATGAGCGTTTTAATTACTGTTTAAATGCGATCGCAAAAGAGCGCAAAGTGTGGATCCTAACCGACGAGCATGGCTGCGTGATGCTCAACACCGAAGATGATGATTGCGTGCCTGTGTGGCCCTCTGAAGAGTTTGCGCGTGAGTGGGCAACCGGTGAGTGGTCTGAGTGCGAGCCGCAATCCATTTCCACAGCAAAATGGTTCAGCCGTTGGACCGTCGGGCTTGAGCAAGATGAGCTCTCAGTGGTTGTCTTTCCTGACAGCAATGAAGAGGGCGTCGTGCTGTTTCCGGACGAGTTTGAATTTGAGCTGAAAAAACGCGGCTAACCGTGCCCGTTCAACGTGATTAATAACCACCAACTAGCTTAAATAGCTGGTTGTTTTTTGCCTGCTTGGCCGCATCGCGTAAGATGCCTTGTTGCTGATAGCGTTGCAGCAGTCTACGCACCACTGGCGCGGCCTGCTCTCGGCTCATACCGGGGCGCAGCTCAGGTTCGTAGAGCAGTTTTAATAAAATGACGTCGAGAGGCGAGAGCAGATCTTCAGGCGTTTCGTCATTAAAAATCGAAGGGTAGGCGCTTTCTGCGTCATTGGGCAGACCAAGCACTTGGGTGATCTCTTCGACGATGCATGCTAGCAGCTTGCCGTGACTGCGCGCTTGATCCACCGGGATAATGACGACCCCTTTGTCGATAACGCTGCTGCTCGTATAACTAAAGCTCGCTTTGCAGATGGCCCCCTTGATGTGCTCTAGCGCAAAAGTACCAATTTCCGCGGCGATCTCGTCTTGCCACTGACTTTGACGGGTGAATATCCACACCACGTTGGCGTCCTCCCGGCGTGAAACGCGACGAATGTCGTGGCCAGTCATCGCGGATAAGTCGCGCAGATGTGCATTGGTCAGCTCATCATGAAGCTCGCGATCAGCCACGCGGTGATCGATCCAAATACGAATCGGTGCCTGCCATTTTGTCAGTGGCTTGTCGCCAGGGCGGTATTCGTTTTTTAGTGCAACATCGAGAAAAGCGCGTTCAACAAAGGTTGGGTCAAGCCAGGTCGTCTGGCTCGGGTAGGCGAAGGTGAGGTGAGCAAAGAGCAGCAAGGGGCTAAGTAGAATCACTTTGCCCCATTGGAATAGATAGATTCGCTGTTCCATTGCTGACATCCCTGATTGAAATGGCGATTTAGCGAAAGCAGAGCGCTTTGTTAAAGTGGCTTTCAACCATGCGCTGGGTGATCGGGTGTTGTGGGTCAGTCAGCACCTTGTGTGTATCGCCCGCCTCGACCACTTCTCCCTCGTGCATCACCATCACTTTGTCAGTGATGTGTTTGACGGTGCCAATATGCTGCGACACATAGACAAACGATACGCCCATCTCTTCTTGCAGTTCTAGAAACAGGTTGATGATCTGTGAGCGCATCGCCATATCAAGACCATTGAGCGCTTCGTCAGCGATGATGACTGAAGGCTGCAGAATCAACGCTCGCGCGAGACAGACGCGCTGTTTTTGGCCTGTTGCCAACATTTGTGGGTAGAAGTACGCATGCTCGGGCAGCAATCCCACTCGAAGTAGGGTCTCTTTCACGCGCTTAATGCGTGCTTCGGGTGGCATGTTGGTGTTTCGCTTCAATGGCCCCTCAAGGATACGGCCAATCTGAATTCTTGGATTGAGCGAGGTGTTCGGATCTTGGAAAATCATTCGAATGAGCTTACAACGCGTCGAGTAATCTTCATGGCGCAGTGCTTCGCCATTCACCCGGATTTCGCCAGAGCTGGGTTCAACCACACCGGCCAACATGCGCGCTAACGTGGACTTACCAGAGCCATTTTGGCCGATAAACCCCACAGTTTGCCCTGCTTCTAAGCTAAAGCTCACGGGCTTGACAGCCTGTTGGATTTTCTTTCGAAACAAGCCAGAACGCGTGACAAACTGTTTCGACAGTTGGTCGACTTCAAGTAGCGCACTCATGCTTTTTTTCTCTCCGTATTGAGTGGAAAGTGACAGGCAAATTTGTGGTTTTTAATCCGTCTGGTCATGGGGATCTCAACGCACTGACGCTGCGCGTATGGGCAGCGGGGTCCAAGTCGACAGCCAATTGGCAAATGTTGCAACGGTGGAATGGTGCCGGGTAAGGATTGCAGTTTTTCTTTGTGAGGAATCCACTCACTAAAATCGGGCATCGCCTTCAATAGCGCCACGGTGTAGGGGTGTTTTGGCTTTTCAAGCAACTGCTCGGTATCTGCCGACTCCACCGATTGACCACAGTACATCACGGTGATGCGATCGGCCCACTGGGTGATGGTGGTGAGATCATGACCAATCAGCAAGATTGAAGTGTTGTTGATCTGATTCATTCGACTGAGCAAACGCAGGATTTGCGATTGCGTGATCGGATCGAGGTCATTGGTGGGCTCGTCTGCAATTAACAGCTTGGGTTTGGCCGCGATTGCCATCGCGATCATCACCTTTTGGCATTCCCCATCCGTCAGCTCATAAGGGTAGCTGTTCATCAGGCGGTTGTGATCTTTAATGCCCACTTTGTGCAGCAGGCCAATGGCTTGCTTCTTACGCCAACTAAAGCGCTCGTACCAGCGGCCTTCAAAGGCGCTGGCTGGAATGGATTCGATCAGCTGTTTGCCCACTTCTTCCGATGGGTCCAAACAGGTGGAGGGCTCTTGGAAAATCATCGCCACATCGCGTGCAATAACGCGGCGACGCTCTTTCGGCGTGAGTTGCAATAGGTCTATATTGCCTAAGCGCATGCGGTCGGCGGTGATTTTCCAGTTCTCTTTGCACACACCAACGATGGCTTTCGCCACCAGACTTTTACCTGAGCCAGATTCGCCCACAAGCCCGCGAATCTCGCCTTCGTTGAGAGTCAGGCTCATTCGATCGACCGCTTTCATCAGCCCTTGAGGCGTTTCAATCTCGATCGTGAGATGACGGATATCTAACAGCGGCATTATTCAATCCCCGCATTCAATGCTTGGCGAACCCCTTCGCCAACGAGGTTGATCACGATGACAGTGAACATAATGGCAAGGCCCGGCAACGTCACTGTCCAAGGCGCTAAATAGATGAGCTCGACGGAGTCACCGAGTAGTGCGCCCCATTCGGTACTTGGCGTTTGAGCGCCAAGGCCCAAAAAGCCCAGTGCCGTGATGTCCAAGATGGCCAATGACAACGCGTAGGTCATTTCGGCTGCGATCACCACTAAGATATTGGGCAGAATGGAGTTCCACAGCAGGTAGAAATCATTGGCGCCATCGAGTCTTGCGGCCATGATGTAGTCTTTTTCCACTTCTGCGTGCACCGCGATATACAAAGAGCGCACGAAACGCGGAATAAGCGCTAGACCGATCGCCAGTAAGATATTGAATTCGCCAAAGCCCAGAAAGGCGACGAAAATGATCGCCAACAGCAGGGAAGGGATCGACATCACAGTATCAAGCAAGTGGTTGAGCGTGCTGGAGAGCAGGCCTTTGGTCATTCCGGCCAAAATACCGATTGAGCAACCTATTATGGCTGCGATGAGCGTTATGATGATAGCTGCGCCGAACGTCAGCTGTGAACCTTCGATTAAGCGTGAGAGAATATCTCGGCCTAAATCGTCGGTACCGAGGAAGTATTCGACGGTGCCGGTCGGATCCCAAGAAGGGGGAATCAGCAATTCACCGGTTTGCGCCTGCGGGTCATGGGGTGTGATCCACGGAGAAAGTAGCGTGATGACGATCAGCAGAATCAAACACCACAAACCAAACATCGCTAAGCTGTTGGCTTTGTAGCTGCGCCAAAAACGCTCAAACTGAGTGGGTATCAACTCTTCTTGATAGATGTTATCGCTTAGCATACCACTCCTTCCTTACCAGCGGATTAACCATAGCACCAAACAGATCCGAGACAATATTGGCGGTGAGTACCAGTGTTGCTACTACGATGACACCCGCTTGAATAGAGACGTAGTCACGGTTTGATAAAGCATCCAGTAGCCAGCGACCAATCCCCGGCCAGTTAAAAATAGACTCGGTAATGATGGCCAAGGTCAACATGCTTGATAACTGAATACCGATTTTGGGGATGATGGGTGGGATGGCATTACGCAGCACGTGTTGAGTTACGATCTCGTGATTTGAGAGGCCTTTAATCCGCGCTGCGCGAATGTAGTTTTGCCCCATCACTTCCGCAACCGAGGCGCGCATCAAGCCAATAACTTGTGTGGTCGGAGCGAGTGCCAGCACCAAGCAGGGCAAGATCAGGTGTTCGATAACACTTTGCAGCGCGTGCGCTCGGTACGCACCTTTGGCAAAAAACGCGTCAACTAAGGCAAAGCCGGTCACGTGTTCAATTTGATACAGAAGATCGTAGCGGCCGCCAACGGGAAATAACTCAAAGTGCAGTGAGAACGCCATGATCATTAATAGTGCAATCCAGAATATCGGTGCAGAATAGCCCGACATCGAGGTAAAGGAGATCGCCGTATCAATCCACTTACCTTGGCGCATGCCCGCTAACGTGCCAATAGGAATACCAATCATCAGGGAAATGACAAACGCGATAAAGCACAGCTCAATGGTGGCAGGGAAGACCACCCCAAGCTCGTCAATAATCGCCACGCCTTGCTTATTAATACCAAAATTTAAGTGCATCAACTCGCCAACATAGGTCGTCCAGCCAGACCAGTAGCCCATTTGGCTCCAGGCGGAGTCGGGCTCCAAACGAAGTAAACTAAAGCCCACCATGGTTAAGATAAGCAAGGTGATGATAAAGAGGTTCAGTCTTCTTAGGGTATACAGCAGCATTAGTTCACCCTCTCCACTTTATCAAAAGGCTGTGCGTTGAATGGGCTCATGCGAAAGCCACGAATCGAGCGATCATGCGCTTGCAACTGCACGCCGTGATTGAGTGGGATCACGGGAAATTCTTCGTTCAAAATATTCTGCGCTTGCCTATAGAGGTTGAGGCGATAGCGAGGACGATCCACTTCGAGCGCCAAATCGAGCAAAAAGTCGAAATCTGGGTTACACCAACTGGAGACATTCAGTCCAACGCGATCGGAATCGCACGACAAGAGTGGACGCAGAATGTTGTCTGGATCACCCGTGCTGGCGATCCAGCCGGTGAGGTAGAGATCAATGTTGCTGGTGAGGTTGGTTCGCTCGAAGCGCTCATCAGTAATGAGGTTTAAGGTGATGCCAATGTCTGCCAAGTTCGCTTGAATCAACTCCGCGGTTTTGCGCGGGCTAGGGTTGAATGCGCGAGGCTCAAGGGGCACCGACATACTGAGCTCCAAACCTTCGCTGAATCCCGATTCTCGCAGCAGTGCCAAAGCATAGTTGCGATCGTAACGAATTTGGTTGGCGTCTTTTTGGTACGCCCAAGAGCTAGGCGGCAGAACCGAATAGGCTTGGCTACCCGTGCCATAGTAGACCGAATCTAAAATGTTTTGTCGGTTAATGGCAAAGTTGAGCGCCTTGCGCACGCGCGCATCTTTGAGCGCAGGGTGGGCGGTATTGACAGCAATAAAGGAGATGTTCATTGCCGGCTTTGAAATCAACTCAATGTTATCTTGCTCGCGAATGATGGGCAGTTGACTCGACAGAGGCGAGCTCAGTACATCACATTCGTTACGCAGCAGTTTAGCCAGTGTGCCAGTACCGCGATGGGAGATGTCAAACACAACTTGCTCCATCAAGGCGGGCTGTTTCCAGTAACGTGTATGGCGTTTAAGGCGAATCAGGTCGTTGACTTGGTACTCAGCCAAATAAAAGGGACCGGTGCCGACGGGGTGGGAATCTAAGCGCGCTTTTTCATCTTTTATCTCCAGTTCACTCGCGTACTCTTTGGAGAGAATCACCGGGTAGCTGGTGGCAATGTTGGATAAAAACGTGTTATCCGGACGAGAAAGAATAAAGCGGACTTGGTCATCTGAGGTAGCCACGACATCTTCAATTAAATTGGGGAAGTCGATGCTGTTAAACCAAGGGTAAATACCGCCACCGACGTGATGAAAAGGATGTTGTGGGTCAATGATACGCTTAAAACTAAACACCACGTCTTGTGCATTCAGTGCTCGAGAGGGCGTAAACCACGGTGTGATTTGAAATTGGGTGTTGGGACGAAGCGTAAACGTGTACTCCGTGCCGCTTGCATCCACCTGCCATGCGGTGGCGAGACTGGGTATGGGTTCGTATGTATCTGGGTCGAGCACCAGTAAGGTATCGAAAATCTGAGGACTGAGCGCTTCAGACGTGATGCCGCTGTCGACCAGTTGCGGGTTAAAGGTCCCGGGACCACCTTGGCCACAATAGACGAAGCCACTTTGGCGGATTTTGCTGTGGTCGATGTCGTCTCCGCAGCCGCTAAGCAAACCGAGGCCAACGAGACCGAATGTTAACTGTAGTAATGCTTTCATAGAAAGAGCGATTGCCTGAGATAAAGCACAAAGCGATTGGTCATTATGCCTCAATATCTGAGTGATTTACCATAAAAGATAAGGGTAATTTATCATTAAACCTCTTGATAACCCAAGTGTTGGGTTATCAAGAGCCGATTTACTCATCGTCTGCGGAAGACTCAAGGTTTGGCGTATTTAATTGATATTTTCTCACCATTCCCCTGAGCTGATGATAGCTAAGGCTGAGCAATTGTGCGGCTTTTCGCTGGTTGTATTTGCTTTCTGCCAACACTTGGTTAAGTAGAGAGATGTCTTGCTCTTCCTGCCAGCGTTTGTAATCCATCGGAAAAGTAAACACAGACGCACCCTCAGCGTTGGACACCTTCTCTACCGTGTTATGAGAAGCGGACTCGAAAGCCTCACTCCACTGCGGCGTAAAAGGGTTAAAGGTTAACTCATCAATCGGCGTTTCTTGCTCGCCATGAAGGTATACGGCACGTTCGACGACATTTTTCAGCTCGCGCACGTTGCCAGGCCAGTCGTAATCGAGCAGCGCTGACTCCGCATGCTCGGTGAAGCCGGCAAAATAGCTAAGCCCTAATTCACGGCACATCTTGATGGCGTAGTATTGGGCAAGCAATAGGATGTCTTGTTGACGCGCTCGTAGGGGAGGAAGGTAAATGACATCGAAGGCGAGTCTGTCGAGCAAGTCGGCGCGAAAATGACCGGTTTTCGCCATGGTGGGTAAATCGGCGTTGGTGGCGCAGATGAGCCTGACATTGGCTGTCAGTGGTTTTTGCCCTCCGACTCGCTCATAGTGACCATACTCGATGACGCGCAGCAGCTTTTCTTGCACCATTTGTGGGGCAGTGGCCAGTTCGTCTAGAAACAGCGTGCCATTTTCCGCACGCTCAAATCGGCCTTGATGACGCCCTTTGGAGCCGGTAAAGGCCCCTTGCTCATGCCCAAATAGCTCGGAATCTATCAAGCCTTCGCTAAGCGCCGCGCAGTTAAGTGAAATTAAAGGTTGGTCCCAACGCTTGGACAGATAGTGCAGGCGCTGTGCGATCAGCTCTTTACCTGTCCCTCGCTCGCCGATAATTAACACCGGACGCTCAATCGCAGCCAGTTTGGAGACTTTATCGAGCACCGCAAGAAACGCAGGTGACTCACCAATCAGATTTTGTTGCATAGTCGCGGCTCACTCAAAATTGCCCCTATGGGCGGTGGTAAAATTTACCTTATGTTGGTTATTTTCATCACATGCGTGTCTTTCAATCAAGGGGGAAAATCTAAGTGATTGTTTTAAATGAGCTTATTTATTGGCACGACACTTGTATTGTTCACACTCGTAGCGACAACCATTAAGGAGCCTCATCATGGGTATTTTTTCAAGATTCGCCGACATCGTTAACTCCAACATCAGTGCTCTGCTTGATAAAGCCGAGGATCCCGAGAAAATGATCCGCCTCATTATCCAAGAGATGGAAGATACACTTGTCGAAGTGCGCACTAACTCCGCCAAAGCGATAGCGGACAAAAAAGAGCTGGCGCGCAAAGTGGAAGCCATTGATGAGCAAGTGCATGATTGGCAGCAGAAGGCCTCTTTAGCGTTAACTAAGCAGCGCGAGGATCTCGCCCGTGCCGCCTTGATTGAGAAACAGAAATTACAAGATGTACTCAAAGGTCTTCACACAGAGCAAACCTTAGTGGAAGAAACCATCGAGAAGCTGACCGGTGAAATCAGTAAGCTAGAGAGTAAAATTACCGAGACTCGCGCCAAACAACAGGCGTTGGCGATTCGCAGCCAAGCGGCCTCCAATCGTCGCGATGTTCAGAAACATCTGCACACGGCCCGTACCAACGAAGCGATGGCGAAGTTTGAGCAATATTCACGTAAGATTGATGAACTGGAAGCGGAAGCAGATGTGTTTGCGCAATCGGGCCAGAGTAAATCACTTGACCAAGAATTTGCTGAGTTGCAAGCTCAAGATGAAATTGAGAAAGAACTCGCGCAACTTAAGCAGCAGATGGAAGAGAAAAAATCCTCTTAATCCCTCTGTGAAAAATCATTTCGCTGCAGAGCATTCGCCCCACAACAATAGGGAGAAGCGATCAGCTTCTCCGCCTAAAAGGAGTCATGTATGTCATCGTTTATGGTTACAGGGCCATTAATTGTCTTTTTGATTTTTGTCGCCCCCTTGTGGCTTTTCTTGCACTATCGCAGCAAAAAAAGAACCAGCAGTGGCTTATCACAAGAGGATTACCAGCGCCTGCAAAGCTTATCCAACAAAGCTGATGCGATGCAGCAACGAGTAGAAACCTTAGAGCGGATCCTTGACGAGCAGTCACCAAACTGGAGACGTCGCTATGAGTAAACGTGAACTGTATCGAGATCCTGCCAACGGTAAGTTGTCGGGCGTATGTGCTGGGCTGGCCAACTACTTCTCATTAGAAGTGTGGCTAGTACGTATTTTGGTCATCTCTGCAGCGCTGTTGGGCGGTTCGTTTCTGGTGCTGCTAGCCTATGTTGCCCTCAGCTTCATGTTGGAAAAAATGCCCGCCAGTTATCAAGCGGAAATGGAGAGCGAGCAAGGACATAAACTCAAGAGTAAGCCGTGGGAAAAGGGCCAAGCGCCAAGCGCATTACTCGATAATATTGAGCAAGAGTTTGATCAGCTTGAAGGCAAAATCAGAGATATGGAAGCCTACGTCACCTCAGATACGTTTAGTGTCGAGCGGGAGTTTCGCTCTCTCTAAAGGCGCGGTGGCAAACAGTGATGGGGCGCCCACTTCATCGCTTTATCATCAACGCGTGAAAGTTCATCATTGAGACTAAGGTCTAAAACTCGGCCAAATCCCTAATTTTCATAATAATTTATTATCCCTGTTATGGAAGCGCGCATCGCTATCATCTATCTTTATCAATAGTTGGATTGAATAGATGAATAGCGAACAATGGAACTGTGACTATGCGAACTTCCTTAACGCTCTTGGTGGGCGCAGCGCTGATTAGTGGCTGCGGAAAAGAGCCTGCCCCTGTCCCTGAGCCAGACTCTCGTCCGGCGAAATTATTTACCGTCTCGGTTGGCAACACGCAATTTGAACGTCAATTCCCGGCAGTCTCTGAAGCCGGAGATCGCGCCGTTCTTGCGTTTCGCGTGCCTGGGCAGCTGCAAACCATTGACGTGCGTGAGGGGCAAAATGTCACGCGTGGTCAAGTGTTAGCTACCCTAAATCCCGATGAATATGCATTACTCGCCGAGCAAGCCAACGCGCAGTTCACACTGGCTGACGTGCAATATCGCCGCTATAAAAAACTGCGTGAAGATA
The DNA here is from genome assembly GCF_059834045.1 of Vibrio sp. R12-SG2-ISO1. Classification (NCBI taxonomy): domain Bacteria; kingdom Pseudomonadati; phylum Pseudomonadota; class Gammaproteobacteria; order Vibrionales; family Vibrionaceae; genus Vibrio; species Vibrio sp. R12-SG2-ISO1. Next base: position 162,570 of record NZ_JCBDGO010000001.1, on the reverse strand, counting down.
AAGTCGTTTCCGAGCAAGATTTCGACCAAGCGCAAGCCAATCACAATTCGGCAAAAGCACAGCTTGATCAAGCCAACGCGAATTTGGGCTACACACGCTTACTTGCGCCTTATGATGGTACCATCTCGTTGATCCCCGCTGAAAATTTTGAATATGTTGCTGCTAAGCAAGCAGTGATGAACATTCAAACCAATCAATTAATGAAAGTGGTGTTCCAACTGCCAGACTACCTACTCAATCATTTTGCGCGAGGGGCACAATCCCAAGCCGTCATGACCTTTGACGCCTTTCCTGAGTACCAATATTCGCTGAGCTTTCAAGAGTTAGATACGGAAGCGGACCCCAAAACCGGATCGTACAAAGTGACCATGATTATGGAGCGCCCAACGGATGTCGGGATTTTGCCTGGCATGGCTGGCATTGTCAGTGTCACCGCTGGCAGCGGTGAAGCGACAACCATCCCGAAATCAGCGCTGCTTGAACAAGACGGTGTCACTTATGTATGGCGAGTCGATGACCAAGGTTTAGTGGAAAAAGCACCAGTGACATTGGATGAGCGCCGTTATGTGGTGTCGGGGCTCAGTGATGGCGACCAGATAGTCACCTCTGGGGTGAACAGCATGACTGCAGGTATCAAAGTGCGTGAATGGATTAAAGAGCGGGGGTTGTGATGAACAGAATATGGACCACATCGGTCGCCTTGCTGTGCACCAGCGTATTGTTTGGCTGTGAAAGAGAAGCGGACTACCTGGATTTTGGCTTGCCTAAAGTTAAAGTGGCGAGCGTAGGCAGCGAGTTCAGCGGTGATAGCCTCTTTTTCCCTGCGGTGGCCAATGCGGCTGAGCGTGCTCATCTTAGTTTTCGTGTCGCCGGCGAAATTAGCCAATTGAATGTGAAAGAAGGGGATAAAGTCGCAAAAGGCGACGTCATCGCCGTGCTTGACCCAACCGACTACCAGCTGGATGTCGACAACGCCAGTGCCAAATACACCGTGGTTGACAGTCAATATCGCCGCTCAAAACCTTTGGTGGATAAAGGGCTGTTAGCGAAGTCTCAGTTTGATGAAATTGCCGCCAACCGCCAAATAGCGCTCGCAGAACTTCAACTGGCCAAGTTGCGGCTCTCGTTTACCCAATTATTAGCCCCCGTCGATGGGGTGATTTCACGTGTCGCAGTGGATCAGTTCGAAAACATTCAAGTGGGTCAGCAAGTGGTGAACATTCACAGCTTAGACAACGTCGAAGTGGTGATTCAATTGCCAGACAGACTCTACGCCCGCCAACCAGAGCAAGCCAAACTGGAAAAAATCGATGCGGTGGTTCGTGTGCCTAGTGGCAACGAATATTCAGCAACCATCAAGGCGTTCACCACTGAGCCCGATCCCTCAACGGGCACTTTCACCGTGACCTTATCAATGCCCATGCCAGAAGAGGAGTACATTTTGGACGGCATGGCGGTCGAAGTGACCTCACGTGGGGAAAACGCAGGCTTGAATTTATCAGCAGGGGTACAAGTACCGATTGAAGCGATATTTAATGCCGATGGCGACGCACTGGCGCGCAGCGAAACCTTCATCTGGCGTCTAGACGATGACGGCACGGTTAGCAAGCAAGCCGTGGTGACCGGCAAGGCGACCAAAACATCGGTGCAGATTCTTGAGGGCCTGGAAGCGGGTCAACAAGTCGTAATCGCAGGGCTCGGGAAATTGACACAGGGAATGCAAGTTGAAGTCATCGCCAAGGAGGCGCAGCATGACGAACTCTAATCAAACGCCACGCGCAGACGACGACATTACAGGCATCGCCGCGTACTTTATTCGTAATCGAGTCATCAGTTGGATGATTTCACTGATCTTTTTGATTGGTGGAGCGGCGGCGTTCTTTGGTTTGGGCCGTTTGGAAGACCCTGCCTTTACCATCAAAGATGCTATGGTCGTCACTTCCTATCCCGGTGCCACACCGCAGCAAGTGGAAGAAGAGGTGACTTACCCACTAGAAAAGGCGATTCAGCAACTGACCTATGTCGATGAAGTGAACTCAATTTCCAGTCGAGGTTTATCGCAAATCACCGTCACCATGAAAAACAACTACGGGCCGGATGATCTGCCGCAAATTTGGGACGAGTTGCGCCGTAAAGTCAACGACCTCAAAGGCTCGCTGCCACCTGGGGTAAATGATCCACAAGTGATTGATGACTTTGGTGATGTGTATGGCATTTTGCTCGCCGTCACCGGAGATGGGTACAGTTACAAAGAGCTGCTTGATTACGTCGACTATCTGCGTCGAGAGCTGGAACTGATAGACGGTGTCAGCAAAGTCTCGGTGAGTGGTCAGCAACAAGAGCAAGTCTTTATCGAAATTTCCATGAAGCGCCTCAGTAGCCTCGGGTTATCACCGAGCACGGTGTTTAATTTGCTTTCGACACAAAATGTGGTCTCGGATGCCGGTGCGGTGCGAATTGGCAGCGAATACATTCGCATTCAGCCGACGGGTGAGTTTCAAAATGTCGACCAGTTGGGCGACTTGATTTTGACCGAATCGGGCGCACAAGGGCTTATCTATCTACGGGACGTCGCCGAGATTACGCGCGGATACATCGAAGTCCCAAGCAACATTATTACCTTTAACGGCCATTTGGCGCTCAACCTCGGCGTCTCTTTCGCGCAAGGGGTGAACGTGGTCGAAGTGGGGCTGCGTTTTGATCGCCGTTTGGCTGAGCTGAAATATCAGCAGCCTGTAGGCGTCGAGATTGCAGAAATCTACAGCCAGCCGAAGGAAGTTGACAAGTCAGTGAGTGGCTTTGTGGTCAGCTTGGGCCAAGCGGTCGCGATTGTGATTGTGGTGCTACTGTTTTTCATGGGCTTACGCTCCGGGCTCTTGATTGGTCTTATATTGCTGCTGACCGTGTTAGGTACCTTTATTTTTATGAAGTACTTTGCGATCGATTTGCAGCGCATCTCGCTTGGCGCCCTAGTTATCGCACTTGGTATGCTGGTGGACAACGCGATTGTGGTGGTGGAAGGGATACTGATTGGCACGCAAAAAGGGCGCACCCGCCTGCAAGCCGCGACGGATATCGTCACGCAAACCAAATGGCCGCTGCTCGGTGCGACGGTGATTGCGGTTACTGCGTTTGCGCCTATTGGGCTGTCTGAAGACTCGACCGGTGAGTATTGCGGTACCTTGTTTACCGTGTTGCTTATCTCGTTAATGCTCAGTTGGTTTACCGCGATTTCGATCACGCCGTTTTTTGCTGACATCTTCTTTAAAGGGCAAAAAAACGCCGCGGGCAGTGAGGATGCCGATCCCTACAATGGGATTATCTTTGTCGTCTATCGACGCTTTTTGCAGCTGTGTATGCGTCAAGCTTGGCTTACCGTCATCGTCTTGGTTGTGGGGTTGGCCGCCAGTGTGTATGGCTTTGGCTTTGTTAAGCAGGCGTTTTTCCCTTCATCGACCACGCCCATGTTTCAGGCGGATATTTGGTTGCCTGAAGGGACGGACATTCGCGCGACCAACACTAAGCTCAAAGCGTTAGAGAGTTGGATCACTCAACAAGATGGCGTCGAGCATGTCACCACGACCGCCGGAAAAGGCTTGCAGCGCTTTATGCTCACGTATGCTCCGGAGAAAAGCTACGCGGCTTATGGGGAGATCACCACGCGAGTCACCAGCTATGAATCTTTGGATGCCCTGATGGTGAAATTTCGCGCCCACGTTGAGCAGCAATTTCCAGAAGTCAATTACAAGCTGAAAAAGATTGAGCTTGGCCCAGGCGGAGGCGCAAAAATTGAGGCGCGTCTGATTGGCTCCGACCCAACGGTGCTGCGTTCGCTCGCCGCAGAGGTGCAGGCCATCATGCGTGACGATCCTGGCGCGACCAACATCCGTCATGACTGGCGTGAGCGCACTAAGGTTTTAGAGCCCAAGTTTAACGAAAGCCAAGCGCGACGTTACGGCATCACAAAATCCGATGTTGACGATTTTCTCTCGATGTCGTTCTCTGGGCTCTCCATCGGTGTGTACCGAGATGGGACGACCTTGATGCCAATTGTCGCAAGACTGCCCGAGGAAGAGCGGGTGGATATTCGCAACATCGAAGGGATGAAGATATGGAGCCCAGCACTGAGCGAATTTATTCCTTTGCAGCAAGTCACGCTTGGTTATGACATGCGCTGGGAAGACCCGATTATTGTGCGTAAAAACCGCAAACGTATGTTGACCGTCATGGCTGACCCAGACTTGCTCGGCGAAGAAACAGCGGCCACTCTGCAAAGTCGCTTACAAACCAAGATAGAAGCGCTCGAGTTCCCGCCGGGGTATTCGCTCGAATGGGGCGGGGAGTATGAGTCATCCGCCGATGCGCAAGCATCTCTATTTACTACGATGCCGATGGGCTATTTGTTCATGTTCTTGATCACTGTGTTCTTGTTCAACTCCATCAAAGAGCCGATCATCGTCTGGTGTACCGTGCCATTGGCCCTGATTGGCGTCACCAGTGGCCTGTTGCTGCTGGATACACCGTTTGGTTTCATGGCGCTACTCGGCTTTTTGAGTCTGTCTGGCATGGTATTGAAAAACGGCATTGTGCTGCTGGATCAGATCGAGATAGAGATGAAACTGGGTAAAGATCCCTACGTCGCCGTGGTGGATGCGGCGCTGAGTCGTGTACGTCCGGTGTGTATGGCGGCGATTACTACCATTTTAGGTATGATACCGCTGCTACCGGACATCTTCTTTAAACCGATGGCCGTGACCATTATGTTTGGTCTTGGGTTTGCCACCGTGCTGACGTTGATTGTGGTACCCGTGTTGTATCGCCTATTCCACTCAGTACGTGTGCCGAATGGTCGAGAGCCAAGTGACCCTTCAGCACTGGGTATGCAAGAGGCGACTCAGTAACTCGCAGTTGTAACAACCAAGAAAAGGAGAGCGCATGCAACGGTGCCGTTGGGTGGATGAATCAAAGCCAGATTACGTGGCTTATCATGACAATGAATGGGGCGTGCCTGTCCATGATGATAAGGTGTTGTTTGAATTTTTAATCCTCGAGTCCGCGCAGGCAGGGTTGAGTTGGTACACCATCTTAAAGCGTCGCGAGGGTTATCGCCGTGCGTTTGCTGGCTTTGACCCGCAGAAGGTCGCACAGTTTGATGCCAAAAAGGTTGAAGAACTGATGCAAGACGCCAGCATTATCCGCCACCGGCCGAAAATAGAAGCAGCAATTAACAACGCTCAGCGCTTTCTTGAGGTGCAAAAGGAATTTGGCTCATTCAGTGCGTTTATTTGGGGATACGTCCAAGGGGTGCCCGTCGATAATCGCAGTGAAGAGCGTCTCCCTGTGGCCACCACGCCATTGTCTGATCAACTGTCTAAAGAGATGAAAAAGCGTGGATTTAAGTTCTTGGGAAGTACGACGCTTTATGCGTATCTGCAAGCGGTTGGGGTAGTCTTCGATCATGATTTGGACTGTTTCTGCCGAGAGAAAACCACGATTCAACACGCATAAGCCAAGTGAACTCAGTAACGTACAAAAGTGAACGGAGTAACGTAAATAAGCAAAGGGGCTATCAAGCCCCTTTATCGTATCGGTATACTTTTAACGTTTCGCTTGTTGCTCCGCACGATGAAACTTTGGTGTGCAATTCGAGCTAGCAACAATCACTCAACACGATCACTCAAGGGATCAGAAGTTGGCCGTCAGTCCTACGTACCAAGAGCGAGGGTCGACGCTATAACCGCGCTGCGTCACGTCCAAATCATCATATTGTTCATCGGTGAGGTTACGCACGCCAGCTCGGAGGCGCCAATCTTGCTGGAAGTGATAATTCATACCTAAATCGACGGTGGTCACCGCTGGGCGTGTGATGTCATCGCTCACGCTTAGTGTCGTATCGCCAATGTAATTCACACGAGCAAAGGTATCCAACCAGTCGGTCGCGTACCAAGTAAGTCGAGCGTTGGCTTTGTGTTCAGGTCGGTTCTCCAAGGTTTCACCGGTCTCTTTGTTTTCAGTATCGAGATAGGTGTAGGCGGCGTTCAATTCCAAGCTTTCAGTGAGGTTAACGTGGCCAGACAGCTCAATCCCCTGAGTCATCGCTTTATTGATGTTCCAGTAGGTGTAAATCGGTTGGCCATCGGGACCCGTGCCGACTTCACTGCCATCGGACAGATCTCGATCAATCAGGTTCTTAATATCATTTCTAAATACACTCGCTTCGACGCCCCAATCTTGCTCATTATAAATCGCGGAAACCTCATAGCTGACGCTGGTTTCTGGCTTCAAGTTCGGGTTACCACTGATTTGGCAACTGCCCTTACAGCTATTGATGATGTTTTCCGGAGAAGTTTGCAATAGCGAAGGCGCGTTAAACGCTGAGCCCACACCCCCTTTTAGGGTCAACTTGTCGGTGACGGTATTGACTAAGTAAGCACGTGGGCTCCAGTGACTGCCATAGCTTTCATGAAAGTCCAAGCGAGTGCCGTATGTGAGGGTGTATGCCTCACCAAGTGCCCATTGGTCTTGCACGAAGAGCGCTTGTTCGTGCGCGTCTGCTTTACCGGTAACCGTCAAACTTTCCGGATTATCGAGTTCGGCGTAGCTCCATTCGCCGCCCATGGTTAGGGTGTGGTTGGCGATAAAGGTCGTAGCGTGACCGTAAAGCTGTTGATTGGTCTCAATGACATCGTTGACCGCCGTGTCCGTATCGGCCGCGTCTTCACTGGTGACGGAATCACGGTTGTACCTAAGCTGAGCATCACCCCAACTGAAGGCGCCATTGTAGGTGAGCGCTTGCATGTCGCGCTTGATGGTCGCGTCTGATTCGGTTAATCCTGAGGTAGATTCAATCACGCCTTGACGATCGTCATCATTGAATGCGAAATCGAAAGCGAGGTCATGATTGGGGTTGATGTACCATTGAAGGTTACCGCTCATGGCCAAGGTTTCACGCTCTTCTAGTGTTGTTGCATCTGCACGATCATACTCGCCACTGCGGCCGGAAGCGGTGCCATCGAAAGCGTGGTATGCGTCACGGCCACTTTTATTGATGGACAACGCGAGATAGAGTTCGTCGTCAATCAAAGCCCCCGAGGTGTTAAAGCCAACACTGTATTCGCCGCCCTTGTCATCATCTCGGTAGGCATAATCGGTGTTGATTTGAGATTGCCAGTCGTTAGTTAGTTGCTTAGTGATGACATTGATGACGCCGCCAAGGGCCTCTGAGCCATACAGTGCAGACATAGGTCCACGTATCACTTCAATTCTTTCAATGCTTTCTTTAGGAATGGTCGCTAAATCGAAGTCGTTACCGCGGAAAATAGCGTTAGAAGAGCTGAGTTTTCTGCCGTTAAGCAGGATCATGGTGAACTTGGTGTCCATACCACGAATTGAGATCTTTTTACGGCCTGCACGGCCACCGTCCATTTGGCTCTCGACGCCAGCGACGTACTGAACCAAATCATTCAATGCGAGAGAAGGCTCGGCGATGATTTGCTCTTGGGTGATCACCGAGACTGAAGCGGGCGCTTTCGCCAGCGTGGTTTCAGTGCGCGTGGCAGTGATCACCATTTGTTCATCAAATTTTTCCGTTTCTTCGCCACTGGCCGCAAAAGTAGGGAGAGAAGACGCGACAAGTAGAGCGATGGGGGTTAACGTGAAACGATTCATGGAATGCACTTTTATCCTTAATGTAATTACCAATGAGAATGGTTCGCATTACATATGCATGAGTAATAAAGTGCAATCAAAGTTTCATACGATTTTTACATGCTCGCTATTCAACTAATGAATAACCTGTGCGTTTTTTATTCTATTTCGTTTGCTCTTCATGCCGCTTAGCGACGTTTTCTTGCTCGTGATGATAGTGCTCACGAAATAGGTCACGTACCCAGACACACATGGGATCCAAGTGGTAGCGCTTGTGCCAATACAAGTAGATGTTTTGGTATGAGGACTTGATGGCATCGGGCACTTCACGAGTCACTAAGCGCTTACCGGCCGCGACCTCCTCGGCGAACGGGGTAGGAAGATGAAAGATCAGATCCGTTTCCTGAGCGACATTGGCGGCAGCGTTAAAGTTGGTCAACATCACTGGTGTAGAGAGTTTTTCGTTTTTGGCCAGTAAGCCCAGCTCTCTAAATCGGGGCTCGATGGAGAGTGTTTTACCACCCTGGATGGAGATTTGACCGAAATGGGCGTGGCGAAGGTCATCCACTGTGATAGGGCGCTTCGCCAATTCATGATCTTCGCTCATCAGCAGCCGGAAGTCACGGGAACGGATGAACATGCGATACAGGTTTTGCTCGCTGTTGCTCGGTTCGATGGTTGAAAGAACAAAATGGACGTTACCTTCATTGAGCGCATCAAAATGACGTTTTGGCACCGTATCCAAATCGACAATCAGATTCGGCGCTAAGCGGCGAATACGACGTAGAATCGGTGGCAGTAACCAGTTGATTTGCGGAACCAATCCGAAAAACCGCACCGTTTGTTCCGACTCGTGTGGGATAAATTGTCCGCCATTGACAAAGCGTTCTAGTCGCTGGAGTAACCCGTCAAGCTCTTGCTGCAACTGAGTCGCTTTGGAGGTAAGTTCGTAGCCTTGGGACGTGCGAACCAGTAACTCATCGTTAAACAGTACGCGCAATTTGTTCAATGCGCGGCTGACGCTGGGTTGGCTCATATGGAGGGTCAGTGCGGTATTGGAGACGTGTTTTTCCTCCAGCAGGTGTTTCAAAATCACCAGAAAGTTTAAGTCAACCTTATCTAAATTCATTTTCTGCATAACCAGTATGGAAACTATCCTATTGACGGATTGATATTAGCTGATATTCTCAACCATAATCAAGAATCATTCTTGTTACCATTTGCGATATGGCCATTTAGCAGCCAACTATTGGTGAGAAGAATGATTCAATATTTGAATATGGAACAACACCTTAAACGTGGTGATGTCGTGAATCCTCAGTGATACATCCTGTCATTGAGTGTGGTTAGGTAAAGGTGGAACCTCCTTATGGCAAGGCTTAAGGCTTTTTCTTTAAACATGGTATTTTCTTGGAACATCGTACTGGGTTGTGCAGTTGCGCTGGCAAGTACATGGGCAAGTGCGAAAACAATCGAACACAATTTGGGTAGCATTGAGATTGAAGGTCAGCCCAAACGCGTGGTGGTGCTTAGTTACGGCGCGTTGGATTTGCTCGATGAGTTGAATGTTGAAGTGGTGGGTGTGGTGAAGCAACTGATCCCAGAGCACCTTAGTCAATACCAAGCGGAGCAATATGCGTCGCTGGGCAGTTTGAAAGAACCAAATTTTGAAGCCATTTACATGGCGAAACCGGATTTGATCATTGCTGAAGGGCGCCAAGCGGAAATGTACTCTGCTTTGTCAGACATCGCGCCGACCTATATGTACCAAATTGACAGTGCGGATTACTGGACAACGACGCAGCATCACTGGCGTGTGATGGGGGATGTGTTTGGTCAATCCGAGCGTGTAGAGCAGATGATCGCAGACGTGCAAGCGCAGTTTGATGCCGTCGCGAAGAAAGCGCAGTCTGGTGAGTTCAGCGCGCTGACCGTGATGAACAATGGCAATCGCATTTCTATGTTTGGTCGTCAAAGTCGTTTCTCGATTGTGTATGACGAGTTTGGTTTCCATACCAACGAAAGCAAAAATGTCGAGACCGTCGCTGCGACACACGGCAACTTGATCTCCTTTGAATACATCGCTGACGCCAAACCGGATGTGATGTTTATCCTTGATAGACAACAGGCGATTGGCGCGGGCAATAATGTCTCTAAACAGCTGTTTGATAATGCTTTGGTCAACAACACACCGGCCGCCCAGCACGACCGCATTGTGTTTTTGGACCCTGCTGCGTGGTACTTGACCGCAGGGGGATACCACTCAACGCAAACCATGGTGGCCGACGTCGAAAAAGTGTTCCACTGAGCCTCTGACGTTTAAATTTTATCATTGAGACAGCGACGGATGGTGTCGGCCATACGTCTACCTTATGTAATGAATAACAAAATTCTCTTCGCAATACTTGGTTTGTGCACACTGAGTATTGCTTCTTTATTTGTGGGTGTGGCGACGATCAATTTGTCGTCTCTGATGGCTGGTGACAGTCACACGCTCGACATCATTGTGACCAGTCGGCTGCCAAGGCTGTTGGCGATAGGGCTTGCGGGTGCAGGGCTTAGTGTGGCGGGTTTGATCATGCAGCAGATAGTTCAAAACCGCTTTGCGGCTCCGTCGACCACGGGCACGGTTGACTGCGCTATGCTCGGCTACATTATCGGATTAGTGCTGTTCTCCGAGGCGCAAAGCTGGCTGCATCTCACCATCATTATGAGCTTTGCTCTGCTTGGAACGCTGATCTTTGTCCGTTTTATTCAAAAGCTGAAATTTAAGAACGCTATGCTGGTGCCATTGATTGGGATCATGTACGGCAATGTCGTCTCCTCAATGACCACTTTTATTGCTTACAAATACGATTTGGTGCAAACCCTAGGCTCATGGACAGTGGCCAATTTCGCCTCCGTTCTCAAAGGCAATTATGAAGTGCTCTATCTTGCTGTCCCGACGTCGATTTTGGCCTATCTCTACGCGAGTCGGTTTAGCGCGGCGAGCATTGGGGAGAGCTTTGCGAGAAATATCGGTCTCAACTATCAACGAATCGTCACTGTGGGCGTACTGCTGGTGGCGGTGTTGTCCTCTTCTGTGGTGATGATCGTCGGTGTGATTCCCTTTCTAGGTTTGATTGTACCGAATGTGGTGTCACTGTTTATGGGCGATAACATGCGCCGAAATCTACCCTGGACAGCGTATTGGGGTGTGTTGCTTGTGCTGATCTGTGATGTGCTAGGACGAGTGATCATTTTCCCTTATGAGGTACCGATTTCGATGATCATCAGCATCCTAGGCGGAGCCATTTTCGTGACACTGATTCTAAGGGATAAGAGCAATGCGTAATGGCGTAAAAATGGCGTTGCTGACGGCCTTGTCACTGCTGTTTATCGGTTACTTTTTGGGGAAAGGGCTGACCGTCGACAACTATCAGTTTTTCTTGTCGCGTCGCATCCCTAAAGTGCTGGCGATTGTGATTGCGGCGGTGGCGATTGCCTCATCGTCTTTGGTGTTTCAGACCATCACCAACAATCGAATCCTCACCCCCAGTATTCTCGGCTTCGACTCGCTGTATGTGATGATTCAGGTCTTGCTGGTGGTGACGTTGGGCAGTATGAGTGTGTGGGTGGTGAACAGCGGCATCAACTTTTTGCTCTCCACGTCGATTATGTTGTTGCTCGCCATGACGCTGTTTGGCTTTTACTTCAAAAAGGCGCAGCGAAACCTGTTTACCTTGCTGCTGATTGGCGTGGTGTTGAGCAGTCTATTTAGCAGCGTCACCGGCTTCTTCACTATGATTGTCGATCCCGATGAATTTATCATGATTCAGGGGTCTATGTTCGCGAGTTTTAATAACATCAACGGTGACTTGGTCTACTGGAGTCTGTTGCCTCTCTCTTTGAGCGCGGCGTACCTCTTTTATCTCTCTCCACAGTTGGACGTTTTTTGGCTTGGAGAGGCGAACGCGAAAAGTCTCGGTGTCGATACCCAAAAGCTGACGATGAGGGTGATGTTTGCCATCACCATTTTGGTTTCCATTTCCACAGTGTTGGTCGGTCCGGTGCTGTTTTTTGGTCTGATAGTGGTGGCACTGACGCGCGAGTTGTTTCGCGCCTATCAGCATCGAGTGTTACTGGTTGGTGCCAGTTTGCTGTCGATTGTCATGTTGGTAGGTGGGCAGTGGATGGTTGAGAACCTATTAGATTTTCAAACCACGATTAGTGTCATCATCAACTTTGTCGGTGGTGCCTATTTCTTAATGTTGTTGAGCAGAGAAAAACTCAGTTAAGGCGAGCAAAATGATTACCATCCGTGGATTAAGTAAACAATACGACGAACAGTATGTGGTCAACAATGCTGATGCTTTGTTCCCTCTCGGGGAGGTGACGAGCATTATCGGCCCAAATGGGGCGGGAAAAAGTACGCTTCTTGCTATGGCGAGCCGCTTGACGGACAGTGATGCTGGAACGGTTGTGATTGGCGACAAGCCACTCAATCAATGGGAAACCCAGGAGCTTGCTAAGCATCTTGCGGTGCTGCGCCAATCCAACAACATTAATATGCGATTTACGGTGCGTGAGTTGGTCGCCTTTGGCCGTTTCCCCTACTCACAAGGACGCTTGACCAAAGCGGATCAGTCGGTCATTGACGATGCGTTGGCGCAATTGGAGATCACTGATATTCAAGATCGTTTTATCGATCAGTTGTCAGGCGGGCAACGCCAGATGGCGTTCATCGCTATGGTCGTTGCTCAAGATACCGACTACGTATTTTTAGACGAGCCACTGAACAACCTCGACATCAAACACTCGGTCGATATGATGCAGTCATTGAAGCGTCTCGCGCATAAAAATAACAAAGCGATTGTGATTGTGATTCACGATATCAATTTCGCTTCCTGCTATTCGGATAACATTATTGCGATGAAAAAGGGGCATGTGGTGAAAAGCGGCCCAACGCAGGAAGTGATTCAAGAGTCGGTATTAAGTGATATTTACGAGCTGCCTTTCACGATTCGTGAAGTCGATGGCAATCGTATTTGTATGTATTATCAAGGATGACACTCTGAGTGAATCACTCTCGCTGCATCATCCATAAAACAAAAGCGCCTTCGTGGCGCTTTTGTCATATTGGCTGTTTGGTATTTGTCACTGAGCCGCTTTTTCGGCAATGAGATCATTGTAGCGCTGAAAACCCGCCTCCAGATCGGCCAACAGATCGTCAACGTCTTCAAGACCAATGTGGACACGAATCAAGGTGCCAGTGAAGTTTGGGTTGGCTACCGTGCGTAAACTGTTAAAACTCTTTGGCTCGTTGGCTAAAATCAAACTTTCAAATCCACCCCATGAGTAGCCCATACTGAAATGCGTCATTCCATCGAGTAGGGCGGTGGTGGCTCTTGGGTAACTGGTTTTGAGTACAAAGGAAAACAACCCGTTGCCGCCGGTAAAGTCACGGGCAAAAAACTCATGACCCGGACAGGTATCGAGCGCAGGGTGGCGAACGTGATCCACTTCTGGACGATTGGCCAGCCACTGGGCGACTTTCAGACTGTTCTGCGCATGCTGTTTTAGTCTCACATCCAGCGTGCGAATGCCGCGCAGACCCAGATAAGCATCATCCGGCGAGACACATTGCCCCATCAGATAGCTTTGCTCACGTAACTGATCCCAGTGCTTTTCATTTGCCACTGCGGTACCTAGCATGACGTCCGAGTGACCAACGATGTATTTGGTTGCCGCCTGAATCGAAATGTCGACCCCATGTTCAAACGGTGAGAAGTGGACGCCCGCTGACCAAGTGTTGTCGAGCATCACAATGATATCGTGTTTATGCGCAATTTCGGCGAGCGTCGGGACATCCTGCACTTCCATGGTGATTGAGCCTGGAGACTCGAGAAACAGCACTTTGGTGTTAGGTTGGATAAGTGATTCGATCTCTTCGCCGATCATAGGGTCAAAGTAGGTCGTCGAGACGCCCATCTTCTTCATGATGGTGTTACAGAAATCACGTGTCGGTTCGTAACAGGTATCCACCATAAGAATATGATCGCCAGTCTCGACAAAAGAGAGGATCGCGTTGGAGATGGCGGCCGTACCACAGGGGAACAGCGCACACCCTGCGCCACCTTCAATCTCAACCATCGCATCTTGAAAGGCAAAATGGGTGCGAGTACCACGACGACCATAGAAGAGGGTTTTGTTCGCGCGGTTGACCATGGCGTGATGTTTTTCCGCAACGGTGTCGAACACCACGGTTGAGGCGCGTTGCACGGGTGGGTTGACCACGCCGTTGGTCCATTTTTTGTCACGACCTGCGGTGACGAATTTTGTTTGTTTGCCCTCTGACATCTTAAGTCCTTGTCTTTGCTGCGTTGCCAATGAAACGAACCTCTATTTAAAACATGGCGAGCGGCAATGATCAAGCCTTATAACAGTGGGTTAAATAAGTAGAAGACACGCTCTAGGAAGCGGGAATAGAGAGAGCGCTCGTTCCACTGCTCTAACTCCACCTTATAGGCACTCTCGATGTAGCTTTGCTGTAACCAATACATCTCTTTAGTAAACGCCACGTCATCGATGGCGAGGGTCAACTCGAAGTTAAGCCATAAGCTGCGCATGTCCATATTGACGGTGCCAACCAAACAGAATTGCTCATCAATCACGACCGATTTGGTGTGCAATAACCCGCCATAGAACTCAAAAATCGACACACCCGCTTGCATCAATTCAGCGTAGAAGCCGCGAGATGCCCACTGCACCATCAGTGAGTCATTTTTGTGTGGAATGATGAGTTCTACTTTGACGCCTCGCTGAGCGGTCATCTTCAAGGTTTCCAACAAATCGGCGCTCGGGACGAAGTAAGGCGTCGTAATGCGCACGGATTGGTTGGCTTGATTGATCGCCAAGGTTAAAACTTGGGAGATCAAATGCTCAGGCATCCCGGGACCAGAAGGGACCACTTGCACAGGGTGCTGGGTCTGCCTGTCATCTATTCGGCATTCTGGAATGGAGGGTAAGCTGCGCTGGCCGGTTTCCACTTCCCAATCCCAGCAATGGATGGCAGAGAGGACATTGACGGTGGGGCCAGTGATGCGGATCATGATGTCGATCCACTGACCGACACCGGAATCTTGTTTGAAATGGGCAGGATCGACCAGATTCATCGAACCGGTATACGCCACTTTTTCATCAATAACGATGATCTTGCGATGTTGGCGCAAATCGAGGCGACGCAGAAAAATACGCCACGGGCTCACTTCGAGCGCCTGAACCACCTCGACGCCCGCTTGTTTCATCATGGTGTGCCAATCACTGCTAAAAAAGCGCGGGCTGCCTGCGGAATCGAGCAACACTTTGACATTTACTCCTCGCTTTGCCGCGCGAATAAGGGCAGAGGCGACAGAGTCGGCGAGCCCACCGGGGTGCCAGATGTAAAACACCATTCGAATGCTCGATTGAGCGTGTTCGATATCCTCTATGATGGAGCGCAATATCTCATTGGGTGAACTCTGCAGAGATAATGAGTTGCCTGATAAGGCGGGCAAACCGAGGCGATTATTGCACAGTTCGTCAATGCGGGTGATGTGGCGGCCAAACATCTCAGGGGAGTGTGCATGGCAATCATTGAGTTTTGAGAACCAAGTCGCAAAGGGAGCGAGCATCTCTTTCGCCCGTTCGGCGCGTTTTCTACCTAAGTTAAGCTCGCCAAATAAGAAATAGCAGCCAACGCCCACCACGGGAAGAATATAAATGATCATCAACCACGCCAACGAGACGCTGACAGCGCGCCGCTTATGGACGACACGAAGCGTGACGCCAGCAACAAGTATCCAATAGAGTACGATCCCCGCGAGGGTGAGGAACTGGTAAAATTTATCCATCAATCAACCTAAGACTGCAATAGCTTGTCCATCTTACTTCGAGCCCCGTTTTCCAACAAGCGTTTGAAAGTTTGCTATGGACACAAATGCATAACATTTATGAATGTGTAAGTAGGGTAGAGAATGGCTTATATACCAGACTGGTTTCGTATAGCCAAACAGAACGATTGTGTTAGAGAATTGTAAAACGAAGACACAAGCATGCGCGCCAGGTCAAAAAAGCAGCATTTAACTGCGCAAGTTACAAATATGTTGGTAATTTGTACTTGGCAGGGCTTCCAATTTTACTGGTAAACTGGTTTACTTACCACAACGTTAGCGTCACTCAAAATTCTTAAAAGTGTAAAAAATAATATACACACAACTTTTAAAGACGCCTAACAGAAGCATACACAACATCAATCAAGTTTTAATGGAGTAACCGTGGCTACATCAAGTTCATCAGCCCGTGATACGTGGGGGTCTAAATTAGGCTTCATCATGGCCGCAGCAGGTTCTGCTGTTGGTTTGGGTAACATCTGGAAGTTTCCTTACACTGCTGGGGAAAGCGGCGGCGGCGCGTTCGTTGCGATTTACCTAGTGTTCGTTATTGTTATCGGTTTCAGCGTCATGCTGACAGAATTTGCGATCGGTCGTAAGACGGGTCTTTCTGCGGTTGGCGCGTTCAAGTCAACAGACCGTCGCTGGGCCTTTACCGGCGTATTGGGTGTGTTCAGTGGTCTATTGATCATGGGCTTCTACCCAGTCGTTGGTGGTTGGGCGTTAGCGTACGTGTTTAAAGTCGGTGGTGGTCTACTGAGCACACCGGACGCGATTGGCAGCAGCTTTGGTGGTTTCATCTCTGATCCTGTTCAGCCTCTACTTTGGATGGCGGTTTACCTTTTCCTAAACATCATGATCGTTATCAAAGGTATCTCTGGTGGTATCGAAAAAGCAGGCAAAATTCTTATGCCGTTGCTTTTCTTAATCCTCATCGTGGTTTCGGTGCGTGGCCTTATGCTACCAGGTGCGACAGCGGGTCTTGAGTTCCTATTTAGCCCTGATTTCTCGAAAGTTGACAGCAACGTAGTACTTGCAGCACTAGGTCAAGCGTTCTTCTCGCTCAGCTTGGGTATGGGTGCAATGCTGACGTATGGCTCTTATTTGAAGAAGAAAGAGAATCTAGTACAGAACACGGCTATCGTTACTGCGATGGACACCGGTGTTGCTATCCTTGCCGGTATCGCCATGTTCCCAGCAATGTTCGCTTTCGGTATGGAGCCAGCAGCGGGCCCAGGTCTAGTATTTGTGGTTGTACCTCAACTGTTTGCTGAAATGGGTGGTGTCGTAGGTCTATTGCTTGCTCTGGCGTTCTTCATTGGTCTAACAGTGGCGGCTTTGACTTCTTCCGTTTCTCTACTTGAAGTGGTTGTGTCTTACCTTATCGATGAAAAAGGTCTGAAGCGTTCAACAGCGGTAATTGGTTCAGGCGCTGTAATGGCGACACTATGTATCATCGCATCGCTTTCTCTTGGTGGCGTTGGTCCTACACTGTTTGATACTGGTGCGTTCGATATCTTCGATCTACTAACGGATAAAATCTTCCTAGCAGTAGGTGGTATGTTGATCTGTATCTTCGCAGGCTGGAGACTGAACCGTGACGACCTGAAGAAAGAAATCACCAACGATGGCGAAGTGTCTTTCCCACTATTCGGTCTATGGTACAACCTAGTGAAATTCGTTATCCCTGTTGCTATCGCGATTGTTGCCTTCATGGGTATCAAATCTGGCTTTGATAGCGGTAAAGGCGAAATCATGCTGCTGGGTATCGGTATCATCGTATTGGCGGGTATCTTCTCTAAGAAGTTGTAATCGCTAAGCGTTGACCTGATAAACAAAAACCTCCCTCTGGGAGGTTTTTTGCTATTTCGCTTTCACCTCAAATCGGTATACTCGCCTTTCCAAGTAAAGGCCCATCTATGTTTGATATTCTACACACTCACCCAGACTTTCTTATCATCAACAAACACCCCGGTGTCTCTGTACACAAAGACGACGGTGATACGCTGCTTCTGCAAGCTATCGCGAGTCTCTCGGGGGATGACAAACTCTATCTTATCCATCGCCTTGACAAGATGACCTCCGGGTTATTGCTTCTAGGTAGAAACAGTCAGGCCGCGAGTGAGCTATCAGCGCTGTTTTCGAAACGAACGGTGAGTAAGTTTTATCTGGCAATCGGCAGCAAAAAACCAAAAAAGAAACAGGGATTGATCAGTGGTGATATGGCGCGATCGCGCCGAGCAAGTTGGAAGTTAATCAATACACAGTGTAACCCAGCGCTGACACAGTTTTTCTCTGCCGCGGCGATGCCTGGCGAGCGTCTGTTTTTGTGTAAGCCACATACTGGAAAAACTCATCAGATTCGGGTAGCGCTAAAATCTATTGGCTCGGCCATTGTGGGTGATCCAATCTATAATGCCAGCTCTAAAGCCGATAGAGGCTATTTACACGCGTTTGCGCTCGGCTTTGACTATCAAGGTGAGCGCTACCAGTTTGTCTGTGACCCACGCGAGTACGAGACGCTGGGGAATAAATGGCGTGAGGCACCAGTATCACAAAGTATCGACGCTTGGCTGACGCCTTGGACACTCAACTGGCCAACCATTAAATAACGGCAAATCAAATAACGGATAACGACCTATGCAATTACTGCCCATTGAATCATTGATCACACAGTTGACCCATGCGTTGTCAGAGGCGAGCGATGAAGTTCGACGTCTATTTCACGGTCGCGGACGTCAGTATGAAGGGCTAGAGCAAATCACCTGTGATTGGGTCAATGGTCAGTTGATGGTGAACCTGTTTAAACCTGTCAGCGACGAGAGTTTGCAGGCACTTAAAGCGGCGCTTATCGCCATGACCGAGCGCGATGTTTGGCGTGAAAAATGCGGGCGTTCAGTGGTGATTCAACACCGATACAGTGAAGGTGCGCCTACGGAAGTGTTGTTCGGTGAGTTAGACCGTCACCCTGTGGTGGTGGAATCTGGACTGAAGTATCAGCTTGATATTGGTCGAAATCAAAACTTCGGGTTGTTTCTCGATATGCGCTTTGGCCGGGATTGGGTCAAAGCGAACGCGCGCCATAAGAACGTGCTTAACTTGTTTGCTTATACCTGTGGCTTCTCCGTCGCCGCGATAGAAGGCGGCGCCGATCAAGTGGTCAACGTCGATATGGCCAAGGCGTCATTGAGCAAAGGACGAGATAACCACAGACTCAATGGCCACAATCTTAATCAAGTGAAGTTCTTGGCCCATGACATCTTCAAATCGTGGGGAAAAATCAAGAAAAGTGGTCCGTATGATTTAGTGATTATCGATCCACCTTCGTTTCAAAAAGGCAGTTTCGCACTGACGAAAGATTACCAAAAGATCTTGCGTCGCTTGCCCGATTTATTGGCGCAAGACGGTGAGGTGCTGGCGTGTGTAAATTCACCACAAGTGACAAGCCAATTCCTTATTGATGGTATGCAAAGTGAGGCGCCGCAACTATCGTTTGTTGAGCGCCTAGCGAACCCGCCTGAATTTGCCGATGTCGACGATGAGGCCGCGCTGAAAGTACTGCGTTTTCGCTAACGCCCAGTCATCGAACAATAGACCGGATGTATAAGCCCTGGTTTTCAAGCAAGGTTTAGCAGTGAGTTGATGACTTCAAGATGTCTGCTTTATGGCGCTGATTTCAGTGTATGGAAGCCAGAATAAATCCGTGTGAAGGTGGTAAACCAGCATGCTGCGCCAAACACATAGGCGATCAGGGCGAAGTGTTCAGGTAACAGGCAGAACAGAATAAAGCAGGCAATGGTCTCTGTGCCTTCTGTTAACCCACTCATGTAGTAAAGCGACTTGTGAGAGTAGTTCGGGTTCTCAATACCTCGTTTACTTGCCAAAACTGCGAAGGCGAGAAAACTTGAGCCGGTGCCGATGAATGAGAAAATCAAAAAGGCTCCCGCAACGGCGTTCTGCTCTGGGTTGGCCAATACAAAACCAAATGGCACTAAAGAGTAGAACAGAAAATCGAGGCTGATATCTAAAAATCCACCCGCATCGGTGATCCCTTGTCTACGTGCCAGCGCGCCATCTAAGCCATCACAGAGTCGATTGACGACGATGAAAAACAGCGCCAAATCGTAGCGAGAAACGATCAGCGCTGGCAAAGCCAAAACGCCAAGCAAAAATCCACATAGTGTGGTTTGGTTGGCCGTCACACCAAGCTTATCCAATCCCTTAGCCGCTAGGGTTAGCGGTGCGCGTATCACGCGAATACTCACTCTATCGAGCATGATTATTTCCCCCAACGCCAATGCAAAATACGTCCCTCGGGCGGCACATCTTGTTCATCGTGGGTGACCAGTAGGGTAGGGATGTGCGCTTTACTTAGCTGTGAAAACACCCAGTCACGAAACTGGACTCTGAGCTGTTGATCGAGTTTGCTAAACGGCTCATCAAGTAGCGCCAATCTAGGCTTAGCCAGCAACATGCGGATCAGGCTGACACGAGCACGCTGACCACCAGAAATATGCTCAGGATATTGGTTCGCTAACGCGTCCAAGCCGACACTCTGAAGGGCTTGCAGTGCGTCTTTTTTTCGTTGCTGGCCTTTAATTTGATTGGGCAGAGCAAAGGCGAGGTTTTGCCAAACATTAAGGTGAGGAAACAAGAGGTCATCTTGAAATAAAATCCCTACTTCTCGCTGGTGGGCTTCAACCTGGTTGATCTCTCGCTCATCAAGAATGATCTCTCCTTGCGCCTGAAAGTCATCACTGAGGTGACCCGCAATCAAATTCAGTAGCGTCGACTTTCCACAGCCGCTAGGGCCCATGACACAGACGACTTCACCATTTTCTATCGTTAAATCAAGGTCATGCAGTAGTGCCTCTCCTTGTCGATTATGGATGGCGAGGTTTTTGAGATATAGCGTCATGAGTGGAATCTTCCTTTACAGCATTGGATATGAGAGTGGCGCTTACGGCGCTTTCTGATACTCGGCGTCTTGTTCTCCGGGTGACAGCGCGGCTCAACAGCAAGGCACCACTAAAAAAGACAAAGGGTAGTAAGGCTTGCCAGATTGCGTAAATGGCGGTGACACGGCGATCAAAGCCACTGGAAAGTGCCACAGCTTCGGTGGTGATCGTCGCGATTCTACCTGCGCCGAGCATCAAGGTCGGTAAATACTGGGCGAGGCTGACACTGGCCCCCACCGCCCAAGCGTAACAGATTGCAGGAAACAGCAGTCGCGCCTTGATGGTGAAAAAGACGCTCAGTGGCGACTTGCCCAGTGACAACGCTGCCTTGGTATAGTTGAGATTGTAGCTTCTCCAAGGCCCATCGAGGGCGAGGTAGACAAAAGGAAACGCAAAGAACACGTGTGCCCAGACTGTCCATACCCAGTAGAGGTCACTGTTGATCGATAGGGTGACCACTTGTAAGCCAAACAAGATAGAGAGCTGTGGGATCAACATGGGCAAGGCAATGACAAATCCAGGTACATGCAAACGCGAACGCAGCCGGTACTCATGGCATACCAAGGCGGCTATTAGGGCAATGGTGGTCGCGATAAGCGCCAGCAGTAAGCTGTCGCTGATGGTTGGTAACACGTTCTGCCACTCATTGTGCCAAAATCGGCCACTCCAAGAAGTGGGCAATAAGTCCGGAAAACGCCAACGCTGTGCGACGCTCCACACCAGCATGATGGGCAGCATTGACGCGGCAAGCAGTGCACTTAGAGTGAACACAGATTTGCCAGGTAAAGCCAATCCGGCGCGACCAGAATATTGCCAGCCAGACCAGAATTGCGTGATCGCTTTTTCAATCACGACCACGGCAAGCAGCAAACTTGATGCGATGGCAAACAGGGTGACGGCGCCCGCAGCGGCGCGAGGTAAGACGTTGAGATCAGGATCGTTAAACCACTGCCAAATCATCACCGCAAAGGTGGGCGGGTTGGTGGGCCCCAAAATCAGGCTTAAATCGACTACGGATACGCCGTAGGCGATCACGGCAAACAGAGGGAAGCGCATTTTTCTCAGCCATTGTGGTAGCACCACTTTCCACCACATTTGTGCGCACGAATATCCGAGCGAATGAGACACCTGGGCGAGCTTAGGAAGGTTAAGCTGGCCAAGTACCGGGATACTCATTAAGAGTAAGAAGGGCACCTCTTTGAGTGCGAGAGCTATCGTTAGGCCTGCGGCGTAAGGGTCATGGATCAACCATGCTGCATTGTGCGTATCACTGCTCATCATCAACCATTGATTCGCCCATCGTGCCAGCAAGCCGGTCGGTGAGAAGAGAAAGGCAAACCCAATGGCAAACGCGACGTGGGGCATCGCCAATAAGGGGGAGAGCAGCAACTCTACCTTGCGCCAATGTCTGTTCATCCACAAACTTTGTAAGATGGCAAAGGTGATGGCGCAGGCAAGATAGGTACTCACCAGTGCGCTGGTCAGGGTACTGCCGATGGCGCGTCCCACTCCCGGCCATTGCAACACAGTGTCATACGCGGCTAATGTGATTTGGTCAAAGCCGATGACCGGCATATACCCCAAAGAAGAGAGCATCACACCCAATATGCCGGGCATAATGGGCATGATGCAGATCAGTAAAACAATGAAATACGTCGCTCTAAACATCTGGCTCTCGTATTGGTTTGCTGGCTACTGGCCGTAGCGTTTCTGCCACTCGACTTCGAGTGCGGATTGCCAACTTGGGTGCGGCTCCGCCACAGATTTAAACAGCGTTGTATTTTTCGCGCTGCCCTGTAACACCTCATTCTTAAGCACTGACGGATCGCCCCACACATTCAAATCTCCTTTGCGTGATTGTGCTTCTGGGCTGAGTAAGAAGTTAATCGCCACCTTGGCGCCCTCGGGCGCATTGGCGTTCCAAGGAATCGCTAAGAAGTGAATGTTAGACAGGGCGCCGCTCTCCATCGCATAGGCCGCCGTGGTTGGGGCAAGCTTTCCGCTTGCTTGAGCGGAAAAAACCGCATTGGGATTAAAGGTAATCGCCAAGTCCAACTGTCCGTCGTCGAGCAATTGCAAAGTCTCTGCGGTACCTGATGGAAATTGCTTCCCTTGACGCCACGCGACCGTATGAAACTCATCGAGATATTGCCAAAGTGATGCCGTCACTGCATCAAACTGGGCCTCAGACACGGGCTTGGCGAGCGATGGATCATTGTTAGTCAGTTCAATCAACAGCGCTTTTAAAAAACTTGTGCCGTGAAATTCGGGCGGGCGAGGGTAGCTGACACGATTAGGGTAGGCCTTGGCGTAGCTCAGCAGTTCACTAAAAGAGGCGGGCGGATTATTCAGTGTGGTGGTGTCATGGATAAACACCAGCTGTCCTACCCCCCAAGGTGCTTCAAGGCCAAGTGTTGGCTCTGAAAAATCACTGTCAACGGGCAGTGACTTATCGACATACTGCCAATTGGGCAGCGATTCAACAAATGGACCATAAAGCAGAGCGTTGTTTTTCATCGATTTAAAGTTTTCACCGTTGATCCACACCATATCAACGCTGCCCCCGTTGTTTTTGTCTGCCGCTTTTTCAGCAATCAGGCGAGTCGTGGTCTCGGCAATGTCCGTCACTTTGACGTGTTTCAATGTCACGCCGTATTGACGCTCTAGTTCAGAACTTGCCCAGCGCAAGTAGTTGTTGATCTCCTGGCTGCCACCCCAAGCATGAAAATAGACAGTTTGCCCTTTGGCTTTTTCAACTACCTGATTCCAGTTGTCGGCTGCTAGGCTACTGAACGCCACAAGAAGCGAGGTGAAGAGTGTGATAAACCTTGTCATGAGTATCCTTTCTGATGAACGTATTGAATGGTTGCGATAAACAAGTAGACCGGAGCCGCATTGCGATTCATTCATTATGAACGAAAAAAAACAAAAGTTTTACGAGCGAAAGAGAAATGTGGGTTAAATCAAGGCGCTGCGTTGGAAATAAAACTTGCGGACAATAAAAAGCAGCGCTTTGGGCGCTGCTTATCAATACACGTTGATGATCGTGATGCGTTAGAACTTAAAGCGCGTGGTAAACATCAATTGGTCGCCGTAGAAGTCGTTGATACGAGCCTCTGCACCGAGAGAGAACAATTCGGTGGAGTGGAAACGTGCGTAGACAGAGCCTAACCATTGGTCTTTGTCGTCGAGCGATAAGTAACCGCCGCCACCGCCGACTTCAAGTTGTGGCCCAAGCCACTGACGAACGCCTAAGTTAAGCTGCATGCCTGTTTCAGTGCTCTTATCGTTGCGACCATTGAAATCCACCATACGGAAGAGCATCGAACCGGTCAGATCCGCCCAGTTGTTGATCGGTGCGTGAAAGCCAAGACCGACCGCTGAGTCGTAATCGCCTTCAAACTCTGAATCAATGCGAGCAATAAAGTGTGCGTTAGGGTGGATGGACTTGCTCACGCCACCGCCGAAGGTCACTGGGCTTGCGCCGATACGAGCTTCGAAGTAGTCGTAACTGAAGTTACTCATAACCGCTGGGCTGTTTGGATCCTCAGCAAATGATTGGCCAGATGCAAGCACTAGCGCCGCTGCTAAAATTGTTTTACGCATAATGGACGATAAACCTTTATCTTGTTAATTTCCTTGGTCTTTAGCGAGAGTGTCGCTATGACGATGTGTCAACATAATAATGCATCATAGCGAATGCCACTACACTAAATGTCATTGTTTTGTCGATATATCTAGCATTTAGCAAGTGATATGCCAAGATTTAGCCAGTGAATGGCTAAGGTGGTCGTTTATTCACCCAAGTCCAAACGGTTTTTCGCTATCGCGGCAAAGATCGCTTCTGTATCGAGTGTCGATGCCCAGTGGAGCGGATTGGGCTCGTTGTCGATAACAAATTGGGTGAGTTGCTCTTTGATGACCTTCCGCAACTCCTCTCCGCGCCAGGGCTTCGCGATGTAAAAGTCGAGGCTCGAGTGATTAATCGCTTCCACGGTATCTTCTAGCCCCGCTTGTCCGGTGAGAAGTAATTTTCGCGTCGGCTTCGTCTCTTCTTGCTCATTCAATTCAATCAGGAACTGGATCCCGGTCTGCTCGGGCATAATGTGATCGCAGAGAATCAGCGCCAAACGGGCACCTTCTTTAGCCGACGACTGAATGATCTGTTTGGCTTCTGCGACCGACTCTGCCGCCTCGAGTACAAACGTCTCTTCAAAGCAATCCAGATCTTGCACTACGCTATCGAGGACTTCTCGCTCGTCATCCACGCACAAAATGAGATAGTTGTTCATACATGAGTCCTTGTTGTGTGAGACATGGGGTTGACTGGCAGCCAAACCGACATCTTAGTATAGGGGGCCAACTCTGGGTGATGGTGGCACTCCTCTTCGGTAAGTGAGGCCACGTCTATCCTGCCACCGTGTTGCAGGACAATTTGCTGACAGACCGATAAGCCAATACCTAGGCCAAAATTGCCTTCTTTTTTGGTGGTGAAATTGAGAGTAAAAATTTTATCCAGTTGCGCTTTGGGAATACCACAGCCGTTGTCTTTAAATGCCACTTCTAGCCAGTTGTCGTCATGAAGGGTGGTGGAGATCTCCAACACACCTTTGGCAGGAAAGACATCAATCGCGTTGGAGATAAGATTGGTCCACACTTGTTGCAGCGCGATAGGCTGACAGGAAATGAGAGGGATGTCGCCATAGTGCTTTTCAACATGATGGAATTTTAATTTGTTTTCAAAGATCACTAAGGTGTCTTCCAACCCTTCGTGTATGTCACTCAAATGAAAAGATTCATCATCGGGTCTCGCGTAACCTTTCAGGCTCTTGACCATATCTGCAATACGCTGCGCGCAGACATGGATTGAGCGCAGGGTAGACCCCGTTAGTTGATAGGCTTCGAGATCGGTGAGTTGGCTTAGCGTCTGCTGCGGGTGACGTTTGGCGCGCGTTAACCACTCTTCATTCTCATTAAGCCCTAGCTTGACCAGCTTTTTTGCCACGCGGCGATCAGCCACGCGCTTTTCAGCGGCGGCGGCGAGCTCGCGCTCTTGTGAGGTGGAGCGGGGCCGTGCGGTCAAGGCATGAGTGAGAATCTCGCTCCCCAATGCTTGTATCGGCTCGTCCCCTTGATGGGCGATCAACTGATGGATTTTGTCAGTGATGGTATCTGTGCCGCGCAGTATTGCGGCAATCGGGTTATTGAGCTCATGGGCAACCCCTGCAACTAGCTGCCCCAACATGGCCATTTTTTCTCTTTCGATCAGTTGTTGGTGGGCCAGTTCCAGAGACTCTAGAGTTTTTTGCAACTCAAGTTTGGTGGTAATGCTGCGTTGCAAACGGCGATTGAAATGGCGCAGTAGTAAATTGGTAAATAGTGGCAGCAGCGCAGTATTGGAGTGCATGACTTTCGCGAAGACGTCACGATCGAGTTTGATGACTTCTGTTTTCGTCAAAGTTATGGCGGTCGAGAATGACGCTTCGCCGGTGACAAAGGACATCCCGCCCACGATACTGCCTTGACTGTGACGGACGACTTCACGCTGGATACCGAGCTCATCTTTTTTGTACAGTGCCACTTGGCCTTCAGTGATGAACCACAGAAAGCGGTTTTCCTCGCCTTCTTTAGTTAACAGATGGTCGGCGGAGTAGGTGCGACATGCGTTGGTGTCATCTTGGTCGGAAAAAAACTCGCGCAGAGCACCGGTCACTTGTTCTGCTAATTGTTGGTCGGTCAGCGTGTGGTGATCGCTGATGAAGCCCTCGCGATAGCTTCGCATCTTCTGATCGATGTGGGCGCGAAGTAGGCGGTGTTGGTCGAGAACTTGGCTATAGCTGAGCAGGTTATCGCGATCGTTTTCGAGCACGAATGTGGTCAGTTCTTTCAATGCGGTACGTTCGACCACATGGTCTTGCAAAGGCTTGGTTAAGCAGTGGTCAAGCCGGCCATCATTGACCGCGGATAAAATGGCTTGAATATCCTGCCCACAACTGACGAGCACTTTTCTTGCTAAACGTGTTTGAGGTGACTTATCAAGGTGAATCAAGAAGCTGGCGCCATCAAACTGCTCATGGTGACTGGCGATCACTAAGGCCATCTCCTGTTGCCTTTCGATACAGAACTCGAGAATCGAGTGGGCGTCCTCGATGGTATCGGCAGTGTAAATGTCGAATTTAGGCGCAAAGGTCGCAAGTTCACGTCGCAGGATTTCAACGCTCACAGGGTTGTTGTCGAGGCACAATAATGCGTAATGATTCACGGCGTTTTCATTTTTTGGAAACCAACACATGATCCACTGTAACAAGCCTGAACAAACCATGTTGAGAGCTGAGTAATAGAATCTTTGCCAAAATCGAGAGAAAGACAATACTCTGATTTATCTCAATGTTTTTTGGTGTAGACTTGGGACAAATCTCCATACCGGACACGTACATGCATCAGCTTAAAAAGATTGGCGCCATCGGTGGTGCCATTTCTCTCGCCCTTTGTTGGCCATTGGCCGTGGGGCAAATTGGTCAAAATGTTATTCAAGATGGCATTCGTCACCTAAACAGCGCGGCCATCAGTGCCGACGTCGTCAGTTACGATAGAGGCTACCTTTCCTCAAAGGTGACCACCCGCTATGTGATTCACGATCAAGAGCTCGCTGCCCAAATGGCTCAAGATGGCTTACCCAGCGAGTTTATCGTTCACAGTGATTTGACTCATGGCTTGGTGAGCCTTGACGCCGATTCGGTCATCGAAGGGCTAGAAGCCATTCCATTGACGCTGCACACCTCAACCCAACTCAACGGCAATACTCGTTATACCGTATCTATGGACAGTTGGAATTATGTCGCGCAAGGGGCCGATAACGCGGTGTTGTCGATGTCGCCATCGACGCTGAGCGGTCAGATCACTGTGCTAGGTGAAGTGAGCTACGAGCTGGATATGCCCGCTGCGGATATCGACTTTAACCACGGCGAGTCGCTGCATATTGTGGGTTTAAAAGGCAGTGGAAGTGGTAAGAAACAGGGCAGCTTTTGGTTAGGTGAGCAGACCCTATCTGTCGATGAAGTGACGTTGACGGATCCGGCTCAAGCGGTGTGGCTTGGCCTCAAGCAAGGTCAATACCGCG
This sequence comes from Vibrio sp. R12-SG2-ISO1, assembly GCF_059834045.1. Taxonomy (NCBI): domain Bacteria; kingdom Pseudomonadati; phylum Pseudomonadota; class Gammaproteobacteria; order Vibrionales; family Vibrionaceae; genus Vibrio; species Vibrio sp. R12-SG2-ISO1. Next base: position 134,935 of record NZ_JCBDGO010000001.1, on the reverse strand, counting down.
TCACCAGCTCTATGGACGAAGTGAATCAAACCGTCAGCAGTCAGCATGTTGTTCGTCTTAACGATGTTATCGGTCAAGAGGGCGAAGTGAAAAGTGTTGGTTTCGATCTGACTTTTGGTGGTTTAGATATGGAATCGTTCGACCATTTAGTGAATATCTATCAAAACAACCCTGTTCTCAGTGAAAATGAGGTTGAGCAAGCAATTTCCCAAGTTGAGACCCTGTTTACCAAAGGGTTTTATCTCACTATGAACAAATTGGATGTCGATTTGGGTGACGGCGCAGTGTTCGATTCTACTTGGACTGTGGCAGTACCAGAAGGTACCTCTGGCATCTCACAAAACCCTATGATGGTAATCCCAGCGTTGACGGGCGAGATTAATACCTTTTTCTCCAACCAACTTGTTGAACAGTATCCGTTTATTAAGCAGGGTGTTGATGAAGCGATTGTGATGGAGTTTATCTCACAAACCCAGCAAGGCTACCAAATCCAAGCCACCCTTGAGCAGGGGAATTTGGTGTTTAACAATGGCCAGAAAATACCCTTGATGACCTTGTTTCTCTCTGCAATGATGCAGCCATAGTTAGGAAAATAAACCACTAAGCAAGAAAAGAGGTCGTAACACCTCTTTTCTTGCTTTTTATCTCGTAGAAAACGTGCTATTAATCCTAGCAATCTCTCAGAATGATCAAGGAATGTGAAATGGACAACGTATATAACTTCAGTGCAGGTCCAGCGGCGCTACCTAAAGCCGTGATGGAAAAAGCGCAAGCAGAATTTGTTAACTGGAACGCGCTTGGCACTTCGGTTATGGAGATCAGCCATCGCAGTAAAGAGTTTATTCAAGTCGCTGAGGAAGCTGAGCAGGATTTACGTGATCTGCTGAATATCCCAGATAACTACAAAGTCCTTTTCTGCCAGGGTGGTGCGCGAGCTCAGTTCGCCGCCGTGCCGCTTAACTTGCTCGGTAGTGCGCGCAAAGCCACTTACATTGATGCCGGTTACTGGGCACAAAGTGCGATAGAAGAAGCGCAGAAGTACTGTGATGTTGACGCATTCTCTGCAAAAATAGAGAAAGACGGCAAACTTGCTGTCGTCGCCGCGAGCGAGTGGCGTATCGATGCAGACAGTGCTTATGTCCATTTTTGTCCTAACGAAACCATCGATGGTATCGAGATCAGCGAACTGCCCGTGACTGACAAGCCGATTGTGGCAGATATGTCTTCCAACATTTTGTCACGTGAGATTGATGTGTCGAAATATGGGGTGATTTACGCAGGCGCGCAGAAGAACATTGGCCCAGCCGGTATCTGTATCGCGATTGTACGTGATGACTTACTGGAGCTTGCCAGTGACGTGTTGCCAAGCTTTTTAAACTACAAAATTTTGGCGGAAAAAGAGTCGATGTTTAATACACCGCCGACGTTTGCTTGGTACCTCTCTGGGTTGGTCTTTAAGTGGTTGAAAGAGCAAGGTGGCGTGGCAGCTATGGAGAAAATCAACCAACAAAAAGCCGCGACACTTTACAACTACATTGACCAGTCAGACTTTTACATCAACAACGTTCATTCCGACAACCGTTCGCGCATGAACGTGCCTTTCCAACTCAAAAAACCGGAGTTGGACAGTCTGTTCCTAGAGCAAGCGAAAGCCCGAGGTTTGGTGGCACTTAAAGGTCACCGCGCGGTCGGTGGGATGCGTGCATCGATCTACAACGCGATGTCGCTCGAAGGCGTACAAGCCTTGGTGAACTTTATGGCTGAGTTTGAAAAAGCCAACGCATAACGGTATTTCTACCGCGTTGCTTAAAATAGAGATTAAAAAAAGGGGCGTTTGCCCCTTTTTTGATCATCATTTATTAGCGGTGTTTGGGTTTTCGCTTGCCTTGGCCATTGGATCGACCTTGCTCTGCAATCACATGATCGCGTGAGGCTTTACCCGCTGGCGCTTTGCCTTTCTTATTTCCGCTGTTTTTACTCGCTTTACCTTTTTCACTGCCATGCATTTTTTCAAAGCCAGGCTGAGTTTTCGTGTGCTTAGTAGCAAAGCGATTGGAGCCGTGACGTCCGGACTTTCTGCGTTGCGCAGGCGTCTGGGCGGAACTGTCTTCAGCCGGAACGAGACAACTCGGCTTATCACCGATCAGGTGCTTTTTACCCATGTTGATCAGCGCTTCACGAATCAGTGGCCAGTTTTGCGGATCGTGATAGCGCAGCAGAGCTTTGTGTAAACGACGCTGACGCTCTCCTTTCGCAACGGGCACCACTTCACGCTGCTTATATTTAACGCGCTTGAGCGGATTCGTCTCTGAGTAGTACATTGAGGTCGCATTACACATCGGTGATGGGTAGAAGTTCTGCACTTGATCGCACTCAAAGTCATTCTTTTTCAGCCAAAGGGCGAGATTGAGCATGTCTTCATCTTCTGTGCCAGGGTGGGCGGAGATGAAGTAGGGAATCAGATATTGCTTCTTGCCTGCTTCTGCACTGTATTTTTCGAACATCTCTTTGAAACGATCGTAGGCTCCCATGCCCGGCTTCATCATCAGATCAAGCGGACCTTTCTCAGTATGCTCTGGTGCAATTTTCAGGTAGCCGCCCACGTGGTGCGTAACCAACTCCTTAACGTACTCTGGGGATTCAATCGCCAAGTCATAACGCACACCAGAGGCGATCATCACCTTGTTGATCCCCTCGACTTTGCGCGCCGCGCGGTAAAGGTCGATGGTGTGCTTATGGTCAGTATTGAGTTTATTACAGATGCCAGGGAAGACGCACGATGGACGACGACAGTTGATTTCAGCTTTGGGATCGCTACAGCCGAGGCGATACATGTTAGCCGTAGGGCCGCCCAAATCAGAAATAGTTCCGGTAAAGCCGGGCACTTTGTCTCGAATTTCTTCCAACTCATTCAAAATGGACTCTTGAGAGCGGTTTTGAATGATGCGGCCTTCGTGCTCGGTAATGGAGCAGAATGAACAGCCGCCAAAACAGCCACGCATGATGTTGACTGACGTCTTGATCATGTCATAGGCAGGAATTTTTGCTTTGCCGTACATCGGATGAGGCACGCGTGCATAAGGCAGACCAAACACGTAGTCCATCTCTTCTGTGGTCAGAGGAATTGGCGCTTGGTTGACCCATAGCTCTCGGTCACCGTGCTTTTGAATCAGAGCACGTCCTGAGTACGGGTTTGTCTCAAGATGCATGATGCGACTGGCGTGCGCGTAAAGTATGCGGTCATTGTTGAGTTTTTCAAAATGAGGCAGGCGCACTGCGGTGGTTTTCGCATCGTGGCGAGAAGGACGAATCGTGATCGGTTGCGGCTTCGTCTCTTCTTGTTTCGCTTTGGTGTCGCACTGCTCTTCCACCACGTAAGGGTTTGGCGGGATAAACGCCTCTTTTCGGGGCTTCTCAATACGTGATGAGTCGATGATGGTGTAACCTTCTGGCTCGGCCGCCAAGTTCACCGCGGTACCACGAATATTGGTCATATTCGCGATCGCTTCGCCGTCGGCTAAACGGTGCGCGACTTCAACCAGTGCGCGCTCTGCGTTACCAAACAGCAAGATATCGGCTTTGGCATCAAACAAAATGGAGCGACGTACTTTATCTGACCAGTAGTCGTAGTGCGCAAGGCGACGTAAGCTGGCTTCAATACCCCCCAGTACGATAGGCACACCTTTGTAGGCTTCACGACAGCGCTGCGAGTAGACCAAAGTGGCACGATCTGGGCGCTTGCCCCCTTCGTTGTTTGGGGTATAAGCGTCATCATGGCGTAATTTGCGATCCGCCGTGTAACGGTTGATCATCGAGTCCATGTTGCCGGCGGTGATGCCGAAAAAAAGGTTAGGTTTGCCAAGCGCCATAAAGGCATCTTTGGTTTGCCATTCTGGCTGAGCAATAATCCCGACACGAAACCCTTGGGCTTCCAAAAGACGCCCGATGATGGCCATACCAAAACTGGGATGATCCACATAGGCATCGCCTGTGACGATGATGATGTCACAGCTATCCCAACCTAAAGCATCCATTTCCTTGCGACTGGTCGGAAGGAATGGCGCGGTGCCAAAACACTCGGCCCAGTACTTTTTGTATTGGTGAATCGGGGTAATATCGTTGAACATATTTTGCTCTCTGTGCCAGGGAGCGCGAATTATAGCGGCTTGTCATTCATCTATCTACCTCAACATAGCCCTCATTTTTTTACGTATAAACACGGCAGGTTAACGGATAATTTCGAGCATCCAGTCTAAAATTAACCTCATCAACATAAACCACACAGGTGTTTACGAGCATGGAAGAGAATTTTCAAGTGCATGCGCTTGAAACCACAGCAGAGCCTTCTAATCACCCCAAGTACAGCACGTTTGATTGGCGTTTGGACCTTAACAACCAGACTTTTAGTTGCGATCCCGATGCGATGCAGCTGTTGTTTGGCCAGAATGTGGCGAGCGTTTCGGCGAAGCAGTTATTCAAGCTGCTTCCTACGTTACACCGTAAGCGCTGTCAGAGTGTGTTCAAGTCGGTGCTGAAAACCGGTGAGATGGACAGGTTCCATTGTTGTTTGCTGATCCCTCATGCCGTGTTTGCTTACGTTGAGTTTGACGTCAATAGAGAAGCGACCAACGTGCTTTCAGGCTGCTTTTCTCCACGTCTGGTGATTGGTTCCCGCTCGGACGCCAGTGACCTGTTTTGCTCTGCATTTGAAAGTGAGACGCGCGGTGTGGTCATCACCGACGCGCAAACTCGCATTTTGGCGTGTAATCGTCGCTTTGAACAAAATACTGGCTATTTACTTAATGAAATTGTGGGTTTGAAAACCAGTATTTTTAATGCCGACAAGCTGAGTGACGAATTCTATGAAGCGATGTGGGCGAGTGTAAATCGTTGTGGGGCATGGAGCGGACCGATCATCACCTTGAAAGCGGATGGCTCCACCGTGCCACAAGAGCTCTCAATTACGGCAATTGAGCGTGCCAGTGGCGAACGTATCTATATTGGTGTTACGTCTGATCTCTCCAAGCAGCTGGATAAAATTGATGGCTTGGAAACCGATGGCATTGACCTACTGACCTTATTACCCTCTCGAGACAGTTTCATTGCCGAACTGGAGCAACAATGTGAGCAAGCGCCGGATGCGTTGAATGCGGTGATGTTGGTATTGCAGCCAAAGTTTCCTGCCGACAAAGCGCATCAAGTCAAAAAGCAATTTGCCAGTTATTTGATTGAGAGCACCAAAGTGGCAAGCTGCGGCTATTTGGGTAATGGTCGTTTTGCGGTGTGTTTGTCGATAGCGGAATCCACCGCCGAAGAGCGAATTCGAGAAGTACGCAAAGCGGTAAAGAACTTTTTTCACCTTTTCAAGCGTGCCCAAGGAGAGATTGCCTTGGCATTGCGTGACGGATTAACCGGGGTATCGGTGTTGGGTGTCGATGCGAATAACCCTTCGCGTTTGATTTCCCATGCGACTCAGGCGTTACTAGAGCTGAACCAGAGTGAGGGCAAACGCATTGCGTTTTTCGACCGAGAGATGCATCAAGCGCAAGAGCGCAAGAAAGCGTTGGAGGAGTTCGCGCTCAAGTGCGTGAAAGGTGGGCTGGTGGATGTCCACTTCCAGCCTTTGGTGGATATTAAATCGGGTCACATTGATAAGTTTGAAGCGCTGTGCCGTTTTCCAATCAATGATGAATTGAACACTAATACGCAAGAGATGGTGAGTGTCATTGAAGATCTCGATTTGATCGTCGAGCTCGACGATATGATTTGCCATCGAGCAATGTCGATGCTGCCCGAATTACAAAAGCGCTTTGGCGCTCAAGTGGGCTTGTCTGTTAACCGCTCCCTCAACTCAAAACACGATATTGGTGAAGTCTTGGGCCGCACGGTGCAGTTGGTGGACAGACTAAAAATTGACCCTGATCGATTAACCATAGAGTTTACCGAAAGTGCCTATTTTGAGAGTGACAGCTATCAAGAATCGATGTTGTCGGCGATACGTGAGGCAGGTGTGCTCATCGCCGTGGATGATTTTGGCACAGGCAGTGCGTCATTTGAGTATCTCAATCGCAGCTATTTTGATGTGTTGAAGATTGATCGGGTGTTTGTGAGTGGCATCAGTGAAACCAGCCGTAAGTACCATTTGGTGGCTTCCATCACTAAGTTAGCGCAAAAGCTTGGCCTCAGGGTCGTGGCAGAGGGAGTGGAAACGGAACAAGAGTACCAGGTGATTGCCAGTCTCGGCGTCAATTATGTTCAAGGCTACTACTTCTCAAAGCCGATGAGTCTTGATGACCTCAGATTGGTTGAGGACTACTGCCAATTGCCCGATGCGCCACGTTCAAGCAGCGGTGAGCCATCATTAGCGGATTTGGTATCGCCTAATGTCAGCCACCTTAGCCCCACGGTGGCGCTGTCACTGATCTTTCAGAAATTTCAGGACAAAACGATACAAGCCTTACCTGTGATCGATGAAGGGGAATGTCTGGGTGTGATAGAGCGTGCTTCGATGAACTTACACCTGACGCCCACCATGGGCACCGATTTAGAAAGCAGCAAAGAGCGCAACATGTGGCTGAAAACCGCGAACCGTATTATGTCGCCGCCTGCGGCGATCATCTATTGGCAAACCCCGCTCGATAGTATGGCGGCACTGTTGGAGCAGTACCCGCACTTCCCCTGGGTGTTGGTCGACAAGGAAGGCGCGTTCAAAGGCATTGTCGAGCAGCGCGCTGTATTGAAGCATCTCACCAGTCTGTTATGATTCGCGCCTTGTTCATTCAATTATCTGACAGATTATGACTCGTGATTTGCTTGCCTCTTTCGCACCGATGTTGCTCGGCGCGCAATTGATCTTAACCCTTATTCTGGTTAAAGGGGACATCTGCCCGGGCCAGCGTGGGCGCATTCATAAGGTATTACCCGCGATCGCGATTTTGTGGTTAGCGGTCGCCTCCTTGCGTATTGAAGCCATGATGGTGGTGTTCGCTATCGGCTATTTCTATTCTCAGGTGCAAACTAAGAAAACACGAGTGCAAGGGCCGTTATGGGTGATGTACTTGGGGAATGGTTTAGCGCTGGCTTACGTTGGAATCATGGTCACTGAACAATCGAGCTTTGCCGCTGGATTGAGTGTTTTGGTTCAGATTGTGTTGCTAGGCGGATTGTTTGCCCATTTGCTGTTGACGGTGGCAAAAACGAGATTGCAAGCGTTTCATCGAATTTTACCTGTCGCGGGGGTGGCTTCTGCAATGATAATGAGCATTACTGTGCTGCTTAAAGCGTCGGCATTGGACGAGCAGACGCTCACCATGGCAACGCAGCCGTTGCTGGTCAGTTTTGCGCTTCTCATCACTGCTGTGGTAGTCTGGAGCTGGCATATGTTGCTCAGTAAAAGCATCACTAAGCCGCAGTTGGCGGTTGCACTGGTGATGTTGCTGAGTGCGGTGACGGTTAACCAGGGCTTATTCGTTCTTTAGCCTCGGTCACTGTTATTTTTCTGCTGAAGGTCTAAGCTTGTGTTATCAACACGACAAAGGAGCGCAGCGATGGATCTTAGTAATGTTGGCCGTTTCGATAGCACGATTTTACTTGGTATCGTGAACGAGAAACTGAGACTGGAGTGTGACAGTCTCGAAGAGTTGGTAAGCACCTATGAAATGGATGCAGAGACAGTGATTGGCAAATTGGATGTGCTTGGCTACCAATATGACCCGCTCACCAACCAGTTCAAGTCAAACCAACGGTAGGACTTCACTCAATTCAGCGTCGATGTCGGTTCAATACCTTACAGCGAAGCTAGGTATCGGCGTGACGAACCGTCTCGGTGTAACCTTTAGAGGTTACACCGTTTTTATTCCCTCTAAATGACTTTTCGACTGTTGCCGAGCGGTATGGAAAAACGCTTGTAAATAGCGTTTGCCCTTATCACTGTCTCTGGTAGCCGCGAACAGTCGACGCCACAGTCCGTCTCCCAAAGGAATACTGGTGATCAAACCCTGACGAGAAAATTCACTGATTGCCCAGTTAGGTAGCGCCGCGATACCGAGCCCCGCGGACACCATCTGCACCAACATCAGCGTATTGTCTGCTTGTTTCCACTTTGCCGGCTCCACCCCTGCCGGAGTCAAAAAGTGTTTCACTACATCTAAGCGTTTTTTCTGCACTGGATAGGAAATCATGGTTTCGCCTTCAAGATCGCGTGGCTCGATACGGGGTTTTGTTGCAAGCGGGTGCGTGGTCGAGGTGATCAAGCGCATTTCAAAGTCGAAGAGCGGTTCATAGTGAATTTCAGAGCGCGGTTGAATATCTGAAGTGATAACCAGATCCAGCTCGCCACTGACCAATGCGGGTAGGGGTTCAAACGAGAAACCTGATGAAAAATCGAGTGTGACACTGGGCCATGCAATTTGATACTCACGTAGCGCAGGCATCAACCACTGAAAGCAGGAGTGGCAGTCTATCGCCATGTGCAGGCGTCCGTTGACGTCTTCTTTGAGGCTTGCCAACTCATTTTCTGCGCGCGCAAGCTTGGGCAGAACCTCATCGGCGACACGAAGTAAGATTTGTCCTTCAGAAGTGAATTTCACCGGACGAGTTTTACGCAAAAAGAGCGGACTGCCTATGCGAGACTCGAGATCTTTGATTTGATGAGAAAGGGCCGATTGGGTCAAGTGAAGTGACGTTGCGGTTGCGGTGAGTGATCCGGTATCTCGCAGTGATACTAATGTTTTCAGATGCTTCAGCTCGATCATTAATTTGTTTCAACCTTTCCCTGTCTCAGATGAGTAAAACTAACTTACTCGCTTTTAATAGGCATGTAAACATCTAGACGTCTACGAAAGGCTGTCGTATGTGCTGAAAGAACAACGCCGACCCAATGGGTCGGCGTTGTTGTCGTAGGGATTGGTTTACAGCGTTTGACCATTCACCGTGACATGAACGTCAATGTTGCCACGAACGGCGTTGGAGTATGGACACACTTGGTGAGCGATTTTCGTCAGCTCTAGTGCTTGTGCATCGTCGAGAGCGAGTGCGACGTTCAAGCTCACGGTGAGTGCAAAGCCACCTTGCTCATTTGGACCGATACCGACTTCAGCGGTTACCGGCGCTTCTTTCAATTTGACCTTGCCTTCACGCGCAACGTGGAGCAGAGCATTAGAAAAACAGGCGGCATAACCTGCGGCAAATAGTTGCTCTGGGTTAGTCGCTGCACCTGTGCCACCCATCTCTTTCGGATAAGCAAGGCTAAGCGAAAGTAGACCGTCGTCAGTTTGAACCTGACCGTTACGGCCAGCAGATGCGGTTGCTTGAGTTTTGTAGAGTGTGCTCATAGGTATCTCCTTGGTTATTTAAGTTGTGCGCAATTTAATTGTTTGCAATCATATATCGAAGCCGAGCTGTTTTGCAACTATATTGTGCACAATTTATTTTTAAGGTTAATGCTATGGACACTTGTCATGTGACGCCCCCCTTGAGTGATGAGGATAAAATAAAACTCGAGAATCAAGTCTGTTTTCCACTATACAGTGCGGCTAACGCAGTTGGCCGAGCATACAGACCGCTACTGGATGTATTGGATCTCACTTACGCGCAATACCTAGTGATGATGGTGCTGTGGGAGCAAGATGGCGTCAGTGTCAAAGAGCTGGGTGCTCGGTTATACCTCGATTCAGGGACCTTGACGCCACTGTTAAAACGTTTGGAAAGCAAAGGGTTTGTAGAACGAGCGCGCAGTGAGAGTGATGAGCGCGTGCGGGTCCTCAATCTTACCTCGCACGGAAAAGCGTTGAAGCAGCAAGCCCTTACCGTGCCCACTGCGCTGTCATGTAAAATCAATTTACCCCTGGAAGAGATGGTGATGCTCAAGCAGCTATGTGAAAAAGTGCTTGAGCGTCTAGGTGAGTGAGGGAGAACGCCTCACTGCGTATCGTTACAACACTTCTTCTTTGTTAAAGAAACGGTTGAGCACACTCGCCAAGGCCTCTTTGGTTGCTGGCTTGGTGAGGCGACCATCCATCAGCTTGGCCATTTTCGTTACACTGGCGCTCTCTGCCTCTCCGCTGAGCGCAATAATAGGAATGCTTGGGTAAGACTCCTTGATGCGTCTCGAGGCTTCAAAGCCATCCATGACCGGCATCTGGATATCCATAAACACCAACTCAACGGGATTATCGTGAATGATGTCGAGGGCGGTTCGACCGTTATTTGCCATAATCACTCGATAGCCCAGTTGTTCGACGTACAGTTTGACTAACGCACGTTGCACTTCTTTATCATCGACCACCAACACCACTGGCGCACCCGGAGCGGTAGGGCTCGAAACCACTTGGCGATCACGCGGTTTTACTTTATTTGGAGGCTCAGCGGCGGGCGTTGATTTATTCGGCGTGACGACAGGCTTTTGCGTGGTGGGGGGAAAGCTCAACGTGAACTCGGTAAATTTGCCTTGTTCTGAGCGGCACTGAATTGTCCCACCAAACGCTTTCATCACGCGTTGACAATAGCCCAGACCTAGCCCACTACCACCACTCTTACGGTGACTGAAGAAATCATCAAAAATACGCTCAAGAAGATCCGCTGGAATACCTGGGCCTGTGTCGGTAACAACGAGTCGGTTGTCGTTCTCCCCAGGCACGGTTTCAATGGTGATGTGGCTATCTGGGTAAGAGTCAAAATAGTAAATGGCGTTGCGAAGGAGATTGAAAATCACAAAGTTAAACAGTGTCTCGTTTACCTTAGCGACAAAATCTTGATTCAGTTTTAGGTGGACACGGCGGCGAGTGGGTTCATCGTCAAAGCCATAGTTTTCGACAGCGCTGCGCACGCAGGCGCTGATCGATGTTGCCACCGCGGGCTCTTGAACCAGCGAGGCACTGTTCACCTCTCGCAATATGATATCGATCAGCTGGCGGCCACGCAGGACGGCTTGCTTGCCGTTGTCGACGTGTGTCATCAATTCAAAATGGGCGGGCAAATGGCGAATTTTTAAGTTGAGATGCTCAAACTCATACTGCACTTGGCTGAGTGGGTTACGCATTTCATGTGCAATGGAATTGGCTAATGCCTGAGACTGTTTGACCTTACGTTCGTAGTTGATGTGCGCTTGAACTTTGGAGAGCACCCGTTGCAGCGCTTCAAGTTCCTCATAGGAGAAGTTTAATCCGCCATCTTTTTCACTTGAGACCAAGACATGCGACAGTTTATTTCGACCTTCATAAATAGGCAGAACTAGGGCGGATTGTGTCTTTTTCATCGCTGAGCGAACTTGACTCAGTTTGCTATTGCCACTTTTCGCCATCGCTTCTTCCACCTCGTCGAGCACAAGTGGTGCGGTGTGGGTTTCAAAGTAATCACGGTAAAAGCTTGCTCCTTGAAAGTCATCCAACAAGCGCAGTTTATTTTCAGGTACATCGAGGTAGCGTGCGAGTTTGTCCATCGCTTGCGTTGGTGAGTGATGAAATTCGTTCTCCAACTTGATGATTTTTTCCACTGGAGACACGGGATCGCCATACACAATATAGCTAATGGAACGTTGCAAGCTGCGGTAAAGTTTGGACCAAGATAAGCCAACAATTGCGACTATGGTGACCACCTCAAACGCGTGTGAATCATCAAATATGGGCAGTAGGGTGATGGCAGAAAAATAGACGAACAGCGTCACGGCGAAGCTCAAACCGATATACAGAATATAGCGCGAGCTATAAAAGCGAGAGGTAAGCAGCGCGTAGCCCATGAAGAGCATTTCGCTGACCGATAGTGCAGGTGGTAGCCAAGTCAACGAGAAGTCATTGAGGAAATAAGTAAAGCCAAGCTGAATGACCGCCGTTGAGCACATAAAAATGGCCATGCCAAGAATCATGTAGTTGATTCGAGTCCGTTGAATACGGTTTTCGCTTGCCGTTAGAGAGAGCAGATTGATAAACGTCAGCACCACTAAGGTGGTCAAACCGAGGAAAAAGGGCTGAGTATACGGACCAAACTCTAATACGAACTGACTTGGGCCTGAAATAGAGGCGCCTTGTACGGTCAAATCCGGTAAAAGGTTACAAGCCAAACCAAAAGCAAATACGCTCCATGCCACAATGGATTGGAACACGGGGACGCGTTTACTTGCGTAATAGGTGCGCAGCTTAGCGGTAAAATGATACGCAGAAGCGAAGGCGACTAGCGCAGAAATATTGGCGACAATCGCCATAAAGACCGCCGCTTTCTCACCGAGCAATGGCAGCAATCCGGTATGAAAGTAGTAGTTACTAAGAATCCAAATAAACAAGCCAAACGTGTAGGTCACATAGTAAAGATAACTGTTAAGACTGCTTGCACCGTGCTTTTTATACAGTGAGTAACAGAAGTAACTAGACCAAGTCAGTACCAACATCGCTGTCATAAATAGCACGATGGCCTTGGGGTACATAAGCTCTTGAAGGACAAAATTAAGCATGAGTTCTGGATTTCACCATGGGTTGACGTTGTTGTGATTGCGCGCTGTTTTTATCGTTAGGTTGGCAGTATCGATGACCGCTCTGATTGTGATGATTCGCGTCTGTTCTGGAGAGGTCTGGAGTGCTTAGTTTTTGGTAATCATAGTACCTCAGTTCACCTTGTGGGAGGGCGAGTGAATCAAAACAAGCGCGGGAAGAGAGTTGTTGCTCTAGGGTTGGTGAACCATCATACGAAAGGCAGCGTTTTAAAGCGCGTACACGACAATCCAGTGCTTTTTGAAAAAACACATTCGCCTCTTCGGCATAGTTTTCTTCTACCTGATAAAACCAAGCATATTTTGCTTCCTCTTTAGAGACGGACGCAGAAATTGGTCTCACCGATAGGGGGCTGTTTGCTCGGGAGCGGTTGGTCGCCATGACGTTGTCGTGTTTATTTTTATGTGAACACTCTTGTTGTTGCACATAATTCACGCAAATGCAACTTGGTTAATATTCTGGTTGGATCTTAATCCCAAGAAATGATGAGCGTGGTTCGGTGCGCGATGCAACAAAATCTTGATTGCGCTAGTTTTGTGATCTAGCGCAATTTAAGTGTTGGGTTGTTGATTTAATTGTCAAAATGACATTATCCTCTAGGATTGGACGATTTCTTTACAGAATTTTGGCATGATTGATCGCTAAGTTGCGTTAAAATCTATTTATAATTCTGATGCTTAGCGTTTCGTCACTGTTGGCTTTCTCGCCAAGTGATAGGTAGATAGATAAAAAAGTTGGCGAAAATCAGAAGCTTGGCATACACTTTTCAAAGTAACGCCGATATGTTGTTGATTGGCTTACCGAAAGTACTGGGTGTTGCCTTGGCGCAACTATGTTTAACACAGCTTTGAGGAAAGTTTTATGGCGCTCACAAAAGCCGATTTGGCTGAAAACCTGTTTGAAAAGCTTGGATACAGTAAACGGGATGCCAAGGAAACGGTTGAAGCGTTTTTCGAAGAGATTCGTAAAGCTCTAGAAAGTGGCGAACAGGTAAAACTGTCAGGGTTCGGAAATTTTGATCTTCGTGATAAGAATGAACGACCAGGTCGAAACCCGAAAACTGGTGAAGACATTCCTATCAGTGCACGCCGTGTAGTCACCTTCCGTCCTGGGCAAAAACTGAAAGCCCGAGTTGAAAACGTGAAAACAGAAGGTTGATCTGACAAACAGCGCCCTGTGCGATGATGGCAGTCCGAATTCCATAAAAAATCCCCAAGTCTTTGACTCGGGGATTTTTGTTTTTATGCCATGGCGATACAAGAGTGGGGGTTAGTCGCGCTTCCACAGGATGTGGCAAAACTTATGTTCTGGATCGCGGCTGACTAATAGACGCGCGAATACGTCATCCAACACGTCATTGTCTTCATTGACGAGTCCAACCCGAACCTCTGCATACGTCTCTTTGTCGACATCAAAGCCAACATGGCCCGCCCAATCTTCTCCGGTTTCAACCAGTTCGGCAGCACCACGGTCATCAAATTGCGCCGTAAACAGAATCACATCTGCGGGCTCAAGATTATCGGGAGCCATCTCTAGAAAGATGTCGTAGGCCGTGTCAATGGTGTCATCGTAAGAAATTAGATCAGACATATTACGCTCGGCTTGTGTATTTACGTTCAGCAGTGTTGATGATGACGCGATCGCCAGTGGCTATGTACTCAGGTACTTGCACGACAAGGCCAGTCGAGAAACGAGCAGGCTTGGTGCGAGCAGATGCTGACGCACCCTTGATCGATGGGTCGGTCTCTTCAATCACAAGTTCAACTGAAGCGGGCAGTTCAAGTGCAACAGCGTTGCCGTTGACTAAAACCACGTGTAAGCCTTGAATCTCTTCAGTGATAAATAGCAAGTCATCTTCGATATCATCGCGTTTAAAGGTGTACTGAGTGTAATCTTCATTGTCCATGAAAATGTACTCGTCACCATCAACGTATGAGAATGCTGCGGCGCGTTTGAACATGTCGACAGTGTCAAGTACGTCATCGGACTTGTAGCGCTCATCAACGCGAGCACCAGTCGTGAGGTCAGTGCAACGCAGTTTATAAATTTTTGAACCGCCGCGACCGCCAGGAGTCGTCACTTCAATATCTTTGATGAGTAGCGTTTTGCCGTTAGATACAATCGCAAAACCTTTCTTTAGCTCACTTGCCTTAGGCATGAACGTTTTCCTTTATATGGGTGTATTTTGGCGCATTATATATCAGTTATTCTTTGAGAAGGAATAACTTGATTGCACAGAGCGTGTGAGCGATCATTAAAGTCACCATTGATTGACAATAAGTTCAGACTGTTACCACATGCCTCTTCCCGTTATCGACCCAACTCAACCGTTCCAAGCTCGTTATCAGCCTGCAATAGGGGAGCTGATGGCCTATTTACAAAGTGGACTGGGTGACAATCTCCACAGCGTTTATCTCTATGGCAGTGTGGCGCGTAAAACGGCCATCGAAGGGAAGTCCAATATGGATGTCATCGTGATTACGCATCGCTCTTTTAGCGATTCGCGTTCATCTCTGTTCAATACCATCAAATTTCACTTTCAAAAGCGCTATCCGTTTATTACTGGGGTTGCTTTTAAAACTGGTTTAGCCAGTGAGGTGGCGAGTTTAGAGGGTATTCTTTCTTGGGGATTTTTATTGCGTCATTGCGCGGTGTGTATTCATGGTGAAGATCTCTCGGAGTGCTTTGGCGATTATGAGCCGAGTTGGGAAATCGCTAAGCAGTGGAACATGGACGTCGAGGATTGGATTGCCGTGTACCGCAATCGAATTGCGCGCAGCAACAAACCCGAAGACCAAAGTCATGCTCAAATCATCATCGCCAAAAAGCTGCTCCGAGCAAGCTACTCATTGGTGATGGTTCGAGACAAACAGTGGTTCGATGATCCCATTGAGTGCGGCCAGCAATTCTTACGCTACCATCCTGAAAAGCAGCTCGACATTGAGCGCTTGGGGATTTTACTGTCTGGGCGTGTTATCCCTAAACGCTCTGTGGTGGGTCTGTTGGATTCCTTTGGTGATTGGTTGGTCAAACAGTACCAAAAGACGGAATTTAAAATCGGTTAGAACAAGCCAAGTTGAGGCTCACTCAAGCGTGCAAAGTCGAGCCCGATAAAGGGCAGAATTGCATCTGCGACGGGTTTGAGTTGTTTATCAATGTAGTGCTGATAATCAATCGGACTCTTTCGATACTCTTTGGGTTCAGGCCCTTGTGTGGTGATGAGGTACTCGATTCGGCCTTTGTTTTGGTATTGCAAAGGTCGACCAAGTTGCGCGTTTATTTCATCCGCCATTCGAGCGGCGCGTACTTGAGGCGGAATGTTCTTTTGGTATTCATGAAGTTTGCGCCGTAGCCTTTTCTGATACACCAACTCCTCATCAAAGCGCCCGTCTAACGTCTGCTCGACACAATCTCTAACGTATTGACACGGATCCTCACCGTGAAAGACTAAGCGATAGAGCTCATTTTGAAAGCGCTGTGCCAGTGGCGTCCAGTCTGTACGGGCGCTTTCCAATCCTTTAAACACCAGGCGTTCGTTGCTCTCGGTGACAATCAATCCTGCGTAGCGTTTTTTCGACCCTGTTTCTTGGCCGCGTATCGTTGGCATCAAAAACTTTTTGTAATGGGTTTCGTATTCCAGCTCAAGCATCGAGGTTAAACCGTATTCTTGGCTAAGATGCTCACTCCACCACGCATTAATGTGTGTGGTCAGTTGCTGGCCTATAGCATCAGCTTCTTGCTGGCTTAAGCTTGTCCCTAGTGACACAAAGGTCGAATCGGTATCCCCGTAGATCACTTGATAGCCTTGGGATTCAATCAGGCGTTTGGTCTGCTTCATGATCTCGTGGCCGCGCATGGTGATGCTAGAGGCGAGGCGTGTATCAAAGAAGCGGCAGCCCGAGGAGCCTAATACACCATAGAAGGAGTTCATGATGATCTTAATGGCCTGAGAAAAGGCCTTTTCATTGTTTTTCTTCGCTCTATCGCGCGCGGCCCATAAGGTTTCAATCATGGTAGGCAGAAAGTGGGTGCTGCGGTGGAACTGGCCGCCACGAAAGCCTTCGACCGCTTGGTGGGCCTCTTTACCCACCTCAAGCTTCAGCCCTTCGACTAGCCCGATTGGGTCAATCAGAAAGCTGCGAATGATCGAAGGGTAGAGGCTTTTAAAATCCAGCACCAGCACCGAATCGTACAAACCAGGGATCGAATCCATCACATAACCCCCTGGGCTGGCTAGCCAGTTTTCAGGCTGTAAGTTGGGTGCCACGTAACCGGCGCGATGGATCTGCGGTAGATAGAGGTTGGTGAATGCGGCGACAGAGCCTCCGACGCGATCCAACTCAACACCGGTTAACCGCGATCGTTCGATGGCAAAATCGAGCAAATGGGTATGGGCGAAGATTTTATTGACCAATACACAGTCTTGCAGGTTGTAGCGGGCGAGAGAGGGTTTGTCGTGTCGAAACATGTGGTTAATTTCATCCATGCGATCATGGACGTTGTGGATCTGTTTCCCTTCGCCAAGAAGCTCCTGAGAAACGGACTCCAATGACCAACTGCGAAAGTGGTAAGTCGCGGTTTTTAACGTGTCGATACCGTCCATGACGACGCGACCGGGGATCGAGATGAACGCTTGGCCAGTCGATGCAGATGAGCGGAAGTAGGCTTTTTGGTTGCCTCGCCCTAAGTAGAGTGCCATCTTGTGCCATTGGGCTCGTTTATCGAGCAAGCGAAAGTCAAAATCAATCACGTTCCATCCGATGACCACATCGGGATCATAGGTTTGGAACCAGTGAACCAGAGCTTGGAGGAGGGCTTTCTCATCACTGACCCACTCTATCGGAGTATCGGCGGCTTGTGGCGTTCCCACCATAATCACGCGACTGTCTTTGGGGCTGTCTAACCCGATCGAATAGAGAAGGCCTTTTTCGGAGCATTCGATATCAAGCGACACCACATGGAGTGTTGGGGTGTATTGGCCTTGGCGACATTTGGCGTTGCTGACTCGAACATAGCCTGACTTTTGCTCTACGTGACCGACAAACTCTAGGCTACCTTGAATAAATCGTTCCATGAGGAATCTATCCGCAAGGCGGATGTCGTCTTCCAAAACGAGGACATCTTGCTGCTTCAACTGTTGGCTGAAGGCCGTCGCCGTTTGAATGGTGGCACTGTAGCAAGCCGCGAGAGGGGTGTGGGTAAAGTCTTTCAGTTCGAGGGGTTGGATAGTGGCATCGAACCCATGATGTAAGTTGATCTCGCGCGCTTGGTCTATATGCGATTGCGGGATAAAGAACACGGGTTTTTCGCCCTCAATTACCAGTTGCATCGGCCCTTGCGCGGTAGAGAGCCAGAGGTCAATTTGAGTGCGGTGTCCAACATCGCGTGCTTGGCGTGTCAGTAAAAAACCGTGTTGAATGGTCATAGTAAAGCGTGTTCCTTGGTGAGCATGATAACCCCAATTCGATGCTGTAATGGGGGATGCTCGCCCAGTGTAGCACAGGCGGCTAAGTGATAACGCTAGTAATAAACGTAAGCCGTCAACTGCGCGAGAAGCTCGTCACGATGCCAGTGCCGGTAGCTTGCTTCACTGCGAAGGGCGAAATCTGACGTCATGGACCAATGCCAGTGGGTACTGGCTTGCGCTTTGTGAGAGGCAGGAGAATCGAACAGACTGAGGTACTGGCCCTGCACGCTCACTTTATGCGTCTGATTGATTTGATAGAGCAGGCCCACCTCAGCCCCTGCGCCGAGAGTGGCTTGGTAGTCGGTCAGCGCACCACCACTTAATTCAGCGGAGAGCAGCGTATAGCCGTGTACGAGATTGGGATCCCCCCATGCCTTTCCCACTCCCCCTTGGCCGAACCAGCGTCCGGACGTGTTGGTGCTATCGGGCTGTCTGTCAAAGCCTGTGCGAATATTCCATGCCCAACTGCTGAAGACGCGATTACTCGGCGCAAGCGCCATTGCATCAATAATATACAGCTTCTCTAACCGGCTTGTGCCGTTGTCATCAAGGCTCATTTGCGCATCAAGAAAACTAATTTGTGCGCCGGGAATAAATCCAGCTTGCGAGTCTAATAGATCATGATACGCGGCGCGCCAATCTAAGGTCAGCCGATGACGGTTGAGATCGGAGTAGCGATAACCTAGCCCGACACGCGCAGAACCATGCCCATGTTCAGGCGATACGCTAGGTACGGGGACGTCGCTGAAGGGTGAGGGGGTTTTAATGATACTGCGTTGATACAAGAGGTCGGTGAGCTGTTTGGCGGTAGGGTCGCGCTCTAACCTTTGGTCGTAGAGCTCAAAGTTAAGCCACTCATAGGCGAATTCAAGGATCGCCGCACGTTCTGCATCACTGTATTCTGATGCGCTTGGGTAGATGCCTCTTTTTGCACGTTGCGCCGCAGAAAAGAGCTCATCACTCATCGACTGCGATTGATGCAGTAAGCGTGTACCAAAGGCCGCACGATACTGGGGCGCGGCTAACAGATCTTGCGCCGCGAGGGCTTTGACTGTATCCGAAGGAATGGCCTGAACGGGGAACTGATCGACTAAATAGAGATCTTCACGAGCCAATTCCAAAAGAGCGAGCAGTTGGTAAGAGCAGTTTTCATCCAAGAAATAGTAATCAAATTGAGCTTGCTGCATTTCCCAGAGATGCAGTAAGACCCGTTCTACTTCATTTTCTGTTAAGTTGAGGGGGTATTCCCAAATATCTCTCGACTCGATGTCATTGTATTCCCTTACCTTTCTGTAGTAGGGCATCACGGTATAGCGACCTGGATAAGCGCCAAACAACCCTTTCATCGCATAGAGTGCTGGATTGTCTTGCGTTTCCGGCTCCGCGGCGAAATTCACCGCAAACGCCACTAACTCTTTATGACGCGTCTGGTCTTTGGCGTCGACGCGCAGCAGGGTGTGGCCAAACATGGAGGACGGGTTATTCATAAAAGCAGTCGGAAACACCAGTGTGAGTCCTTGAGGATCCAGCACCGCTTTCCATGTCTCCAACTCCGGGCAGTCGAGCGTCGCTCGTCGTCCTTGTTGCTCTTCAAGCCAAGTAAAGCGTGCGGGAAATTGGCACCTTGCAATGTGGGCTTGTGCTTCCTCCTGCTGATAGAACGCATGAATAGTCGCCTCAAGCTCTCGCTCTGGCGATTGCTTACCCTGCGCAGAGAAAAAGAAGTCGTCCGAATCTACTTGGCTTTCTATACGGCCAGACCAATGGCTCTGATAGTGGCCCAGTTTATGCCAATATGGCGAGTGAGCTAACGTTGCGATGTCTAGTGCGACCTCGGTCGGCGACTCGGCTTTCGCCAAGCAAAGAGGGGAAGAAAGTGCAAGTAAAGCGCCAGTGAGTGGCATCAGTTTTTTCATAGTTGGTCGGGGAGATCCTAAATCGGCTTGCGATGACTTTAACGCCAACATGCTGATAATTCGAGTGGTACAGTGATATTCAATATAACTTTGAGAGGATCAAAGACGCCACACAAGCGTGCAGCGCCTTTTAAGCGAGGATTAAATCGCGTAGTTGGCCAGTGTTTGGTCGCTTGAAACCAAGGCGTTGAGGTTGATGAACACCTCTTCAGACGTGACGTTTTCAGACTGGAACACTTGCGAGAAGTTCTCTTGCGCTAGCGTATTGAACGCGCCTTTATCTGATTCTTGGATGCCCCACACTTCAGAAAGTGTCGCGAGCGTTTCACCTTCGCCTTTCGCGATGTCACGCGCAAGATTGTCCATGTTGCCATCGATAAACAGGGCTAATTTCTGCGCTGAGTTGATCGTGCCGTTGCCATCACATCCCAATGTACCAAATGTAATACCAAAAGTTTGGTTACCGAACGTACCGTTTGTTGTGGCGCCTAGCACTTTGAAGACTTTGCCAGATTGACCATCAAAAATCATGGTACCTAGACCACAACCGATATCAGAATCGGCCATTGCGACGTTTGAGAGAGGAAGAGTTGAAGCCAGTGCTGCCACTGCGAGAAGCTTTTTCATACCATATCCTTATATCATTATGGTTCGTCAGCTTAATGCCAACGAAGGTTATGCAACGCAATTCGTTACATCCTTTTTATGAATAGTTGAAATTGATTGCATTTTCAATGCATAGCTACGAATAAAGTATTCATGCTCCAAATGTTGAGAATCTATCGCTTTAAATAGTGTCAAACTATTGATTCTTAGGTTAATTAAGTGCAGTCCAACAGTTATGAAAATAAGTTCTTGCTAAACTTTGCGTTTGGGCACATATTCAGTGCAGGCAATAAAAACCAAAATGAGTTAAACTAGGCAGCCATGCTGTTATCCACTGTATAAGTGGGTGCAGAGCCAAGTTAAAAGTGTGGAGATACAAGTTTGATAAATGTTTTCCTTGTAGATGATCACGAGCTGGTTCGCACAGGGATACGACGTATTATTGAAGACGTCCGTGGAATGAACGTAGCAGGGGAAGCTGTAAGCGGTGAAGATGCAGCAAAATGGTGTCGTAGCAATCATGCAGACGTCATTTTGATGGATATGAATATGCCCGGTATTGGTGGCTTAGAAGCGACAAAGAAAATCCTGCGATTCAATCCAGATGTAAAAATCATCGTTTTGACTGTTCATACGGAAAATCCGTTTCCAACGAAAGTGATGCAAGCGGGAGCTGCCGGTTATTTAACCAAAGGTGCAGGTCCTGATGAAATGGTCAACGCGATCCGCGTTGTTCACAGTGGTCAGCGTTACATCTCACCAGAGATAGCGCAGCAGATGGCATTAAGCCAATTCTCACCCGCCTCTGAAAATCCATTCGCTGATTTATCAGAGCGTGAGCTGCAAATCATGATGATGATCACCAAGGGGCAAAAAGTGACGGACATTTCCGAACAACTCAATCTTAGCCCCAAAACGGTAAACAGCTATCGCTACCGTTTGTTCAATAAGCTGCACATCAGTGGCGATGTTGAATTGACGCACCTAGCGATACGACATGGAATGCTCGACACCGAGACCCTCTAGTGACACAAACGTTTGACTCGGTAACCTTCCTTAAGACTGTGACCAATCAGCCCGGTGTGTACCGCATGTACAACACCGAGGCTGAGGTTATTTATGTCGGCAAAGCCAAAGACCTCAAAAAGCGCCTCTCTAGCTATTTTCGCAAAAATGTGGATAGCGAGAAGACTCGCGCGCTCGTCAGTCATATCGCCAAGATAGATGTCACCGTTACGCACACGGAGACGGAAGCCCTTATTCTTGAGCACAATTACATCAAGCAGTATTTGCCTAAGTACAATGTGCTATTGCGTGACGATAAATCCTATCCGTACATTTTTGTTAGTGGTCATAAGCACCCGCGGCTTTCAATGCATCGTGGGGCGAAAAAGCGTAAAGGTGAGTATTTTGGTCCGTATCCCGACTCTGGTGCTGTTCGAGAAACGTTGCATCTGATTCAGAAGATCTTTCCGGTTCGTCAATGTGAGGATACGGTATACAGTAATCGCACCCGCCCTTGTTTGATGTACCAAATTGGTCGCTGTGCTGCACCTTGTGTCAGTGACGTTATTTCTGACGCGGAATATCAAGAGCTGGTTGATCTCGTGCGCTTGTTCTTACAAGGCAAAGACAGCCAAGTGCTCTCGACGCTGGTGGAAAAAATGGAGCAGGCGAGTCAGTCACTGCGCTTTGAAGATGCGGCTAAGTTTCGCGATCAGATTCAAGCCATCCGCCGCGTGCAAGAGCAGCAATTTGTCTCTGAAGATTCGATGGACGACATGGATGTACTGGGTTTTGCTCAAGAGAAAGGTATCGCGTGTATCCACATCTTGATGATTCGCCAAGGCAAGGTACTTGGCTCTCGAAGCCATTTCCCTAAGATCCCGGCTGAAACCGATGCACAAGAGGTCTTTCACAGTTTCCTGACTCAGTATTACCTCGCGCACAACGAAGCACGCACCGTACCAACGCGTATCATCTTAAATGCGGGGTTAAGCGACGAAACCAAAGCGCTGCAAACCGCACTCAGTGAGCGGCTCGGTCGTAAAGTCCATTTTCATACCAACCCGACAGGGACACGGAGTCGCTACCTCAAACTGGCGAACACCAATGCACTGACAGCAATCACCACCAAGATCAACCATAAAATGACCATCTCTCAGCGCTTCAAAGCACTCCGGGAGGTATTGGGTATGGAGACGATCGCCAGAATGGAGTGTTTTGATATCTCACACACCATGGGTGAGAGTACGATTGCCTCTTGTGTGGTATTTAACCACGAAGGCCCATTGAAGCAAGAGTACCGGCGCTACAACATTACCGGGATCACCGGTGGTGATGATTACGCTGCGATGGGGCAAGCGCTTGAGCGCCGATACGCCAAGCAGCTTGATGTCGAAAAAATCCCCGACATTGTCTTTATTGACGGTGGTAAAGGTCAGCTTAACCGAGGCCATGACATCATTTCGCAATACTGGGGAGATTGGCCAAAGCGACCCAAACTGATTGGTATTGCGAAAGGGGTGACACGAAAACCTGGCCTCGAAACCTTAATCACCACCGATGGTGAAGAGTTCAACTTGCCCAGTGACGCGCCTGCTTTGCATTTGATGCAGCACATTCGTGATGAGAGCCACAATCATGCGATTGCCGGGCATCGTGCGAAACGTGGTAAAACACGCCGTACGAGTGCACTTGAAGGCATTGAAGGCATCGGACCGAAACGTCGTCAGGCGCTGCTGAAATACATGGGTGGCTTACAAGAGCTCAAACGTGCGACTGTTGAAGAAATCGCCAAAGTTCCGGGCATTAGCCACTCTTTAGCAGAAAACATCTATCAAGCATTGAAACAATAAGAAAAATCCCGCAACATAAGAGCCCGCCAAAACGGCGGATTGCCAGCCGTACGCACACAAAAAGAGCCTTAAATAAATATGCGTTTAAACATTCCGAACCTACTGTCTTTGTTGCGACTTTTCTTGATTCCCATCTTCGTCGTGGCATTTTATCTTCCTTACGCTTGGGCTCCATTCGCGGCGGCAATGATTTTCTTTGTGGCAGGGTTCACCGATTGGTTAGATGGCATGTTGGCGCGAAAACTGGGTCAAACTTCCCGTTTTGGTGCGTTTATCGATCCTGTTGCGGACAAAGTGCTGGTGGCAACCGCCTTGATTCTGATTACCGAGCACTTTCACTCCATTTGGGTGACCATCCCTGCTGTCACCATGATTGCCCGAGAGATCATCATCTCTGCGTTACGTGAATGGATGGCGGAAATCGGCAAACGCGCCAGTGTCGCCGTCTCTTGGGTTGGCAAAGTGAAGACGGTGAGCCAGATGTTTGCGCTTTGGGTTCTGATTTGGCGTTACGATGATTGGATGATTTGGCTCGGCTACGCGGCATTATACGTCGCGACTTTTCTTACCTACTGGTCGATGGCGCAATACTTGTTGGCCGCCAAAGATGATCTACTCGACGAAGAACATCATTAATCCATTACGTTCATGTTTCACACTCACAGCCCGTCAATCGACGGGCTGTGTTGTTTCTAATGCTGAAGGTTCAGTCAAGGCGGGTTGTTGCGTCGGAACGTAGTGGCTGAGTTGATCTATAGGGCTTGGCATAGCAAAACAGTAGCCTTGCAAGAAATCCACATCCAGTTTGGTGAGTTTATCCAAATGCGCGGTGGTTTCCACGCCCTCTACCACGACGCGCAGCCCAAGCCCTCTCGCCATCACGACGATGGTCGAGACAAAGTTAAGGTCGTTGTCGTTAAACACGATGTCTTTGACAAACGAACGGTCAATTTTTATCTCATCAATCGGCAGTTTTTGCAGTAAAGACAGAGAGGAGAAGCCGGCGCCGAAATCATCGAGTGAGATCTTCGCGCCCGCTTGGCTCAAGGTGGTGAGCGCTTGTAAGCAGGCGTCGAAATCTGTGATGGCGGCGGTTTCTGTGACCTCAAAACAAAAACGGCTGACAGGAAGGTGGTGGTGATGAATGATGGTGATCAGCTCATGGGCGAAGTCGGGTTGGATTAATTGTTTTGCACTCAAGTTGACAGAGACATGCTGGTAGCGGCTAAGGCTGACGGACTGTTTAATGTCGCGACACACCTGATGAATCAGATGCTTACCCAGTGCACCAATCAGGTTGATTTCCTCTGCGAGACGAATGAATTGATGCGGCGCAACGTGTCCAAGCTGCGGTGAGTGCCAACGCGCCAAGGCTTCCACAGCGGTAAAGTGATTGTCCGTTGGGGAAAACAGCGGTTGGTAGTGCATGACGATTTCGCGGTTTTCAATCGCGAGTTTGAGGTGATGCTCCATGGTCACTTTATCAAACAGGGATTCTTCGTCTTGTTGGCGATAGCAGGCGGGCTGTGTTGCACCTTGGCGCTTGGCTTGGTACATGGCAATATCTGCCCGCTTAATGAGATCATCGGGCGTTGTCGCATCCCACGGATACATGGCAATGCCAATACTGCCGCTGGCGACCAGCTCAATCTCTTCGCAGTGCAGCGGTTTTCTGATGACGTCCAACATATCACTGGCGAGCGCCAGCGCTTGTTCGCGGTTTGCCACATCGCAAAAGAGTAAGAACTCATCACCCCCTAGTCGGGCGATGCGATGTGTCGCGGCTAATGTGCTTTGTATTTGTTGCGTGACATGTTGTAACAAGGCGTCACCGACATGGTGACCAAAAGTATCGTTGATGAATTTAAAGCGATTTAAATCCATCAACATGACCGCTTTGGGCTGTGTCGGTAGGGCTGCAAGTTGGCTGTTCATGACTTCAATGATCTTGCGGCGGTTCGCTACGCCAGTTAGAGCGTCGTAATAGGCCATTTGACGGATTTTTTCCGCGCTCACTCGGCGCTCGGTGACATCGGTGACCGAGCCGATCATTTTCACCGCGCGACCCTGCGCATTATATAGGGCGGAACCAGCCGCATTGACCCACAATATCTCACCTTTCGAACTTTTTAAGCGAAATTCCAACTTGAAAGGGGTTTGATCGCGCAGATGCTGCTTGAGCGCTTGCTTTAGCGTGTCTCTATCTTCATGGTGAGCTAAGTCGATGACCTGTTCGAGAGGGTAGACGCCGCTAGTTCGGCTGCTCTCTATACCCACCATCGCCAGTAAACGACCATTGAGGCGAAAATGGTTAGCAGCGATATCCCACTCCCAAATACCATCGTTTGAACTATTGGACACCACTTCAAGTTGTTCAAGCAGTTGCTGTGATTGTTGCTCGTTGTGTTTGCTGGTGGCAATCAGGGCGTCACGCTCGATAAACAGTGCCAGCATATCTAAATAGTTATTGAACATCGCCATCGAGTGAATGTTGACTTCGTCATTGATGGCGTCCACAACCGACACCAGTTTCCACTGCTGCTGGGTTCCGGTGGCGATCGGGATGATGGTGGCAATGTAGTGGGTATCGTGTTGGATAAACGGAAAACTCTCGATTCCGTCGCTGATACGATGTTGACTATCCAACGTGCTAGGATGTGTCATCCCTTTCTCAGCCCAACTGTCGACGTGGTATTCACCATGACGCCCTGTGGCTAAACATGCCCAAGCGAGCGGACTGTTATAGATACTCTGGGCATCTAAGATGGCAGAGAAGCCCTCTTGAGCGAGGGAATAAAAGTTTTCAAAAATCTCAAACGACGATCGCCCTTCATTGGTCAGTAAAGCTTGGCGAATCGGGGAGCCGAGGGTGGGGTCGATGGCCTTGCGATCTTCGCGAGGCTTAACGCCACAAGAGCGCCGCACAATCAACTGTTGCTCGAGCGATGTGCTGATTCTTGAATAGGGTGCACCTTGCATCCGCTTAAGGGCTCGAAAGAAAACATCTCGAGTGAGCGTCTCAAGCCTTTGGTCGACAGTGGTGAGCGGCGGGGTAGTGTGGTCGCCAAGAAAGACATTGTCCACACCAACCACCGCGATGTCCTGTGGTACCTTTAGGCCCTTGTGTTCAAGCTGTTCTATCATTCCAATCGCATTGTGGTCGGTGGCACAAATAATCGCGCTACACGGTGATTGGCGCTGTTGATAAAGCACCGCTGCTTCACGGCCACCGGCCAGCGAGCAGTTGTTGACTTCGAAGATCATCGCTTGACTGGCAGGGTGACCATAGGCCTGTTGGATGGTTTTATAGGCAGAGAAACGTTGTCGAATGTCATCAACGGTAAAATCGCCACAAAAGCCTATCTGGCGGTGACCAAGTGAGGTGAGATGCTGGTAGAGGGCGGTGATTCCCTGAGCTTGGTCGCTAAAAAAGTGTTCAACGTCCAATGAATAATGCCCACCCATTGAAAGGACGGGAATGTTGAGAGAGAGGGCATGTTCAACCAAACGTTCACTGGCGCAACCGAGCAATACAATGAGCCCATCTAAATGCAGAAAACCGACGGGTAAATCGAACTCTGGATGATCGCCACTGCGAATAAACATCAGGTTGATATTGTTCTCAAAGGCAAGCTGCCTGAGGGTCGCGTTTATCTCACCCATGTAAAATCCACTCAGCACCGGCATGATGATACCCAGCGTCGGTCGCGTTGGAATAAGGTTGTCTGGTCGCTGCATTGGGGCTTTTCTCTCCGCCATATTCTTTTTAGAACTTCATTCTATATAGAACTCAGTGTCGAACGAGTAGCAAAGCAAGATTTTGTTTCTTGGCTCACGCTCTGTGCAAGAGGGTACGGGGCCTAGCGCACAGTTGGTGTTGATTTGGTTGACAACGAAACAGACAGAAACAAGGTAAAGAATTGGCGGAAATTGAACAGAAAATAGTTAATTTTGAAAGTTTTGGCGGTAAATTAGACAAACGATTCAAAAAATAAAAATTAGTGTTGACGAACAAGTTCGAATCCGTAGAATGCATCCCGTACCCAAGAGGAAGGCAGCAAGCAAGCAGCTTAACTTGGTACGACGAAGGCGCGTTGGCAGAGTGGCTATGCAGCGGATTGCAAATCCGTGGACCTCGGTTCGACTCCGGGACGCGCCTCCATTTGCGACACTAGCTCAGTTGGTAGAGCGCAACCTTGCCAAGGTTGAGGTCACGAGTTCGAACCTCGTGTGTCGCTCCAAATATTCAGATAGCGATGATTCGATATCTAGATGGTGTGTTACGTTTCCGTAACGGCATCACAAATTTAGATTTGTGTGCCCTGGTGGTGGAATTGGTAGACACAAGGGATTTAAAATCCCTCGGCGTTCGCGCTGTGCCGGTTCAAGTCCGGCCCGGGGCACCATCTAACGCTAAGTTATTAGCAAACCTATGCGACACTAGCTCAGTTGGTAGAGCGCAACCTTGCCAAGGTTGAGGTCACGAGTTCGAACCTCGTGTGTCGCTCCAAATTATAAGCCCTAGCAGAAATGCTGGGGCTTTTTGGTTTTTGGTTTTTGGTTTTTGGTTTTTGGTGATTGTCCATGCCAGTGAATAGTGGCATCAATTGGCAGAGCGCAACCTTGCCAAGGTTGAGGTCACCCTTATGTTCAAAAGAAAGCGAACCTCGTGTGTCGCTCCAAATTATAAGCCCTAGCAGAAATGCTGGGGCTTTTTGGTTTTTGGTTTTTGGTGATTGTCCATGCCAGTGAATAGTGGCATCAATTGGCAGAGCGCAACCTTGCCAAGGTTGAGGTCACCCTTATGTTCAAAAGAAAGCGAACCTCGTGTGTCGCTCCAAATTATAAGCCCTAGCAGAAATGCTGGGGCTTTTTGGTTTTTGGTTTTTGGTTTTTGGTGATTGTCCATGCCAGTGAATAGTGGCATCAATTGGTAGAGCGCAACCTTGCCAAGGTTGAGGTCACGCTTATGTTCAAAAGAAAGCGAACCTCGTGTGTCGCTCCAAATTATAAGCCCTAGCAGAAATGCTGGGGCTTTTTGGTTTTTGGTGATTGTCCATGCCAGTGAATAGTGGCATCAATTGGCAGAGCGCAACCTTGCCAAGGTTGAGGTCACCCTTATGTTCAAAAGAAAGCGAACCTCGTGTGTCGCTCCAAATTGCAAGCCCTAGCAGAAATGCTGGGGCTTTTTGGTTTTTGGTGATCGTCCGTGCCAGTGAATAGTAGCATCAATTGGTAGAGCGCAATCTTGCCAAGGTTGAGGTCACGCTGATGTTCAAAAGAAAGCGAACCTCGTGTGTCGCTCCAAATTACAAGCCCTAGTAGAAATGCTGGGGCTTTTTGGTTTTTGGTGATCGTCCGTGCCAGTGAATAGTAGCATCAATTGGTAGAGCGCAATCTTGCCAAGGTTGAGGTCACGCTGATGTTCAAAAGAAAGCGAACCTCGTGTGTCGCTCCAAATTGTAAGCCCTAGCAGAAATGCTGGGGCTTTTTCGATCTCTACGCCCCATTTTGGGGCGTTCTGCTCATTGATCGCACTCATTGTCTCCCTTCCTCACTATTTTTTACGCGTCATTCTCGTTAACTCATTGAACTCTCTATTCTTATTGTTATGTCTCGAAAATGAATCATTTGGTGCAAAAGTTGCACATGCTTTTTCATAACAACTAAAAGGAGTGTCACGCACTCAATGGATGATCACGACACTAAATAAGGATTGTTTATGCGTGTTTATGTTCAGTCGCTAGGGGTAGTTGGGGCGGTTCGGTTACAAGGCGGTTTGTTGCTGCTAAGTTTAGCCCTTGCCGCGTTAGATCAACTGGTTTATGGCTATGCGGTCATGTTGGCCGGCATGGTAATAATGCTTTGGGTTTTAACCGCCATAGGCAAAGATCAGCGGACGTTATCTCATCATGTGTCGCTCGCCTCAGATTCTCGCCGCTTGGAGAGTGATGAGATGTTGGATGCCAGCCGGGCAGGCCCACTGCAGTCTCTGTTTCCACTCCTTGATAATTTGGTGCGTTTGAACCGCAGAGAACTTAAGTCTATTCAATCGATTAGCCACGAAATGCAATATTCATCCACTGAGCTTGCGGCCAATGCACGTAGCGTAGCGTCATACAGCCAAAAGCAGGCGGACATCATTAATGCCTCGGCCTCGGCAGCGACAGAAATATCGGCGAGCATTGATGAAGTAGCGACGCGTATCGAGCAGACAAGACGCTCGGCGGATGAAGGTCAGCAGCTTTGTCTGGTGAGTGAAAAAGCGATGCGCGAGACAGAGCTACAGGTGGAAAAAGTGGCTGGAAACGTCAAAAAGGCCGATCACAGCCTTGAAGTCTTGGAAGAAAAAATGACGTCTATCATCGCGATGTCTGATGTGATTCGAGACATGGCCGAGCAGACTAACCTCCTGTCACTCAATGCGGCTATTGAAGCAGCCAGAGCGGGCGAACAAGGGCGAGGTTTTAATGTCGTGGCGGAAGAGGTGCGCCGTTTAGCACAAACCAGCCATCAATCGGCAACGGCGATCACCAAGCAAGTCAAAGAGGTTACCGAGAGCATGGCGACAGTGGTCGAGCAGGTGCGCCACGTGGCGGCGTCGAGTGAAGCGAGTCAAGTCAGTGTGGCATCGGCGATGAGCGCGATTGATCAAGTGGTTGCCTCATTGAATGATGTGACGCAGCAGATTGCTGGTATTGCAACAGCTTCTGAACAGCAAGCGATCGCAACCAAAGAGATTTCAAAAAACATGGAAGAGGTCGCGTTGGCGGCAGGTAAAAATGCAGCAATGGCGAAAGAGAACGCGAATGTGGCAGACCACCTAAAAAGCTTAACGGCGTAGATATTGTAAGGAGAACCATCATGATGATTTCGGTACTGACCGCGCTCGCGTTGACCTTGGCCATCTTTGTGGCCATTATGATTGCGTATTCCATGCGTCGCCGCGCGTATCTCGCTCGTCAAGCTAAGGGTCTGAATCTGCTGAAAGAGTGTCGGATACTGCTGACGCTTGTACAACAACACCGTGGCTTGACCAATGGCTATTTAAAAGGGGACAACGCGCTGATGGGGCAAATTCATCCCATTCAAGCGCAGGTCTTACGCGCTATGGAGCGACTGAATCAAGAGCCTTGGTTTATCGATAGCGTTGAGTGGAAGGATATAGAGCAGCGCTGGTCGGTGATTGTCGATCAACACCAATCCATGAGCCCAGATCAATCGTTGCGTCGACACAGCGCTATGATCGCTTGTTTGTTGTTTTTGATTGATGATTGCGCAGAATATTTCCGCTTGTATGAAATTGTCCATGAGGAGCGCGGTTCGATTCGCTACCTATGGCAAGATATTCTCGTCACCGCGGAAAACATTGGTCAAGCCAGAGCTATTGGTACTGGGGTGGCCGCGGCCAAAACGTGCAGCAGTGTCGACCGGATACGGCTCAACTACCTCAATCAAGCGATCGGAAAAATTGAGCATCTCGATGGCAATCCCACCCTCAAAACGCTCAAGGCTACTATAGAGCGTCAGGTGCTGGTTGAATCAGTAGACATCACGCCAAGCGATTACTTTGGTCTGGCGACGTCCGCGATTGAAGTGCTTCTCGACACCTTTGATCGGACCTTGGAAGAGGCACAAAAGAAACTCTCAGTGTCACCGTCTTAACTCGTAGCCGATTCAGCAGCAGCGCAGGCACCCAGCGCGCTAAACGCTCTAAGGCTTAGTCAGTTGAAACAGTTTTCCGCTGTCTGTACTAAACACGATGCCTCCGTTGGGGAGCACTTCGATATCTCGGATACGTTCACCCAAAGACTCCAGTATGCGCGTCTCTTCGATGATGTTGTTGTTTTGCAAAGTCAAGACGTTGATATGGGTGAGTTTTAGCGCCCCAGCGAGAAGTTTGCCATCCAGCTCAGGAAAGGCCTCGCCGCGATACAGCACTAACGAGCCAGGTGCGATAGAAGGAACATACACTTTTCGGGGAGAGGTTACGCCGGGCGCTTCTTCAGCTTCACCCACCGCAAGCGGCCCCCAATACTCTTTACCGTGCGATGTGATAGGCCAACCATAATTCGCGCCTTTTTCTATCAGATTGATTTCATCGCCGCCGCGTGGCCCATGCTCTATAGACCAGAGTGTTTGACTTGGGCCGTCGTAAAGCAGTCCTTGGGGATTTCGATGACCATAGCTCCAAATTTCTGCTTGCGCGTCCTTCTCGGTAACAAAAGGGTTGTCTTTTGGCGCTGAACCATCGAGATGAAGCCTTAGTATCGAACCTGCATGCGTGGAACGATCTTGACCATTGGGCCGCTCACCACGGTCGCCAATGGAGAGGTAAAGGTATTGGTCATCAAAGGTAATCCGGCTGCCAAAATGGCGACCGGTATCAGAGCCAGATGTTGTCACGAGCAGTTCACGCCACTCGTTGAGTTTACCCGCTTGAATCGTTGCAGTTGCCAGTGCGGTTTCAAGCGCATCGCCGACACGTTTAGTGAAGGTAAAGTAGTAGCGATCGCTCTCGAAAGGTGAACGGGCGACATCCAACAATCCACCTTGTCCCGACACCGCCACATCGCTGACTTGATGGATGGCCGTGTAGCGCTGAGTGTTGAGATTCACTTGACCGATTTCGCCATTTCTCTGGCTGATAAGTAAGGTGGTGTCATCGACAGCGGCGATTCCCCAAGGGACATTGAGCCCGGAGACGATAAGATTGGCTTGCCACTCCTTCTCTGACACTTGCGCAGTGGCGTAAGTGACGTTCAGTGAAGCAAGTGTATAGATTAAAAAAGCGCGCGTGAGAAATAGCTTGGTCATACATCGTCCTCTGAGTTAGAGCCGAAAACTAGTCCGTTATGAATGATTTTAGCATCCATACGTCGCAGCCGTTGTGCTCTGTTTCGTCCATTGGCTCGGCTAAGTGTGTAAAGCCTAAGGATTCATACAGAGCGATGGCTTGCGTCATGCTTGCGAGTGTGTCGAGATAGCACTCTTCAAATCCGGCGGATTGAGCGAACGCCAAACATTGCAACGCCAACGCTTTGCCGATTCCGAGACCGCGAGTTTCAGGCAAAAGAAACAATTTCTTCAGTTCACAGCGCGTAGCGGATTGGCCAAACGGCGCCAAACCACACCCACCAACGACTTTGCCATCCAAGAGAGCAACCAAGTAGAGGCTGCGTTCGCTCGGTCGGTAGTGCTCACTCATGGTGAGCACTTCGGCATCGGAAGGGCCAAAGCCTTCCCCAATGGCGCCGAACTCTTGCCCGACACGTTTGATAATATGGCAGATTGCGTCGTTATGTTCCGCTGTGATTGGGGTGATGGTGTAGCTCGGTGTGTCCAATTCTGATTCCTTGTCCGTTTAAATATGTGTTACCTACGATAGGCCTAAATAGAGTTTTATCAAGGCTTGGGGCGAATTTTCATTCAAAGGCAGTAATTATCACGATTTCGGTTTGGATTTGACCTTGGCATTCGTTACTATGTACAGCTATTTGAAAATGCCCACAATCCCTTTTGGGAACCTTATGGACACTACCACTTATGGCGGTTGTGATTGACCGACATAGGGTAATGAGGAAACGATGCAACATCTACAAGAGATCATTGCTAATGCGAACGCAGCCATTGATGCTGCGACATCGCTCGTCGCACTTGATGAAGTGCGTGTTCAATACCTAGGAAAAAAAGGTGAGCTGACGGCTCAACTTCAAAGCCTAGGTAAACTGCCACCGGAAGAACGTCGTGAAGCGGGTCAAGAGATCAACAAAGCGAAAGGTGTGGTTCAACAAGCTATCGCGGCGCGTAAAGATGCCCTTCAACGCGCAGAGCTAGAAGAGAAACTGGCCGCTGAAACCATCGACGTGACACTCCCTGGTCGTCGCATCGAAAACGGTGGTTTGCACCCGGTGACTCGTACTGTTGAGCGTATCGAGCAGTTCTTTGGTGAGCTAGGATTCAATGTTGAGTCTGGTCCTGAAATTGAAGACGCTTTCCACAACTTTGATGCCTTGAACATTGCAGAGGATCACCCAGCACGTACGGATCACGACACCTTCTTCTTCAATCCTGATTTGATGCTGCGTACTCACACATCGGGTGTACAGATTCGTACAATGGAAAACGGTCAGCCTCCTTTCCGTTTCATTGCGCCTGGCCGTGTTTACCGTAATGACTATGACCAAACGCACACGCCAATGTTCCACCAAGTGGAAGGCATGCTGGTGGATGAAAACGTCAACTTTGCTCAGTTAAAAGGTATCCTGCACGACTTCCTATGCAACTTCTTCGAAGAAGAGGTTCAGGTGCGTTTCCGTCCATCTTACTTCCCATTTACTGAGCCTTCAGCGGAAGTGGATGTAATGGGCAAAAATGGCAAATGGTTGGAAGTTCTCGGTTGTGGCATGGTTCACCCGAACGTACTTCGCAGCGTTGGTATCGATGCGGAGAAATACTCTGGATTTGCATTTGGTATGGGTGTCGAGCGTTTGACTATGCTGCGCTACGGCGTCAACGACTTGCGTGCGTTCTTTGAGAACGACCTTCGTTTCCTTAAACAGTTCAAGTAATCCAGGGGATACATCACTATGAAATTTAGCGAATCATGGCTTCGTGAGTGGGTAAACCCTTCAGTCTCGACTGATGAACTTACTCACCAAATTACTATGGCCGGCCTAGAAGTCGATGACGTGCTACCTGTCGCTGGCGAGTTTACTGGCGTAAAAGTGGGTAAAGTGGTCGAATGTGGTCAGCATCCAGATGCGGACAAACTGCGTGTGACTAAAGTCGATGTTGGTGCAGAAGAGCTGCTAGACATCGTGTGTGGCGCGTCGAACTGTCGCCAAGGTATCAAAGTGGCTGTCGCAACGGTTGGCGCTGTGCTACCGGGCGATTTCAAAATCAAAAAAGCCAAGCTGCGTGGTCAACCATCACACGGCATGCTGTGTTCATTCTCTGAGCTCGGTATTGATGTTGAATCTGATGGCATCATGGAGCTAGCAGAAGACGCAGTCATCGGTACAGATTTCCGAGAATTCCTAGGTCTTGACGATGTAACCGTTGACGTAGACCT
Organism: Vibrio sp. R12-SG2-ISO1; assembly: GCF_059834045.1. Classification (NCBI taxonomy): domain Bacteria; kingdom Pseudomonadati; phylum Pseudomonadota; class Gammaproteobacteria; order Vibrionales; family Vibrionaceae; genus Vibrio; species Vibrio sp. R12-SG2-ISO1. The sequence continues at coordinate 100,535 of NZ_JCBDGO010000001.1, read as the reverse complement.
AACAGCGAACCGTGCGGACTGTTTCAGTATCCGTGGTATGGCGCGTGAAGTTGGCGTTCTCAACCGCGCTGACGTAACTGAGCCAGCGGTGAACCCAGTGGCTCCTGTTATCGATGATCAAGTCTCTATCGAAGTGAAAGCGCCGGCGGCGTGTCCACGCTACCTTGGCCGTGTGGTTAAAAACGTTAACGTTCAGGCTGAAACGCCGCTTTGGATGCAAGAAAAACTGCGTCGCTGCGGTATTCGCTCTATCGACCCTGTGGTCGACATCACTAACTTTGTTCTTCTAGAGCAAGGCCAGCCAATGCACGCATTCGATCTTGCTAAGATTGAAGGTGGCATCGTGGTTCGTATGGCAGAGCAGGGCGAAAAGCTTACTCTTCTAGACGGCAGCGAAGCTGAGCTAAACGCAGATACGCTAGTGGTTGCAGACCACAACAAAGCTTTAGCTATTGCGGGTATCTTTGGCGGTGAAGAGTCTGGTGTAACGACTGAGACTAAAGACGTACTACTTGAGTGTGCATTCTTCGCACCAGACCACATCCGTGGCCGCGCGCGTAGCTACGGTCTACACACGGATTCTTCCATGCGTTTTGAGCGTGGTGTGGATTTCGCACTACAAGCTAGCGCAATGGAGCGTGCAACAGAACTTCTTGTTGAGATCTGTGGCGGTGAAGTCGCACCTGTTGTTGCTGTAGAGTCAGAAGCTGACCTACCAAAAGCAAATACAGTAGCTCTACGTCGCACTAAGCTAGACAGCCTACTAGGTCACCACATTGCTGATAGCGATGTTGTTGAGATTCTAGAGCGTCTTGGCTTAGCGGTTGAAACAACAGACGCAGGTTGGACAGCAACAGCACCGACATGGCGTTTTGATATCGCTATCGAGCAAGACCTAATTGAAGAAGTCGGTCGTATCTACGGTTACGATAACATCCCCAACCAAAACCCAGCCGCAGCACTTAAGATGCACGACCACGTTGAAGCGAACATTCCGCTAAAACGCGTTCGTAACTTACTTGTTGACCGTGGTTACCAAGAAGCGATCACTTACAGCTTCGTTGAGCCTGAGCAGCAAAAACTGATCGTTCCGGGTGTTGAGCCACTAATCCTGCCATTCCCAATCTCTGCGGATATGTCAGCAATGCGTCTTGGTTTAATTCAAGGCCTGCTCAACACTGTGGTTCACAACCAAAAACGTCAACAGCCACGTGTTCGTCTATTCGAATACGGCCTACGTTTTATCCCTTGTGAGTCTGCTGAAAACGGTATGCGCCAAGAGCCAATGCTTGCTGGTGTTATCGCAGGTACTCGCAGCGAAGAGCACTGGGACATCGAAACTAACACAGTTGATTTCTTTGACCTGAAAGGTGACCTAGAAGCGGTGCTTGAGCTAACAGCTAACGAAGCCGCTTACTCTTTCGCAGCGCTTTCTGCTGAAGACAAAGCTGCGAACCCAGCGCTTCACCCTGGTCAATCTGCAGCTATCATCGTTGATGGCAAGCAAGTTGGTGTGATTGGTACCGTTCACCCAGAGCTAGAGCGTAAGTTTGGTCTAAACGGCCGTACTATCGTATTCGAAGTGGAATGGTCTGCAATCAACACCAAAGTGATTCCAGAAGCGGTAGCGCTTTCTAAGTTCCCATCAAACCGTCGTGACATCGCGGTCGTTGTTGACGAAGCCGTCGCTTCTGGCGACATAGTTGCCGCATGTCGAGAACAAGGTGGTGAGTTCTTGAAAGGCGCGAAACTGTTCGATGTTTACGTTGGTAAAGGCGTTGAAGAAGGCAAGAAGAGCCTAGCCATCGCTCTGACCTTGCAGTCGGTTGAGCGTACGCTCGAAGATGCGGACATCGCCGGTGCGGTTGACGCCATCGTCGCGCACATCTCGGATAAGTTTGGCGCGAGCTTGCGCGATTAATTGTCAGTATTGACTGAGTAATAGAGAGCCCGAAGCGACCTAGCTTCGGGCTTTTTTTCATCTTTATCACACTGCATCTCAACGGAAGCAGAAAAAATTACTGTCAATAATGTTGTATAGTATGACAAAATATGTGCACTGAGCGTGAGTTCCGTGCTTCAGTGAAGGTTACACTATCACTCCCCCCAAGTGTGTTGTTGCGTATCGATAAGATCGGTGACGCAATAGTTTTGCCCAAAAAAGCAAACGTTTGCACCAAGGTGATAAGACAGAAATAGATACAGATAATTGAATATTAAGGGTTAGTTGTGGAAAAGTTTTTTACAGCATTAGAACAGTTGGGGTTAGCTTGCACCCCAACTCAAGAAAATTCGCAGACGCTCCTTTGGGATGGCGTGGTGGACAATCAAGGCACAGAGACCAATGTTTGGATTCGTTGGTGCAACGAATTCAAGCGCCCGATTTATTGCAGTTTTGGCTTTCAAAGTTATTGCCATGCATTGTTTATCCGTAAGAACTTTGACAACGCATACCCTATCAGCGCTTAATTTCGTGTGGCTGTAGGTCACAAGTGAAAAAGCAAAACGCCCCAATATCAATGATATGGGGCGTTTTTTGTTCTTCAAGACATTCAACTAACAAAAAAGAGCCCCGCTCAGGCGAGGCTCGGCGTCAAAAACATGTTTTGACTGCGGGGATTAGGTTAGGCCGTCGCGGTGGCCACCGCTTTGGCTTTGTCTCGCGCACCGAGTACCAAAGTCAAACCAAAGGCGACAGCGAATGAGATGGCCATGCCGGCGACATAGTATCCAATCTTGTCAGGGGTGATTGAGATAATGCCCGGTAGTCCAGCTGCGCCCAGTGCTTGCGCTTTCACGTTGAATAAGGTGACAAACGCACTCGCCGCCGCTGCACCAATGATGGCAGCGATGAAGGGGTAGCGTAGCTTGAGGTTCACACCAAACATTGCCGGTTCGGTAATACCGAGCAGAGCTGTGATACCAGATGGCATTGCGATACCTTTCAGTTTTGTCTCTTTGGTGGTGATGCCGACCGCAAGTGCTGCTGCACCTTGTGCGACGTTCGACATTGCCGCAATCGGGAAGATGAAAGTACCACCGGTCACAGCGATGTCTGCCAATAGTTGAGTTTCAATAGCGATAAAGCTGTGGTGCATGCCGGTGATAACAAACGGCGCGTAAATAAAACCAAACAGCGCGCCACCAATAAAGCCAGCCGAGTCGTAGAGCCAGTTGAGGCCATCACCGAGCAAGAAGCCGATATCGCGGGTAATGGGTCCAACGAGTGTGAACGTCAGGAAGCCCGTAATGAAGATTGCCAGCATGGGTGTCAGCAAGTTATCCAACACAGATGGGATAAACGAACGCAGGCCATTTTCGACTTTCGCTAAGATGAACGCTGACACGAGCACAGGCAGAACCGAACCTTGATAGCCGACTTTCTGAATCTCAAAGCCAAAAATGTTCCAAGTCGGAATCGTACCCGCAACGCTCGCGCCGCCAAACCCCCAACCATTGAGCAAATCTGGGTGGACCATCAACATACCCAGTGCTGCGCCTAAGAAGGGGTTGCCACCAAATTTCTTACTGGCAGAGAAAGCGAGAAGAACTGGCAAGTAAACAAAAGGCGCATTGGCGAAAGTGTTGATCATACTTGCAAGATCGGCGAGGCCTGGGTTTGCGTCAATGAGTGACTGTCCTTCAATGAACAGACCCGTCGCGGTCAGCACATTAAACAGCCCCATCAACAGACCTCCCGCCACAATGGCAGGGATGATAGGGACAAAAATGTCCGATAGCCCCTTAACAGCGCGTTGGACGATGTTCTGCTTTTGTGCACCCGCAGAGGCAACGTCCGACGTGGACATTTCGCTCATGCCAGTCAGTTTCGCCATTTCTGCGTAGACTTGGTTGACGATGCCTGAGCCAAAGATAATTTGGTATTGCCCTGCCACTTTAAACTGACCTTTGACGCCATCGAGATTGCCGATAGCCTCTTCATCGATTATCGAATCGTCTTTCAATGCTAGGCGAAGACGAGTCGCACAGTGGGCGAGTGCTTGGAGGTTATCTTTGCCTCCTAGCAGCGTGAGCAGCTCTTTTGCAATGTTAGGATAATTCATTCCGGACCCCAGTTTGGTTCGTTACTGTTGATTATATACAATTCTCGCTTGTTCTCTTTGGGAACGTTTGCAAAATGGATTTTTGGAGATTTAACCTATTCAGTCAAAGAATATTGGATGTTTATGTGAGATGGATCGGTTTATATTTTTTGCTAAATCGTTTGAGCAGAGTGATTTTTGCGGTGTTTTTTGCTAATTTTTGCAAACAATCCCAATAAGTTAACCCAAGGAATTCCGATGGCGAGCCTACATGACGTCGCGAAGTTAGCCGGCGTCTCTAAATCGACGGTATCCCGAGTCATTAATGATGAATATGGCGTGAAAGAGGCCACCAAGCAAAAAGTGATGAAGGCAGTCGAAGAGGTTGGTTATGTGGTGAATCAGGTCGCCAAAGATCTCAAATCGCAGAAAACCAATCTGGTGGGCGTCATCGTTCCTCGTATGTCATCAAACGCGGTTTCCCTCGGTGTTGATGGCATCAGCGCGGCGTTTGAAGCCGCAGGAAAACATGTGTTGTTAGCGAGTTCTCAACAGCTGTCAGAAAAAGAAATTGAATACATTCAGGTATTTAATCAAAAGCGGGTCGAGGGTATTGTGCTCTATGCGACCCATATTGACATGCAATTGGTCGATGCTATCCGCGCCTCTCGCGTTCCCGTTGTACTTGTCGGGCAAGATGGCTCGCTGTTCAACATACCCAGTGTGGTACACGATGATTTTCGCGTGGGCTTTGAAGCGGGTCACCGCTTATTGGATGCGGGCTGCAAAAACATCGGCTTTATGGGTGTAAGAGACTCCGATATCGCAGTCGATAGCTTGCGTTCGCAAGGCTTAGAGCAAGCCCTAAGCATGCGCGGCGCACAACCTCTGCTGTTCCATAGTCATGGAGAGTTTTCGGTTGATTCGGGTTATGCGCAGATCCCGTCGCTTATCGAGCAATACCCTCAATTGGATGGCCTATTTTGTGCGACGGACCGCATTGCCGTTGGCGCGATCAAGGCCTTGCAAGAGCGTGGCATTCGAGTTGGCGAGCAAATCAAAGTGCTCGGAGTGGGGAATGATGAACTGGGCTATGTGGTATCACCGAGTTTATCTACCTTTGGTTATGCCTTTGATAAAGCGGGAGAAAAAGGTGCCAAGCTACTGCTCGATTTGATTGAAGGCCAACCTCAAGAAATGAGTAAAGTGGTATTAACGTTTCATCGGGTTGATCGAGAGACGTGCTGATCCCTTGATACTCAGATTTTTATCTTCAGTTAGGCTACTGGGACACATGCTATCAAGCACTTAGCCTTAAAACGACCACTGAAGTGCGGTTCATGACGGACTCATTGCTTGCTCAAACCATCATTTTTGATTAATCTTGCAAACGTTCCCAAAATTTTAGGTGTTGAGCCATGTCGTTAGAATACTACGTTGCGCTGTGTGGCGGTGAAGAAAATCTCCTTCGAGTCCTAATCCCCGATAGTCGGTTGATCTTTGCGGTGAAAGAGAGGGATTGCTTGTCAGATGAACTCGACCTCAAGGCCATAAGCCGTGTCGGTGACGAATGGCAAGTAACTTTTGTTCGTCCCTCAGACATAGAAGCCGAGCTTCTCCAGCTTGGGCAAAAGATAGCAAAGCGTCAGCAACGAGCGCTCAGCGAGGCCATGGTGCCTGTCGCGTGCTCATATCGTCCTAAGTGGCACGTTTCTCCGCCGCAAGGGCTTCTCAATGATCCAAATGGCTTTATTTATCATCAAGGGCAATACCACCTCTTCTATCAATGGTACCCGTTTGGTTGCGTGCACAAAGACAAATACTGGGCTCACCTGACCAGTAAAGACTTAGTCAATTGGCATTGGCAGCCAGTGGCATTGACGCCATCGGATTGGTTCGACAGTCATGGCGTATTCTCGGGTCATGCGCTGAGTGATGATGAGACATTAATGCTGTTCTACACAGGTAACACCCGGATTGATGAGCAGCGGGATCGGCACACCACGCAGTGTCTTGCGACTTCAACCGATGGTATTCATTTCACTAAACATGGCCCAGTGATTGAATCGCTACCGCCAGGCGTGACTGCCCATATTCGCGATCCCAAAGTGATACGTCACCAGCAAGAGTGGTTGATGTTGCTCGGCGCGCAAACCACCGATCTGAAGGGGCGCCTGGCGGTGTATCGCTCTGATGACTTGCGCAACTGGACTTTCTCCGCTTTGCATGGTGATGAGCTTGGCGATTTTGGTTATATGTGGGAGTGTCCTGATTGGTTTGATCTTGGTGGGGAGACGTTCGCTGTGCTTGGCCCGCAGGGGATCGAATCGTTCTCGCCTTTTAATACCATTCCTCACCATAACGGCATTGCCCGCGCATCATGGGATGGTCAGCAATTGCAGTTGGAGGATTTTGTACACCTAGATTACGGTTTTGACTTCTATGCGCCCCAAACGCTGTTAACACCTGATGGCCGACGTGTCATGTGTGGCTGGATGGGCTTACCTGATGAGGTGGATCAGCCATCCAGTGACCACGGTTGGGTTCATCAACTGACGGCGCCACGCGAGCTCACTTACAGGGATGGGAAATTGTATCAATGGCCTGTTGAAGAATTGATGCAGCTAATGATAATCTCCAGTACATTAACCTTGTCTAATGTAACTCAGCGTCTCGACGTAAACAGCTATCAGCTAGAAGTTGAACTGCAATGGGGACAGACGTTAAACCTTTTCGAAGGTCATGGGCAAAAGGTAGCTTTGACCGCAGACGCCAACCACCGCCGGTTGGTACTAGATCGCCGTGAGACGCAAAATCGCGCTCAAGATGAATGTCGAGAAGTGCCGCTGACCAGTGATAGCGTTCGTTTACTGATTTTAGTCGACACGTCCAGTGTCGAAATATTCATTAACAGCGGTGAAGCGGTGATGACCTCAAGAGTGTTTGTCGATGCTCAGTCGACGGGCATTTCGGTCACGGGAGCGGCAACCCGTGCTGAACTGAGATATATGAACCAAACGACGGAGCCATTTGTTTAGCGGTTCGTCGAAGTTGATAAAGGGCGACCAATGGCAGTATCGGAATACCTCGCATCGAAGGAAAAACAAGATCAGGGTTTAGCATCCGCAAGTTACTCATTTATAGCACGGCAGCCTATTTTAGATAGTAATCGAGAGATTCATGCCTTTGAACTTTTGTACCGCGACGGTGAGTACAACGGTTTTCCGGTGCATATGGATTCCTCTTTGGCGACGCGAAAGTTGCTTGCGGAGCACTTCCTCAGTTACAAAGCGAGAGTGTTGGAATCCTACAAAGGGTTTGTCAATTTCAGCCAAAGTTGCTTGATAGATGGTGTTCCTTTTGACTTTCCCAGCGATTCTTTAGTGGTGGAAGTATTAGAGCAGTGTCAGCCCGACGAAACGTTGTTTCAAGCGCTCAGCAAGCTTAAGAAAGCAGGTTACACCATCGCATTAGATGATCATGTTTTCGATTCGAACTGGCAACGGTTTTACCCGCTTATCGATATTATTAAAGTCGACATTCAGCAAACTTCCATGCCCAAAAGCGCGCTAATGATTGAGGGTTTAAAACATCTCGATATCACGTTTCTTGCGGAGAAGGTCGAGACAAATGACGAATTTGAAAGGGCCAAAGCGTGTGGCTTCACACTTTTTCAAGGCTACTTTTTTACTAAGCCGGAAATCATAAAGAGTCGAAAAATTAACGCGTCATTTACCGACTTGATGTCATTATCTGAGAAACTCTCAGCAGATATTATTGATTTTGACGAAATTAGCCAAATTGTGGCGAAAAATCCGGTCCTATCACTTCAACTTCTGAATTTCATCAATGGTAGTTGTAAGCTTCGTGCGCCGATTCAATCCGTCAAGCAGGCAGTGGCTTATCTTGGTGAAGACAAGTTGAAGAAGTTTGTCACTTACGTATTGATTTCCTCACTCGCGCCCGGCAAACCAGAAGCTTTGTTTCTCATGTCATTACACAGAGCAAAAATGGCGGAATTGTTGGTGCACTATATGCGTCGATCAAGCCTAAAAAATCTTGCATACCTTTGCGGTTTGCTGTCTCTGATCGATGGCATTCTCGATATAGATATGCGTGAGGCTTTGCAGTATATCCACTTAGATAGCACCATTAAGCAAGCATTGATTTATCGAAGCGGGACTTTGGGGCAGTTAATTGATTTATTTGAATATATTGAAGCGTCAGAGTGGGATAAGATCGATCAGATTCGGCGATCCCTAGACGTGAATGACCAAGATATCATTGGCTGCAATGTTGAGGCGTCAATGTGGCTTAATGAGCTTTCAGTGCAGCCCGATTAGTATTTCTATCAATGATCATTATATCGCCCCATCTGCTCAAAAGAGCCAAACGGGGCGATGAATCCTCCATCAAAGGCGCTTAGAGTGCAGTGATATAATCGCGTAGCGCACTTTCGGATGGCAGTGCGGTCATCGCGCCTTTTTGGGTTGTCGCAAGTGCGCCACAGCCATTGGCCCACTCAACGGCATGATGAATAGCCTCTTGGTTATCCCATTGATCGTATTGAGACAGTTTAGCCAGCAGGCCGCCCACGAACGCATCGCCTGCGCCTGTGGTATCGATGGGTTGAATCGCCTTTCCAGCTTGTAGGGTCTGCGTTCCCTCAAAAACCACCAACGCACCTTTCGCGCCTTGCGTGACGACCACCAAGCGGTTGTTGTTACCCTTAATCGCCTCCAGTCCGGCATCGAGTGTGTGGGTCTGTGTGAGGTACATCAGTTCATCGTCAGAAAACTTAAGCACATCTGCCAACTCAAGCGCTTGGCGAACAACCGGTATAATCTCACTAGGGTTAGCCCACACTTCTTCTCGCAAGTTGGGATCAAAACTCACATAGCCCCGGGCGTGTTTAATTCGACGCATGGCTTCTAAAGTACTACTGCGGCTCGGCTCATTCGCCAGTGCAATAGAGCAGACATGCAGCCAATCTCCGGCTGCAAACTCCGGAATATCACTGGGGAGCAAGAACTGATCGGCACTGGGCTTGACCATAAAGGTGAAGCTGCGCTCACCGCTGTCGTCCAGATCGACGATGACCGTGGATGTGCGCTGTTCATCATCAAGTCGCATGCTCTGTGTGTTGACCTTTTCTGCGGTTAAGGTCTCCTGCATAAATCGGCCCAGTGGGTCGTTCCCTACACGGCCGAAAAATCCACTCTTGCCGCCTAATCTGGCGATGGCAACCGCCACGTTTGCGGGGGCACCGCCCGGACATTTTAAGTAGGTGGTGTCGGAATCTGGAATCAGGTCAACAACCGCGTCACCTGTCACCCAAATCATGCTCATGTTCTGTTCCTCGCATAAATAAATATTGGCCTATTATAAAGCTAAATCGGTTTAGCTAAACGCTAAACGGATTGTTTTGTGGTTTAGATCGTTCTATTTCTGACAAAAATCGGCCCAGGTAGAGTAAAGATAGTATTTCCTCCCCAGCGGGGTAAGATAAGGACCGATTTTGAGGAAAGAAAGGCTGAGGGTGATGAGCAAAAGGCCCAAATTGGCAGACATCGCTGCGTTGGCAGGGGTGTCGAAATCGACGGTGAGTTTTGTGCTTAACGGACATGCAAAGAAACACCGAATTCATGCAGAGACGGTTGAAAGGGTACTAGCGGTAGCCAAAGAGCACAACTACGCCCCCAGTTTGTACGCACGGGCGTTAAAATCAAGTCGTACCTACAGCGTCGGCTTAGTGATTCCCGATATCCTCAATATGGGGTTCGCCACTATTGCCAAAAGGCTTGAGCAGCTAAGCCGAGAAGTGGGCTACCAACTCTTGATAGTCTCTTCAGAAGACGATGCCGATATGGAGCAAAGCGTCATCAAACACTTGCTGGAGCGCCAAGTAGACCTACTGCTGGTGGCCAGTGCAGCGAAAAATGCCGACTTTTTACTAGATGTGAATCAACACACGCCCGTCATCACCTTTGACCGCGTATTTGAAGACAGCTCACTTTGTGGGGTGAAAAGTGATGCGACTGCCGCCACAAAGCAGGTGGTGGCAAAACTGTGTCACGAGCGCAGCGAGTGTGTTTATATCGGCGGGCAGCTTACGCTCTCTACTAGCCAAGAACGATTTGAGGGGTATCGACAAGGATTAATGAGCGCAGGGCTCGATTATCAGCCACAGCATGTGTTGATCAAAGATTATCAACCTCAAAGTGGCTATGATCTGATTGAGCAGGCGCACCGGTCTATGGGCCGCTTGCCCCAAACGGTTTTTACCGCCTCATATTCCATTTTAGAGGGCGTGCTCCGTTATCTCAGTGAATACAAACTATTGAATACCGACATTCGTCTCGCGACGTTTGATAACTATTCGATCCTTGATTGTCTGCCGTTGGCGATCGATTCCATTGAGCAAGATTGTGAGCAAATTGCACTGGCACTGTTTGAGTGTGGCCAATCCATACTGGAGCAAAAGGATGACGTTTTATCCAACCCTTACGTCATTCCTGCGAAAGTCCATCTACGGTGTATGGATTAGGTATGAGAAGCCGCACAAATTCAAGTCTAAAAGTGTGATTGCTATCAAATCTTAAGTATCTTATGCGCATAAAAACGGTTGTTCGTAAGTATTTGTTAATGCTTGTTTGTCAGGGGGTTGTAAAAACAGGTCATTTTTAATGACTTTCTGGTGGTAGTGCGAGATGCCCATAATATGTTGTTTTTATATCTATTTTAATTTGTCAATACATAAAATGATTGATTTATTGTGACTTGGTTTGCGAATTTGAAATAGATAAAAAACATTCCTATCGTTTTCACCTGTTAGTTGTGCAATAACATGGATAGGCATAGGTATGCATAATATAAAGGTGATACCTCTCGGGATAGCCATCTTGGGAGTGCTAGCGGGGTGCGACAACGGCAGCTCCCCACCGACAGAAGCGTCATCATACAGTGTCACAGCCATAGATGGTTATCTCAATGGCGCACGTGTGTGGTTAGACTTAAACCGAAACTTTGAGCTCGATGATGGCGAGCCCAACGCAGTGACTGGCGAAGGCGGTGTCGCTGAACTCGATGTGACTGGCGTAGATAACCCAGAACAATACCCCGTAGTCGTTCAGGCTATTGCGGGACAAACGACAGACGAAGATCAAGGTGTGGTGACAGAAAATTACGTCATGTCAGCACCGGCAGGTGAAACGGCTGTCACCCCTCTCTCAACCATCGTGCACAACGTGCTCGAACAAAACCCTTCTTTTACCAAATCTGAAGCCACGCAACAAGTTGCTAACGAACTTGGGATCGCATCGGATGATGTACTTGGTGATTTTATTGCTGGTGGCGCTTCAAAAGCGAAATACGCTGCGGAGCAGATCGTCAGCTTGGGCGTCTTGCCACAAGAGCCTGCTGAGCTTAAACAGGCGGCAACCTCAACGGACAGTGCGTCGAGCAAATTTAAAATTATTGTCGCAGCGGCCAATGAGGAAATCAAAGCCATTTTGGACACGGTCAGCGACGAGCAGAGCGCCGAGGAGATTGAAACCGAACTCAATACTAAAATGCCACCGGAAAAACCCACAGATAGCGATGGCGACGGTGTTGGCGATGAAGATGATTTATTCCCAGAAGATGCCAACGAGTGGGCTGATGAAGATGGTGACGAGCTTGGCGACAACCTAGCCGACCAATACCCCAACGACACCGACAATGATGGTTACAACAACGATGTGGATCAGTACCCCACAGATAGCACTCGAGCCGGTGATGATGACGAAGATGGATTCGATAATCTCGACGATGAGTTTCCAAACGATGCGACCAAGGCAGGGGACTCAGACGGTGACGGAGTCGATAGTGTCGATGACTGGGCGCCTGAAAATCCCGATGAGTGGGAAGACTCAGACAACGACGGTACGGGGAACAACGGTGATACCGATGACGACAATGATCTTGTCCTAGATGATGTTGATAACTGTCCGCTTGTATCAAATGAAGATCAGGCAGACAGTGATAACGATGGCATCGGTGATGTGTGTGATGAAGACAACGGCTTCACTTGGGATGATTCAAATTGGGATGAAGCGACTTGGCAGTAACTCGCCAAAGCGATGGTAAAATTGAAAGGAAAGTATCATGAAAAACACTAACAAACTCGTGTTGGCGGCGGCGATCAGTCACTTAGTTGCGTTCAGTGCTTACGCTGCGGTCCCACATACATTCAGTTCAGGCGAAGCTGCACTGGCGAGTGAGGTCAATGCAAACTTTAGCGATTTAGATCAGCGTTTGACGACACTAGAGAACGGCTCAGGTTCAAGTGGAGACGGGACGGGATCTGCTCCTTATACAACGATAGAGATTGATTGTAGTAGTGACTCAACCGCACTTGCCACAGCCGTTGACGCATCGCGCAATACGACAACACGTACAACATATAACATTACCGGCAGTTGTGATGGCGCTTATATTGTGCGAAACGATGTGAAGATTGTCGGTACTGGTGGAGCTATGATAGGACCAATCTTGGGAGATGATTGGGACGGTGAGTCACTGTATATTGATGGTCAATCCACAGTAAGAGTGTTCGACGTTACCTTGACAGGTACAGTTTATGCTCGCAATAGTTCAGCAGTGCGTTTGCAAAATGTTGTACTTCCCGTTCCGGCTATGGATGGTGACGAATACGAGCGAAATGTCGATATTCGCTCTTCCTACCTGAGAATCAATGCCGGTACGGTAGAGAACCTCTCTTTGCACGCTTCCCGCAACTCAACGGTAGACATCAAAAGCAGCGTTACCGGTGATGGCTTGATGCTCATTTCTGACGCGAACTCAACCATTACCCTTGATAGCCCAGACGTTTCTTTCGAGTACATTGTCGCGGTGGGGAGTTCTGTCATTAAGGGCCCACTACTATCCGCCACGGAAATCATCTCTGAGGGTGCCTCATACATTGAAGCTGATGAATTGGTTGTCGGTGAGTTTTTAGATATTTGGGGCAGTGCGCGTGTCGCCGTATGGGGTGACGTGACCGTTGAAAACGACACCGGTGACGGTATCAGTGTTTACCAAAACAGTTCTTTAGTTGTCGACGGCAGCATTACAACCAACATCATGGAATGTTCCAATTCGTCATCGTTTGAAGTTGAAGGCAACATTACATTGGAATCGACACTACCTTGGAGCGATGTATGGGGTTTGGCAGTGCAACGTGGGTGTCATGGCAAGTTTGGTAGCTCCGATGACGGCGGCACTTTGACTGGTGGTGTATTCGTAGATCAATTCTCATCTCTGCACGATGCGGACTGGATGCAAGTCTCTACATCGGAATAACGAGATTGATAGCGTTGAACCGAGCATAGATGGAGGTTCGGGTCTGATACCACTCGGCGGGCATGGCGTTTAGCAGGCCCGCCTTTTTTAATTGGTTCTTTTCGGCTTTGGTGATGACAACAAAATGCAGCAAACTTTGCAGTAGTCGCCTTAGCAGCGGTTTGGTCAGCTCACCGTCTCGCCAGTGGCGTTTGATCTCACCCACCACCACGGCATAAGGGACGACAGGTTCTAGCTCACACCCTTTGATGTGTTTGACCTGCAAAGAGCGAGGGGCACTCGAGCGCAATTGCTCCCAGTCTGCTTTTCCTTGTCTCGTCACCAAACCGTGAGCAAGGCAGTGGTAACTGAGTAGAAATCGTTCGATGTGCATCCAACGCTCAGTCGATACTTCCAGCCAGATGTGTTCAAACTCAATATCAATATCGGTCATGATTTGGGACATTAGGGTGAAAACCGCGAGTGTAGCGATTAACTGACCGCGTGCGCAAGTTCAACGGTTTGACTCTGCTTGCGTACCGCCGCAATTAATTGTGCGAGCAGCAGTACGCCCGTCACCGCTAGACCAATGCCGATCCCCGCCCAAATCCCTTCGAGTTGATGGTGTTTCATCAACAGCCAAGCTGCAGGCAGACCGAACAACCAGTAGCCGATCGCGGTCATGATGGTCGGAGCAATCACGATTTTCATGCCGCGCAGTAGATTGATCGCCAGCAGTTGCCAAGCATCCACAACAAACGACAGCGCCACGACCCAGAGCACTGAGACCAACAAGGCGCTGAGGTCTGCACTCAAATTGAATAGATGAGCGATGCCTTCTGGCCAGAGCATAAATCCGCCTGCCAGAATGACGCTAACCACGGTGGTGATCGTAAAGCTACGTATGGCGGTTTGTTTAATGCCGCTATAGTTCTGCGCACCAAAATCTTGGCCTACCAGTATCGCGGCGGCTTGGGAGAAGCCGAAATTGACGTTCCATGTAAAGCTCAAGCATTGAAGCAGAATTTGATGCAGTGCAAGAGCGCTGATGCTGATGGCGCCTGCCATCAAGGTACCGCCATAGATCAAGCCGTGCTCAAGCAAGGCTGCAATGGCGATAGGCAATCCCATAGAGAGTAGGGGAATCATGAGCTTGAGCGAGTACTCATCACGATTTAGCCAAGGGGCATACGGGCGATATTTTTCGCTGCTAAAGACCCAGTAGCCATAGCCAAGCATAACACTAAAGGCAGAGAGCGCCGTGCCTGCGCCTAGACCAGCGAGACCAAAATCGAAGGTAAAAGCGAGGAGGTAGCTGATGGGCACATTGAGCGTGACGGTGAGCAGAGACATCACCATGATTGAACGCACATTGCCAAGCGCGCTTGTTAGACCACGCAGTACCAGGAGGATCAAAGAGGGCAGCATCGCCCATTTCAAGGTATTCACGTAAGTCATGGCGAGCTCAACCAGTTCGTCGGGCTGCTTGGCGTAACTCAGTAAAGAGGGTACCCATTGGAAGGCGACCATTAATAGCACAGAGAGCGTGAGCGAGAGCAGCACCGCGCCTTTCACTGCGAAGCGAATTTGTTGGTTGCCATACTCCGGGCGCGCAATTCTTTGCCCATATGCAATCGCAATCAGGTTTGCCACGCATCCAACGGTACTGCTAGCAACGATAAAAACAAACGAGTAGACCGACGCGCCTAAACCGCCAGCGGCGATGGCGGTCATACTCAGGCGTGACATCATCCAGACATCCGTCAATACCAGTGCCATCGCAATCAGTTGCGACACGATAAGGGGCAGCGCCAGTTTTAAAATGGTATTCATAATGTTCTCGATCTTGACTGTGTGCTGTCACGATTTTTTTCGTGATCTCTATCACGCTAAGTTAGTGGTTGTTCATCTGGTTTTCAAATGACATTTATGTCACTCTGCTATGATCTGAAATCATGCGAGTAAAGAGTGTGCACCCTTACCCGAGTCTCCCGTATTCTCATAACGCGCTGAAAGTGTTCGAGTCAGTGGCAAGGTTGATGAGCTTTACCAAAGCGGCGCAAGAGCTGCATGTGACGCAAAGTGCAGTAAGCCGTCAAATCAAGCAACTGGAAGATGATCTCAATTCATCCTTAATTGTTCGTCAGCATCGGGCGATATCATTGACGCCGCGCGGAAAAGAGTTGTTTGAGGTGCTGCGTAAAAACTACCAGTCCCTCTCTTATTTGATCGCATCTTGGCAGGCGCCGACAAGAAAACGAATTGTGATTAAAAGTGCGCTAAGCTACGCAACGCGCGTCTTACTGCCTAAGGTGGAGATGCTCAATCAACGTTACCCCGATCATGAGGTGGTGATCATTCCCTCTGTTGAGGAAGACCCGGACTTGAGCCATGAAGGTTGCGATCTGCTTATCATCAACACCCAGCGTCGTGAGCAGTATCAGGGTCAGAAGGGCGTCACCTTTCTGCGTGATGAATACATGGCACCAGTCTATGCACAATCGATGTCTGAGCGTCGGATCACCCAACAGGATGTACTCAGATTGCCCCACCTTCATGCCACATTGGAGCATCAAGATTGGAATATCTGGCTGAACAACGCGGGGTTAGATGGCGAGAAACAAGGTCGCGATACTGTGTTCTTTAGTTTGGATTTGGCCCTCAGTGCTTGCTTGTCCGGCCAAGGCGTGACCGTCACGGATTTGTTGTTGGTCTTGCCGGAGCTGCAGCGTGGCTTTTTACAATGCCCCGAAGGGTTGGCGCTGCAACATAGTCATTGGTGTTACTTTTGTTACCGGAATCAAGATGACCCATTAAGTCAAGAAATCTTGGAGTGGCTGGTGGCACAAACAGAGCAAGAGAGGGCACTGCTGCGCCGCCTAGCGCATGAGCACGGTTGGGGATTAGAGAGCGTCAGCTTATAAGTGTCATTGGCAACGGCGTTAAAACGCATCAAGGCCAATCAGAATCATGACACCTAGGGTACATGTGAACGTTGAGACGACGGTGGTCAAGGCGATGATGTTGGCAGCAAGTGTTGCGTTACCTCCCATTGAGCGTGCCATTACATAACTGGCGGCGGCCACCGGAGAGGCGTTCATGAAGAACAGTATCCCCAGCTCTACTCCGCGAAATCCCCACCAATAGCCAGCACCTGTGATGGCGATAGGGGCGAGCACCAGTTTGTAGCCGGTCGCAAACCAGGTTGGCTTTTGATCGCTCTTCATCGACGAGAGATTGAGCGACCCACCGGTACAGAGCAAGGCCAAAGGGAGCGTCATACGCGCTAAATAGTCACCTGCGTCAACGGCCACCTTAGGGACGGGAATAGATAATAGATAGAACACCACGCCGGTGACGATAGCGATGATCAGTGGGTTTTTGGTCAGGGTTTTGACCATCACTTTTGCTGCCTGGGTGCCAGATGTCTGCCCGCGAGGGGTTAAGCAAATCACCGCTTGAACGTTATAGATAAAGGTTGTCGCAGCGACGTAGAGCGCGGCTTGTGCGACGCCTTGATCGCCAAAGGCGTTGGCCACATAAGCGATACCTATGATGGCGGTGTTGGCGCGATAGCCACCTTGGACAATCACCCCTTTATCCGCTGAGCCAGCAAAAGCACCGTTGACGGAGAGTGTGGTGAAAATGAAAAATGCCACACTGGCAATGGCACCAAAGCCGATAAATCGCCCGGCTGAGACGAAGTCGTGATCGGAGATGACGATACTCAAAAAGAGCATGGCAGGTAGGCAGACTTGAAACACCAGCTTTGACGCGACATCGATAAAATTGTCGTTGATCAAACCGATGCGCTTAAACGCCACACCCAATACCAGCATCAAGCAAATAGGGCCGGTAATGGAAAGTGAGAACTGTAACTGACTAACAATGGCGTCCATGCGTGATCCGATTATGAAGAAATAAGTGGAGAAGAATCCACAACATAGCGATTAGTTGGCGAGATCACAATAGCGACATCTTACCAAGGTGAAAAACAGTCAAGCCTGGTGTTCTCACCAGGCTTGTTAGGCGCAGCGTGTTTGCTTGAGTGTCTCAATATGGGTTACTTGAGTTTTACCGCATTGATGAGTCGATAGCTCGGTCCTGCGACCTCAGCGGTGATCACGCTCAGCGATTCGACGTTCGCACCTGCACCTTCGTAGGCATAAAAACCACCAATTTGTGTTTTGCTTGGCAGCGTCGCACTGTAATCATCGATCTGTTCTTTAGCCGTGACTGTGCCGGCGTAGAATTCATTGTGATAGGTCGCGTTGACCAGTGGGTGTTCATCAGTCGCTCGTACACTAACAAATTCTGGATTGCGCGTATTGTCGACCACGTTTGAGTCGAAATCCACATCTACGCCTGTGTAGATGGTATCGACGACGTCATTGTTAAACAGGCTAACACGGTGCGTTTGATTGCCGTAGACCATACCCCACTCAGTATCCACTAAGGTGTTGTGGTGAATCTGAATATTTTTCGGTGTCCACTGCTTGTTGAGTTCTTTCCCTTTTACCGCTTGATCCAGTACTTCACCGTTCGCCACATCAATGATGCCCGTGTTGATCACGACACCGCCGCGCAAATCGGCATTGCCCTCTATCAATCCATCACGTCCACGGGTACCTGAGATGTAATTATTGCTGATCACATGGTCTTCGTCATAAATGCGAATGCCGCCAGTCAGCAATTTCTCATTACCGACGATGATGTTGCTGTCGACAGTGTTGGCTTTACCGTGACGCAGCGAGATCAGTGCTGCACTTTCAAAAATGGTATTGCGCGCAATGGTGTTACCGCCAGATTTGATGGAAATCAGCTCTCGCTCACCATCCATATTGATCAGCAGGTTATCGACAAACTGAGAGTTCGAAGGCCACTGAGAAGATTTAGAATCACCAATGCGAATCGCTTCCCAGCTATTGCCGTTGTAGCGAATGGCTTCTTTGATATCCAACTCATTGAACTGATTCTGTTGCTGATCGAGGAAAATGTTATGGGCGATCAAGTGGTTATCCGGCGTGTCGTCTTTTTGAACGCCAATTAACGTGCCACGCTTTTGCTTACCTTCAAATTGGTTGTTGATGACTTTACCGTCTTTGCCCCATAGTGATAACCATAGGTACTTCGGGTACTCAGAGCGGCGTTCATCTGGCTCATACGCATAGTCATGGTTGAAGTAGTAGAAGGTTGAGTTTTGCAAGGTATTGCGATCGCCCATCATACGTACTGCACCAAAGCGCTCGGCTGGACCACCTTCCGTAAAGACCAAACCATCAAGAGTGATGTCGTCACCTTCAAGGACAAACTGCACTAAGCCTGTAAGCCACGCGCTGCCTGCTTGCTCTGTGTTGATGGTGATGTTGTTGGCAGAAATCGTGACGACACCAAGATCTGCATATTTGCCAGCAGGCAGAGTGACAGTGTCACCATCTGCTGCATTTTCCAGTTGGGCTTTGAGTGTTGCGGTCTCTTGCGCTGAATGTTCAATCAACGCACTGCCGTCAACGCTATCGAGTCTCGTTGTTGAAAGAAGGTAGTCTCGGGTCAGCGTGTGTGCAGAGATATCCGACGTGGCGGGTGTGGGTGCATCTAGGGCTAGCTCATTTGATTGTGTGGTCGTGCATGCTGTCAAAGTAACAACAGAAAGAGAGGCGGCAATCACGCCCGCCAGTAGAGTTTTTTTCATTGTTGAACTCGTCTACTTAGGTAAGGAAACATACTCAAAGCGTCTTATGTGATGGAGGAAAATGGGGGTGATACAAAACGCCTTGAGTATGTAAGGCGGCCGAAGCCGCCTTGATTAAGAGAGTTACGCCGAAAGAGAGCATTTATGCTGTCGCTGATTTTGACTCTTTTTTGTCTTCAACGCTCTGATCGACCGCTTTGACCAGCAGTAGACCAACACCCATGACAATGGCGCCGCAGAGAATAAAGATGAAGCGTCCCCATAGCGGGTTAGGCAGTAAGAACATCGCCATCACACCCACACCCGCTACTGCGATAAGAGAACCCAGCATACGACGTTGTTTGTTGTCGAGTTTCTTCTGTTCCGTTGACTCAGAAACCAGTGGTGTTGCCAAGTTTTCGAAGAACTTGTCGACGTTCTTCTGGCGCTCTTCAGAAAGAGGCTTGTAGAACAGGGTAGTTAGGATAAAGAAGCCGCCTGTAAACACTAGGTGTCCAATCAGACCAATCGCCACTTTCAAGTCAGACCATTCACGACCTGTTAGTGGTTCAAGGTTGAACCAGTTTGCGACCATTTCTGCATTGATCACAAAGCCCACGTAGTAAGAGACGATAGCACCGACAACCAGCGTACCCCAGCCAGCCCAGTCCGGAGTTTTCTTGATAAAGAAGCCAAGGAAAGCAGGGATGGTCATTGGGAAGCCAATCAAAGCACCTACGTACATCATGGTATCAAACAGGCTCAAACCTTTGAGTGAGTTGATAAATAGTGCAACGAGAATGATCGCAATACCGAAGAAGGTAGAAGTCAGTTTCGATACAAGCACCAACTCTTTCTCTGTCGCGTCTTTACGCAAAATCGGTTGGTAGAAGTTCTTAACGAAAATACCAGAGTTGCGGTTGAGGCCAGAGTCCATGGATGACATGGTCGCAGCGAACATAGCCGCAATCAGTAGACCAACCATACCCGCTGGCATGTACTCTTGCACAAAGTAGAGGTAAGCAAAGTCACCCGCTTTCTTGCCTGCTTCAGGGTATTGCATCGCTAGGTCGACACCTTGACCAGCAATAAACCAAGACGGCATGAACCAAATCAGTGGGCCCATTGTCATCAAAATGCACGCCAGTAGAGCGGCTTTCTTCGCATTTTTGGAGTCTTTTGCCGCCAAGTAGCGGTAAGAGTTCAACATGTTGTTGGTGATGCTGAACTGCTTGAAGAAGATAAAGAATGCCCAGATACCAAAGATGCTTAGGTAGTTGAGGTTGTTACCTGAAACAAACGACGCGCCTTCTTGTACAGGGAAGTTGCTGACGATCTCACCGACACCACCGCCTTGGATGATTGCCACCACCGCACACGTCACGGTTACCGCCATAATGATCACCATCTGCATGAAGTCAGAGGCAATTACCGCCCAAGAGCCGCCGGTGACCGACATCACCAATACAACCAGACCAGTAATAATAATGGTGGTGGTCATATCAAAGCCGAAAATACCAGAAGCAATGATCGCTAGGCCGTTTAGCCAAATACCGGCTGAAATAACGCTGTTTGGCATACCAGACCAAGTAAAGACTTGCTCGTTGAAGTTACCAAAACGCATGCGAATCGCTTCAATGACCGTAACAACGCGAAGTTGGCGGAATTTCGGTGCAAAGTAGAGGTAGTTCATCAAGTAGCCAAACGCGTTGGCAAGGAAGATAACGGCTACCGCAAAACCGTCTGCGTAGGCTTTACCCGCTGCACCGGTGAAGGTCCATGCACTGAACTGCGTCATAAACGCTGTTGCACCAACCATCCACCACAACATACTGCCGCCCCCGCGGAAGTAATCACTGGTGTTACTGGTAAAGGTTCTGAACATCCAACCTATTGCTATCAAGAATAGGAAATAGATGCCGACAATAATTGTATTGAGTTCCATCTTTTGACCTTTGTAATGTTATGTAATGTCACCTCCCTATGTTATCTAGCTCCTTATTTATTTGTACTACAATAACTCAAAAATGTGACCAGTGATCTAGGAGTGATGGATCAATAAATCATACAAGTGATCGAGATCGAATCTCTAAACATTCAATAATCTCGGGAGGGTAGGGGATTGCTCGAGTGAGATGAAATTGAAACGGCGTTTTAATTGTATGATTTAAGTTAGGGGAGAGAAGAGGATAAAAAAACGCCCACATATTGCCTGTAATATGTGGGCGCAAACGGTATGGGTACCGTCTGGATAATCACCATCGTCGTTACACTTAAACCAGTGATACACACCAAGACGCAAAGACGGAACGGGGGTGAGCGATGTCCTGTCTTTTGAGCCGTGGTTGCAGCACCAGATCTTCGAGCGTTTAAGCTGCCGGAGCGAGGCTGTGTCCAGAAAATATTATTGTTAATTAGGTTGGGAGCGAACTTAAAACTCACTTCGTTGCTTGTTTCACTGAGTTGATAGCATCGACAATGCCAATAACACCTTAGAAACAAACAGCAATAATACGGTTGCGACCATCAACACACGTGCACTTAATACCAGCGTTCCAATCAAACTTGCTTTGAGCATGGTGGTCAAAGTTTGCATTGTTTGGTCGCTATTCCTGCCTTAGTGCGTTGTTCAGTCGTCTTTTTTGCTAACTGTTCAACATCCAACGCTGCGTATAGTAATGTATGACTATTAAAAATGAAACTGTTTTTTATAAAAATCAAATCAAGCGCACATTTTTTGTTCAGTGACGATTCGCCACTTCTTGTCATCACCCCGTACAATCAGTCACTTAGCAAAATCAAAGCCCAAATGATGATGGGGCTGTCACTGCTTTGTTACCAAAATCGGAAATGAATCACAGAAACATTTTATTTCCTTGTTAGTATTTTAATACTACAAATAATCAAAAAACAAGGAAAAACATGAAATTTAATGTGAAACCTCTACGTCTTGCCGCTATCGTGTCGACGGCTCTGTTAAGCAGCCAAGCGTTGTCAGCGAATTTTGTCTTTTTGGATCAGGATGTCATCGAAAAAAATCGCGCCGTTCTCCATTCCCAAGAGGCACCGGATTCGATGAAAGTGGCGTATCAACGTCTGCTGGAAGAAGCGGAATTTGCGATGCAAGACGGACCTTTCTCAGTCGTTGATAAGGGAATGACACCGCCAAGTGGCAGCAAGAATGACTATTTGAGCATTAGCCCATATTGGTGGCCAGATGACACTAAAGCTGATGGCTTACCTTGGATACGTCATGATGGCAAAACCAACCCAGCGTCGAAAACTAATGAGACAGACTCAAGACGAATTGGCCACTTTACCCGCTCGGTTAGAGCGCTGGCGCTGGCTTACTACTTCAGTCAAGAAGAGCAATATGCTCAAAAGGCAATCGAATACATTCGCACTTGGTATATCGACCCAAAGACCAAAATGAACCCCAATGTGAACTTTGGTCAGGGTGTCCCGGGGCGCGCGGAAGGACGCCGAAGTGGAATTATTGATACACGCACCTTGGCCGATCGCATGCTCGATGCCATCGCGATTGTTTCAACATCGTCTGCTTGGACCGAAGGCGATGAGCAAAGCATTCAACAGTGGTACAGCGATTACTTAGATTGGCTCATCGTCGATGATTTGGCGGGTGGACCAAAGGGTGAAGCTTACGCACCGAACAATCATGGTACTTGGTATGACTACCAAGTCGGTGGTATCGCCTACTTCTTAGGCAATGAAGCACTGACGAAACAGATGGTGCAAAAAGGTAAGATGCGCGTCGACACCCAATTTGACGCCGATGGTTCACAGCCGCACGAAATCTCTCGCACGCGTGCTTATCACTATCACTATTTTAGTCTCGATCCATTGGTTGGCCTGGCCCAGCTTGGCGATAAAGTCGGGATTGACTTGTGGCACTATCAAAACGACAAGGGCGGTTCATTAGTTAAGGGCATTCAACTGATGGCCAATTACCACGATCCCGCCGCCCCTTGGCCTTACACCGCCAAAGACAATCCTCGGCGTGTTGAGCGCATGACCCCTCTTTACCTCAAAGGTGGCATCGCCACGGGTAACCAGGAATGGGTCAACCTCGCCAAGCAAACTAACTTTGATGCCTATACGGTCAAGAAAAATCTTGCCGAAGTCTGGGCTCAACGGGACATTGAGTTGCTTTACCAACCTTACTAGTCATGTTTCGGCCTCTAATCGAGGCCTTTTTGTTGTCTATTCATTATACGGTGCATCTTCATGTATAAACGATTAAAACTCGGCTTTAAAGCCAAACTTATGCTGACCGTCTTGACCACGGCGGCGGGTTCATTGTTGGTGACTCACTACCTGTCTTATCTTCAACTTAGTGAGCAGGTTGAACGTCGAATTGTCGCAGATATCCACACTGCACTTGATAAAAAGGTGGATGAACTCGAATCGAACATTGAAAGAACGATCGATACGGTGGTTGCTTTGGCAAAAGAGTACGAAAGCGGTTATGTCGAAGACATTCGTAACGAAAAATTGGTCTATCTTGCGTATCAACTCGGTGGTATCGAGAAAATAATGGTGGGTTTTGATGATGGTCGTTCATTCACATCAAGGCCATCTGAAGAATCATTTCCGAATGGGATTGGTATCAAAAGTAAGTACGATCCAACTGCCAGACCTTGGTACAAGGAAGCCAAGAAAAAACGTGGACTCGGCTTTAGTGACGTGTTTTTCACAAAAAGTGACCGAAGTCCGATGATAGGTGTAACTTATACGTTAGATAATGGCGTGATTTTGGGAGACATCCGTTTCTCTGGTATTACCCAACAATTGACCGATCTTGAACGTGTCAATGGAGCACGAGCGTTGGTTGTGGATCAAAAAGGGTTGATTATTGCGTCGACGATTGATGGCGTCGCGGCACAAACCTCAATAGCAGACAGTGAAATCGCGCCATACTTAGAAGGCTTGAAGAGCACATCACAAAATGGGGCATTTGTGCCGGCGGTGCTAGGAGATACTCATGCTCTTATGTTTGCTACCTCCATTGACGTGGGGCAACATTCGCAGTGGCAACTTATCGCGGTGATGGATAAAGCAATCGCGCTCTCAGAACTTAGTTCAGCAAGTCGACACTCCTTCCTGACTATGCTCGCTGCCTTGTCGGTCACTATGTTTATCGTGTTAGTGTTGCTTCATCACATCTATCGACCCATCACGGACTTGAAAGTGTTGGTTAAAGACCTTTCCAGAGGAGAAGGCGATCTCACACAAAGACTCGATGTCAGAGCCCACGGTGATCTAGCAGAAATAGCCGACGGCTTTAATACGTTCATTTGCAATATTCAAAGTATGTTGCAAGAGCTCAGAAGTGCTACGCGTTCTTTGTCTAAGAGTACCTCTGAAATTGAGCAAAGCTGTCAATTGTCCCACTCGGTGTTACATACCCATTCTGGTGAAACGACCCAAATTGTGACTGCGGTGGATGAGCTCGCACAAACGTCAAAAGTCGTCGAGCAGCATTCGGAATCGGCGGCGGCGACAGCCAATCAAGCGACGAAGTTGAGTGATGAATCCAAAGCGATCAACAGCGAAACTCGCACCCACATTGAAGAACTCGAAAAGTTGATTGGCAGTACGTTTCAAGATATCAACGAAATGGCGAACGAGGCTCAAAGTATCCAATCGATTGTAACAGTGATTGGCGGCATCGCGGAACAAACCAACTTGTTGGCATTAAATGCGTCTATCGAAGCGGCCCGAGCCGGAGAGCATGGGCGAGGTTTTGCTGTTGTTGCTGACGAAGTGCGTGCGTTAGCTAACCGCACGCAAACGAGCACTTCGGAGATTGATTTTGCGTTAACCAAGCTAAGTCATAAATCGAGTAGCCTGGTTCTGTCGATTGAACAAACCAAAGAGCAATGTTTAGCCACGCGTTTAGAGATCGAACACGCAGTGGATATGCTTCACAAGCTAGATAATGAAATAGACATCATTAACCAATTTAATAGTCAAATTTCCCATTCTTCCAGCGAGCAAAATACGGTCATTCAGTCTGTGAATGTTAATATTCATAAGATTAATGATCTTGTTAACGAGCTAAACACCGTCAGTGAAAACCAAGTCAGCGAAGCGAGCAACATCCAGAGCTTAAATGGTGAGGTAGACACGTTAATCGCTAGATTTAAGATCTAAATCTTCCATCATATCGACTGGCCTACTCTCTTTTCTTAGTCGAGAGTAGGCGACTTCTTTTCCAAGTCAAAGATAATCTATCTCATTTGCTATTTTGTAGTATTTTAATTTTATCTTTAGTGTGCGATTAGTGTGATGTATTTAAGCACTTAAGTGCATGCAAATAACTTATGAAATTCATTAACTTTATAACCTGATATATAACTAAGTAATTAACTCGACGCACATTGTTATGTTTCGATCTTTAATCGAGAAATGGATCACGGAATATTTTATCTTTCTGATAAATAATATTGTCATACATAAACACAATATAGAAAGGTCGAAAATGAACAACATGAAAAAAACAGCTGTATTAGTGAGTTCACTACTTTGTACTACCCTTGTCTCTGCTGCTTCTCTCGATTTTCGGGAGGAATATAAACATGGCGGAGAACAATGGGCGGGGCGCGTGCTAATTGGTGGCAATTCAGGAAGCCACAATTTTAGTGTCGAAATGAAACACTCCGGACATTTAGGTGAGTTACAGCGCGGTGATAGCGAATTTGTCTACAGCTATAACTTTGACCTTGCCGATGGTTGGCGATTGCAGCCAGGTATGCCAGTGACATTCGGTAGTAACAATGTCACGTATAAACCTCAGCTAAGAATACAAAAGAAATTTGATAATGGTGTAACGGCTAAGTTTCGTTACCGCCATGAATTTCGAAATTATTCGAGTGGGAATACATCGACAGGACGTGATGGCGAAAAACACGACTCTCTTAACGCAAGTAAATTAACTGGTAACCTCGAATACACATGGAATCAAATACAACTGGGTTTTGAAGCTAACTACAAAGAAGACTTTTTTAGCAAAGAATGGAAAGTTGGAAACAAAGACGGCGAGTACGAGTGGGATTATAACTTGAAAGTCGGTTACAAGATTCAAAACTCAGACTGGCGTCCTTATGTAGAGTTTGGCAATGTTCAGTGCAACAGTGCGTGTGATGACAAGACTGATCGTCAGTTGCGAAGCCGTGTAGGCATCACTTATAAATTCTAACAACCCTGATGAGTCGACCAAGTCGCACTTGGTCGACTCATCAGAGTCAATGATTGTCGAGAGATATTGTCATGAAAAATACAAACCTCAATCTCATTGTTGTGGGTATGTTGCTCGCATCTGCTTCTTCTACACTGTCCGCTGAATCAGCTTTACCAGCTTCGACGAGCTCTGAATTAGTATCTTCAATGGTGCAGTCCCTGGATCCTCAAGCAAAACCAGGGCAAAACTTCGACTTGAGTAACTGGAAAATCACCTTACCGATGACCGAAGAAGAGGGGAGCCGCAAAGGAAAAGCGGCAGAAATTCAGAAAGACAAGCTATCGGGTTATGAGCATTCAGAATGGTTCTATACCGATAAAGAAACTGGCGCTATGGTGTTTAAAGCGCCTAACACAGCGCCAACCACACCTAACAGTAAAAATGCGCGCAGTGAGTTGAGAGCGATGCTTGCTGATCATTACGGGGAGCCAAAAAACAACTTCGTCGTCGCATCGCATCCTCAAGCCGAGGAGTATGGCTCAATTGGGGGGCGTTTGAAGGCAACCTTAGCTGTGGATTGGGTGAGTACGAGTGGTGATTATAAAAAGAACGGTGCATTTGCGACTGTGATTGGGCAGATTCATGGCTCAAAGAATGAGCCACTAAAAATCATTTACCGAAAATTACCGGAACACAACCTGGGTTCACTCAGCTGGAACTACGAACTGAATCCACCGCTTGAGCAGCAAAAATCAAAACTGCGCAAAGATATTCGACACGATGTCTTTGGTCAGCACAATCTGCGTCAAGGTGATCCAGAGCCAATTGATGGCATTGCGCTAGATGAAGTCTTTTCTTATGAAGTGATTGTCGAAGGTGACATGATGACGCTCAACTTTGTCAAATCCCCGGGATTAGACAATGAAGAGACGAAAAGCGTCACCATCGATTTGACCGCGGGTCAGTACCAAGGGCATGAAATCGACCAGGGTTACGGTAGCGACTGGATGTACTTTAAGGCGGGATCTTACAACCAGTGTAATACCGGGTCGTCTGGCTGCGCTTATGGTGGCCCAGACTCAGAAGACTATGCACAGGTACGATTCTATGAGCTAGTCCTCGATCAGTAATCGATAAAAAGAGGTGGTCTTCCCACCTCTTTTTATACTCCATAGCTAAACCGCTAAATCAACGTCTCTTCTCTTTCCTCTTATCCAACGTTTCCAACGTATTGGCATCATTGGAACAATAATCAGTATTATCCCTAGCGCTGTGAACAAATCAGGGATTTCATCAAACCACATCACACCAAACAGAGTGACAAAGGCAAGGCCAGAGTATTCGGCGAGCGCGATTTGGCTGGCGGGGGCTCGGCGAAAGGCTTGTACGACCAGGGCATGGTAGCTGAGTACAAACAGGTTGATCGCTACAATCCAGCCTACGTGGTGCCATTCGATAGGTTGCCACTCAAGGTAGGCAATGACGGCGGCGATGGGCAGAGTCATCAAGGTGGTCCAAAACAGAGTACAGACCAAGGGTTGCTCTTGAGGCATACGTCTGATGAGAATGTTACCCACCCCCATGGCGAGCGCACTGCCTAGCGCGATGATGGCCGCCCAGTGAAAGTGCTCCGGGCGCAAGACAATCAAAACGCCAATAAAGCCCAGTAGCGTGGCAAAAATTTTGCCCGCGGAAGGGCGCTCTCCCAAAAAGACGATGGAAAGCGGCAACACTAACAGTGGCCCAACGTAGAAAATCGCATTCGCGGTCGCCAAGGGCAGGTGAGTAATGGCCACCATGGCACATGCGCTTCCCAATAAAATCAATTGTGCGCGCCAAAAGGTAATGCCATCACAGCCCATTCGACGGCGCTGCTTGGGGAGTGACCACCAAAAGGGCAGTAGCAGAGTGAGGCTAATCAATTGACGGAGGAAGACATATTGAAATGTCGGGACTTCACCATTGAGGATTTTTAACGATACATCAGACAGTGAAGCGAGTAAGTTTGCGCCAACCAGCAGGAAGATGGCGAACGAGACATCATTTTTTTTCATACAGTGTGTTTAAGGTGCGGGAAAACCGAGTTAATGACTGAGTTTATACAACTGGCTCAGCGTCACCGTCTTGTGGGAAGCGATGCGTTTTTTCTGCGCCAATAAAAGTTCTGCCGTGGCGACCGCATCCGTGAGGGCGTTGTGGGCGAAATATTCGGGTAGTTGATAGCGTTGTCGTGTGGCTGAGAGCGACACGTCGATCTCTTCGTGGTGATTGATCGCTTTTGCCATCTTCTTTTCGATACACAAGGTGTCGAGCCAGGTGAGAGGAAAAGCGTTCAGGCCAAATGACTTTGATAAGTAACGATTGATAAAATTGCTTTCTACCATACAACCGTGTGCGACGAGTATTTTGCCGTGTGCGGCTTCAAAGAAGGTGTTCATCGCATCATGAATCGAAATGCCTTCTTCAAGCATTTGTGGCGTAATGTGGTTGATGACCGCTGTCTCGGCTTTGATCTGCGAACGGCTGTTAACATAGTAGTGGTGTGCCGAGGTCATATCGATAGACTCTGCGGAGAGCGTGACCCAACCGATCGACAGAATTCGATCCACTTCACTGTCTAAGCCCGTCGTCTCAAGGTCGACAACCAAATAGTCGTAGTCACTTGCAAGCGTCGACAAATTGAGTTCGGGTTGTTTCACCAACGGGTAAAACACATCGGCGAGACGAACATTCGCAAGGTAATGCTCGCGCGCTTTAATGTGATGGGACAGCGGATGGAAATAGCGATTAAAGAGCTGAATCATCGTGAGCCAAACCTTATCTTCGCCCCGTCTTGTAGCTCAGAAACGATACGGAACGCATCTTTTAGGTGATTGCGCTCGAAGCTACCGAAGCTGTCGGGGTTAATGTGGTTGTCTGCTATCTCACCGCGTTTGAGCGCTTCCACTTGATGGCTAAAGCGAAATGAGAGAATAAATTGATAGGCACGCAAGATGTTCTTATACGAATCTTCACTCATGATGCCTTTTTCAAACGCGGCTTTAAAACGCTCGTCGGTTGCAGAGACATCGGACTCCACCGCTAAACCATAGATTCGTGCCAAATCAATGATCAAGTTAATGGCGTACTTCTTAATATTGAGTGTTTTCTTGTTCTCGCCGGATTTTTCTAAAACGAGCTTGTTAAAGATGCCGAGCGGTGGGTTGGTTTGCACCGAATCATTGACTAGGATACTTAAGAAAGCATGGTTCTCACGGATGTTGCGATGCAACTCATCACGGAGGATCTGCTCAAACTCTTTGTTGCCGTAGACGGTGCGAATCTCCAAGAACACGCTGATATTCAGTAGGCGCTCATATTCTGGATTCGCGACCCACTTTTTGTAGTAGTGCTTCCAAACGCTCAGCGGCTGGCACCATTTGGGTGTCGCGGCCATGTACTTGCCAGGGCATAAGGGGTAGCCACAGCTCGCTAATCCATTGGAGACCATCATCGCCATGTGTTTAAAGTAGATTTTATCACTGTCGGTGGCGTCGTCGGCGAGAACGATGGCACTGTCTTGATCCGACAGCATGTGAACTTCATTACGTGCATGAGATCCGGCCACCAACCAAGAGAACTCACATGGCGGCGGTCCCAATTTGTCGATAGCGATTTGAATCAAACGGCGCGTATAAGCATCCATGATCATTGTCATGACTTTACCGATCACTTCTGGTGCGACATGGCCCTCGACCAGAGCTTCGAAAATTGCTTGTCTTTCCGGTGTGTAACTGGCCAATGTCTTGATACTGCCTGAGTATTTAATCTTTTCAATCAAGAAGATGGCTTGCACGCGGTGGTTTTGCACCAAGTGGGTGGTGGTAAGCAAACCGACCACTTTGTTGCCTTTGACCAAAGGCAGGTTACGGATGTTGAACTGCATCATCATAGAGGCTGCGTGCATCACAAGATCATCTGGGCTGATGGTCAGCGGCGACAGTGTCATGACTTTGGAAATTGGCTCATCGGTGCTAACGTCCTGTGCGATGACGCGTTTGGTCATGTCACGGTCCGTGATGAGACCTACAATTTTTTCGTCCTCGTAGATCACCGCACACGGCGAGCGTTTGATCAGCATCTCTTTGGCAATTTTCTTGATGGAATCTTTAGCATCACCAATCGCGACGCGACCACTGGCAACCTCAGAGACCTTCTTGATAAAGATGCCTTTCTCTTTGTTTGACCACACCACATCTAATGCAGATTTAAGCCGCACTTGAGCTTGGGAAGCAAAGTGCTCTGCGCATTCAGGGTGTGCCTTAAACAGAGCCTTCAGGGCTGAGTGAGGTACGATGTAGAGCAGGGTGTTTTCTAGCGCAATCGCTTTGTAGCCTTTATCGCTGTTACTATCGACATCTTTTGAGAGGAAGGTAAAACCAAAAATATCTTCAGCTTCGAGCTTGGCGCGCAAGACGCCATCTTTTTTACGTTGCTCCATTGAGCCGGTGCGGATCATGTAGAGGGATTTTTCTTTGCCCTCCTTACACAGATCCACGGTGTCTCCTTTGCACAAATAGGTGATCTGAACATTCCCTGCCAATTCACGCACTGCGGTTTTAGGCAGCTTATCAAAAGGGTCAATTTGCGCGATAAATTGGACAATATTGGGCAGTAAAGATTCGGTCATGAGCGATGTGAGTCAACGAGTCAAAATGAATTGTCTTATGATAGCCCCTGTTGCTGGGTGAAGTCCAAATTTAAGTCAACTTTTGCGGAAATTTTGGGAGGTTAGGCGAGATAGAAGTGCGCTAGGCTTGCAGTAAGTTGGATGATTTGTGTGGAAAATGACAAAGCCCTCGCATCGGCGAGGGCTTTGAGTTTGATATGTGCCAGTGATCAGTTCACTGCTGCGAGGCGGTGCTTCGAATCTTGCAGGTGAACGATAGACGCTTGACGCGCTTTGTCTGGGTTGCCCGCCATGATCGCATCGTAGATGTGGCGGTGCTCATTGATGCAAGTGCTGCCTTCCTCTGACGAGTGCGCAATAAAGTTGACAAACATGGTGGTCAGAATGTTACCAAAAGGCAGGTAAAAATCATTACCGGTTGCGTTGAAGATCAGGCTGTGGAATCGCGTATCCACTTCCATCCAGCGCTCTTGGTCAAACACGTCAGCTTCGGCAATCTCAACCATCTGTTGGAAGGTCTCAGAAAGTTCAATGCGTTCATCGGCCGACGCATGGATGGCGGCAAGTGCGCAAGCTTCGGGTTCAATAGCACGGCGCAGACCCAAGAACTGAGAGCAGAACTGGTCAGTGTCTGTTAGGCCATCCATCCACTCAATCAGTTGAGGGTCGAGGAAGTTCCAGTAGGCGCGGTTGACCACTTTGGTCCCGACTTTAGGACGTGACTCAAGCATGCCTTTCGAGGTCAGCAATTTGACGGCTTCGCGCAGGGCAGTGCGGCTGATGCCAAATTGTTCACACAATTCCATCTCACCAGGGAGAATAGAGCCTTGTGCCAATTTGCCAGATAAAATGCCTCGAGCGATTTCTCTCGCGACTTGTACGTGCAGGCTACGTTTTGAACCTGCGATTGAGTTAAAAGCTCCAGTCATCATATTGCTACTTCTTCGACCTGTTTAAATTAAAAATATAAGTATTATTTAAGCCTAAATATAGCACTCTTCTCACCGTTGACCAACCATTGCTTTTGCAAAGCGCGATTGACTCACACTCTTTGTGCCATAAAGGCTCGCACGATCACTCAAAAGGCTCAATCTAGCACGTAGAGAGGGTCGATTTGTGTCTGTTTTTTGCGCCTTTATGTGACTAATTGCGTGTTAAATCGGCGCATTATTTCTTGAGTTTGAACTGGTTCACAAATATTAAATGAAACAAGGGTTTATTTTGTTGGGTGGTTATTTTGCTGAGAAATTAAGTTGTTAAAAATTGATATTATTGTATTATTAATGGAGTTTGGTGTGTTTTTCTCTCCGCGCAACCCTTCGTCTGACCCAAAAGCCGGCGCTGACTGGCTTTTTATAATTCAAGCGTTCTTCTCGCTGAGAGTGTTTCGATTATATCATTGTGTCTGTGCCCACTATGGCCTTGTCGTGAACCTGGCCATCATTGGGTGCATCGGGAGTACTGTATGGCGACATTTACCTCAGTCGAGGATTCAAGCCGTAAAATTCATGTTCAAGTCGCGCGGCAGATCGCTCGGCGCATTTTATCGGGGGGATTGCAGCCTCTGGAAAAGCTGCCTTGTGAGCTGGAGATGTGTGACATTTTTGGTGTCAGTCGAACCTCGTTACGTGAGTCGATCAAGCTCTTGTCCGCCAAAGGACTTATTGAGTCCAAACCCCGGGTAGGAACGCGAGTTCAAGGGCGTAATAATTGGCATTTTCTTGACCCTCAGTTGATGGAATGGATGCAAGATTTAGAGGATAATCAACGGTTTCTTGCGCAGTTCCTCGGACTGAGAAAAGCGATTGAGCCTGAAGCGTGCGCCCTTGCCGCTAAACATGCCTCGGTCGCTCAGCGTAAAGATCTGTCTATTGTGTTTCAGCGCATGACCTTTGCGGCGCAGAGCCACAACATGGCGCAGTGGACAGAAAACGATCACTTGTTTCACCAACTGATTTTTCAGTCAACAGGTAATCAGTTTTTCTTGCCGTTTAGCAATATCCTCTCGACTATCTTCCGCGAGTTTATTGATGAGTCGGCAGAAGGCGGACGATTTTGTTTAGCCGAGCACCAACGCATTTACGATGCGATCATGGCAGGAAAATCGGATGCGGCGCGCCTCGCCTCTCAAACGCTACTGAATGATGAGAATCAGCGTTTAGCGCAAGTCGTTTGAAAAAGAATCACCCCAATAACGTCGCTTCGGTGACGTTTTTTCGTTTGTTTAAGCATTGGAAATTGAGTCGTTACCATGACCCTTAACCCTTACGTTCGCAAAAACCTATCGCTTGCTTGGCCCTTAGCACTCAATGCATTGCTGATGCAATCCATGCTGATGATCGACACCTTGTTGGTGTCACCGCTTGGTGAGATATCGCTAGCGGCGATGGGGATCGCGTTTACCATCGTCTCTTTCTTGCTCGGGATTCAAATCTCACTGGCCAATGGCTCGCAATTGGTGCTCAGTCGCGCGTTTGGCTCTGGTCAAGAGAGTGCGCTGAATAAGGGCTTCTGGGCGGCGATTTTGATTAATGGCTGTATTGCTGTGCTGTTTTTAGCCTTGTTGACGCTCGCAGACAGTGCGCTTATTAGTGCGCTGACCAATGATGACCTTTTAAAGCAAGAAACCGCGCGTTACTTATCGGTGGCGAAGTACATTGTGGTCATCAACGCGGCGACGCAGGTGATGATTGCCCTCTTTAACGCACTGGGGAAAACCAAGTTGCCGTTTAAAGGGTACTTACTTGAAGCGCCCATTAACGTCGCGGTTTCATACGCGATGATTCACGGTATGGGGTCATGGCAGGGCTTTGGGGTACAAGGGGCGGCAATCGGAAGCTTGGTGGCGATTACTGTTCGGCTGCTGTTTCTCGTCCTTTGCTTACAGCGCAGTCATGTGCGTCTCTCGCTGCGCACCTTGGATGCGTCATTGCGGCGCAACGCTATCAACCACTTTAAAGAGATCTTTCCCGTGGCGGCTAATGTCACTATGCTGATGACGGGCGCAACACTGTACATGCTGACTTTTTCGCAGTTGCCGCTTTATTCCTACGTGGCAATCACCATTATTATGCCTTGGGTTAAGGCGGGTAATCAGTTCATCACGGCGTGGGCCGTCTCATCGGCCATTACCATTAGCCAAGCGATTGGTTCTAAGCAGCTGGATGACTTACGCAAGAACGTCGATGTCAGTATTGATGTCGCGGTGACCATCTCGGCATTGTCTTGCTTGGCCTTTTTAGGATTAAGCTTTCTGTTGCCCCATTTGTATTCCAATTTGGACCCCGACACGTACCTTGCACTGGCGGTGATTGCACCTTTGTATATCTTCCTTCCGATTGTGCGTGGTTATAACACCGTGCATGGGCAGGTTTTGCGTGCTTTGGGTAAAACCACTGAGGTTTTTAAGATCAACTTTACGGGGCAATGGGTGATTGCGCTGCCGCTGTGCGCTGGCATCGTGCTGTGGCTAGAAGGCAGTATTTTCTGGGCGTTTGCTGTGATGCCACTTGAAGAAATCGTCAAAGCGTGGCCGTTTAGACGCTTAGCCAGACGCTCTTTGGATGAGTTCGATGCAGAAAAAGCCAAGCAATTGATGTACGACTAGAGCGCTTCTAGATGATGAGCGCACTAACGAAGTGCGCGGCTCAACAGGCGCTCAAGTAGTAATAGCTGGCGTGACAATCGGTTCGATTTAAACGTCAGCACTAAATTGGCTATCCAACGATTGTAGGTGAGAAAGCGTGCGACAACGGCTAGGCTTTGCGCACTGCCTTGTCCCACTTGCTGCTGCCACTCAGTAAGGAGCGCTAAACGTGTGGCTTGGCTGACTCGTTCTAAACGATAGGAGTCGAGTAAAAGCAAGAGCACATCGCGCGTGCGCAGTGTCTGGCAGGCAGAGAAGCGCGACTCTTCGAAATCAATGTAGGTCACCTGTCCTGCGTCATTGATCAAAATATCCCGCATCGCCGGGCGACCATGAATCATGTCTTGTTGGTGAAACGCAATCAGCCCGCGCATCGCTTTGGTTAAGCGCTGTTTGGGGGAGACTGTGTGCGACTCGGTCAAAGGCTGACCAGCACACTCAGTAACAAACAACCCGCGCCCTTGCATCACGACGCGAGGCACCGGGAGTGAGCGTTTTGCCGCCTCAATCAAGTGACTCTGTTCAAGCAAAAAGCGCGTTTTGGTGTCGAAGCCACTGTGTAACTGCCAAGTTTGGCTTTTTTCTGACAGCGTAATCAGACGATTGAATAGGCGGTTGAATGGATTACGTTTGTTCTCACCACAGAATTTCATCCAGTAGCGTTTATCGTGTCTTTCCAACTGATAAATAAACGTTTTTCGATGTTTAAAACCCATAACCGTACCTATTTGAACGCGCAGCAATCTTATCAACTAGCAACGCAAATAGAGGCGAATCATCACTCTTGTTTATATAATAAGCCAATTAAATCAGTGCTTTAATTGGCTTGGTGCGTTGCGCGGTGAGTATAGCAAAATTCGGTGTTGTTGATGACGAATAACGGCTATTCCAACTTGGCATAATGTAACAAACTGTGGTGTGACGACTCCCGAGCAGGCTCGGGAGTCAGGGGGGAAGGGGAAAGTTCACTGGTGCGCGGATTCGAGTTTGGCTTTCTTTTTCATCTTCATCGTTGAGTAGACAGAGAAGATGGCCAATAAGACAAAGCCAAGGGCAATGGGACGCTCATAGAGGAATGACCAGGAGTTATCGTACATCAGTAGAGCTTTTCGTAAGTTCGTTTCGGCCATAGGACCAAGAATGATGGCGAGTAAGATCGGTGAGGATGGAATATCAAGCTTACCCAATACAAATCCAAGTAGGCCAAATGCAATCGCAATACCGACATCGAACATCGAGTTGTTAATGGCATAGGCACCGACGATCGATAAGAAAATGATGATGGGTATCATTAAAAGCTTCGGCACTTCGATGATGCGACAGAAAAAACGAATGCCAACTAAGCCGACGATGAGCATCACTACATTGGCGACCAACATCGAGCTAAACACACCGTAAACGACATCTGGGTTTTGCGCAAAGAGCAGTGGACCCGGTGTGAGACCTTGCACTATCAAGGCACCGAGTAGTACGGCGGCGACCGCATCGCCGGGTACACCAAGCGTCAATAGGGGGACCAATGCACCGCCGGTAACACCGTTGTTTCCAGCCTCTGCGGCGGCGAGACCTTTCACTGAGCCTTTGCCAAATTCATCAGGGTTTTTCGAGACCCGTTTGGCTTCGTTGTAACAAACGAATGCCGAAATGTCTGCACCCGCACCGGGCACAGAACCGATGGACGTGCCAAGCACGCCGCTTTTCACCGCGGTCGGCATCATCTCTTTTAAATCAGATCGGCTGAGCAATGTGTGGTCGAATTTGGCGATTGAGGCACGTTTCTCATTGAGGAGTTTCTCAATTTGGTTGATGGCCTCAGACAGAGCAAACAGACCGATCAGAACCGGAATGACGTTCACGCCACTGTATAAGTCCATCACGCCAAAAGTAAATCTGGGTACGCTGCTGATAGGATCTAAACCTATCGTAGAGACCAGTAAGCCAATGGTGCCAGCCAACAAGCCTTTAAGGATATTTTGTGCCGAGACACTGGCGATGATGGTTAAGCCAAACAGGGCGAGGGCGAAATATTCCGGCGCGTTGAAGCGCAGGGCGAAATTGGCCAATAGGGGCGCGATGGCTATCAAGACTATGGTACTGATCAATCCACCAATAAAGGACGCGACAGCTGAGATACTGAGCGCACGGGCGGCTTGGCCTTTCGCCGCAAGTGTATGCCCGTCCAGCACCGTCGCGGCAGAAGCGGGTGTACCGGGCGTCTTAAGTAAAATCGCTGCGATAGAGCCGCCGTAAATGCCCCCAATGTAGACGCCGATAAGCATCACCAGTGCCGGAGTGGACTCCATGCCGAAGGTGAAAGGCAGTAAAATGGCGACTCCCATCGTCGCGGTCAATCCCGGTAGAGCGCCAAGCACAATACCGCCGACAACGCCGAAAATCAGCACCGGCAATACAGCAGGGCTAAAAGCCGTCAAGAGGCCGTTAAACAGATGTTCTAACATACGCCCTCCTTAGTAGAAGTAGCCGTCGGGCAAAGCAATGTAAAAAACTTCGCCAAACAGATAGTAGACAGAAAAGACAAATACCCATGCCACGGCATAAAAGAGCGGCTTTTTCACTCTAAAGCAGATCAGGTAGAGGGTGAACGCGAGTAAGCTGGCATACAAATAACCGATCACACTGATGAGCGCGGCATAAGTAATGAGAAAAGCCAAACCGAACCACGCCATTTTGGAGAAAATCGGCGCATCGCTAGACGCGGTGGCTTTGAGCTTGTGTTGAATAATCAGCGCAACGCAGATGACGATTTGCATCACCGCGATCACACTCGGGAAGAATTGTGCGTTAACGCTCGCATCTTGAAATCTCGGTTGATCAAACTGAGTGATGACGGCAAGAGTCAGTGCGCTCAATACAATCATGAGAGAAGGGAAAATTACATGACGGTTCATCATAGGGACACCTCGATACAGCAAAAAATGGGAGCCTCAAGAGAAGGCTCCCAATAACTCGACGTCGATCAGTTGATGAGTGTGCTCAGTGCTTTGGTATCGTCTTTGACGAACTGAGTAAACTCTTCAGCGTTCATGTTGTGGATAGTCATCGCACCTTTTTCCATGAACTGTTTGAACTCAGCAGATGCCATTGCTTCATCAAAGGCTTTACCTAAGGTCTCAATGATTTCATCTGGCGTGTCTTTTGGCGCGCCAATACCACGCCATGTTCCTGTTACCACATCAACGCCTTGTTCTTTGAGGGTTGGGACATCTGGAATGTACGAGATACGCTCATTAGACATCACACCGAGCGCTTTAAGCTGACCTGAACGAAGCTGCGCAATCGCTTCTCCTGGCGTAACCATAGTCACGTCGGTGTGGTTACCCAATACAGAAGGAATGGCTTCCGCTGCACCGTTGTAAGGAATGGCGTTTAACTTGATGCCTTGGTCTTTTTCTAGAGCCATTAGGTAGAAGTTTGGCGCTGCGGTGGAGGCAAACTTCACGACGCCATCGCCTTTTTTGGCTTCGGCAATCAGGTCGTTGATGGTGTTGTATGGGCTGTCTTTGTGCACCAACACAACCGCAGGGTCAAGGTTGACCAGACGGATCAATTTAAAATCGCTCGCGTCGTGTTGCATGAGCCCCATTTGAGGTAAAGACGCAATTTCGCGTGTGACGACCGTCAGTGTGTAGCCATCGGGACGTTGTTGAGCCCCAAAGCTCATGCCAACGGCACCGGCACCACCAGTACGGTTCATCACGGCAATGTTTTGACCGAGAATATCTTTGGCTGAATTGGCCAAGGTACGACCTACGGCATCCGTACCGCCACCTGCGCCAAAGGGAACAACAAGTCGAATGTTTTTGGTCGGATAGTCGGCGGCGATAGCGCTCGCTGACGCCATAATGCCCGCGGTAACCAGTAGAGATTTCAGTAGTTTACTCATAGTCTTAGACCTTCTCTTCACGTTCAGTTTCGGTAAGTTTGTGTAGGGTTGTTGCTTTTATTGTTTTGGTACTCGCTCATGCACAGTTGCTCAAATGTGACGGCTAGCCATCCGCTGATGAGCATGTCGTACCATTGTTCGACGCCGCTGCACGCGACGACGACATCGCCGTATACGAAGGAGCCAAAGAACAGCAGATCCTCCGATTGCAGTGATGATGTGTGCAGGGTTTGGTTGACCATGTTAGGTTGACCGCTGCGCCATGCTTGTTTGGCTTTGTTGCGGGCAAATTGGTCAAAAGGAATGGTCCACTCATCTGGAGAGCCCAGTGAGGTTTGGTACAAAATGGCCTCTTCGAAGCTTGCCTCCCAAGGTTTGAGCCTTGGGTCCATGATCACTATGTGCAGCTCCTGACGATTGGTTCGCTCAAAGAGCTTGTCTATAGCGGGTTTGACAAGTTCGACGGCATCTTTAGCTATGGATACGTGATCCTTCATCATGGGCATTAATTCCGTGTTACGTCCTAATCACAAACAAATGATATTGTATTATTTTAATGGTGAACAACGAGAAGTTGGCCTAGTGTTATTTTGATCACTATCGAGAGTGCTAAACAGTGCTCCAGCTCAGATATTTAAAGGGTTAACGGAAGATTTTAGTGATCGCGAGCACGATGGAATCCTCATCACAGGTATGGTTATTTTTGTCATATGATAACTTGTAAATAAAAAGCCGAGCGGGATGCTCGGCTTTGATCGTAGTTAGATTTTTACATCAATAAGTCCATGTGAGAGAGGGGCGCTCAGTCGGTGGAGCCAACGAGCGAACCGAACACGGTCTAATCAATTTGGGCAAAGGCACCCTGCCATGTGTAGGCAGTACCATTAAATTCAACACTATGCTCGCCATGTTGTGCCTGTTCATCAAGGTTACAAATGGCGTAGTGGTAGTGATTACCTGACGTTGTATCGATGCGAATCACAGTGCCGACTTCATTGTGACCCACCACGGT
Source organism: Vibrio sp. R12-SG2-ISO1 (assembly GCF_059834045.1). NCBI lineage: Bacteria > Pseudomonadati > Pseudomonadota > Gammaproteobacteria > Vibrionales > Vibrionaceae > Vibrio > Vibrio sp. R12-SG2-ISO1. The sequence continues at coordinate 61,068 of NZ_JCBDGO010000001.1, read as the reverse complement.
CACCGCGCGGACAAGACCACGTGCATTGACGGATTGTTCAAACTCTTCGTTGAAGTAACCGTGTGTCTCAAGGACGGAGGCAAAGACATGATCTTTTGCACTTTGGCGATGAATCAACGCTGGCTCACTGCGTAGGTTGAAGTCAGGATCGTTGGCGCCGAGACGAGCAAAAATCACTTCGCTGTCAGCAGTCGCACTGGTGACTAACGTGTAGTAGCTGTTTTTCACTAGCCAACTGACCAGCGCGCTGCCTTCAACTTTACCTGAGCCTAGGTTCCAAAGGTGCTGATAACCGTCAGAATCGCCAAGCGGCTTGAGTGTGGAGTGTGTGTTGTATTCAAAGTCGGTACGAATGATCTGGCCGCTGTAGTGCACAGGAAGGTCGTACTGGTTCTCCTGCTCTGATTCGATTCGATAGACATCAATCACCAGCGGTTTTTCAAACTCAGGCAACTCGGCAAGTAGGATGCTGCGCTGCATCTGCGTACCGTCATAGTAATCACGGATACGACCACTCATGCCTTGCAGTTTGGCGTTGTCGATGTTGAAGAAGTGTTTCTCACCAAATTTTGACTCTGCTAGGGCAGTGTTGAAATTGTTCTGCGTTTTCTGATTCACCGTCACGGTGTTGTGCGCGACCGTTTGTTTGCAGTATGACTTGTTTTCCGGGATGTAGCGTCCACCAAACTTAGGCTCGACATTGACCCATCGACCGTAGCCGTAATCGTGCAGGACCTCAACGCCGCGATTGAATACGCTCAGATGCAAACCATCGTAGTGGCCATGATCGAGCGCTGAGTGGTATTGGTGATCAGAGCCGTGTTGCCCAAACCAGATCAACGCCATGGTGTCGTCGTCATGCGCGTCGCGGTGACGCAAAATACCAAGACCCCCTTTCTCACCTTGTGGGCCGTCGGTAATGTATAAGCTGCCCCAGTTGAATGGCTTGATGTCGCTGGCATTCGCAACCGCATCAGAGAGCGTTTTACCTGAGATGTGGACCCATACGTCCTGCTGGTGGTTGGCCATCGCGAGCAAGGTTTCGTTCTGTTCATAACGATGGAAGCAAACAGACGTCGCCATCACCACGCCTTCATCATTGATAGAGATGGTTTTTGACGAGTCGTTGCACGCTGGCAAAGTACCGTCTGGGAACGCGGTTTTGAACACTGCGTAAGACGTCGTCTTAATGACCGAGTTATTGAACTCGTAGATGCCAATCTCTGGCTGACGGCGCTCAATCGCTTCGGCGAACAGGTAAATAGGACGCAGTGAGAAGCGGTGGTAGTAGGGGCCTTCCATGTAGTAGCCATCTGGCGAGAATAGTTGATCAAGCTGTGCTAAGAAGCCGCCGCTGACCTTGTCCAACTTCAGACCATACAGTGCTTTATCAACCGAGGCTTGATCGTTAATGGCATAACCACAAATACCGACCGCAGCCACTGCCCAAAGACCGTGGTTGTGAACGATATCAAAATCATGGCCATAGGTGACAACAAACAAGTCAATCATCTGCTTGAAGAGATCGTTTTCGATCAGCGCCTTTTGCTCATCCGATAGTGTCTGGTAGACACAAGAGTAGGCGCACGATGCGTAGAGCATCCACATGTTTTCATTCAGTGTCTGGTGAAAGATCTTGCCTGGTGGGTTGGTATCTTTACTGACATTGCTCTCAAGCGTTGGGTACACGTTGGCGTAAGCGGTAAGCATATCGACAATGTAGTCACGATATTTATCTTCTTGCGTGATGAGAAACAAACGGCCCGCCAAATCCATGTGGATATAGTTCTGCTTGTGACGGTTATGCTCATAACCGCCACCTTCACCATGACCAGGGACTTCAATGCCAACCTGTGTCATATATTGGTCGGTTTTTTTGATGTCGCGCGCCAATGCGCGTCCTAATAGGCTATCCGTGCCAAGTGCTTTACGTAGTTCAGCTGCTTCCTCAACATTCATTAATAGAGGTTGATAGCTCATTATGTTGTCTCCTGACCGATACTTAGTTTTTTGGGGTGATGTCTAACGCGTAGGCACCGTTCCAGCTGTAAATGTTTGCATTCTCTGTGTCCGCCACTTGGTGCGGCGTATTCTCAGCCACGTGCTGCTGGTGGCTGACCATCAAGGTAATTTCATGGAGGCGGGTGCGGATCTGCACAACGCTCCCTGCATCGCTATTGGCAACCACTTGGATGGACTCCACTTGGCCTCGGGCATTGACCGATTGCTCAAATTCTTCATTAAAATAGCCGTGCGTTTCAAGCGCAGAGGCAAACACCGTCGACGGGCCTTCACTTCGAAGCAAGAAGGCAGGTTCGCTGCGCAAATTGAAACTAGGGTCATTGGCCCCTGTGCGTGTAAAGATTAGCTTGTTGCTCGGATTTGAACTCGCGCCAACCCAAGTGTAGTAGCTGTGGCCCTGAAGCCAACTGACCAATGCACAATCTGCGACTTCTCCTTCTGCCACGTTCCATAGGTGCTGATATCCGTGGCTATCGCCCAGTGGATGCAGCTCTTGATGGGTGTGATACTCCACGTTGCTACGAATGATTTGACCTTGATATTGGTGTGTGTAGTCGTAACTGCGCAGCGTATTGGCTTGGTCCGGTTGGTTGTCGATGCGGTAAAGGTCAATCAAGAGTGGCGCTTCTAGCTTGTCTAGGCTGAGTAAAAAGACACTGCGTTGCATGTCGCAACCATCCACATGCTCGTTGGCGAATGCACTCATGCCCTTTAGTGTCTCTTGAGTCGCATCGAAAAAGTGGGGCGTCCCGCTGCGAGCGTCTGCGCGTTCAACATCGAATTGGTTCTGGCACTGCTGATCAACGGTGACCTGGTTATGGGCAACGGTCTGGCGAGCATACGATGGGTTTTCGGCCAAGTAGCGTCCACCAAATTTAGGTTCAACGTTGACCCAACGTGCAAAACCATACTCACGCAGCACTTCTTGACCACGATTGAACAGGGTGATGCCAAGGGTATCGAAATGGCCATGCCCCATACCGTGCATGCCATAATTCATCACAAGTTGGGTCACATCGCCACTTGGATCTTGCATTCGGATAAAGCCTTGTGCACCTTGATCGCCGTTTGGACCTTCACACAGTTCAACACTTGGCCAGTAGGGTAGACCAATCTCACGCTGCGCCTGAGCCTCTTCAAAGGCATTGGAGAGTGCCAAACCGCAAGGATGCATCCAAACGCCTTGTTGAATTTTCGCCATGCCAAGAATGTTATCGTCCAAACCATAATGCGCGCCATAGATGCTCACGGCGACCTGCACGCCGGCATCGTTGATGCTCATGCTTTGCGAGGCGTCATTCAGAGCGGGGAACACCCCATTGGGGTAAGCGGTCGCCAACAACGCTTGCACGGTTTTACCGACCACACCATCTTTATAGCGGTAAATATCCACCTCAGGTAGGTGTCGGTGGATGATCTCCGCAAACAGCACTAACGGTCGAATGGTAAAGCGAGAGTAGTAAGGCCCCTCAAGGTAATAACCCGATGGGGAGAAGAGATGCGATACTTGATCTAAGAATCCACTGGTCGCGTTTCTATCGCGGCCATAGACGGCCATCTCCAAGTACTCAGGCTTATCAATCGCGACGGCGCAGGCACCGACAGCGGCGACTGCCCACACACCATGATTATGAATATGGTCAAAACGGTGTGCATACTTCTCTGTACTCATTTCAATCATCGGCACAAAGAGGCGATCAATAATGCGCGTTCTTTGCGCTTCGCTCATGGTGTGAGAAACACAGGAATAGCCAATGCTGGCAAACAGAAGCCAGCCATGTTCATTAAGGATCTGGTGGAACAATCGCCCAGTAGGGTTGGTATTCTTCTGAACTTGATAATCAAGCGTTAAATAGATATCCGCATAGCCATCGAGTAAATCACGAACAAACGCCGCGTAGCGCTCATCTTGTGTGACCAAAAACAAGCGTCCAGCGAGGTTCATGTATGTGTAGTTCTGTTTGTGGCGATTGTGTTCGTAGCCACCGGCTTCACCGTGACCGGGTACTTCGAGGGGTAAGCGCATAAACGCTTCAAGTTCACGACAGTGTTTGTCGATGGTCTTGCCCATTAAGCTAGGCTGACCCACTTCCTGGCGTAGGAGTGTCAGTTCATCTTGCGTGAATAAGAGCGCGTTCATCGTTATGTCCTCGTCACCTTTGGGTGTAGCAGAGAAATTATTTGCTACATAAAGTAATACAATATTGATTATTATGGTAGGGTAGAGAGGAAAAATGATGAGCGAAATCACTGAATTCGCATTGAGGACCTGAATTAACGGGCCAGAACACAGAGATTTACTCGACGTTTTCTTGTTCGATAATTGATGGTGAAATAGTTGAAACGTAGTTTCATTTTTGATTTGTGTCACACTTTTGGTTTGTATTGTATTACAATTAATCTCACTGAGGTATGATGTGAACAAACAGCACTACGCTAGATTTTAGGAGCAAAACGATGAATCCATTTTTTCTTTTAGATGATCACCCTTGGGAAGACATTGGCGGCGGGATTAAACGTAAAATTGTTGGCTATACTGACGACTTGATGGCGGTTCACCTTGAGTTTGATAAAGGCGCGATTGGTCACCCTCACGCTCACGAAATTCACGATCAAATCGGCTACGTAGTGAAAGGCAGTTTCGAAGCAGAAGTGGACGGCGTGAAAAAAGTACTTAAGCCAGGTGACGCGTACATCGCACCGAAACACTTTGTTCATGGCGCAGTTGCGCTCGAAGAAGGCAGTATCCTGCTAGACGTCTTTAACCCTGCACGTGAAGACTTCCTGAAGTAATTCATTGGCAGTTCAATTGCTAAGGTAAACAATGAAAATGATTAATGTTGCTATCATCGGCGAATGTATGGTTGAGCTTCAAAAGAAAGAAGGTGAACTAAAGCAATCATTCGGTGGTGACACACTAAACACCGCACTCTACCTCTCTCGCTTGACCAAAGGTCACGATGTGAACACCAGTTACATTACGGCGCTGGGTGAAGACTCGTTCAGTACTGAGATGCTACAGGTTTGGCAAGAAGAGGGGATCGATACGTCACACGTGATGCGAATTCACGGCAAAAACCCAGGTATGTACTACATCGAAACCGATGATACTGGCGAGCGTTACTTCCACTACTGGCGTAACGAAGCGGCAGCGAAGTTTATGTTCGAGCAGCCTGAGTCTAAAGCGTTGATTGATGCGCTGTTTGGCTTTGACGCGGTTTACCTAAGCGGTATTACGCTCGCGATTTTGACCCCAGTGGGGCGTGAGACGTTGATCAACTTCCTAGCGCAATACAAAGAACGCGGCGGTCAAGTATTCTTCGATAACAACTACCGTCCTAAGCTATGGGTAGACCAAGCTGAAGCGATTGAGTGGTACTCGAAGATGCTATCTCTGACCGATACTGCGTTGTTGACGTTTGAAGATGAGCAGGCACTCTACGGTGATGAACACCTTGAAGAGTGCATCAAGCGCACATCGGAAGCGGGCGTAAAAGAGATCATCATCAAACGTGGTGCGCAAGATTGCCTAGTCGTTGAAGGTGAAGAAGCGAACTACGTCGCGCCAAAACCGGTCAGCAACGTAGTCGACACCACAGCAGCAGGTGACTCATTCAGCGCTGGCTTCTTAGCAAAACGTCTGACGGGCGGTAATGCACAAGAATCCGCATTCAACGGCCACTGCATGGCAGGACAAGTGATTCAGCACAAAGGTGCGATCATTCCTCGCGATGTGATGCCAGATTTACCTTTGTAATCGAATGAATAATAAGCTCGCCTTTGTGCGAGCTTTATAACGAGAGAGTCTAAACATTATGACAACATTGAACGAAAAATTAGCAAGCCTGAAAGTGATCCCTGTTATCGCCATCAACAAAGTTGAGCACGCGATTCCTCTAGGTCGTGCGTTGGTAGAAAACGGCATGCCTTGCGCAGAGATCACGCTACGTACTGAATGTGCGATTGAAGCGATCCGCGTGATGCGTAAAGAGTTCCCTGACATGTTGATCGGTTCAGGTACCGTTCTGACTAACGAGCAAGTGGACGCGTCTATCGATGCGGGTGTTGATTTCATCGTTAGCCCAGGCTTTAACCCTCGTACCGTGCAATACTGCCTAGACAAAGGCGTTGCGATCGTTCCTGGCGTGAACAACCCAAGCCTTGTTGAGCAAGCGATGGAAATGGGTCTTCGTACGTTGAAGTTCTTCCCTGCTGAGCCTTCAGGCGGCGTGCCTATGCTAAAAGCATTGACAGCGGTTTACCCAGTTAACTTCATGCCAACGGGTGGCGTTAGCCTTAAGAATGTGGATGATTACCTATCTATCCCTTCTGTACTAGCGTGTGGCGGTACTTGGATGGTACCAACGAACCTGATGGACGAAGGTAAGTGGGACGAGCTAGGTGCACTAGTGAAGGCGGCGGTTGAGCACGTCAACTAAGCCGATTCCAAATCGATGATGAAAGCGAGCCGGGTGCTCGCTTTTTTGTGTTTCTGAGCTGTCGATTTGTTTTAGGTCACGGAAATGACAAAAAAGGCCATTTTTCGCGTTTTAAGGTTTAATTGTCCTACAATAAGATTTATATTATTACCCATACCCTTCAAACCCTCACTACAAAGAGAGTTAACATGAGCAACCAAAAATCTCTTGATGCGATCAGGAAGATGAAGCTGGAAAATGACACTTCAGCAGGTAACCTTGTCGATCTACTCCCAATCGAAGTACAAAAGCGCGATTTTGATTTGTCGTTCCTCGACAACCTGAGCGAAGCACGTCCGCGTCTTCTTGTTCAGTCTGCGGACCTAGAAGCGTTTAAAGCCGCGGTACGCGCAGATGAATCTCACTGCATGTTCGACGACTTCTACAACAACTCTACGGTTAAGTTTTTAGATACGGCTCCATTTGAAGAGCCTCAACCTTACCCAGAAGAGACGGTAGGTAAAGCGTCTCTTTGGCGTCCTTACTGGCGTCAAATGTACGTTGATTGCCAAATGGCGCTTAACGCGACACGTAACCTTGCCATCGCTGGTATCGTGAAAGAAGACGAAGCGCTGATTGCTAAAGCAAAAGCTTGGACTCTAAAGCTCTCGACTTACGATCCAGAAGGCGTCACTTCTCGTGGTTACAACGACGAAGCCGCTTTCCGTGTAATCGCAGCCATGGCTTGGGGTTACGACTGGCTACACGCTTACTTCACTGATGAAGAGCGTCAGCAAGTTCAAGATGCACTAATCGAGCGTCTAGACGAAATCATGCACCACCTACGCGTGACGGTTGATCTACTGAACAACCCTCTAAACAGCCACGGTGTACGTTCAATCTCTTCTGCTATCATCCCAACGTGTATCGCGCTTTACCACGATCACCCGAAAGCAGGCGAGTACATCGCATACGCTCTAGAGTACTACGCAGTACACTACCCACCATGGGGCGGTGAAGACGGCGGTTGGGCTGAAGGTCCTGACTACTGGAACACGCAAACTGCATTCCTAGGCGAAGCATTCGACCTATTGAAAGCCTACTGTGGCGTAGATATGTTCAACAAGACATTCTACGAAAACACTGGTGACTTCCCACTCTACTGTATGCCTGTTCACTCTAAGCGCGCGAGCTTCTGTGACCAGTCATCAATCGGTGACTTCCCAGGTCTAAAACTGGCTTACAACATCAAGCACTACGCAGGTGTTAACCAGAAGCCTGAGTACGTTTGGTACTACAACCAGCTTAAAGGCCGTGATACTGAAGCACACACGAAATTCTACAACTTCGGTTGGTGGGACTTCGGCTACGACGACCTACGCTTCAACATCCTTTGGGATGCACCAGAAGAGAAAGCACCGTCAAACGATCCACTGTTGAAAGTATTCCCAATCACTGGTTGGGCTGCCTTCCACAACAAGATGACTGAGCGTGATAACCACATCCACATGGTATTTAAGTGCTCACCATTTGGTTCTATCTCTCACTCACACGGTGACCAAAACGCGTTCACTCTGCACGCATTCGGTGAAACGCTAGCAGCGATCACTGGCTACTACGGTGGTTTCGGTGTAGACATGCACACTAAATGGCGTCGTCAAACCTTCTCTAAGAACCTTCCTCTATTCGGTGGTAAAGGTCAGTACGGTGAGAACAAGAACACGGGCTTTGACGGTCACCAAGATCGTTTCTGTATTGAAGCGGGCGGTAACATCACTGACTTCGATACAGAATCAGAAGTTAAAATGGTTGAAGGTGATGCAACAGCATCTTACAAATACTTCGTTCCAGAAATCGAGTCTTACAAGCGTAAGATCTGGTTTGTGAAGGGTAAAGTATTCGTAATGCAAGACAAGGCTGCTCTTTCTGAAGAGAAAGACATGACTTGGCTAATGCACACAACATTCGCGAATGAAGTGGCTGACAAGTCATTCACTATCCGTGGCGAAGTAGCGCACCTAGACGTGAACTTCATCAACGAGTCTGCCGACAACATTGAATCTGTTAAGAACGTTGAAGGCTTCGGCGAAGTTGACCCATACGAGTACCAAGATCTTGAAATTCACCGTCACGTTGAAGTGCAGTTCAAACCATCAAAACAGCACAACATCCTAACGCTTCTTGTGCCAAACAAGAACGCCGGTGAGCAAGTGGAAGTCTCTCATAAGCTAGAAGGGCAGTCGCTGATTCTTACCGTTGATGGTGAGACTGTTGAAATCTCGCTGTCTTAGTATAGTGTGTAAGTAGTTAAAAAAACCCAGCGTAAGCTGGGTTTTTTATGTTTAATTGTATGACTTTTTTTGAGTGTCGTTGTCGGGAGTACTCTAAGTCGTACCTTTGCATCATTCTGCGCTATGTATTTGTGCTCTGTATCTTGCTTGTGTATGAAACTAAATATTCGCTTGCAAATAAAGTGTGCGATCAAATCTGTTTTAGATCACACAAAAGGCATATTGTAGTACAAATGAATTTATGTTCGGGTATGCTTGTCACAAGCTAATGTTATTAATTTTAAGGCTGAAAAAATGACCATTGATACTCTTGTTGTTCTTGCCTATTTCTTCTTTTTAGTCGCGATTGGGTGGATGTTCCGTAAGTTCACCACCTCAACCAGCGACTACTTCCGAGGGGGCGGTAAGATGTTATGGTGGATGGTAGGAGCTACCGCCTTCATGACGCAGTTTTCAGCATGGACGTTCACAGGAGCCGCAGGACGCGCGTTCAGCGACGGTTTCGTCGTTGTTATCCTATTCCTTGCCAACGCGTTTGGCTATTTCATGAACTACATCTATTTTGCGCCAAAGTTCCGTCAACTTCGTGTTGTTACGGCAATTGAAGCCATTCGTCAGCGCTTCGGTAAGACGTCAGAGCAGTTCTTCACATGGGCAGGTATGCCAGATAGCTTAATTTCAGCAGGTATTTGGCTGAATGGTCTTGCTATCTTCGTAGCCGCTGTCTTCAACATCCCGATGGAAGCCACGATCGTTGTGACGGGTCTGGTTCTCATGCTGATGGCGGTGACAGGCGGCTCTTGGGCGGTCGTTGCCTCTGACTTCATGCAGATGCTCGTTATCATGGCGGTAACCATTACCTGTGCGGTAGCGGCATACTTCCACGGTGGTGGTCTAACGAACATCGTGTCTAACTTCGAAGGCGACTTCTTTGTTGGTAACAACCTAAACTACATGAGCATCTTTGTGCTTTGGGTGGTATTCATCTTCATCAAGCAGTTTGGTGTAATGAACAACAGTATCAATGCATACCGCTACCTATGTGCAAAAGACAGTGACAACGCTCGCAAAGCAGCAGGTCTTGCTTGTGTACTTATGATTGTTGGTCCACTGATTTGGTTCCTACCTTCTTGGTACGTAGCAGCATTTATGCCTGACTTTGCAGACCAATATGGCTCTGTGGGTGGAGATGCAGCTTACCTAGCATTCGTACAAAACGTAATGCCTGCAGGTATGGTGGGTCTACTAATGTCAGCAATGTTTGCGGCGACCATGTCTTCAATGGACTCAGGTCTCAACCGTAACGCGGGTATCTTCGTGATGAACTTCTACAGCCCAATTATGCGCCCTCATGCGTCTCAGAAAGAGTTGGTTGTGGTAAGTAAAGTGACCACTATTGTGATGGGCTTTGTCATCATCGGCATTGGTTTGTTTATCAACTCACTGCGTCACCTAAGCCTATTTGACATTGTACTTAACGTGGGCGCTCTGATCGGATTCCCAATGTTGATCCCAGTACTACTGGGTATGTGGGTTCGCAAGACGCCAGACTGGGCTGGTTGGGCAACGCTAGTGGTCGGTGGCTTCGTCTCTTACTACTTTGGTATCTCGCTAAACGCACAACATATCGAGAACTGGTTCGGTATGGAACAAGCATTGACTGGTCGTGAATGGGCGGACTTGAAAGTGGCACTGAGCCTTGCGGCGCACGTAGTGTTCACTGGTGGCTTCTTCTTAGCGACAACCTTGGTGTACAAAGGACGTTCGCCAGAGCGTGAAGCGGAAGTAGAAAAACTGTTCGAAAACTGGAAGACGCCTGTGGTGGCTAACTCAGAAGAACAGCAGAACCTCGACACTAAGCAACGTGGCATGCTGGGCAAACTGATCAGTGTTGCTGGTCTAGGTATCCTTGCGATGGCATTGATTCCAAATGAATTCACTGGACGCCTGCTGTTCATCTTGTGTGGCACCATGGTTCTGACCGTTGGTGTGCTCTTGGTCAACGCATCGCGCGCACCACAGCAGCAGCTTATCAGCGAATAACCCCTAAATTTGACCTTTTGGTCATCACAAAGCCGCAGAGTTCTGCGGCTTTTTTGCGTTTTAGGGGGAGTGGGAAGATCGGAAAATGAACAAAAGTGATTGAAATAGCAGTCAAGTTTATAGGTAAGTGAGATTCCACTAATAATTAAGGGTTATAAATGCCTACACATTTATTAATACAAATAGTACCTTATGCATCCAATAGTTGATAAAAATATCATTACAAAAAGTGGGTGATTTCCCTCATGCTCGACAGGTTATTCATAACAGAAGTTGGCTCATATACGTTGATGACAGGAACCTACGTTCCTTGGTTAGTGGTTGTCTCTATCTTTCTCGCGATGATGGCGTCATTCTTTGCACTGAGACTCGCCGCTGCCGCTCGGCACATCGTTACGCCATCACATAAGCAGGTGGCGTTGATTTCTGGTGCCTTCATTATGGCGGGGGGGATTTGGAGTATGCACTTTGTCGGCATGCTCGCCTTTCAGATGCCCCATCACATGAGTTATGACACCTTACTCACGTTGATATCGCTTCTTCCTGCTGTGTTAGCGAGTTATTTGGTACTGCGATCGTTGATCAACCAGCGTGATTCTTATCGACTTATTCTGCGCAATGGTGTGGTGGTAGGCGCGGGTATTGGTGCCATGCACTATATCGGAATGGAAGCCATGGAAATGGGGGCCATGTTGCGCTATGACCCGTATTGGTTTGGTCTGTCTATCGTTGTCGCGGTCGGATTGGCCATCGTCGCACTCTCTGCGCGCCGCCTACTTAAGCATCATTTCCCCACCATGCGTTCATTTCATATCAACTTGGTTAGCGCTGCGATCATGGGGTGCGCCATTTCAGGTATGCATTACACCGGCATGGAAGCCGCGCGCTTCATTATGCTTGAGCCCCATTCTATGATGATGGCCCCACAGGATTTGCACGAACAGTCTTTTATCGCCATCGCCGTTTCCATTGCGACTTTGCTTATTTCCACCTTAGCGGTGAACGTCAGCTCACAGCTGCGCTACCGACAGTTATTAACCGAGAAAACCGCCAGTGAATCTCGATTGCAAGCCATTCTCGATACCGCGACGGACGGGGTGATTACTATCGATGCGAAAGGCGTCATTCAAGGTGTGAACTTTGCCGCAAGCCGAATTTTCGGTTGGCAAGAGCATGAATTGCTCGGGCAAAACATTTCCAAATTAATGCCAGCCCCTCACAAGCAAGCACACGATGGCTATTTGGCTAATTACCTCAGAACGGGCGAGAACAAAATCATTGGTGCGCCGCGAGAAGTTTATGCACAGCACAAAAAGGGCCATGAATTTCCAGTGCGCCTTGGTGTAGGTAAAGTCCACCTTGCGCATGGTGATACCTTATTTGTTGGTTTTATCGCGGACATTTCTGAACGTAAAGCGATGGAAGTCAAGCTGCGTGACAGCCAAGAGCGATTAACCTCTTTGATGCGTAATATCCCCGGCGCGGCTTTCCGACGCTGTTTTGACCCAAAATGGAGTCCGATTTTCCTTAGTGATGCCATCGTGGAGCTCTGTGGCTATCGATCTGAGGAGTTCCTTGAAGGAAACATAAGCTTAGCGTCACTGATTGTTGAAGAGGGCGAGCAGTCGGTGCGTGACACGATCGCCGCCTTGACCAGCGACAAGCAAACCTATGCTGTCGAATATCAGTTGATTGATAAAGCCGGCCAACCCGTATGGGTGCTTGAAAACGGCATGGTAGTGCGCGATGAAGACGGCACTATATTGTGGATTGATGGTGTGATGATCAACATCACCAATCGCAAAGAGATGGAGTCTGAGCTGTTAAATGCCAAACGCATTGCCGAAGAAGCGGTCGAAACCAAAGCGGCATTCTTGGCCAATATGAGTCACGAAATCCGCACGCCCATGAACGCGATCATCGGTTTTACCAATATTTTGCTCGAATCACCAATGGGTAGCGAGGATAGACGTCACCTGGAAACCATATCCAACGCGTCTCGCTCTTTGCTTCATCTTCTCAATGATATTCTCGACAGCGCTAAGTTGGAAAAAAGCAAGCTCGAAGTCGAACCTGTGGTGTTTCATCTTGCGGATTGTGTCGATGGCGTCATCTCTACGTTATGGCTTAGTGCGAAAAACAAAGGCATTGAGCTCAACCTACATATTGATGATCGCGTGCCAGCTATTGTCTTCGGCGCAGAAGACCGCATCCGCCAAGTACTGATGAATTTAGTTGGTAATGGCATCAAGTTTACCGAAGAGGGGAGCGTCACGCTTAACATCGCGCCCACTGAGCAGAGCGATGTGATGCGTTTTAGCGTGATGGATACCGGTATCGGCATTGCGCCTGACCGGGTTGAGGCGATCTTTGATCCTTTTACGCAAGCCGATGCTTCCATGAGCCGTCGTTTCGGTGGTACGGGGTTAGGGACCAGTATTTCTAAGCAGTTGGTTGAATTAATGGGTGGAGAGATTCATGCCACCAGTGAACTCGGAAAAGGAAGCTGCTTCTACTTCGAACTGCCACTTCCCAAAAGTGAACGGCTGCCGCGCGCGGACGTTCACTCGCAAGTGAAGCTGCCAAGCCAGCGAGTGTTAGTCTGTGACGATATTGAACAAAACGTGACGCTGCTTTCTCTGCTTCTTGAACGAGCGGGTCATCAAGTATGGGTCGCGCGCGATGGTGTTGAAGCGGTCCAGCAATACCAAACGCACGAGATTGATTTGATACTGATGGACTTACAAATGCCGCGCCTCGATGGCCTACAAGCCAGCCGTCAAATTCGTCAATGGGAACGCGAGCAAGACAAACCCCCTGTTGCGATTATTGCTCTGACTGCGAGTGTCTTGACCGAAGACAAGCGCCAAGCGCAGGAGGCGGGCATGAACGGCTTTGCCAATAAGCCGGTTGATTTTAACCGTTTGAGCGCAGAAATGGCGCGCGTGTTAAAGGTTGAATCACAGGTCAGTATCCCATCGTCGCCCGCAGAGCCGTCTGGCAAAGAGAGCCGTGATCAGGCGATGATTCATTGGCAGAAAGCGCTGACACTTTGGGTGGATGAGGCGCTCTACTTAGCGGAACTTGGCAAGATGCTGGACAAGCATGAGGGGCTACCGAGTGCCTTGGCGCAGTCACTGCAAAACCAAGACTGGCGGGCTGTGCGTTCGCAAGCCCATGCACTCAAAGGCGTGTGTGGCAACTTGGCTTTAATGGCGCTGCACCAACTCTTTGCCCAGATAGAGCACGCCGCTATACAGCAAGATCACGCGAAAGCGCTGCCATTGATTGGCGATCTGTCGCTCTGTTGGCATAAGGTCAAGCAGGAGCTTGATAGCCGTATTGCACTGAGTCAAACCGATACCCAGGTGAAAGAAATAACGCTCGATGACGCGTTGCCTGCCGATGAGATTGAGCGTCTATTAACAGAGTGGCGAGCGGCGACCCACAGTGGCGAGTTGCGTGAGGATATTGGTGAAACCCTTCGCAGTCGCGCGCCAGACAAACTGCAAAAGCCGATCATCGATGCCATGAACGCGATCGACGAGTTTGAATTTTCCAAAGCCAGCGAGCATATCGACTTGGCGTTAACCTACCTAGCTGAATAAGGAACGCTGTGACGATGACAACATTAACGCTAGAGCCCCTCACACGTCATAACCCTGTGATGCGTTCGGTGCCAAGATTATTGGTCGTGGACGATGAACCCGCGAACTTGAAAGTGATGAAACAAGTACTGCACAGCGATTATCGGCTCTCCTTTGCTCGCAGTGCCAAAGACGCATTAAGTTTGCTCGAGCAAGAGAAGTTTGACCTTATTTTGCTTGATGTGATGATGCCAGAGATGACGGGGTTTGAGCTTTGTCAGCAACTGAAAGCGACCCCCGATAAGGCAATGATTCCGATCATTTTTGTCACCGCGCTCAGTGACAGCATTGATGAGGAGACCGGTTTTAACCTCGGCGGGGTCGATTACATTGTTAAGCCTATTGTCCCTGCCATTGTGCGTGCTCGAGTCAAAACGCAGCTGTCTATGGTCAAAATTGATGTACTCAAAGCGACGCAAATTGACTTAATTCAGCGCTTAGGCCGCGCCGCTGAATACCGAGACAATGAGACCGGGATGCATGTACTGCGCATGAGTCATTATGTGAAGACCCTGGCGCTTGCGATCGGTTTTGATGAGGAAGCGGCAGACGAACTGCGCATGGCGGCATCGATGCACGACATTGGAAAAATCGCGATTCCAGATCGTATTTTGCTCAAGCCGGGTCGACTCGAACCAGAAGAGTTTTCGTTGATGCAGACGCACGTGGAAGCAGGGGTACGAATCTTGGAAAACCCGCGCTCTCCGCTTATCGCCCTCGCTCAAAGTATTGCGCTTAACCACCATGAAAAGTGGGATGGAACCGGATACCCTCAGGAATTAAGCGGTGAAGCGATTCCGATAGAAGGACGCCTAGCGGCAATTGCGGATGTGTTTGATGCCCTGACCAGTGAACGCCCATACAAGAAAGCTTGGCCGGTCAGTGATGCTGTCGCCCTAATTCAAGAGCAAGCCGGAAAACATTTTGATCCACAATTGGTGCCCGTATTTATGGATCAGTTACCGAATATTCTGGAGATCAAAGAGCGGTTCATCGATTGATGTCGGCTCGCTATATGTTTCCTCACTTTGGTGCAAACACAATCCTATTCGGCAGTTTGTGGGGCAAGTATCATTTGGCTCCGCTTTCGCTTTCATCTAAGTGATTGATGCAATTAGATAAAGAAAAGTTGGCTTGTTGGTCAGCTTTTTGCTCACTCCTTGCAGAGTCAATGACACACTGCAAGGAGCATTCATGTCACTTCCTATTATCGATATTTCTCCGCTCAACTCTGATGATCGCCGCGACTGGGGCCCAGTCATCGATCAGATAGATCAAGCTTGCCGAGAGCTCGGCTTTTTTTATGTAGTAGGACATGGCATTCCTCAAACTCAGTTTAATCAGATTGAACACTATGCACGCTCGCTGTTTTCCCTACCACAAGAGGAGAAACAAGCGATATCGATTGAGCACAGTATGAATCACCGTGGGTGGGGGCGCTTGAGCGCCGAGAAACTCGATCCACTCGGCGAGTTGGATTGCAAAGAGTCGTTTGATATGGCGCTCGACCTCTCGCCCTATCATTCGCAAGTCGCACGTTGTCCGAAGCTTTATGGCCCCAACCAATACCCGTCGATTGAAGGTTTTACCCAGGCGATGAATCAGCATTACAGCCTTACGTTAGATGTCGGCCTTAAGTTACTGAAAGCGATGGCAATTGCACTGAATGAGCCAGAAGATTTCTTTACCCAATATTTTACGTTACCTATCTCTGTGTTGCGTATGTTGCACTACCCAAGTCAAGAACCTTCAACCAACACGGTGGGCAATGGCGCGGGAGCCCACACGGATTACGGCTGTATTACATTACTCTACCAAGATGCGAGCGGTGGCTTACAGGTGCTGAATAAGCAAAATCAATGGATAGACGCCACGCCCGTCGAGGGAAGCTTTGTCGTGAATATTGGCGATTTAATGCAGCGCTGGACGAATGATATTTATCGCTCCACTAAGCATCGAGTCGCGAGTCCGAGCAACGGTAAGACGCGTTTTTCCATGCCATTTTTCGTCGAGCCAGATTTTGATACCCCTGTCACGACGCTAAAATCCTGCCTAGCTGAAAAACAAGGGCAGGGTGGCTACCCTTTGATCACGGCTGGGGATTGGATTCTGTCACGCTTTGCGGATACCTATGAGTACCGACGTGAAGGGACACTCAGCACAGAACGTTGACTTTGGTCTGGAATTTTTAACTTTCTATTGGTTTAAATTTGATTGTAACAATCAGAGACTACCCTCTCTGCAACATTTAACACTGCCAACGAGCAGTGACTAGCAACGTCAATCCGAAAAATATAAGAAACCGTTATGCCAAGAACACCACACCCAGCCGACATGGAAATCATCAAATTGCTTCAGCAGCAAGGTTGCATCAAGAGTGAAGCGATGCAACGCCTCAAACGCGAGGTGTATCAACTTCAACCTGAAGAGATTTCTAAGGTGAAAAACTACGCCGATCATTTTGGCCTCCGTGCGAAAGAGCAACTTATCGATGAAATCCTAGAGTTGCGCCGTGATGAGCTACTGACTCAGTTGGCGGAGGCCTAAGCCTAGGAGCCAATGTTTGGCGATTGCAGTGGTGGGCGTTGTACAGCATAAATGTGAAACCTGTCGCAAATGTGACGTCACGTTGAAATATGCCAAAAAGTGATTGAAAAGATGAATATTTCTTGAGTACAGGGGTAGCGATTGCTAGGTTGAGACTTAGCGTTTTCAAACAGGGATACCCTGGGTCTTAAAAGGAAGGCATCGTGCTACTTACCTCATTGCCTATGTTTATCGCATCAAGCATCAGTTTAGTGCTGAGCTTCTTTTTTGTGATGCTGTATAACCGGCTTCAATCTCGTTACGAGGAAAATGTTCATTACTATCGAATATTTTCCTTAACCGCTTTAGCTAGCGGACTGTTCCTTGGTGCGTTTGCCATTATGCTGAACGTTAGCGACAATCTGGTTTTGCTAAATATTTTTAACCGAGTCGCCATCGTGACTTCAATGTTTACGATTGTGCTCGGTCTGCATTTTTACATCGCTTTCTTTGACTATAAGGCTCCGACGCCATTGAAGCTTGCCTACGCTATATGTGGTCTGTTTTCATTGATGGCGGTGGTTCCGAGTCCATACTTTCTGGACAATCAATTTTACGTGACATCCAGTTACTACACCGGACTTGTGTTTGGGCCTCTGTTTGAGCTATGGGGCGCGTGGATATTACTGCTAGCGATGTATTGTATGATCGTTCTATTTCGCGTTTACCTAAGGCAAAGGGCTAAGCGACAAGAAGACGATTTGCGTACGTTAAGAATGTTGTTGGCCGCCAGTGCGATTTGGATGTGCACTGGCGTCAGTGACACGCTGACCGCGATAGAAGTGCTCGATATGCCACCCTTGACTTGGATAGGATCGTTCCTGCTGACTTGCTGCATTACGTGGATATTGGTCCTCCATATCGACGAGCTATACAGTGAGCGCCAAGAGCTCAGCACCCGTCTGATGTTTGACCATCTAACACAAGCGTATTCGCGTAGTTATTTTGAAATTCGTTTGGCCGATGAAGTTTCACGCAGTCGACGGGCGAGTGAACATCGTTTTTATCTCTGTATCTTTGATATCGATGATTTCAAGGCGATCAATGATCATTATGGGCATACGAGCGGTGATGGGCTACTTAAGGACATCGCCCGTATTACTCGAGATACGATCAGACCGACAGACTGTTTTGCGCGTTTTGGAGGTGATGAGTTCGTGATACTGCTGGCGGGTTTATCAAATGACGAAGAAGCCGTAGCCATTGTCGAGCGAATTCGCCAGCGCATTGCTCAGACGGAATTTGGGCAAGATGGGGGACGCTTTCACGCTTCCTGCTCGTTTGGGATTGTCAGTAGCGTGGGTCCGCAGTTGCATTCAGAGGATTTGCTCAATGACTTGCTCACCTATGCTGATGAAGCCTTGTACCAGTCCAAGTTCCAAGGTAAAAACGTGACGAACTTGGCAGCGATACCAGTCGCGTCTACTGTGTAAATTTATGTAAATAACACTCGTTTTTGTCCAATAGCGACTATCTTACTTCTTGAACGATCGTTTCAAAAGGCGAACGTTATCAAATAACTATTGCTTCAAGTAACTATCGCTTCAAGTAATAACAGTCAATGAGGAAGATAAGGATGTCAAACATCATCGGTGAAAAGGTCACAGCGCCTGTGGCGCCTAAAGCAATTCCGCAAGAAGCATTTGATTGGTACGACGAATACGCACATGGATTGATAGACAGACGAGAATTCATGAGACGTCTCTCTGGTCTTGTGGCATTAGGCTTTACGATGTCAGTCTTAACGTCAGCACTGACACCGAACTATGCACTGGCAGAGCAGGTGTCGTTTAACGATCCCGCAATCAAAGCCAGCTACGTCAAGTTTGACTCACCGAATGGTCACGGTGAAGGGCAAGGGTATTTGGTCGTGCCACGAGAGTTGACAGGCACCGCGCCTGTTGTATTGGTTGTGCATGAAAACCGTGGGCTTAACCCCTACATTGAAGACGTCGCGCGAAGATTGGCCGCGAAAGGCTTTATCGCCTTTGCTCCCGATGCACTCTATCCGTTGGGCGGTTATCCAGGAAATGACGATGAAGGCCGCGCGATGCAAAAGAGTTTAGATAGAGAGAAGATTGAAGCGGACTTCCTAGCCGCTGCGAGCTTTTTGAAATCGCATGAGCTAAGTAACGGAAAATTAGGGGCGGTCGGTTTTTGTTTTGGTGGCTACATAGTCAATATGCTGGCTGCGACCATTCCTGAGCAGTTGGATGCAGGGGTGCCTTTTTATGGTACACCTGCAGCGGAATCTTTGATCCCGAAGGTGAAAGGGCCGTTGATGATTCAGTTTGCGGGTCTTGATGAGCGTGTCAACGCCACTTGGCCGGAGTATGAGAAAGCGCTTAAGGCCAATGGGGCGAACTATCAAGCTTACGTTTACGAGGGCGTGAATCACGGATTTCACAATGACTCCACCGGACGTTACGCCGAAAAAGAGGCCGAGCTTGCTTGGCAGCGAACATTGGAATTTTTTGAGCAACATCTTAAAGCGTAAAGAGCACACAAAAACGCCGTCACAGGGTAAACCCTGTGGCGGCGTTTCATTTTACGTGAGTACTATCTACAGGTATCGACTTCTCAGGTGATTTTGGAAGAACTGAGCATTCAACACTTCGCCTGTTGCCGATTTAACCTGCTCATCGGTTGTCAGTAAGCTGCCCTTGCTCCAGATGTTATCGCCCAGCCAAGTAAAAATAGGCGTGAGATCACCAGAGTGAATGGCTTCATCCACATCCACAGTTTTCTTCATCGCTGCCATAAACTGCGCCGCGTACATGGCTCCTAAGGTGTATGATGGGAAGTAGCCGAAGGCGCCATCTGTCCAGTGAATGTCTTGCATGCAGCCATTTTTGAAATTACCGGCGGTAGAAAGGCCGAGATACTGGCGCATTTTTGTGTCCCAGAGCTCTGGAACATCTTGGTGGGAAATATCACCATTGATCAAATCACGCTCGATCTCATAGCGTAAAATGACGTGAGCCGGATAGGTGAGCTCGTCGGCATCAACCCGGATAAAGTCTTTTTTGACGCGAGTATAAAGCTTTTGAAAGTTCGCTTGACTAAAAAGCGACGTATCGTGTCCGGAGAAGTGTTGGGTGGCAAGTCGCGATAGATGGGCAATAAACGCATCACTGCGGCCCACTTGCATTTCGAAAAACAGTGATTGAGACTCATGAATACCCATTGAGCGAGCTTCGCCTGACGGCAATCCTGCTAGTGCTTTGGGTAAACCTTGCTCATAACGGGCGTGGCCTGTCTCGTGAACGATGCCCATGAGCGATTGTACAAATTCCTTTTCATCGTAGCGGGTGGTAATTCGCACATCTTGCGGTACGCCACCACAAAAAGGGTGGACGCTCTCATCCAATCGGCCATGGTCGAAATCGAATTGCAGTAGTTTCATTACATCCAGCCCGAGCGCTTTTTGTTGCTCGGTGGGAAAATGGCCTGTTGGGGTGAGGTAGTGCTCAGAAGCCTGCTTTTCGAGCACCTCATCGATCAAGGCAGGTAGCCAGCTTTTTACATCGGCAAACAGCGTATCGAGTGACTCTGATGTGGTGCCCGGCTCGTAAATGTCGAGCATCGCATCATACGGTGTCGATCCGTTGGCATCGGCACGAATTTGCGCCTCTTCTTTCGAAAGTTTAACGACTTCTGCCCAGTTTTTCTCAAACCCGATCCAGTCGTTTTGGCCACGCTGGGTACGCCAAGCGTGTTCACATTTCGAGCCCGCTAGGGATTTGGCCTGCACCAGTGCTTCAGGCAGCAAATTGGCTTGTTGCCACTGGCGTTTAAGCTCTCGCAGTGTGGCGCTCTCTTCAACGCTGAGCACTTCTGTTTCTGCTTCGGCAAACCAATCCGCGAGCTGTGGCTGGGTATGCAATTGATGAATATGCACAGATAGCTCGGCCATTGCCTCTGAGCGAGCTTGATTCCCTCCGCTCGGCATCACTGCCGCTTGGTCCCATCCACAGATGGCCGCTAAGTGATTAAAACGAGAAATTTTTTGGGAATGCTGTTTGAGTTTGTCGAATGCGCTCATGACCACACCTTAGGTGACTGGGAAAACCAAAATCTTAACAACCTCCTCAGAATTGACCAAGAGGTTTGCGTTCAATAATTGCAGCAAGAAGCATAATCATTGCCTATTTTGACGGCCTTGCTATAAGATGGCGATCTTTCCTGAGATGACCTGGTTATATCTCGCGCTGACTGGAGCCTTTGCTCCCCAATAATAAGGACCTGCAATGATCAACAATATGGAAGCGTTTTTGGTCGCCATCACCATTTTGACGTTAACCCCAGGACTCGATACTGCGCTTGTGATTCGTAACTCGTCGCGTGGCGGCTTTTCCGATGGTGTATTAACCAGTTTGGGGATTTGCTCGGGCTTGTTTGTCCATGCCACCTTTTCTGCGATTGGTATCTCGGCGGTCTTGGCGCAATCGGCTGAGCTATTTAGTGCGGTGAAAATGGTCGGCGCGGGCTATTTGATTTGGCTAGGTGTGATGTCCATTAAGGGGCTGTTCAATGGCCAATTGGATGCGGGGATCGCGGTGCAAACGGTGGCACACACCAAAGCCACGGCGTGGCGCTCACTGCGAGAAGGCTTCTTGTCGAACGTGCTGAACCCTAAAACGGCGGTGTTTTATCTGGCGTTTTTACCTCAGTTCATCAATCCAGAGGGTTCTGCGTTTGTGCAGTCATGCTTGATGGCTGCGATCCATTTTGTGATTGCGATGGTTTGGCAGTGTGGACTGGCGGGCGTGCTGACTCGGGCTAAATCTCTGCTTCGCAGTGCGCGTTTTAATCGCTGGATGGAAGGGACCACCGGGGCGGTTCTTATTGCGCTTGGTGTTAAACTGATGATTGAAAAGCCGCAGATTTAAAACGAATTTAATCTGTACACAATGTATTAGAAATCACAGTGGATTAGAAATGAAAAAAGCCCGCGCTTGCTAGAGCGCGGGCTTTTTGATCACGTCACCTTACACGGTGGCTTTGGCACTGCTACCCACCGACAGCGCAGCAAAGTATTGTTTAGTCTCTTCGACCACAATGTGGCGCAGCGCAATCAAGCCGATAAGGTTAGGAATGGCCATTAGTCCGTTGACGATGTCGGCGATGATCCAAATCATATCGAGGTGAAGGAACGCACCAGAAGCGACCAGAGCGACAAAGATGACTTTGTAAGGCAGCACAGCCTTAGTGCCTAGCAAGAACACAACGCAACGTTCGCCGTAGTAGTTCCAGCCTAAAATAGTCGTAAAGGCGAAGAAAATCAGGCCAATGGAGACGAGCAATGGACCTAGCGTGTCGGCGTTAAGTCCGACGGCAAAGGCGTGAGTGGTCATGGCCGCGCCAGCAAAATCACTTTGCCATGCGCCAGTCAGGATCAAGGCAAGGCCCGTCATGGTACAGATGATGATGGTGTCAAAGAAGGTGCCGGTCATCGAGATCAGACCTTGCTTGACGCAAGAGTCGGTCTTCGCTGCTGCGGCGGCCATCGGTGCGCTACCCAGGCCAGATTCATTCGAGAACACGCCGCGGGCAATCCCAGATTGAATCGCCAGCATAATGCTTGCCCCTAGGAAGCCGCCTGTCGCTGCGGTTGGTGTAAAGGCAGAGACGACTACCAATTCAACGGCAGCGAAAAGCTGATCAGAATTCATGATGATGACACTCAAACACGCCATCACATAGAACAGCGCCATCATAGGCACCACTTTTCCTGCGACCTTCGCAATCGACTGAATGCCACCTAGCGTTACAAAAGCGACCAATAGCGTCAGTACGACCGCCGAGACCTCACGGGATACGCCAAACGAGATTTCAGAAGCATCCAAAATGGCGTTAACCTGCGGGAAGGTACCGATACCAAAACAGGCGACACCGAGGGCGAAAATGGCAAACAGTACGGCTAAGGTTTTAGAACCGACACCATATTGCAAGTAGTACATCGGTCCGCCGACCATCTGTCCTTTATCATCCACTTTGCGGAATTTCACTGCGAGTAGACACTCCGCGTACTTGGTGGCCATGCCAAATAGGGCCGCCAACCACATCCAAAATAGTGCGCCGGGACCACCCAGTTTGATGGCGGTGGCGACACCAACGATGTTGCCGGTACCTATGGTGGCGGACAGGGCGGTACAAAGCGCAGCAAAGCTGGAAATATCCCCTTGCTTGCCGGAGTCTGATTTGCTGAACACCATTTTCAGTGCCGTGGGAAGGTGTCTAAACTGGAGTAAACCTAAACGAAAAGTGAAATAGACACCGGTACCCACCAACAAAATCAGCAGGGGCGGTCCCCAAACGAAATTGTCGATAGTGATCAGTAAAGATTGTAGGTTATTCATGGGTTCCCCTTAAATTGATAATGCTTAAATAAGGAGAAGAGGGAAAAGCCGAGATCGATGATCTCAAAAACGATAGACAGGAAGCTACCGAATAACGGGTCTTTTCACTCCTCTGTCCTTTTGCCTGAGAGTTTCACCTAAACATAGGCTTGCTCCTTCGGCGACCACTTTCTACAACAAGGTAGAGCGGTTCTCTCCAGAGGTTCCTCCAACTACAGTCCTCGCTACCTAAGTAGCACCTGAAATAGTTAATTCTTCGGCGGGTTATCTTAACTAAATGTTAAAATTTAGTTATTAACCACTCTCCTGCAGTCTTCGTCGGAACAATTGCTCAATGTGTTGAGCAAAAGATGGTCAATAGTTCTGTGCTATTAACGCGAGAACTGTAACACTTTTTTTTGTGAGATCAAGCGTGTTTTTGCACTTGTGATCGTTTTAAGGGGGGAGGGTGCGGAAAACGCTGAAAGTACGGTGAATTTAGGGCAAAAAAAATAGCGCTCAACTGCGCTATTTTTGAACAATCAAAGATGAAAGCTTAGAAGTAGTTGGCGTCTACCAGCTCGCCGATTTCCACGTTGGTCACTTCTTCGCGTTTTTCTAGCCACGCGCCAACCAAGGCTTGCTGCTCGGCCGTCGCATTGCCGTAGCGGGCCACACTGCATAGGAAACCGTCAAATGTCTCAAGGCCACCACCGCCGAAGCACAAACCAAGGCTGTCGATGTAGTCAATAAAATCATCCACAAACTGGTCGTAGCGGTCGAAATCTTGAATGTTGGTTTCACAACGAATCTCGAAACCCAGCACGGCAAATTCGCCGAGGAACAATTTCTTTTGAATACGACGTTTTTTCTTCTCTAACTGATACGGTTTCATGTTTATCTCCCATTTGGTGTCGCGCTCTTTATACCCCAAAAGTGCAGTTTGCCCAAATGAATCACTCATAAAAGGCATTAAGCGCGGAGAATTTGCGCACTCACCTAAGTAAACAGAATAAAACTACCGGACGCTGACCAAAAGGCGCGAAAAAATGGTATAAATGAAAAGGTTATCAAGTTGCCCCCAAGCATGTGGGTACAGCTAAGGAGAGGCTATGACAAGATTGTTAGCGATTGCCTTTTTGGTCGCATTGGCATTTGTGTTGATCCGCTATCGCACGAGCGAAAAACTGCAAAAAGCAGTGGTGGTGACGTTGATTTCAGGGTTTTTAATTTATACCGTGACACTCGTGATCACTGAGTTGATTCGCTAGTGGAGCAGGAGTCATACGTGAATAAACAGACAGACGTAGATAATGATGATGTGGTCGTTATCGAGCAACGCGACAAGCGAACCTACCTCTATATTGCGATTGCCGGCGTATTGGGTATCGCACTGGGAGCATTAATTGGCTCGAGCGTGACGGCGTCAAAGTGGCAACAGACATACCACGCGTTGGAATCACAGTATCAAACGCTTGTGTCAGACAAAAAACAGCTCGTGGTGACGGTGGAAGAAAAAGTCGCCAACGTTGACGTTGAAGTGCAGCAAAAGCTGGAACAAGCGATTGAAGAGCAAAAAGCGCAGTACGAGGCATCAATCGCTCAGCTCGAATCGCAAGTGGCGGAGCTGGAAAAGGTTAACCTGTCCCTAGAGCAGCAAGTCGGCGAGCAGAAATCACAGTTAGCGGATGTTGCGGGTGAAAATGCGCAGCTTAATCGCCAAGCCGATATGCAGGCGACCATGTTTGAGCGTTCGCGTGAGCTCTTCCAACAAGAACTGAGAGTCAAACAAGAATTAGCCGCATTGCAAAAAGAGCGCGACGAGTTGGAGCCCAAGTTGGCCTCACTGAAGAAAGCGTGTGACACCTTTCTAGAAGGCACCTCTTGGGAAGCGAAATCGGATGCGTGCGACAAACAAGATGCCGCCAATTCTCGTTTGAGCCAAATCAACCAGATGATTCGTGTCCATCAAATGGATCTTGAAGAGATGAAAGCGATGGCAGAACAGCTCGGGCTGTAAAGTTATCCCTACATTCATGTAAAGAGGAAGCGGTGAACCCCTTCCTCTTTTTTGTATCTGCTTGTTCGACAAAGGTATTGGATTGACGAAAAAGTGTGGAAATTATGCAACAAAGTCGCTATAAATTTTAAATCACCCACGGATTAGGGATGGCAGTGCAAGAGAATTCATTCAATCGGTCGATCGGAATTGCGATTAAGGTGGCTTATGTTCTCTCTATTGCCCTGATTTCTCGCACCCTGCTGCTCGAACACGAGATGGGCAGAGCAGCGTATTTACTCTTTCCCCTCTTAATGATTTATGCTTTGTTCACTCAATCTGAGCAGCGTAGACGTATCTGCGCGCTGTTAGCGGCGAGCCTGATTTTTATCGGTGGGCTGATTGAGCCGTTAGAGATGGATGCCATCGAAGAGAGCTTCATTTTACTTCCACTCTGTTTCATTATCCTATTCCCCGGGTCGTTTTGGCCTCTGGCTATCGCGGCATTACTGATTGTCAGCTATCTTCACAGCCTAGAGCCTGATGACTTTGACGAGTTTATCGAAGACGCCATAGAAGTGGGCGCGATCACCGTCTTCGCGACCCTGATGACGTATTACATCAAGAAAACCCAACAACAAGCGCTGGCCTTTAAAAAAGACAGCTTCACGGATTACTTGACCAAGCTGCCCAATATTAATGCCTTCTATGCGGCGGTATCGGCCATGAACGAGAGTAATGCACACTGTTTTGGGGTATTGCAGATTGGTCTGCACAATTTTAAAAGCGTCAATGACAAATTGGGCTATCGCAATGGTGATGAGCTGCTGCAATCTTTCGCCAGCCACATCAGTGGATTAATAGAAAACCAAGCCCAAATGTATCGTATTGCGGGCGATGAATTTGTCGTGTTGGTGGAAAATGTCCATGTAGAGCGCAAGCTGCAATCGGTGCTAGACACCATTCTTACCAAACACAGCAAGCTGTTTGTGGTCGGTGACACGACCTATCGGCTGAATTTTTGTGTGGGGGTTGCGTTGGCCAAGCACGCGAATGGTGTGGTGAGTCTGTGGGGGAAAAATGCGAATTTGGCTCTTTATCGCGCGCTATCCCAAGGGCCCGGCTCCGTTGTTTGGTATGATGACCAACTGCTCGATGAGACGATTCGTCAGCATCAGTTAGAGTCGGAGATGAAGCAGAGCCTGCAATTGGGCCATTTCGTGCTGCATTATCAGCCTAAGGTCTCTATGGTCAGCGATCGCGTGGTCGGGGCCGAGGCGCTGATTCGTTGGTCTCACCCCCAACTTGGTATGATTTCGCCGTTCGAATTTATTCCGATTGCAGAGCGAACTGGGTTTATCGTGCCTCTTGGCCGTTGGGTGATTACGCAAAGCATTAAGCAGGTGAAAGCTTGGCATGACTCTGGGCTACCGATCCTTGTGTCGATTAATGTCTCTACCGTTCAGTTTGCCCATGATGACGTTGCCAGTTTTATCATCGATGCGCTCGATAACGCCCAGTTACCTGGAGAGGCGCTACAAATTGAAATCACAGAATCGACCTTAATGAGAGAGCCCGAATATGTGGTGGAAGCGTGTGAACGCCTGCGAGAGCGAGGGATGTCGGTGGCCATTGATGACTTCGGGATTGAATACTCGTCGCTCAACTACTTGAAGCGCTTGCCCATTGATGTCCTTAAAATCGATAAGTCATTTGTTGATGATTGCACCACTGACATCACCGATCACATGTTGGTGCGAACCATTATTCAGATGGGGCAAAACCTAGGTAAATCGGTCGTGGCAGAAGGTGTTGAGACCTCTGAGCAATTATCTCTCCTGTTTAATGAAGGGTGTGATGAGTATCAAGGCTACTTTTTCTCAAAACCGCTGGACGCAAAGGCCTTTTACGATAAAGTGATCCAATCCAACGCCCACTGATCTCTGTTATGACTCTTCAAGCTGACCTTGTGACACTCGCACTGCCCTCATTGGTGCAAAAACTGGGCAGAGAGAAGTGTCAAAGCCTCAAACGACTCGCGCAGCAGCACCACTGTGTGTTGAGCCGTGTCAGGCGTTCACGCCACTGGCAGTTGGTGGGGGAAGAGGGGGCGCTCAATGCACTCTGTCATGAATTGCTTAGCCGAGAAGATAGCTGCGAAGATTATGCCTACGTTAGGCAAAAAATTGACACGCTCATCAATGCGCGAGTTGCCGCGCGTGCCCCTGCGCCGTTGCCACTCAACATCCAGCTTGCTCAGCTTATCGCCGGTAACCCCAATATCACCTTAACGGAATTGATGGAGAAAACGGACTGCACACTCGCTCAAGCGAGGTCCGCCCGTTTTCAAGAGGAGTCTTGGTAAAGGTTGGTGCGTTATTGATCGTCGTCTTTTTGTTCCACTCGAGTGACCAGCAATTGGTCTACTTTATGGTCATCGATGTCGACCACCTCAAATTTGTAGCCAGAGTAGGTGACCGAATCAGTGCGTCGCGGAATTTTCTTTAACATAAACATCATAAAGCCGGCGATGGTTTCGTAGTTTTGTGAATGGGGCAGCTCGTCAATTTGCAGTGTACGCATCACATCGGTGATCGGCGTGACCCCATCGACCAGCCAAGAGTGCTCGTCACGGGCGACAATTTGCTCTTCGCCTTCGGCTAACACCCAACTGCCCATCACGGCACTTTGCAAATCATTGAAAGTCACAACGCCCATGACCAAGGCGTATTCGTTCATCACCACAGAGAAGTCGACGCGATTGGATTTAAAGTATTCCAACGCTTCCGATAGGCTCAAGGTGTCAGGGATGATGGGGCAGGTTTGCACCACGCTGCTGCTTTTTAGATCCAACGTTTGCTCATTGATGAGGCGGATCAACAGTTCGGTTGAATTGACAAAGCCTTTAATTGCATCGAGTTGGCCATCACAGACTAAAAATTTGTGATGCGGGTTGTCGGCGATCTTGCGCTTAAGCATGGTTTCATCGTCATCAAGTGAGAGAAACGCAATGTCTTCACGCGGCGTCATGGCAGACGTAACGGGGATCGATTGCATCTGAAACACGCTTTCCATCATTTGCTGCTCGTTCGTATCGAGGACGCCTGCTTCGGCTCCTGCATCCATTACGGCATAGATGTCATCACTGGTGATGTCATCATTGCGTTCGGCAGGGACGCGCAATAGGCGAAAAATCAGCGTCGCCAAACCGTTAAACACCAATACGATGGGTTTGAGGATCAGAATGCACACCAAGAGTGGTTTGACGAGGGCCAGCGCGACGGTTTCAGGCATCGCCATCGCAATGCGCTTAGGCATCAGATCGGCGAACAAAATAAACAGGCTAGTGACCAAGGTAAAAGAGAGCACAAAGCTGGCCTGAGCGATCCACGCAGCAGGCACCCAGTGGCTCAACATAGCGGCGATATACGGGGTAAACGCCGATTCACCGACGATACCGCCCATGATAGCCACGGCATTGAGGCCAATTTGCACTACGGTAAAAAAGTTACCCGGATGGGTTTGTAGCCCGAGGACTAAGGTCGCGCGGTGATCACCATCGTCTGCGAGTTGGCGCAGACGAATTTTGCGCGCCGCAGCCAACGAGATTTCTGACATGGAGAAAAAGCAACTGGTTAAGATCAGCGCCATGATAATGGAGAGGTTTTCAAGTAGACTCATGGAGGCTATCCGAATAGAAAAGTTGCGCCATTCTAGCCACAACTGACCACGATATTGGGAAAACTTCCACGAAATCATTTTGTCGTGACGATAACGGCTCTAGCGCTTTATCGTCCTCGCCTTATCAACTAAGCTTGATAGAAAATTCTGCAGGATAAGTGAATGAAATATAGCTTTAATTTCGAAGATGCGAGTCAGATATTTGTCGGCGCCTTTGCGCTTGCTGTGCCGATTTCGTTCTCTGAAGAGGCGTGGCGCTTGGGTGAAACCTTACCACCGCTCAATTTGTTTCTCCTGTTTTCGCTCTCGGTGGTGTTTTTAACCCTGTTTACCTATCAAAGTGTATTCCAAAGTAACGTTCAGACGCGCAAATGGGAGTTTGTTGCGCGCATCGTCGCGGCGTATTTGATTGCGGCGTGTGTGGTCGCCTTAGTGCTGGTCTGTCTGGATAAGTTGCCCCTGATGGAAGACCCCATCACCTCATTTAAGCGCGTGGTGGTGATCACTATGCCAGCCTCGATGGGTGCCATCGTGGTCGACAGTTTCGATAAGGAGTGATGCATGATACGTTGCAGTGACTATGACTATATTGAGATTGTCTGCCTCTACCGTTATCCCGTGCGTTTGACACTCAAAGATGGCACCGAGATGGAAGGGATTGCGCTGGATACGTGCCGAGATGAGAGCAGGCGCGAGGCCATTCTGCTTAGCATCCATCAACAAGAGCGTGTGGTGGTGCTCGATGAGATCAAACAGTTGTCAGTGCTGGTGGAGAATCCGCATTTTCGCGACATCACATTGAGATAAAGCCCATCCGCTTCGTTACTTGTAGAAAACAGATGGGCTTGTTTGTGCTGTTAGCTCGTTTACGCTTGAGTTACGTAGTGCTGAACAAACTCGGTCACTTTCACCATGTCATCAATGGCGATGTACTCTTCTGTCGTGTGCACTTTTGCCATACCCGTTGAGATGTTCACGGTCGTTAGCCCTTTGGCGTTAAAGTTGTTGGCATCACTGCCACCACCGGTGCCTTTGGTGAATGGCTGTGCGCCAATCGCGTCAAAAGAGGCTTTAACCGATTGAATCAATGGTGATTCTTCGTCTATGACAAAGGCGTTGTAAGCACGCGTCGATTCAATCTCAACCTGTGCGCCGTAGGCGTCAGCGGCGCGCTGGAAAGTCTCAATCATATGCTCAACTTGCGCGTCGAGTTTGTCGCCATTGAGCGAGCGCGCTTCTGCCACTACCGTCAGTTCAGGCATCACAATATTGGTGGCGTTGCCCCCTTCGACAATACCGATGTTGGCGGTGGTCTCTTCATCAATGCGCAGCAGCTTCATTTGCGTGATCGCCTCTGCGGCAACTTGAATGGCGCTGATGCCTTCTTCTGGCGCTAGACCTGCGTGTGCTGGGCGGCCGATAAATTTCGCGACGATTTTCTGTTGGCCCGGGGCGGCATTGACAATGGTGCCAATCGGGCCGCCGGTATCAAGTACGATGGCGTGGTTGGACTCGATAAAGCTCATATCAAAATGCTCAGAGCCAAATAGACCACCTTCTTCATGCACGGTGAAAGCAAGCTCAATGGTTTTGTGCGCTTGATTGTGCTCTTTTAGCACGCGTACCGCTTCCATGATAGCGGCAATGCCCGATTTGTCGTCGCCACCTAGGATGGTCTCTCCTTTAGAGCGAATAATGCCGTTTTCAATCACAGGTTCAATACCGATGCCTGGCGTGACGGTGTCCATATGACAGCTGAACGCGATGCTACCTGCTAGGCTGCCTTCCAATTTCGCATACAGGTTATGACCGTTAGAGATATGAGCAGGGACGGGCAGTTTGTGTACGGTGAAACCGAGCTCGCCGAGCTGCTGTGCTAGGTGTTCAGAAATCTGTTTTTCATTGCCTGTCTCACAGTCGATTTTAACAAGCTCAATAAAATGCTCGACCAAGCGTGATGGGTTGATGTGACTCATGGTCTACCTCATGGGTTGTGGTGAGGGGGATAGATGCGGTTAGCCTAATGAGAGCGAGCGCCATGACGCTGCGCCAAATCAAATCGAAGGTGGATTTGACTCAATCTTGACTTAAGTGGCGAGGAGTTCGCCACTTCTTAAGGGAATTCATCACACAAGAGCAATTGTAAAATAATTGTTACTGCCCTTGGGCGGGTTTGGGATAGTTAAATCATGTGTTTATGGTGATTTCATTGTGGTGTTACATTTATTTTACATTTCGAGGTGGTTTTTTGAATGGATGCCAAATCGCGCATCGATATTTCATTAATCGTATCAATAGGCGAATTTAAAGGCGATAGAGATCAACAACAGGTGAGGATAACACCATGAATAGGGCACTAAACCCGTTAGGCACAGACGGATTTGAATTTGTTGAATATACCGCTGCTGATGACAAGGGCATTCAAGATCTGAAAGCGCTGTTTGCGTCACTCGGCTTTGCAGAGATAGCAAAGCATCGCTCAAAAGAGGCGTGGTTGTATCGTCAAGGAGACGTCAATTTTATCGTCAACGCGGAGCCGCACAGTCAAGCTGAGCAGTTCTCGCGCCTACATGGCCCTTCGGTTTGCGGCATGGCGTTTCGAGTCAAAGATGCTGCCAAGGCACTTGAGAATGCGTTAAACAACGGCGCCAAGCGCTATGTCACGGAAATTGGTCCTATGGAGCTATCCATTCCGGCGGTGTACGGCATCGGTGATAGCTTGCTCTACTTCGTTGACCGCTACCAAGACGGCAGTATCTATGATGTGGATTTCCGATTCTATGCCGATGCTGACGAGCGCATGAACACTATGGATGTTGGGCTGTTTGAAATCGATCACCTCACGCACAACGTCAAGCAGGGCAACATGGACACCTGGGCTGGATTTTACGAACGGATCGGTAACTTTAAAGAGATTCGTTACTTTGATATTGAAGGCAAGCTGACCGGTCTTGTGAGCCGAGCGATGACCGCGCCGTGTGGCAAGATTCGTATCCCAATCAACGAATCGTCTGACGACAAATCGCAGATTGAAGAGTTTATTCGTGAGTACAACGGCGAAGGCATTCAACACATTGCCCTGAGCACCAACGACATCTACCAAACGGTGCAGACTCTGCGCGATCGCGGCATGGACTTTATGCCTACCCCTGATACCTATTATGAAAAAGTGAATCAGCGTGTCGAGGGGCACAGTGAGGATCTCGCACGCCTGCGTGAGCTGCAAATTCTTATCGATGGCGCGCCGATGAAAGACGGCATACTGCTGCAAATTTTCACCCAAACGGTGATTGGCCCGGTGTTTTTTGAAATCATTCAACGTAAAGGTAATGAAGGATTCGGTGAAGGTAATTTCAAGGCGCTGTTTGAATCCATCGAAGAAGATCAAATTCGTCGCGGGGTACTGAGTGATGCGTAAATGGATCACCTTTCCGCATCGGGAGGGCGTCTGTTCTAAGCAAGCCCATGCGGATTTTCCTGAAGAGGCCATTTTTGAGCGAGAGGCCGGTCGCAGTGGATTTTTCGGTCCTGCCAGTCACTTTCATCATCGACACGCGCCGACGGGATGGAGTGAGTGGCAAGGGGATCTTAAGCCACGCGCGTTCAACTTTAATCAGGTAGACAGCGCGCGTCAGGCCTCCCCTTGGCAAGTGCCGAAGTTGTTACACAATCGCCATTGTAAGGTTCGAGTGTGGCGCTGCGAGCAGTCGATGCGTCATTTGGTGCGCAACGCCGATGGTGACGATCTGCTGTTTATTCACCAAGGCAGTGGGGAGCTCTATTGCGACTACGGTCACTTGTCGGTGCGTGAAGGGGATTACGTGATGATTCCACGCTCGACGTCTTGGCGCCTAGAGATCTCAGAACCCATGTTTGTGTTGATGATTGAAAACAGCGATGCCGCCTATTCGCTGCCTGAGAAAGGCATGGTCGGCAATCACGCGGTATTTGATCCAGCGGTGCTCGATGTGCCCAGTATTGATGAGGCGTTTAAAGCGCAGTATTCAGAGCAAACCACAGAGGTACACATCAAACGCCACGAACAGGTGAGTGTGGTGACCTATCCGTTTAATCCTTTGGATGCGATTGGTTGGCATGGTGACTTATCCGTGGTGCGAGTCAACTGGCGTGATATTCGGCCATTGATGTCACATCGTTATCACCTGCCGCCATCGGCGCATACCACCTTTGTCGGTGAGGGATTTGTCGTCTGTACGTTCGTGCCGCGCCCAATTGAAAGCGATCCCGGTGCGTTGAAAGTACCGTTTTTTCATAACAATGATGACTATGACGAAGTGCTGTTCTACCACGCCGGAGATTTTTTTAGTCGTGACAACATCGAAGCCGGCATGGTGACCTTTCACCCCGCAGGGTTTACTCACGGGCCACACCCCAAGGCGTTTCAGGCCGGTCAAGCCCATAAGAAAACCTTCACCGACGAAGTAGCGGTCATGATCGATACCCGATATGCGCTCGACATCGGTCAAGCGGCGAGTGAGGTGGAGAATATTGATTATGTCTACAGTTGGCGTCAGCCCTCGGGCAAGGAGGAAGTATGAAGCTCGCCAGTTTGAAAAATGGAACACGCGATGGTCGCCTTGTTGTGGTTAGCAAGGATTTAAGCCGTTATTTGGATGTCTCAGACATTGCGCCGACCTTGCAAGCTGCGCTTGATGATTGGTCCAGCGTGGCGACGCAGCTTGAGACTCAATATCAACGTTTGAACCTAGGCGAAGCCAAAGATTCGCTGGCATTTTCGGCTGAGCAGTGTGAGTCTCCTTTGCCACGTGCGTATCAATGGGCCGACGGCTCTGCGTACGTCAACCACGTCGAACTGGTGCGCAAAGCACGCGGCGCGGAGATGCCGCCCAGTTTTTGGACCGATCCACTGATGTATCAAGGTGGGTCGGATCACTTTATTGGTCCAACTGATGACATCCCACTGGCGGATGAAGCTTGGGGTATCGACTTTGAAGGGGAAGTGGCCGTCATCACTGGTGATGTGCCGATGGGCGTCAGCGCTGAGGAGGCCAAATCTTCAATTCGGTTGTTAATGTTGGTCAATGATGTCTCGTTGCGCGGGTTAATCCCCAATGAGTTGGCAAAAGGTTTTGGCTTTTTTCAATCCAAACCGTCGTCGGTGTTTTCTCCGGTCGCGGTCACCCCGGATGAGCTAGGGGACGCGTGGGATGGCGCAAAGGTGGCGTTGCCGCTGCTAAGCCACTTCAATAACGAACCGTTTGGCTGCCCTAACGCTGGTGTGGACATGACCTTTGAGTTCCCAGAGCTTATCGCGCACGCTGCAGCAACACGCCCACTAGGCGCCGGAACCATTATTGGCTCAGGCACCGTTTCCAACAAGCAAGGCACGGATTACGGCACATCTATTCTGGAGGGAGGTGTTGGCTATTCCTGCATTGCTGAGCTGCGAATGATTGAAACTATCCGCGATGGTCAGCCTGCCACGTCTTTTATGCGTTTTGGCGATCGCATCAAAATAGAGATGCTCGATGAGCAGGGCGCATCGATCTTTGGCGCTATTGATCAACAGGTTGTGCGCTATGAGTGAGCGGATTCTTTACGATTACTGGCGTTCCTCTGCGGCGTATCGAGTCCGAATTGCACTCAACCTGAAAGGCTTGAGCTATCAATCACGCCCGATTCATCTGGTCAAAGAGGGTGGAGAGCAGCACAGCGAGGCTTATCAAGCGATCAATCCTGCGAAGTCAGTCCCTGTGCTGGTGGAGGGTGATAGGCGCATTCACCAGTCACTGGCGATTATTGAGTATCTTGATGAAACCTATCCACACTCAAGACTGATTCCTCCGTCAGGTGACGAGCGCTATTGGGTCAAAGCCTTGGCTTTGGATATTGCCGCGGATCTTCATCCCATCAATAACTTGCGCGTGCTCCAGTACCTCACTTCGACATTGCACGTCAGCGAAGAGCAAAAACAGCAGTGGTACCGACACTGGATTGAAGTCGCGTTTGAGGCGCTTGAGTCACGTATTAGCGAGCGTCGCGGCTGCTACTGTGTCGGGGATGAAGTGACCTTAGTGGACGTCTGCTTGGTGCCCCAGGTCTATAACGCACAGCGCTTCGACCTTGATATGCGGCGCTATCCCAATATTGCGGATGTGACGGCGTCACTTGGTAAGTTGGCGGCGTTCGCTCGCGCACGACCTGAGTGTCAAGCCGATGCACCAGAGAACGGGTAAAACGCCAAAATAGTAGAAAACCAGAGACTAAAAAGCCACTCGTTGAGAGTGGCTTGTCGTCCTTGAGAGAAGTGCTGACAACTGTCTATATCACAGTGAGTGTGATAGGCGCTCGCGTTGGCGCAGCTCGGCAAGATTGAATTGACGCACATCCAGTGTCGCGTATTCAAAACACTCTTTGCAAGAGTGGTGGTACTTGCCATCGACATAATCATGCTTGGTGAGTAGGCTAGGCTTTTTACACCAGTCACATACTCCTTCGATCGTAAACATCTCGTTCTCCCCATCTTACCCGAGTCTGTTTTTCTTGCTCAGGTTTATTGTCGGGCAGGATTATGACATACAGAACACGGTTAGGTTAATGATTTGTTATCGAAGTGCGATGGAGATCGATTGCGCAACGCTGAATTTTAAACGCTTGGTGAAAACTTGAACAGGATGCGCTGAGCAAATGTAACTATTTGTTAACCTCTTTAATCAGAAGCTTGAGCGCACCGTTAAGACGTTTCATTTCCTCTTCGCTGCCTTTGAGATCCGGGTGATAAATCTTACTCAATTGCTTGTAACGTACTTTGATTTCACGCTCACTGGGCAATTGTGAGGGCTTAAAGCCAAACATTGCACTGGCTAAGTGAACCGGTGAAGGCGCCGCAGGTTTGCTCTGCGTTGGACGAGTGGGAGAAACCTTGCTCTGTCCTTGCAGCTTTTTAAATTCACGGTAGAGAGTTTCAAGCTGGCGCTTTTGCTGCTTGAGCAGGGCATCTTGCTCCTTAACTCTGGTTTGCATTTTAGAGGTTTGAGCATGGCCTTGTTGCTCAGTCGCGGTGCGCTGGCGTACTAAACCTCTTTGCTTGCGCCACAGCCAAATGCAAAGGCCACTTGTTAGCAGGCAAAGACCCATCAAGCCGAACAAAACACCATCGTGCTCTTGGCTGGCGTCGATGGTTTGGGCTTGAGGGCTGAGGGTGATGGATTCATCGTCAAAGGCAACGTCTAGTTGACTGATGGCCGCCACTTGCTTGGCTCTC
Organism: Vibrio sp. R12-SG2-ISO1; assembly: GCF_059834045.1. NCBI lineage: Bacteria > Pseudomonadati > Pseudomonadota > Gammaproteobacteria > Vibrionales > Vibrionaceae > Vibrio > Vibrio sp. R12-SG2-ISO1. The sequence goes on along the minus strand of NZ_JCBDGO010000001.1, from coordinate 24,794 downwards.
CTGGCGTTAAATTGTGCTTCTAAGACGCGGTTGTATCCGTTTTCGGCGTCACTTTGTAAGCTTGGGTCAGTGGCATTTTGCTCAGCGAGTTGAAACCACATCTTTGCAAGATCAAGGTTGTCGGGTTGTACTGACAGTTGTTCATAGACTCGGCCAAGTTGCAGCTGAGCTTGAGCGTCATCGGCCAATGCCAATTTCGTAAGCCAGAAGAGCGCTTTTTCTAGGTCGGGTCTGACGCTGTTATTATCAAGCGACAAGCTGGCCAATTCAAACGCAGCTTGACGATTCCCCCCTTGCGCCGATGTTTCGAGCCAATAGAGGGCATCATCGATCGTTTGTTGATCGGGGTTTTCTTGTGCAAGGTAAGTGCTGGCGAGTTGGAACTGAGCGTGAACATTATTCGCTTGGGCTTGCTGCTGAAGCTCTTCAAGCGTATTGGCCCAGAGTGGGGTGCTCAGAATAAGGAAAACTAAAGCCGCAAATCGAGTCAAAAACAACGTCCGTTTGGTAAAGTTGACCAGTGATACCTTTGATTATACTCAGCCGCGCAAAGATGTGTATGCATCTTAACCAAGTTGGTGAGTGCGCGCCGTCGCTTTTCTTTAATGCTGTTGCCAATCTAGCGTTCAAGCATTTGGCGAGCGCACTCTTGGGCTAACGCAGTAGTTTTGGCGCTTGTCCACCATTGAGCGGGCGATTGACCGATACGGTTCGACCTTTCTTAAGACCCACTTCGTAATCTTCTGTGATGTTTTTCATCGCTTCACGTAACTGCTGCTTGAAGGTTTCACGATCGATGTTTTGAAACTCTTTATCGATGTAGTCATCGATTTTCTTCGCAGACTCTTCATCTGGAGAGATGATCGGCAGTTTTTCCAGCGCACCTTCCACCCATCCAGACAAAAACGAGTTTACGCGACGAGTGACTTCGGCGTTAGATGTCCCGGTGCCTGCAAAACTGTTTCTGAAACGACCGGTCTGTTCGTTCATTTCGCGGTATACGATGTCAAAAGCGAACGCGGCGAAGATGGCGCGATCCGCTTCGCCAATAAACTCCACGCGTTTTAAACCCTTATGGTTCAACAGCACTGCCTCAACGCCGAATTTGGTGTTGATACCACGGATGATGCGCAGCAGATTTGAGCTGACGTTGGCAGGGAGTAAGTGTGTCGATTGGGTTTTGCCCATCTTGATGAACTCGATATCGTCTTTGTCTAGACCATATTTGAGCATCAAGCGATGTGCCATCTTGATGGCATTGGCGGCTTCGTTAACGTTGGCTGAGTTTCCGAGCTCCAGACACTTCGCTATTTTTTTGAGGGCTTTTTGTTTATCCATCGACAGCTAAGGGGTAACTAATTTAACAAAGTCGGCTATTTTAACGTGTTCTGTCATAAAACGGAAATGGTGATGTAGGAAAACGCCACCGAAAAGTCGATGGCGTTTGAAGGGGGTAAAAACCGCTGGGCTGAAAAGTTGGCGGATTTAGATACCTAGTTCGGCGAAGATGTCATCGGCATCGTCATTTTTATCGGCCGATTTTTTCTCTTTGTCCTGCATCTCTTGGCGCGCTTTCTCTAGGATGCTGTCTGGCGTTTCATCTTCGTCGTGGCTTTCAAATTCTTCGAGCTGAATAAACTCAGTCTTATCCATCGCCAACTCTAAGTAGAAGATGTTGCCTTTCTCGGTCGAGAAGGTCACACGTCGCGCTTGAGGGCGATCAAGGTTGGTATCGACCGACAGAATCACCTGTTTGTTGAGTGACAGCATTTTAGGCTGGTTCTGTGTGATGTGGGTTTGCAGATCTTTGCGCACTTGGTTGGTGAACGCACCGACGAGCTGGTTCATCAGCTCACCCAGTACATCGGCCACTTCGTCGGAGGTGTGAGTGACGGCGAGCTCTTCTTCCGGCATCCCCATATTGCGCATGTAGTTGGTGTATACCTCAAGCGCGGCTTTGGCCGTAAAGTTGATCACCACCAACCCCGAAAAACCACCATCAAAGAGGACAAAACAACCGAAGTCCGGTTTTAGGCTGGTCTTGGTGATTTTCTGCACCATCGCAGAGTAGGTAATTTGAGAGCTGGTCGCAGAGGTCATAACGCCAGAAACGGACTGGCATAACTTAAGGAGAATGTCTTCTGTCGTGATGATTTTGTTTTTCTTCATTGATGAATCGCTCATAAAAGCACTTTAAATCAAGTCCATGATTTCTAAGTGTGGGAAAGAATTGCGAGAAGTTCCAATTTGACACTGCATTTCTGTTTTGATCACCCTTTTAAATGTTGTAAAGTGACCTAACTCAAATTATAACCCGAATGTATCGAACCCAATGCTGATAGGATCAGCGCAGTAGGGGCAGGAAGCAAATGTTACCAAGATTACACTCTCAACCAGATGTCGATCCCGTCGTCCTCGGTTTTCTTGATGAATTAAAACTCGCCGGCTTCAGTGGCGATATCGAAAGCCAATACTCAAGTCGCCTCGCTGTCGCCACAGACAACAGCGTCTATCAGCAACTACCGCAAGCCGTTATCCACCCGAAATCGACGCAAGATGTCGCGCTGATTGGTCAACTCGGCAGCAAAGCCGCCTATGAACGTGTCACCTTTTCACCGCGTGGTGGCGGTACCGGAACTAATGGTCAATCGCTGACGAAAGGCATCGTGGTCGATTTGTCGCGCTACATGAATAAGATTCTCGAAATCAACTCAGAAGAGGGGTGGGTGCGAGTGCAAACCGGCGTGATTAAAGATCAGCTCAATGATGCGGTGCGCCCATACGGCTACTTCTTCTCGCCAGATCTTTCCACCAGTAACCGCGCAACCTTGGGTGGCATGATCAATACCGATGCCTCCGGGCAGGGGTCACTCAAATACGGTAAAACCTCTGATCATGTCCTGTCATTGCAAGCGGTGTTTGCCGATGGGTCGATTCTTGAGTCGGACTTATCTCATGGGCTACCGAAAGAGGGCGAGTATGCGCATCAAGCGCTAACGGTCACTGAGCAAGTGTGCCGCGACAAACGCGCGCAGATTAACGCTAAATTCCCGCCGCTTAACCGCTTCTTAACGGGTTACGATTTAAAAAATGCGTTTGATGAAGCAAACGATACCTTCGATATTACCCGTGTGCTGTGCGGCGCAGAAGGCTCGCTCGCTTTCATCACCGAAGCCAAACTCAATCTCACGCCAACTCCTAAAGCGCGTACCCTAGTTAACGTAAAATACGACACGTTTGATTCCGCCTTGCGCAATGCGCCGTTTATGGTGGAAGCCAAAGCGCTCTCCGTTGAGACGGTGGACTCTAAAGTGCTCAACTTAGCCAAAGAAGACATTGTTTGGCATACCGTCAGCGATCTGTTAGCTGATGTGCCGGGCAAAGAGATGCAGGGCATCAACATGGTGGAGTTCGCCGGGCAAGATGAGCAGGAAGTCGCACAACAAGTGAGTGACTTAACCGCCCGTCTAGAAGAGATGCTCGCGGCGGGTGAAGCCGGGATCATTGGCTACCAAGTGTGCGATGATTTGGCGAGTATTGGCCGTATTTACAATATGCGTAAAAAAGCGGTGGGTTTGCTCGGCGCGGCGAAAGGACGCGCAAAGCCGGTCGCGTTTGCCGAAGATACGTGTGTGCCACCAGAAAACTTGGCCGATTTTATCTCAGAGTTTCGCCAACTGCTGGATGACAAGCAGCTGAATTACGGCATGTTTGGCCACGTGGATGCGGGGGTACTGCATGTGCGTCCTGCGTTAGACTTGTGCGATCCGAAACAAGAAGCGCTGATGCACCAGATCTCCGATGAGGTGGTGAAGCTTGTGGCCAAATACGGCGGTCTTATGTGGGGCGAGCATGGTAAAGGCTTCCGCTCTGAATACGGTCCGGAGTTCTTCGGTCAAGAGCTCTTTACTGAGCTGCGCCGTGTTAAAGCCGCCTTTGACCCACACAACAAAATGAACCCTGGCAAAATTTGTACTCCGCTCGATAGCCAAGAGTCTTTGGTTAAAGTGACCGATACCAAACGCGGCTACTATGATCGCCAAATCGATGTACAAGTGCGAGATAGCTTTAAGCAAGCAATGGAGTGTAACGGCAACGGTCTCTGTTTTAACTATGACACCGCTTCGCCAATGTGCCCGTCGATGAAGGTCACTGCCGATCGCCGTCACTCGCCAAAAGGACGTGCAGGGATAGTGCGAGAGTGGTTGCGCCAGTTAAGTGAGCAAAACATTGATGTGCTCGACCTGGAAAAGCAGACGCTAGAGCGCACGCCAAGCATCAAGACCATGATCGACCGTGTCCGCAATACACTCAACAAGCGTCACGAATACGATTTCTCTCACGAGGTGTTTGAGGCGATGAGTGGCTGTTTGGCCTGTAAAGCGTGTGCGAGCCAGTGTCCGATTAAAGTCGATGTGCCGAGCTTCCGCTCGCGCTTTTTGAACATCTACTACTCACGTTATCAGCGTCCAGCGAAAGATTATCTGGTGGCGAACATTGAAACCATGCTGCCTTTGATGGCAAAAGCGCCTAAGTTGGTCAACGGCGTACTTAGCCAAAAGTGGGTACAAGAGATGACGGCAGCCACCGTCGGTTATGTGGATGCGCCTTTGCTCTCAACACCGACGCTGAAATCGCGCTTATCCGCGCTTAAGCCGTTTAATCTTCAAGAACTTGCAGCGCTCTCTGCGGATGACAAGCAAAATCACGTCGTGATCGTGCAAGACCCATTCACCAGTTACTACGACGCGCAAGTTGTGGAAGATTTTGCCAAGTTGGTACAAAAGCTCGGTAAAACGCCAATTTTGCTGCCGTTTAAGCCCAACGGCAAAGCGCAGCATATCAAAGGCTTTTTGAAGCAGTTTGCCTCAAGCGCGAAAAACACCGCCGCCTTCTTAGAGCAAGTGGCTGATGTCGGCGTACCTTTAGTCGGCGTCGATCCTGCGTTGGTTCTTTGTTACCGCGACGAATATAAAGAGGTACTTGGTGAGGCGCGCGGCGATTTTGAGGTGTTGACCGTGCATGAGTGGCTCTATCCGAAATTGTCAGAGTTTGAGGTAAACAACTCAACCCGTGATTCAGCCAATAATGACGAACCGTGGTATCTGTTTGCGCACTGCACCGAGAAAACCAAGATGCCAAACGCTGAGAAAGAGTGGGGCGCCATCTTTACTCATTTCGGCGCCAAGCTAAATACCGTGCCAGTGGGCTGCTGTGGTATGGCGGGGACGTTTGGTCACGAGGTCGATAAGCTCACCATGTCGAAAGACATTTATCAACTGAGCTGGAAGCCCAACTTAGACGCATTGCCTAAAGAGCGCTGTTTGATCACCGGCTACTCATGCCGCAGTCAGGTCAAACGCTTTGAATCACAGGTGACTCAGCACCCGTTACAGGCGCTGTTGCAAATCGTATAAACTGATCTCACCCTAGGTCACGCTATCAATAGCCCAGAACACGCATCTGGGCTATTTTTATCATATTGGCGGGTAATAACACTCCCCAAAACAAAGCAGTGGAGAACCAAGATGCAAAAGCTCGAACTTAAGATCCCTCCCGTCGTGGTATTTATCGCGATGTTTGTTGTGATTGCTAAAGTCGCTCAGCTCTTCCCAACGTTGCGCTTTCCACTGCCGTTTGGCTTTACCGTGTTTGCGATCTGTTTTGTTTGCGCTGGCTACGTGGGGATCACAGGCATCATCGCCTTCAAACGCGCCAAAACTACGGTTCACCCACAAAAGCCCCACGAAACATCACAAATGGTCGTGAAGGGCATTTACAGCATCACGCGCAACCCGATGTACTTAGGCTTATTCCTTCTGCTGTTCGGCTTTGCCTACTGGCAACAAAACTTGCTCTCCATCCTGCTATCATTCGGCTTTGTCCTCTACATGAATCGTTTCCAAATCGAACCCGAAGAGCGCGCCTTAGAGCAACGTTTTGGCCAAGCGTTTATTGATTACAAGCAGAGCGTGCGCCGGTGGATTTAGTTGTAAGGTGATTGTGGCGTTAATATCTCGTGGTATTAGAAGTGTTTGGTGGATGGCTCGGAAATGCCCCATTGTGAGTTGTGACCGTTTAAGTACTCAATTTGCCAAAGCGCCATTTGACTTATTTTTCCTCATGGCTGCGGTTCTTGAGTGCAGTCAAAAGTGTAGCTATCGACAATTTATAGAGTATTTCTGTTGTGAATATTTATGTGTATTTGTGCTGCACAACATCTCAAGATCAGGAGTAAATAAGCCTGATCTCGTTCAGCATAGATAGCTAGTGCTCTATCTAAACTATCTGAGCCTTTGATAGTAAAGAAATAGCACTATATTCCATTTGTCAGCCCTAAGTTATGTCTTTGAAAAAGTGAATTTTACTCTCGTCAGAACACCCTTTATCCTCATAACCTGAGATCTTGTAACCACTTGAAATAAGCATCTTTAGCATGGACGAATATCGATTCATTGACTTAACGCTGACCGCTGTATAGCCTTTTCCCGAACACCAGTTTTCTTGAGCTTTTCTAAGCGTTGTTGCTACACCCATCCTTCTATATGCTGGAATAACGCCACTTAGCCATATATAGAACTCCCGAGAATCAATTTGATAACCAACTTGATAACCAACAATTTCACCTCTTGATTTCGCTATCAACACTAATGAGGGCTTATCGTTTATACGTTGTTCAAGCTCTTCTCTGGTTGAGGTTCTTTCAAACTCAGGAACCTGATTTTGAACGTAAATGACTTCATCTAATGATCCTATATCCCACTCGATTGACATGATGCCCTCTCTGGTGTGTGCGTACAATGTGACACAAATACTACTGCTTACCATAGTCCCATCACAATGGAACATGTGGACAACGGAAATTTCCATTTGCGACATACCCGTTGTCGCCTAGTTCACTCGTCATTCACCACAGTCAAACCTTAAACTAATGTCGTTGATATTATTTGGAGGTTATATGATCCGTTTTTTACTGTGCAGTTTCAGCTTTGTACTGCTATATCCAACAGCTATAGACCTTTACCTTGTCGGTCTCCCTCAAATTGCTACGGATCTTAATGCCACTGAATCGCAATTACATACTGCTTTCTCTGTTTATCTGGGTGGAATGGCGAGCACTATGTTTATTGCGGGTAAGATAGCAGATAGGTTTGGTCGAAAGCCTGTCGCTATTGTCGGTAGTGTGATTTTTATCATAGCCTCTTTGTTAGCTGGTAATACTGAGTACATAAACTCATTTTTAGTGGCTAGATTATTTCAAGGAATTGGAGCTGGTGCTTGCTATGTGGCAGCATTTGCTATTTTGCGTGATGCTCTCAATGATGAGGTCAGAGCCAAAGTGCTGTCCATGCTGAATGGCATAATTTGCGTTATTCCCGTTATTGCCCCTGTTGTTGGACATATGATCATGCTCTATAGCCCTTGGCGTACTTTATTTACTGTAATGGCTGGTATTGGTTGTTTTGTTTGTGTCATGGCTATCTTCGTATTGAAAGAAACCTTAGATAAACCCGCTATATCTGATAGCAAATATAACGATTCAGAAAGTTTCGTGAACCCATATTTTATTAAGCGTTTACTCGTCACTTCATTGGGCGTAACGATCATTCTAAGTTTTGTGAATGTGTCACCCATGGTGATTATGGGAACGCTTGAGCTTGACCGTGAAGCATACGCATCGATTATGGCTTTCACGGCTTGCTCTAGTATGATTACGTCATTCGCTACACCGCTAGCTTTAAACTATTTGAGTCAAAAACACTTAACCTTTATAGGGCAGCTTTTATTCTTGCTCTCAGCATTTGGGCTTGTGTGCTCTGCACAGTTACAGCTAGATACCAAGTATTATATTGCCTCTTTTGCCTTCCTTTGTGTTGCTTTCTCTTTAGGTTTTGGAATATTAATGAGTCAAGCGTTAGCCCCTTTTCGTAAACGAGCTGCGGTAGCGAGTTCATTGCTCTGTATCAGTCACGTTACGTTCTCTGCTGCTTATATATGGCTAATGGGAGCCTTAAATGTGAGTGCTTTTAATATTCTTATAGTTATTTTGATTGTAGGTAGTGCTATCAGTATGGTTCTATTACTATTAGAGAGGTTCAATACAACTTACTCTAACAATGAAAAAATCACTCTCAAGCCTTGATCTTAACCTATTGTTTACGTTGCAGATTTTAGTTCAGGAGCGTAGTGTCACTATGGCAGCCAAAAAGCTCAACGTAACTCCATCGACTGTGAGTAAATCACTTAATAAACTCAGAGGTTGGTTTGATGACGAGTTGTTTGTTAAAACGCCTTCTGGTCTTCTTCCAACACCACTTGTAGAAAATATGTCGCAAGATCTGTCTGATTGGCTGCAAATGAGCAATCAATTGTTAGAAAAACGAAGTCAACCCGTTCCTAATAATGTTCATTTTGATTTGCATGTCGAGTCTCCATTACTGCTGACCTTTCTCAATCAACTACTGACCAAAGTGCATCGGTATTACCCTAATGCTACTGTTAAAACAAGCAACTGGGATTATGATTCTATTGAAGCTTTGGTCAGTGGTGAGGCTGACATTGCGTTTACTGGACGAGAGACTCATCCAAGATCAAGAGAGTCGCTAGACTTGCTTCCATACTCAATTGATTTTGAAGTGCTGTTTCATGACAACCCAAAAGTTTTTTTGCGTAACGATCACCCAGCACTGAGTGAAGACTGGAACTTAAGTACATTCCTCAAATATTCGCATATCAATATAGTATGGGAGAAAAGCGACACATGGGCACTTGATGACGTCTTGATCGAGATAGGTGCGACACGCTCTATCGGTTTAACGCTATCAAGTTTTGAACAAGCTCTCTACATGACAGCGCAGCCAGACCATCAGTTAATAACTACTGCTCCACAATATTGTCAGAAGTATATTGAGCATTTACACCCAAACCTTGTCTCTTTACCTATCCCTCTAGAGCCTGAGCACCTCAAGCAACTGGTGATCCCGTTTACTATGATTTGGCATAAACGTAATGCATACAATCCTAAACTGGTTTGGCTAAAAGACACTTTAAGAGAATTGATGAGATTTAATTCGGTGGATAATTCACTGGGTCAATAAGCTACCATTTATGTTGCGTAAATAGTCACCCATTTAGCAAAAGTGATGCACATCACTGTTTAATCCCACGCAAATAGACCACCGCGGACTGGTGGTTTTGAGATTTCGGTATACAAAAAGTTATTCAAGGATGACTAATTTAGCAATACATATAACACAGAATTGTCCAAAAGTGTGTTAGATTAAATCCATATAGAAAATAACTATCATCACACATATAAAAAACAACGCCTCACTTGTGTGAGGCGTTGTTCTATCAATCGCTATGTAGTGAGTCTAGCTAATCACGCAGCAACACTAAACTGAGCAAGAAACGCTTCCTTACGCTCGTTGAAGCGATTCACCAAATCATCGATGTCGGCTTGGTTGTATGGCTTCAGGCCGCTGGCAACCATGCGCTTGACACCTTTGCCGACAATTTCGCCATCTTCTTTAAAATCAAAGTTGAGTGTAACAACGCCGCGTTTACCTTCCACATCAAAGGTGGCACCGGCAAAGCTGACTTCTGGGTGGGTCAGATCTAGGCGGGTAAATTCCACTTCCATGCTCTCGTAAATCACCAAAGGACGCTGGCAGTTGATCATCATCTGCTGCTCTTCCATCAGAGGCACCATGATGTGAGGGAAGTTCATGCCGGAGAACTGTACGTAGTTGGTCACAACGTGCTCGATGAACGCAGGATCGTGGCTCACTGCGCCTTCACGGTTCATGTGCAAGTACTCTTTACCGTTGGCATCAACCACAGCGGCTTCTTTGCTGCATTTGTTCTCAATGTGCAGGGCAATGCCATCATTCACCATACCTGAGAAGTCAAAACGCATCTTCTGGCTGACGCCCTCTTTTTGTAGCAGCACAGCAAACAATAGATCACCGGGTACACAGAAGCGCTTGTTGTCTTCATCGTGAATAGGGTTGTAGTCACCGGCCACTTTTTTGGCGAAATGACTGGCCTGAAGGCGAGTGAATTGGAATTGCTTGTCGTTGCTAGAAAAATAAGGAGTTAAAAACATAATGTACGCTACTTAGCCAAAACTGCCGTGATTATATATGACGATTTGATTTCAATGGTCGATCCAGTTGAATTTTCACCAAACCATGACTCGTTTTGAGATGGGCCTAGAACGCAGGTGGCGTTCTAGGCATTATGTTTGAGTGTAGAGGGTTAGAGACTCGGCAGGATCTCTTGTGGCATCAGATGGTTATGAACGGCCATTTTGAGCAAGCTATTGGCTTTTTCAATATCAGGGGCGAAGTAACGATCTTTGTCGTAGAAGCTGACTTTCTCGCGCAAGATGTGCTTGGCCTCTTCAATACGTGGTGAAGAGGAAAGAGGGGAACGAAAATCGATCCCTTGCGCGGCAGATAGGTACTCAACGGCTAAGATACCGCGGGTATTTTCGCCCATGTCTTTGAGGCGACGGCCAGCAAATGTCGCCATCGACACGTGATCTTCCTGGTTCGCTGAGGTTGGCAAGCTGTCCACCGAGGCAGGGTGAGCCAAGGTTTTGTTTTCGCTTGCCAGTGCCGCAGCGGTGACTTGAGCAATCATAAAGCCCGAGTTCACGCCGCCGTTGTCGACCAAAAATGGTGGTAGTTTGCTGAGCGCGCTGTCAATAAGTAGCGCCATACGACGCTCTGAAAGGCTGCCAATTTCGGCAATAGCGAGCGCTAAGTTATCTGCAGCCATCGCCACCGGCTCGGCGTGAAAGTTACCGCCTGAGATGATGTCGCCGTCGTCGGCAAACACCAAGGGGTTGTCTGAGACGGAGTTGGCCTCTACCTGCAACACATCGGCCGCGTTACGAATCTGCTGTAAACACGCGCCCATGACCTGAGGCTGGCAGCGCAGGGAGTAGGGGTCTTGCACCTTTTCACAGCCGTTGTGCGATTCACCGATTTCACTGCTGTTATCAAGCAGGTGACGATACGCAGCAGCGGCGTCCATCTGTCCGCGATGACCCCGCACACGATGAATGCGCGGATCAAACGGACGACGACTGCCAAGCGCTGCTTCCACTGACATCGCGCCGCACACGGTTGCTGAAGCAAACAGATCTTCAGCCGCAAACAGACCTTCTAACGCAAAGGCGGTGGAGGCTTGTGTGCCGTTGAGCAGAGCAAGGCCCTCTTTTGGCGCTAAGGTGATCGGTTTTAGACCCGCAATCGTTAGGGCTTCAAGACCCGAAATGATCTTTCCGTTGTGACGCGCTTGTCCTTCACCAAGCAACACGGTGCTCATGTGAGCCAGCGGCGCTAAATCACCCGAGGCGCCAACGGAGCCTTTTTGCGGCACGCAAGGGTAGACTTGCGCGTTGACCAGCTCGATAAGCGCTTGGATGACACTTAGGCGAATCCCTGAATAGCCACGGGCTAAGCTATTGATTTTGAGCACCATCATCAAGCGTACGGTTTCATCTGCCATCAGCTCGCCTATGCCGGCAGCGTGTGACAGTACAATGCTCTTTTGCAAGGTTTCTAAGTCTTCAGGCGCAATACGCGTGTTGGCCATTAAGCCAAAACCGGTGTTGATACCATAGACGGTGCGATTTTCCGCGATCACCTGTTCCACCACCTGCGTACTCTCTTCAATGGCAGGGATGGCGCTGTCGTCCAGTGAAAGGTTAACTGGGCTGCGACTGATGTGGCGCAATTGATGTAAGCTGAGCTGTCCCGGCTTTAACAGTAAGTTGAGCATGTTCATATTCCTTCTCTTGCGCGGGTTATTTTAGCTTTTTCAGTTCTTCATTGAGCATAGGAAGATCTAATCCTTGCTCTGCGGCGCATTTTTTCGCGATATCGTAGCCTGCATCCGCATGGCGCATCACCCCTGTTGCAGGGTCATTGTGCAGGACACGTGCAACTCGCTCACTGGCATCGTGGCTGCCATCACAGCAAATGACCATACCCGAGTGTTGTGAAAAGCCCATACCGACACCGCCGCCATGATGCAGCGACACCCAAGTGGCGCCGCCTGCGGTATTGAGCAGTGCATTCAATAGGGGCCAATCTGAGACCGCGTCAGAACCATCCATCATGCCTTCTGTTTCACGGTTCGGGCTGGCAACCGAGCCAGAATCAAGGTGATCGCGGCCAATCACAATTGGCGCTTTGAGTTCGCCGTTTTTGACCATTTCATTGAATGCTTGGCCAAGACGTTCGCGATCTTTAAGGCCCACCCAACAAATTCGTGCCGGTAAACCTTGGAATTGAATGCGCTCGCGCGCCATATCGAGCCAATGGTGCAGATGTGGGTTATCGGGGATCAGCTCTTTCACTTTCTGGTCGGTTTTGTAGATATCTTCCGGATCGCCAGAGAGCGCCGCCCAGCGAAACGGCCCAATCCCTTCGCAGAACAGTGGGCGAATATAGGCAGGGACAAAACCAGGGAAATCAAACGCATTTTCGACACCCTCTTCAAGCGCCATTTGGCGGATGTTGTTGCCGTAATCTAGGGTAGCGGCGCCGCGCGATTGCAAATCGAGCATCGCTTGCACTTGGCGCGCCATGGATTGCTTGGCCGCTTTCACCACGGCGGCTTCATCTTGTGAGCGCATTGTCGCAGCGTGTGCCATCGTCCATCCTGATGGCAAGTAGCCATTTAGAGGATCGTGCGCCGAGGTTTGATCGGTGACGACATCGGGTGTAATGCCGCGCTCAACCAACTGAGGGAAAATATCGGCGGCGTTGCCCAGTAAGCCAACAGAAATCGGCGTGGTAGCGTCTGCAATCATTGCTAGTGCTTCATCGAGCGAGGTCGCTTTTTTATCAACATAGCCAGTACGCAGACGGTAATCGATTCGCGACTCATCACATTCAACGGCGATCATCGAAAAACCCGCCATCGTCGCGGCTAACGGCTGAGCGCCACCCATGCCGCCTAAACCACCGGTAAGCACCCAACGGCCACTGGCATCACCAGAGAAGTGTTGTTTGGCTACCGCGACAAAGGTTTCATAGGTGCCTTGGACGATCCCTTGCGAGCCGATGTAGATCCAACTGCCCGCCGTCATTTGACCGTACATCATCAGCCCTTGCTTATCGAGCTCATTAAAGTGTTCCCAGTTGGCCCAATGGGGAACGAGATTCGAGTTAGCGATCAGTACGCGTGGCGCATTTTTATGAGTGGGGAAAACACCAACAGGCTTGCCCGATTGCACCACTAGGGTTTGGTCGTCTTCAAGGCGCTCCAGCACCTCGAGGATTTTGTCATAACACGCCCAATCGCGCGCCGCGCGTCCAATACCGCCATACACGACGAGCGCGTGTGGGTGCTCGGCCACATCGGGGTCTAGATTGTTCATCAACATACGCAGTGGCGCTTCGGTAAGCCAAGACTTCGCGCGCAAGGTTGTGCCATGTGGTGCGCGAATGGTACGCGCCGTATCGAGGCGCGGGTTGTGGTGCTTGGTCGGTTGACTCATTGGGGGAACTCCTTGTTCGGTTGTTTAGTCTGGCTTGGTGTGTTCACCATGGCCTTAGCTATGTCCCAGCATAAGCGGGCAGCGAATCGCGCCGTTTGCTGGTCGATGTCAAATCTAGGGTTGTATTCGGCAATGTCGGCTAGACGCAGCTTTTCAGGCTGAGCAAGACAGAGCTGTAAAAGTGGCGATAAGGTATCAAGGCTCACGCCCCGAGCGGCAGGTGCGCTCACGCCCGGTACTGTGGCGGCAGGAAAGACATCCAGATCGATAGTGAGATAGAGGTAATCGCACTGCTCGATAAATTGGCGCAACTGCTCGAGTGGGGTTTTGAGTGAGTAGGGCGCGAGCTCGGTGTCTTCGATGTACAAGACGCCCAGTTCATCCGCACGTTGAAACAGCGCGGCGGTATTGCTCGCGCGGCTTACACCAATGCACGCGTACTGAAAGGGCCATTGATGCGCTTGGCAGTAACGAGCAATTTGATGAAACGGCGTGCCTGAGCTCGGTTGCGTGTCTTGGGTATCAAAGGTGCGTAAATCAAAATGGGCATCAAAATTGATGATGCCTATCTTCGGTGCGATCTGCTGCTGTTGAGCTCCGCCTTGAGTTGTGGTTGCAGGCGATGTTTTATCCAAGTGGTGCTGAAGAAAGCTCGCTAACCCCTGAAAAGAGGCCCACGCCACTTCATGCCCGCCACCTAAGGTGATCACTTTGCTGTGCTCGAGTGCGAGTGAAATGTGCTGCGCGCACTCATGCTGCGCCGACTCAAGCTGACCTTGGGTGCAGGTGACATTCCCTAAGTCCAGCCAAGGGGTCGATTCATGCCACGCGAGGTTTGCCAATGCTTGGCGAATCGCATCTGGCCCACCGGCGGCGCCGACTCGTCCTTTGTTACGTGCCACGCCTTCATCACAGGCAAAACCCAATAGGGCAATGGCATCTTGAGTGTGCTCACTGAGTGCGTCGCTAGTGGTAGAGGTGACGACATGATGGACGCGCTGGCCCAGTGCGCCATCTTCTTTGTCATCTCGCCCTTGCCAGTGAAAAGATGATTGAGGTTGATTAGGCATGATTGAGCTCTCCCAATACAACACGTGCGGTTAAACGCGGCATGCCTTGCTGGTAGCTAAGATCTGCTGGGTGGGCGATGTCCCAAATCGCAAGATCAGCGTCAAAGCCTGGTGCGATCTGCCCGCGGGTCGGTGAATAGCCCAGCGCTTTCGCGGCGTGGCAGGTGACACCGCGCAGCGCTTCTTGTGGCGTTAAGCCAAATAAGGTGCACGCCATGTTCATCATCATGGTTAAGTCGGCAAACGGCGAGGTGCCGGGGTTGAAGTCTGTCGCGAGCGCCATAGGGACGCCGGCTTGGCGCAAGGAGTCTATCGGTGGGTGCTGTGTCTCTTTTAAAAAGTAAAACGCGCCGGGTAGCAAGGTGGCAACAGTGCCTGATTGAGCAAGCGCATTCACGCCGGTCTCATCCATGTACTCGATATGATCCGCTGAGAGCCCAGAGTACTTGGCCGTTAACGCACTGCCGCCAAGGTTCGACAGTTGCTCAGTATGCCCTTTAATCGCGAGCCCATGCGCGGTCGCACATTGGAAGACACGCTCGGTTTGCGCCAGTGAAAAGCCGATGGATTCACAGAAGACATCCACACTAGTGGCAAGCTGCTCTTCGGCCACGGCAGGAATGATCGCTTGGCAAATATAGTCAACGTAATCGTCGGCGCGCCCTTGGTATTCTGGTGGCACCGCATGGGCGGCAAGCAGGGTGGTCGTCACGCGCACCTTACGGTGCTGTTCAAGTGCTTTGGCGGCGCGCAACATTTTCAGCTCATCGGCGAGCGTAAGGCCATAACCGGATTTGATTTCCACTGACGTGACACCGGTGCGTAGCAGTCCATCCAAACGAGGCAGCGCAAGTTCAGTGAGCGTCTGTTCGCTCGCCTCTCGAGTGGCTTTCACGGTTGCGAGAATGCCGCCGCCTTGCTCCGCGATGGTTTGATAACTGGCGCCGCACAATCGCATTTCAAACTCGTGCGCTCGGCTACCGGCATGAATCAGATGAGTATGGCAATCAATCAACCCCGGCGTCACCAGTTGGCCTTGGCAATCATAGCGTTCGGGCTGCGGTTGGATGTCGCCGACAAAGGCGATTTTACCTTGCACAATACCGATACTGGTCGGCGCGCTGACTTGATAGCCGCTCTCGCCCTCACACATGGTGACGAGCCGAGCATTGGAGAGCACCAAGTCGTAGTAGGGTAGCTCAGAGGAGAACATTCGATAGACTCTTAGATTTAAATGTATATACAAATAATGAGTCTTGAGTAGTCAAATGATCAAGTGTGATGTTATGAAAATGTGATCGCTAGACCAATTTCAAACGGTCAGAAGGTCACTTTTGAGCTGAGTTTGTAACGCGTGCCGGGATGATAAAGTAACGCGGTACTGACCAGTTTATCTTGGCTCCAGGTACGGCGATTGAGCAGCAAACAGGGCTCGTTCGCCGCCAACTTTAATGCGCTGCGGACTTTATCATCTGCCACGATCGCTTCCACTGTGTGTTCAATCGCACTGAGCGGGCAGTGCTGAGAAAGGTACTGGTTGGGCGTTAAGGTGGTGAAGTCTTGCGAGAGATAGTCGGGCGCGTACGCTTCGTTGACCCAGCGCAGTTCGTATTGAATGGGGGAGTTGTCCTCAAAGTGAATGATTTCACTGTAAAACACCTTGGTATCGAGCATCACCCCCAGCTTGGTCGCAATCACGCCGTCGGCCAATAACTCGACCTGCTTAATCACTTTACTGGAGTAGGCTTTGCCTCGCTGCGCGACCTCTTCTGCGATATTGCGAATATCAAGCAGCGGTGACTCCGCTTTCTCATCTGGTGCACAAACAAACGTGCCCAATCGAGGTCGGCGCTGAAGTTTGCCCTCAGCAACCAGATCGCGAATCGCTTTGTTGACCGTCATACGGCTGACATTGAACTGCTTGGTTAACTCAAGCTCGGTGGTGATTTGGTGACCAACTGGCCAATGACCCGAGCTGATCTGTTGTTCGATGTAGTGTTTGATTTGCAGGTATAACGGTGATTGACTCATAAGCTCACTGATTTCAGAGGGACACGCCATCCATTATTGACTATACAAAAGGGTAACCGATTGGCTGAATGCGTCAAGCAGGAGTGAGCAAGTTGTGAGGCAAACAGGGTCTTGCCCCTTGTTTGCCCATTAATGAGGAGAGCTGAACTTAATTAGGCAGCGCTAAGATGCGTAGTGAGGTAGGGGTGCCAAGCGTCTTGATACAGCGCTTTAGAGAGCTTGCGCATTTTATCGACCTTGGCCATTTCAATGTCATTAAGCGGGCGCGATTCTGCGGCGGCTTGACGCTCAATCAGCTGAATCTGCTCATAAATATCGTGCTCTGCACCATTTTTGACATCCGCAATGGCTTTGAGGTGCAGTTGCACCTCGGCAACCAGTTGAGTTTTGGGCAGTTGAACCAGAATATTCAAGTCACGATAGCCTGATGCTTGCGGGCTCTTAAAACGGTTCTTCACTTTGACTACCGTAGTTTCGCGCGCTAATGCTTCATAGGCGGACATCAAGCCATCAATATCGTGCGCCACTATGGTGGCTCTAGCAAGGTCGGTGATGCGATCTACTTGACCGTCGAGCTCATGGGCAATTTTCTCTTGTGCTCGCTGGCTTGATTTTACGCCAGCAAAGTAAGCGTCGGTGGAGGTTAACAGTGCGGTACTTTTACATAAGGTTTCGAGCTCCGCTTGCGCTTGGTGCGCTTTGCTGTAGAGCACGTCAAAATCTGAATAGGGTTGAGTGGGTGAGGCGTCGGTTGATTTAATGCCGTACAAACCGCTCAAGTTGTGTTTAAACGCTTTAGGACTGACTTGGTTTTGCTTAGTACTGGGTCCTTCATCTCGGTCAGGGGCCATAGGGATGGCGGCAAACGCCGGGGCGCGGCTGAGCATTAACAGCATCAGTGCAGTGGTACGCAAGAATACGCTCATTCACTCTCCTTAGAATCGTAGTCGCTTAGAAAATGGAGGAAAAAGGAACCGCTAAGTGCTACGTGTCTGATTAAGATCTTGGGATGGAAATGGCCTTTCCAAGGTCTGCTATTCGATAAACTTTTGAATTATGACGTTGGTCTCAATTTCATTGGCTTACCTTGGTTGGATTGCGCGTTTTTGCTTAAGTTCATCCGTAAGTTGTAACCAATTATGACCAGATTCCATCGCCGAACGCCTTATCCCACCTACCACGAAGGCTGACTTTCCGTTAGGCTATGGCACGTCAGTCATCGAAAGAGAAAGAGAATGAAAGATCCTGAGTTTTGGCATGCCAAATGGGCATCCAATGAGATTGGTTTCCACTTGGAAGACGTGAATCCATTGCTGATTCAATACTGGCCAGCGACCAACCCCAGCGCAGATGAAAACGTATTTGTGCCGTTGTGTGGTAAATCAGAAGATTTGGTGTGGCTTGCCACCAAGCACAGTGACGTGCAAGGGGTGGAGCTGAGTAACATAGCAGTGCGCGCCTTTTTCGCTGAGCATTTTTATACGCCGTTGGTGATTCCTCTCAATGGTCAGCATGAGCTGTTTCAATTCGATGAGCTCTCTATTTACACCGGAGACATCTTTACCGCGCCCGTCAAACCGGTCGATTTGGTCTATGACCGCGCAGCCTTAGTGGCGCTGCCTGAAGAGATGCGTGTCGACTATGTGGCAAGAATTCAGTCGTTACTCAAACCCGGTGGGCGGATTTTACTCGTCACCTTAGATTATCCTCAATCAGAGATGGCGGGCCCCCCATTTAGCGTGGCCGAGCAGGAAGTTCGTGCCCTGTTTGAGGGGTATCAAGTGACTAAGCTCTATCGAGATGATGCCGACGAGCGCCATCCAAAAATTGCGAAGCGCGGTTTGTCACGCTTTGCCGAAGAGGTCTATTTGATTCAGGCGTCATCATAAGGCGACGATCGGAACGCTGACAATCGGCGAAAATAAAAAACTCTGGCCATTGCGGACCAGAGTTTTTTATTACTTAAATAGAGGGAGGCGTGAACCTATCAGTAAATCACCTTGATCTTACCGGCCGCTTCGACAGCGCTCTCGATGGCTTGCTCAATGGCGTCACGGCGTGTAATCGCAACGCCAAGACGGCGGCGACCGTTGATATCAGGTTTACCGAATAAACGCAGCTGAGTTTGAGGCGCGCTGAGTGCCTGTTGCATGCCTTCAAAACGGATGTCTTGTGAGGTGCCTTGACCTAACACGACGGCAGACGCGGCAGGGCCGTATTGAGTAATGCTGCTGATTGGCATGCCGGTAAACGCGCGGACATGCAGTGCGAACTCTGAACTGTCTTGTGACATCAAAGTGACCAAGCCGGTATCGTGTGGGCGCGGCGAAACTTCATTAAAAATCACCGTGTCGCCTTTGATAAAGAGTTCGACACCAAAAATGCCGTAGCCGCCTAATGCATCGACAACGCTTTGCGCCGCATGCTGCGCCGTTTTTAACGCCTTATCCGACATGACTTGTGGCTGCCAAGACTCACGGTAATCGCCATCTTCTTGGCGATGACCAATTGGGGCGCAGAAATGAACGCCGTCAACGGCGCGTACCGTCAGTAGGGTGATTTCGTAATCAAAATCAATAAAGCCTTCAACAATCACGCGGCCTGCGCCAGTGCGGCCGCCATCTTGAGCGTATGCCCAGGCTTTTTCGATGTCTGCATCGGTCTTAATGACGCTTTGTCCTTTACCCGATGAACTCATCACAGGCTTGCACACGCATGGCAGACCGACCGCCTCAATCGCTGCGGTGAATTCGTCATAGTTGTCGGCAAATCGGTATGGAGAGGTGGTCAGAGAGAGCGTTTCCGCGGCTAAGCGGCGAATGCCTTCGCGGTTCATAGTCAACTGTGTGGCTTTCGCACTCGGCACGACATTGAGACCACGCGCTTCAAGCTCGACCAGCTTGTCGGTTGCGATCGCTTCAATTTCTGGCACGACATAGTGAGGTTGCTCTTTGTCGATGATGGCTTGCAGTGCGTCGCCGTCAAGCATGTCTAGTGTGTAACTGCGATGCGCGACTTGCATAGCAGGGGCATCTTCATAGCGGTCACACGCGATGACTTCTAAGCCCAGTCTCTGACACTCAATGGCGACTTCCTTACCCAGTTCACCTGAGCCGAGGAGAAGAACACGCGTTGCATTTTGACGAGTCGCTGTACCAAACATAATCAACCTTTTAGAGATGTAGAATTTGGCGCTGATCATACGAGGATAGATCTCAAAAGGCAAACGTTTGCGTCTATCTCAATTTTGTGACTTATATTAGGAGTCTTGCATGTATTTGTAGAGCAATGCTCATAAATCGAGGTTATACTTTTGTAAGTCACATGTTGTAAATATAACTATCAATAAGCATGCAATACGATCCTAATAATTCCATCAAAATTCCAATAGAGACACTGACCGTTGGGATGTTTGTCACCGCACTGGAAGACAACAAAAAGGTCAATCTCGCCAACGCAGGGCGCGTGCCGTCTGATCAGTCTGTCAAGCAGTTGATCGGCAACGGTATCAAGTTCGCGTGGGTGGATGAAAGCCTGTCCGCGAAAGGCTGTGTCTTTACTCCGGTCAAAGATCAAGAAGATGATTCCCATGACATTGCGCCGCCTGCAGCGACCGAGGTGATTCGCACCGAGGCGGTGAAGCGCAAGCCGAAAAGTCGTTTCTCAATGCAGAAAAAAGCCGCCAATATCATTCGTGAGGCGAAAGGACTGGCACAGAAAGTTCTGACCCATACGTTTGATGGCAAAACTGTGCACGTCGATGAGTTCGATGATTGGGCGGAAGATTTGATTGAATCCGCGCTGGTGGACTCCGATGCGCTGCAATGTGTTTCAGCGCTGCGCAACAAGGACGAGTATCTATTGGAGCATTCGGTCAATGTGGCCACCTTATTGGTGACCTTTGGTAAACATCTGCAATTGCCAAGAGAGATGCTCAAAGAGATGGCGATCGGCGGCATTATTCATGATGTGGGCAAA
The DNA here is from genome assembly GCF_059834045.1 of Vibrio sp. R12-SG2-ISO1. Lineage (NCBI taxonomy): Bacteria > Pseudomonadati > Pseudomonadota > Gammaproteobacteria > Vibrionales > Vibrionaceae > Vibrio > Vibrio sp. R12-SG2-ISO1. The sequence continues at coordinate 4,196 of NZ_JCBDGO010000001.1, read as the reverse complement.
GTGAAGGTGGATGATAAGGTGCTGCACAAACCGGCACGCTTAACACCGGAAGAATTTGAGCACATGAAGCTTCATCAAGTGTTTGCGAAAGATATGATCATGTCCGTGACTGGGCTCAGTGATGTGAGCCGTGATGTCTGTCTGATGCATCACGAAAAACTGGACGGCAACGGCTACCCGAATGGCCTTAAAGGGGATGAAATTCCACTGCATGGTCGCATGAGTTGCATTGTGGATATCTACGATGCCCTCACTGCGGATCGCGTCTACAAGCGCGGAATGAGCTCGGCAGAGGCGTTTAAAATTCTATTGAGCCTCACGCCCAATCACCTTGATCGTGAATTGGTGTATAAGTTCATCAACTGTATCGGTATGTACCCAGTGGGGGCGTTGGTCGAACTCAGTGATGGGCGAGTGGGCATCGTCTGGACATCCAATGAATCTGAGCCGCTGAAACCGGAAGTGAAGTGTTTTTACTCGCGTAAGAACAAGCATTATGTCGATGTGGCTTTTGTCGATCTCAAGCGCAGCAGCGTCAAGATTGCCAAAGCGATTGCGCCAAGTCAGCTAGAAGTGGATGCGACGCCGTTCTTTGACGTTTGATGCCTCGATAGTGAGCCGCTACTTTTCGTTGTAGGCAGAATAGGTCTTCGCAGACAAAATAGTCACCGTAAACAGAAAAAGCGCCTTTTACTCACGTTATGTGGATAAAAGGCGCTTTTTTATCGAGCACAATGTGTCGGCGTTAAAGCTTAGATCGCAAGATAGGTCAGCGGAATATCTGGTCCTAATACTTCAAGGGTCGCTTGCGTGTCGGCCAAGTGGCTGATTCCACCTTCGGCCATCTCTGCCAAGGCTGCAGATTCAATCTCGCTGAAGGATTTACCGGCCATCAACAATTGAATCAACGCGACTTGCAGCGGTGGTAAGCTAGGGTTGAACGCAGCGTTTTCAGCGTACGCACCGAGATAGGTCGACCCATCGGTGGTTTTGAGTGCGACACCGCTCAGGTTGTGAGTGTAAGGTGAGTGGCTCATATTCAGCGCTTTTAGAGCCGCTTGTACCAACTCGTCACCGTCTTCACTGTGATAGCCGTGATTGACCTCAGACATCAAACCCGACTCAATACCGAGATCGCTAGGACCAAAGGCTTCTGGCAGATAATCGTGCAGAGTCTTGCCTTCACGTTCAGGCAATTGAACCGTGAGTTCTTTTGCCGTCGACAGTTCATTCATAAACTGACGACAGTGGCCGCAAGGGCTGTAGTTGATGGTGATGTCAGAAATGCCTTGCTCGCCTTTCATCCACGCGTGGCTGATGGCACATTGTTCGGCGTGCACTGTTTGACCGAGTTGCACACCGGCAATCTCAACGTTGGCGCCGAAATATAAGCGACCGGTTAAGCCGCGCACAATCGCACCGACGTAGAATTTAGACAGGGGGGCGTAGGAAAACGCCGCCGCGACAGGCAAGAGCATCACTCGCGTGTCGGCATCGCTTTTACCGCTGATGTTTTTTAACTGCTCAAATTGGTCGGCTGACAGGGTGGCATCAAATGACTCGCTCAGCACGATGGGTTTGAGGTAATCGGCAACGTCGCTAGGGAGCTGTGTCAGGGCTTGTTCTATGCGGCTGGTCATAGTGAATCCTTTATTGTTATTTCAGAGTCAAGCTCGATGCTAGGGAAAACATAGCTAGGTTGTTGACATCTTGTGATACTGGACAATCATTCTATGCGACGCACCAAACAATACAGTGATAAAAATCACACTTACGCTTGTAACGAGTGCAAATTTACTGATAGATGAGTGATGTCACACAATTTTGGCGCACTGCCTAGCCGCAGCTAGTGCGATAACCAGAGCGCCAGAGCGAAAAATGACGGTGCCAATATGGAGGTGATCACGCCACATACCACCAGAGCCAGAGAGCTAAACGCCGCATCTTGCGCGTTTTTCTCCGCACAGGTCGCGGTGCCAAGGGCATGTGAGACGGTGCCCATGGTCAGACCCTTTGCAATTGGGTGGGTGATGTTTAACAGCCCGTAGATAGGGTAGGCGAAAATTGCCCCAAACAAGCCGACCAACAGCACTAAGATCGCTGCAATCGCGGGTTCGCCGCCCAAATGGCTAGAGACTTCCATCGCAATCGGCGTGGTTACCGATTTGCCGAGTAAACTGGCGATCAAGGTTAAGTCGGTGTCTAGGCTAACGGCAATCAGACTGGCCGTCGCCATTGACAGGACGCTACCCACGCCGCATGCCAACATAATGATGCGCCAATTGGCCCGAATTTGGGGGAGCTGCTCATACAGTGGGTAGGCCAAGGCCACAACCGCAGGCTGCAGCAGGAGATTGATCCAGTGATTGCTTTCGTAATAGGTTTCAAAAGGAACGCTCAGCCAAGTCAGAAGCGGGATAAGAACCGCTAGGCTGACCAGCAGCGGGTTCATTAACGGTGAGTTGACTCTGCTGCACACCCAACGCGCACTCAAAAACACCACCACAGTTACGAGTAGCCACATCATTGGTCGCCTCGCTTAAGCAGGCGATCCAGCATCCAGCCCAGAGAGACGAGGACAATCGCTGTGCCACCAATCGCACTTGCCAGAATTGGCCACGCATTGTGGTAGAGCAGATCGAAGTGCTTCATCAGGCCGACACTGATGGGCACAAACAGCAGTACCATATAGCGAATAAACAGCGTCGCACCGGGTTTGACCCACTTTGAGGGCACCAAGCCGCTTGCCATCAAGGAGAACAAAATAAGCATGCCGATGATGCTGCCGGGAATCGAGGTCTCCAGCCATTGCTGAATATTAAGACCGGCGATCAGGCAGAGAAAAATCAAGCCAAATGAGATGAAGTAGTGCAATAAAGTACGAGGCATAAGAGCGGTGTTGCCTTAAGAGACCAACTGTTGAACGTATTGATAGACCGATTTTAAGATAGCGACTTTCTTTTCGTCACTTTCATGTTCATGAACTAAGTTTTCCAGATTGATCATGTAATCTTCAATGCGACTTTCGAAGTACTCGCGGCAATGCGCCGCCCACTGCTGCTGCTCTTTTTCATCCAATGTCCATGGGTAGTGGCGTGCGCGGTAGCGAAATAGCAGCGGGGCGATGCGTGGATCACTGAATTCAATGTCTAGACCTGCGAGTTGCTGCGGATCCGTTTGGCGAATGATCTCCATGGCCGCTTTGTCGGCTGGAGAAAAGAATCCGTCATACAACTGAGTATCCACGTCGGATGACGCGGCGTACTCTCTTTCAATACTGTACAAGCCAATCAACTTTTCGCGGATTTCTGGGTGTTGGCGCAGCGTGGCTAGGTTTTGTAAGCACTGCTCGCGGTCGATGCCAATATGAGCGGCATTGTCCGCCGTGAGGGTTTTCGCAGGGGCGAGAATTGGGCACTTATTGAGATGTACCAGTTTGACCGGCACGGGCAGTTCATCTGGCCCTAGGTCGTCTCGCTTGGTGTACAAACGCGTGTTGAGTGCGTCGACATCAAGATCCAACAGTGGCTGAGGATCTTTGGCTAAGTCGACCATGATAACTGCGTTTTGGTTGGTCGGGTGCCACGCCACTGGAACCATCCAACTGGTGTATTGGCACTCTCGGCCTAACATGCCGGAGACGTGCATCAAGGGGGTCATATTGACAATATCGATCAGCTCATTGAGTTTGCGTTTATGGCGCATCGACAAAAAGTAATCAAACAATTTGGGCTGTGCGGCTTTGATTTTTTTTGCCATCTCAATGGTGGCAATCACATCCGCCATCGCGTCGTGCGCGTTGGCGTGTTCAATGCCATTAGCGACCGATAAATGTTCCAACTTAAAGCTAATAAAGCCTTCTTCGTTTTCTGGCCACTCGATGCCTTTAGGTCGCAACGCATGACACGCGCGTAGCACATCCAATAGATCCCAGCGAGAGTTGCCGTTTTGCCAGCTCCATGCATAGGGGTCAATGAAGTTGCGATAACAGGTATAGCGCGTCACTTCATCATCAAAACGAATGCTGTTGTAGCCCAAGCTTATGGTATTGGGCGTCGCCAATTGCGCGTGAATCTGGGCGATAAATTCAGGTTCTGGCAGCCCTTTACTGACCGCCGTTTGCGGAGTGATACCCGTGATGAGCGCCGCTTCTGGCGCGGGTAAGTAATCGGCAGGTGGCTGACAGTAAATCACCA